>QBZW01000006.1 GCA_003282205.1 Pelagibacteraceae bacterium AG-337-G04
TGTGACAAATTTAGGTAAAGGTTTAGGGACTCAAGTTAAGGCTCACACAAAAAAAGAAAATCCGAGAATCATTGTTGGACATGATTACAGATCTTATAGCGAAGAAATTAAGTCATCACTAAAGAAAGGTTTGCTTTCAACTGGGTGCTTTATTGAAGATATAGGATTGTCATTATCTCCTATGGTATATTTTGCACAATTCAATTTAGATGCAGATGCTGTTGCTATGGTTACAGCAAGTCATAATGAAAATGGTTGGACTGGTGTAAAAATGGGTATCAAAAAAGGATTAACTCATGCCCCTGAAGAAATGGCTGAACTAAAAGGAATAACTTTAAATGAAAAATTTACAATTGGCTCAGGTAAAGAAAAAGAAATTAGTGATTTTCAAGAAATATATAAAAATGATTTAATAAAAAAAAATAAAATTGAGAAAAAAATAAAAGCTGTAGTTGCTTGTGGAAATGGAACAGCAGGGATTTTTGCCCCTGATATACTTAGAGGTATAGGTTGTGATGTAATAGAATTAGATTGTAATTTAGATTATACATTTCCAAAATACAATCCAAATCCTGAAGATCTTAAAATGCTTCATGCAATAAGTAAATACGTATTAGAAAATAATGCTGATATTGGGTTTGGTTTTGACGGAGATGGAGATAGAGTTGGAGTTATAGATAACAAGGGAAATGAAATTTTTGCAGATAAAATAGGATTACTAATTGCAAGAAATTTATCAGATAATCATAAAAATTCTAAATTTATAGTGGACGTAAAATCGACTGGTCTTTACACAAATGATAAAGTTTTATTAGATAATTTATGCAAAACCATATATTGGAAAACTGGTCATTCTCACATCAAAAGAAAAGTATACGAAGAAAAAGCATTAGCGGGTTTTGAAAAAAGTGGTCATTTCTTTTTTAACCAACCTTTAGGTTATGGATACGATGATGGTATAAATTCAGCAATTCAAGTATGCCATTTATTAAATAATCATAATAAAAGTATGAATGAAATTATTAATGATTTGCCAAAAACTTTTCAATCTCCGACTATGGCTCCTTTCTGTGAAGATAGTGAAAAATATAAAGTTGTTGAGGAATTGGTAAGTAAAATAGATGAAATAAAAAGAAATAAAAATAAAATTGATGGACAATTAATTGATGATGTGCTCACTGTAAATGGTGTTAGGTTTTCATTTAAAGATGGATCTTGGGGTTTGATTAGAGCTTCTTCTAATAAACCATCACTAGTTATTGTTACTGAAAGTCCTACTTCAAAAGAAAGAATGAAAAAAATCTTCAAATTTATCGATGATTTGCTACAAAAAACTGGCAAAATTGGTAAATATGACCAAAAAATAGACTAATTACTTATTGTATACTTAACTTTAAAGGGATCTACGCCCATTTTTACTGCGTTAGTTACACTCGCTGCAGCTCCCCAATCAATACTTACAGATGATTTTGTATCAAATAACATTTCAAATGTTTTTACGTCTTCTGTTATAATTAATGGATTATTAAAGTTAATAATGTATGCAACTGTTGTAGAATTGTCCCTATTTGATCCAACAGTTCTTCTATCATCTTGTAATAAAACCCCTGCATAGGAGCCATCGATTTCGCTATTAGCTTGATAACCAACGTATGGTCTAAATGTTGTATCACAGTCGTTTGAAGCATCGCAAGTAGCATCAATTGAGTCTAAGATTTCTGTAGTATACTCATATGTTGAGGTACTATCTGCATCAAATGTATCACCACAAATTAAACCTAATGAATTTGAGGTGCCTGCGCTTGTAGATAGTATAGTTTTACCATGCATCGACGTTGAGTAGCCTGTATATGTTGTAAAGCCTTCATGCGTCCAACAAGTTTTTCCAGAGGAAAAATCAGATGCTCCATATCCACGTATATCAGCATCATTGTCACCAGTATCTATATATGTTTCATAATGTTTAATTTTTAAATGATTACTTACAATTATTACTGAGTATGGAAAATTTCCTAATGGTAATGTAACACTACTATCAAATAAATCTGTTTTTACATTTGGAGTGATTTCAATATCTTTTCCACTAGAATTTGTAAATAAGTTTGTGCATGATGTAAAATCAGGATCTGAACCAGTGTCTCCTGAGCCAGCAACAAAGGGATCTGAAGCACACATCATTACTTCAAATATTTTTACTTTATAAAACAACGGTTCTTCATTACAAGAATCTTGATCGTAATTACTTCCACTATCGTGAGAAACAGGAGTATCTGTTGTATCAGCAACAATAATCTTATTATCAGCATTTCTGTGGCAACTTTCAGCACTTGCAGTGCTTTGATAAAACATACATGTAATTAGAATTAAAAATACTATATTCCAACGATTTATTATAAAATTAAAAGCCACCTATTTTTACTCCTGAAGATAGTTTAACAACTTTAATTTTATTTTCTCTTTTAACTGGAATATAAAACTTATCTCTTAAACTTTGTTTTTTATCTTTTGTTGCAATTTTGCTTTCATTATCTTTTTTATTATCTCCCAATTTTATTACAAGTTTTATACTACCAAAAAATCCATCATTATTTTTATTATCATTTAAATACCCTATTTCAAATGCAAGGTTACCAATTTGAGAAATAATTCCTGCTTTTTCTCCTTTTTCTTTAAAAGAAGAATTGGGATTTTCCCACTCGAATGTTTGTATAAATAAATCTGTTTTTGAATTTTCTAAATCTTTTAAATGATAATCTAATTGTAAATCATATCCATCTAGAGCCTTTTCACTACCTTCATCGGTTGCCTTAAATCCACTAATTGCATTATAGTAATTGCCTCTAATATCTAATGAGTTTGAAATAGCTTCAAGCCCTAAACCATTTCTAAAATGCGATTCATCAAATTGATAATCAAAGAAAATATTTGAACCCAAAAGTAAACTGTCATTGTTAATTAATTTTCTTTTTCCCAAACCTAAGTTTAAAGTGGTATCTCCATCATGAGATGATAAATTTGTTTGATTAAAAAGTGATCCATTTTCATTCTCTGCTAATTTATTTACGCTTTGTATTTCAATGGTTGGCTTTAAATTTTCTTGAAAATTGACTGAAAAATCTAGGTATTTAATTCTTTCGTGATTTTTAAAATTGTTAGAAATATTATTTGATAATTTATTTGAAATCTCATTAATTTTATTACTCAAATTGTTATCTATTAATTTTTGTACATCTTCTGCGCTTGAATATGTACAAAACAAAAAAGTTAGTAAAATTACTAAATTTTTTTTATTTTTCATAAAATAGATTTTAAATTAGAAACAATTATTTATAAATCAAGAAATCTTATTAAAAATAATGTGCCAATAATATATAAAAACACACCAAACATTCTTTGAGTTTTATTTTTATCAGTGCTGTGAACCATATTTGCTCCTATTCTTGCCATAAAAGAGGTAATTGGAATAAATATCAAAAATGCAGGAATATTTACAAAACCTATGCTTAAAGGGAGATTTGCATTTAATAAAAAACCAGATGTCAAAAAACCAATTGAGCCGATTGATGCTATCACAAATCCTATTGCAGCAGAACTTCCTATTGCTCTACTTATGGGATATCCAAAGTATCTTAGGATTGGCACATTCATCATAGCTCCAGTAATACCCATAGGTGCAGATATAAAACCAGATAAGAAACCAAAGGTTGCTCTTGGAAGAAACTTAAATTTTTTATTCTTTTTTAATTCTTGTTTTATCAACATTAAATATCCACCAAAAAAATAGACAACTACAGCAAAAAATAAGACCAAAGCTTTTGTATTTAATAATGCTGCCATATATGTACCAATCAAAACTCCAAATATCACAAACAGTCCATAAGTTTTTAAAATATTTGTATCTACAGCCTTATGTTTTCTATGTGTCATTACTGAAACAAAAGATGTGAAAATTGTAATAGAAAAAGCTGTCCCTACGGAGAGGTGCATCAAATATGATTTATCAACATTTGCTGTTTCAAAAATAAAAAAAAGTACAGGAACAGAAATTAGTCCTCCTCCTATTCCAAAATAACCTGCAAAAAATCCAACTGGAAATGCAGTAACAATCATTAGTAAAATTAACAAATAATACTGATTAGAGAGAATAGTATTAATCAATTCGACCTGCCGAATGTAATTTTGGAGAAAGTTTTACTTTATCCATGATATGATCAATTTTTTTTACATCCGCATCTCTTACACACATATTTTCACTTAAGTATCTTTTCCAATGACTTGAGCCCGCTTGTCCATGAAATAAACCAAGTGTATGTCTCATTACTTGATTTACTCTTGTGCCTGTTTTTACTTGTGCCTTAACATAGTCAATTAAATCCTCAACAATTTCTTCCCGAACTTTAATATCATGATTATTAAATATCTCTTTTTCAATATTGGCCAAAAAGTAGGGCGAATGATAAACAGATCTTCCAATCATTGCTCCATCTACTTTATCTAAATGATTTTTTACTTCTTGAACAGAGTTGACTCCACCGTTAATAATAATTTCTAGATCTTTAAAATCTTGTTTTAATTTATATACATAATCATATTTCAAGGGAGGTATATTGAGGTTTTGTTTGGGTGTAAATTTACCAAGCATAGCTTTTCTAGCATGAATGATGAAAGTTTTAACACCAGTTTGTTTTAAAGTTTTTATAAAATTAAAAAAACTTTCATAATCTTCTACATCGTCATAACCAATTCTAGTCTTGACTGTAACTGGCAAAGATGTTGAGTTAATCATTTCTGATAAACAATCAGCAACTAAATTTGGTTCTTTAATTAAACATGCACCAAATCTATTCTTTTGAACTTTTTTACTTGGACAGCCTAGGTTTAAATTAATTTCATCATAACCAAATTCTTCACCAATTTTAGCTGAATTTGCTAATAATTTTGGCGTAGAACCACCTAATTGAAGCGCAACTGGTTTTTCTCTAATATCAAAAGATAATAATTTTTCTTTATCTCCCCTATCAATAGCCTCAGACACAACCATCTCCGTATAAAGTAGAACGTTTTTGCTTATCAATCTTAAAAAGTATCTTTCATGCCTGTCAGTACAATCCATCATAGGTGCAACTGATACCAATCTGTTTATCTTAGACATGTTTTTTAACTTTATTCGAAATGTTAACTTTCTTTTCGTTTACATATTCTTGATGATTTTTCTCAATTTTTGCTAATTCGTATCTATAGTTAACCATTACACCAAAAGATCTTTTAAAACCAACTTCAGAAACATTGGCATTAACTGCAATATCGTCAATATCTGCTCCATTTTTTAAATGAAATCTACAAACATCGTTTATTGGAAAACCAAAATCATTTTTCTGTTTTACTAGATAATTTACCGCCAGCTTACTAACCAAAGCTTTATTATCCGCGATTCTTTTATCTCCTATTTTTAAATCAGATGACTTTAAAAAATCTAAACTATTTTTATTTGCCTCTCCAAGTATTTCAGCAGCTTGTGGACTTTCCATATTTTTAAACCAATCTGCGAAACCAACCATTGGTGATAATGTTCCAAAATATTTAATATCTGGAAGTTCCTCCTGAAGCTCATAAACAACTCTTTTAATTAAAAAATTTCCTAAAGTTACTCTTGATAAACCTTCTTGACAGTTACTAATTGAATAAAAAGTTGCAGTATCATAATTTTTTATTTTTTCTTCTGAGGGTCTAGTTAATTCTTGTATTGACTGGCTTAGACCTTTTGTCAAAGCTATTTCGACAAAGATAATTGGTTCGTCATCTAATGCTGGATGAAAATAAGCGAAAAATCTTCTATCTTTTCCAAGTCTTCTTTTAAGTTCATTCATATCCTTCATAGAATGTACTTTTTCGTATTTTAATAATTTTTCTAAAATATTTGCTTTTGTATCCCATGTTATCTTTCTTATTTTTAAAAAGCCTGGGTTAAACCAATTTTTAAATATATCTATTAAGTCATAATCTAAACTTTTAAGTTCAGGATGGTCTTTTATTAAGTTTAACAAATCCTCTCTTAAGGAGACTATCTCTGATGTGCCGTTTGGAGCCATATTTAGTCTCACAAATAGCTCTTTTCTTATTCCTGATGCAACCCTAGATAGATTTAAAATAGATGAGGTATCCTTTAATTTGCTGTAACTTTTAATGGCTTCATCTATTTTTACAGAGTCGGGTTTATACTTATCATTTACCTGAATTAAAAATTTCTTTTTATCCTCTAAAGATAAGTTTTGATATCTGAACAAGATATCTCTTGATAGTGTTATACCAAAGGCTGCACCTTTAGTTGACAATAAATCATCACAAAGATCTAATAGATCTCTTTTTTTTGAAATGCTTTTGATAGATTTTTTTTCTAAAATCTTTTGTCCAGCATCCGCAATGGTTTCAAAAATTCTTTTTATATTTAACATGTTGTTTTTTATATATTAAAAACCTAAGCTTTTGCCCATTATTTTATCAGGCAACCAGGTAACAATTTCAGGGAAAATACACAGAATTAATATGGCTAAAGCCATAATTATCATAAACGGAATAGATCCTTTTAATATTTCTGACAAACTAACATCAGGAGTAATACCTTTAATTATGTAAAGATTTAATCCAACAGGTGGGGTTATCAGACCAATTTCCATATTTATTGTAAATACGATAGCAAACCAATATGGGTCAAATCCTAAGGTTGTGATTACTGGTAATAATATTGCTGAAGTCATCACAATAACAGCAACTGGTGGTAAAAAGAAACCAGCAATTAATAAAAAAATATTAATTAAAATAAATACAACCCATTTGTTTGAGCTCATTTCTACCATGCTCTGCGCTAAAGACTGAGTTACGTAAAGCTGAGATAATGTAAATGCAAAAAGATAAGATGCTGCAATGATGAACATTATCATCACACTTTCTTTCATTGAAACTTTAACAATATTCCATATTTTTTTTGGTTGATAAATTTTGTAAACTACAGCGATCAATACAAAAACTAAAAATGCTCCTACACCTGATGCCTCTGATGGTGTAGCAACTCCACCGTATAACACATATAAAACACCTGCAATGATTGCTAAAAAAGGAAGAATTCTTGGCAATACTTCAATTTTTTCTTTTAATGTTGGAGGGGTTCTGTTTTTTAAAGCTTTTGCAGAGTCTTTATCAATAAAATAACTATGTATAAGAGCCCAAATTGCAAACATACCTGCCAACATAAATCCAGGCACTAAACCACATAAAAATAATCTTCCAATTGATGTACCAGTTGCTATTCCGTAAACAATTAAAACAATACTTGGAGGAATTAAAACTCCTAGAGTTCCACCGGCTGCTATTGTTCCTGTTGCTATTTGATCTGAGTAACCTCTTTTTCTCATTTCTGGAATACCCATTGTTCCTATAGCTGCACATGTAGCAGGGCTTGATCCACTTAAAGCAGCGAAAACAGAGCATGCTCCAATATTAGATATTACTAATCCACCTGGGACCCTCCAAAGCCATCTATCTAATCCAGTATACAGGTCTTTTCCTGCTGGAGAATTAGCAACTGCCATTCCCATCAAAATAAACATTGGTATTGAAAGTAGAACAAAAGAGTTTAATCCCGCGTAAAAGGTTTCAGCAAAAACATCTAACATTTGAAATCCTTCAAATGCAACTAGAAGAGCTATTGAGACAAAACTTAAACCAAATGCAATTGGTATTCCTGAAAATAAAACTATTAGAGTAAAAACTGCAACAATTACTGCTATTAATAAAGGATCCATTAATTATTTTTCTCCTCATCGACAAGTTTTATAATTTCAGCGATATATTGAAGTATCATTAAAGCTGCACCAATCATCATAGAAGAGTAAGGTATCCATAATGGTGGGTCCCAAACTGTTCCTGTTGAGTAATTTTTGGTAAAAGCTTCCTCAACCATTAAAAATCCAAAATAAAATAAAATTAAAAAAAATAATAAACTTATTAATGATGTAAATATTTTAAGTCTTACGATATTTTTTCTTGATAAAAAATCATATATCCACTCCATACTAACATGTGCTTTTTCACTTAAAACATATGCACTTCCAATGAAAGTTGAAGCAACTAACAACATAGTAACTAATTCTGTTTGCCAAGTGATCGCTCTTTGAAAAAAATATCTTTCAAAGACTAGCTCTACAATTACTAAAATAGATAATATTAAGGCTAGAACTGCAAAAGCACCACAGGCCTTTGAAGATAAATTACAGAATTTTAAGTACTTTTCTTTCATAAAAAAAACCCCTATTTAGTTTTTAAATAGGGGTTCTTTATATTTTTTTTTATTTAACTGCCAAAGCCATTTCCATAAGCTTATCGCCACCTGGAACTTTTTCAGCAAATGCTTTGTGAGAAGATTGTTTTGCAATCTCAACCCAAGCCGCATGGTCGTTTGCATCCATATATACTAACTTCACTCCTGCTGCCTTATATGCGTCTTCAAATTTTTTATCTAAATTTTCAACCTGCGCAGTCATATATTTCTCAGCAACTTTACCTGCTTCCATCAAGGCATTTTGTTGTTTTGAATTTAATTTATCAAAACTCATTTTTGACATTAAAATTGGCTCATACATAAACCATAATCCAAATTTTCCTGGAGGTGTTGCACAGCTTACTTGTTCATAAATTTTGTAACTTACAAAACTTCCTGAACTAGTATTTGCACCAGTTAAAACTCCTGTTTGTAATCCAGTATAAATTTCTGATGAAGGCATACTTTGAATACCAGCACCAGCTGCTTCTAACATTTGGTTAAATGCTTTACCAGCTGCTCTCATTACTTGTCCTTTAGCATCTGATGGATTTTTAATACATTTAGATTTTGATGCAAATCCACCACCAAGCCAAGCATCCGATAATACTACGACACCAGCATCATTAATTATTCTTTTAATCTCTGTCATCATCGGACCTTTATTAAATCTTAAGGCATGATCGTGATTTTTAACTGTTCCTGGCATTAGTGTTGCATCAAATTCCGGATGAAATTTCGATGCATATGCCAATGGAAATGCAGAAATATCTAATTGACCAGTAGTCATTGGTTTCCATTGCTCTTTTGGTTTATAAAGTGATTTTGCAGGATAAATTCTGATATCCAAATCTACACCAGCTTTTTTAACTTCATCAGCAATTATTTGAACCATTTCATGTCTTGGATCAAAAGAACCATCGGCTCTTGGAGTGCCCGGCCACTGGTGACTTGCTTTTAGTGTCACGGCATAGGCTGATCCAATTAATGAGAAAGCTAAAAATAATGTTGTGAAATAAAAACTTATTTTTTTAAACATGTTTTCCCCTCTTTAAATTAATTTAATAAACATATTAAATTGAACTTATTAGTAAGAGTCAATATAAGGAAATGTCATATATTTTATTATGAATGGGCCATTAAAAAATTTATTAGTTGTTGATTTAACAAGGGTTTTAGTAGGACCTTATTGTACGATGATACTCTCAGATTTAGGTGCAAGAGTAATAAAAGTGGAAGCTCCTGAAACAGGTGATGACTCTAGAAAATTTGGACCTTTTGTAAAAGATTATTCTGCATACTTCATGTCGCTTAATAGAGGTAAAGAAAGTATAGCTCTAAACTTGAAAAATGAATATGACAAAAAAATTTTTGATAAAATTTTGTCCAAAGCAGATATTTTAGTAGAAAATTTTAAGCCTGGCACATTAGATAAATGGGGTTTTGGTTGGAAAGATGTGAGTAAAAAATACCCTAAATTAATATATGCATCTGCTTCGGGTTTTGGGCAAACTGGTCCATTAAAAGAACTGCCAGCTTACGATATGGTAGTTCAGGGTATGGGAGGGTTAATGAGTGTTACTGGTCACCCTAATTCTGAACCCACAAGAGTTGGAACTTCTATTGGAGACATTACAGCTGGTCTATTTACAGCAATTGGAATTAATGCAGCTTTATATGATCGACAAAAAACTGGAAAAGGAGCTTTTATAGATGTTTCAATGTTAGATTGCCAAATAGCAATTTTAGAAAATGCAATTGCAAGGTATCTGTCCAAAAATGAAATTCCAGGGCCAATGGGTTCGAGACATCCATCCATTGCACCCTTTGAAGCTTTCAAAACAAAAGATAGTTACATAATTATTGCTGCAGGTAATGATAAACTTTTTGCAAAACTTTGCGAAGTATTAAAAATTCCAGAAACTATAAATGATGAAAGATTTAATTCTAATTCATTACGATGTGAAAACATGGATCAATTAAAAGAAATTTTTGAAAAAAAATTAAGTTCAAAATCTACAAATGAATGGGTGAAAGAAATGGAAGAATTAAAAATTCCTTGTGGACCAATTTTTAATATAAAACAAGCTGTAGAAAACCCACAAATTAAAGACAGAAATATGATTGTAAAATCATATCATAAAATTATTGGTGAATTTAAATCTGCAGGTAACCCAATTAAAATGTCTACCTATAAAGATGAGGAAACAAGAGGTGATATCCCTGATTTAGATGAGCACAGAGAAAAAATAATTAAGGAATTTGGTTAATTTACTCTTGATTTTCTGTTTCGTTTGAAACTATCTCTTCTTGATCTTTCATTTCATCTAATGAAACATCTGATTCTTCTTCTTGTATATCTTCAATAGGATCAGAGGTAGTTTGTTCAGCTGTGTTTTGTAGTTCAGCCAAGTCATCTTTTGAAACTTGAATTTTTTCTGGAATTTTTCTTGCTCTTTTAGAAGGAAGTATTGGTACACCACTTTTTGAAATCTCACCTTTGTAAAGATTTTCAAAATCATCTCCAATGTCATCTTCGTCTTCAGAAGTGTCATCTATTTGCTCAACATGTTTTCTTAATTTGTAAACTGCAGCATCTGTTAAATCTGGAACTTTAATTGTTTCTTCAGCAATTTCTCTTAATGCAATTACTGTGTTTTTATCATTATCTCTGTCTAAAGTTGGTTCTAATCCTGAATTAAGTTGAGTTGCTCTCTCTTTTGCAACCAATACTAGCTCGTAAGGACTATCAACTTTATCAATACAATCTTCAACTGTAACTCTTGCCATGGACGGTTAAATACACCTCGATCATAAAAAAATCAAGCGGTATTAGAGATAAACTGGATTTAATTTTTTTCTAATAGTGAAAAGTAAGACTATAGAGCATGCTATAGCAATTGCTGCAATAAATGCGATTTTTTCAATTGAAAATCCAGCATCTATAAAAAAACCAAATAATGCTGTACCAAAAGCGGTAGCAAATACCATTAGAGCAGTTGTTAATGCTTTAATTGATCCAATATATTTTACCCCATAAATTTCTGCCCATGTTGAGGATCCTAATAAATTCGCAAGACCGTTTGATATTCCCACTAATCCAAGAAATAAAAAAGCAGAATGTGGGGCATCAAAATATATAATGACTAAAGTTCCTAATAATAATGGAATATTCATATAAATTAGTAATTTTCTACTAGTAAACTTATCGATTAAATAACCAGCAACAATTAAAGTAATTACAGAGAAAATTGAGTAAGACATAAAAGATTGTGCGATTGTATACTCACCCCACCCTTTAGCATTTGTGACAAATGATTGATAGACAAATACTCCTGTTGCTATCCATGGCATTGCCAACATATTTAATGTAACAATATAAAATCTATAATCACCAAGAACTTCGATTCTTTTCCAGTTTTTGATGTTTTCCTCTTTTAAATTTTCATTTTGATTACTTTCTCTAGTATCTAATTTCACATCTTTGACCAAGAAGTATGATGCTAAAGGTAAAAAAATTAAAACTAATAAAGAAAAGGCTATCCATAGATCTTGCCAAATGAACAAAGTTAAAAGATAAACAATTAAGACTGGCATGATAAATTCAGCAGAGGATAAACCAAACCATATAATACTTAATGCTTTACCTCTCGATTTTGTAAAATATCTTGAAATTGTAGTTGAGGCTGTATGAGACATTAATCCTTGCCCAGAAAATCTCATTAAAAAAATAGCGATGAATAAAAAAGCTACAGATGATATTTTGGAAAAGAAAAAAGACGAAAATGACAAAAGTAAAGTAACAAAGATTGCAAATTTTAATACATTTACATCATCAATTTTTTTTCCAATCCATATTAAAAGTAGACTGCTTAATAGAGTTGCAGATGCATAAATCGTGCCAAATTGTCCATGTGTTATAGAAAGCGTTTCTCTTATGCTAGAATTAAACAGTCCTATAAAAAAACTCTGTCCAAAACACGAAAAAAATGTAAAAATAAAACCAAATATAATTACTTTTAAACTTAAACTTTTAAACATATAAATAATTTATGACTTGTAATGTTGCTTTCATAGGTCTCGGGGTAATGGGTTATCCGATGGCTGGATATATATCAAAAGCTGGGCATAATGTAACTGTTTTTAATAGGACAACTGCCAAAGCTGAAAAATGGATTTCTGAATATAAAGGTAAAATGGCTTCAACGCCAAAAGAAGCTGCAGAAGGTGCTGATTTTATTTTTACTTGTGTAGGTAATGACGAAGATTTGAAACAAGTAACTTTGGGTGAAAATGGTTTATATCATAGTGCTAAAGAAGGTTCGATCTATGTAGATAATTCAACAGTATCAGCAGAAGTATCCAGAGAACTTTATAAAAGTGCCAAAGAAAAAGGATTTGCATTTTTAGATGCCCCAATTTCTGGAGGTCAATCTGGTGCTGAAGGTGGAATTTTAACAGTTATGGTCGGAGGTGATGAAGAAGTTTTTAAAAAAGCTGAACCAGTAATTGATTGCTATAGCAAAAAAGTAAAATTAATTGGTCCATCAGGAAGCGGTCAACTAACCAAAATGATGAATCAAATGTGTATAGCAGGAGTTGTTCAAGGATTATCTGAGGCTATTAACTTTGGAATAAATGCTGGTTTAGATATTGATAAAGTAATGGAAACAATATCAAAAGGAGCTGCTCAATCTTGGCAGATGGAAAATAGATATAAAACCATGGTTGAAGATAAATTTGATTATGGATTTGCAGTTGATTGGATGAGAAAAGATTTAAAGATTGTTATTGAAGAAGCAAAAAGAAATGGTTCACCTGTACCAATAACAGAAATAGTAGATAATTATTACGCCGACGTTCAAAAAATGGGTGGTAATCGTTGGGATAGCTCTAGTCTGATTGCTAGACTTAAAAAAAAATAATAAACCAATGTCAAATACCGTCCCATACTATGAGGACTTCTCTGAAATAAAGAAAAAAATATGGTCAATGCTTGATGATGCAGTTACCAATAGATCATCACCTTTTCGAATTCCAGTATTTATTTGTGGAGATCAATCAGACTTTGATGGAAGAATAGTAGTTCTTAGAAAATCAGATCAATCAAATAATCTTCTTCAGTTTCATAGTGATATTAGATCTGATAAAATTCCAAAATTAAAAAAAAATAGTAGTGCAGCGCTTATATTCTATGACAAAGAAGAAAAGATTCAACTTAGAGTAAAAGTAAAATGTATTGTCAATCATGACAATGAAATCACAGAACAATCATGGTCAAAAACAGCTCATATTAGTCGTAAATGTTATTTAGTAAATAATGGTCCAGGTACAAAAATGGATGAGCCAAGCTCAGGTTTAAGTGAAGAAATTGAAAAGTCTGGTTTTACAATGGAACAAAGTGAGGATGGCTATAAAAACTTTACTGTAATTCAATGCAACATTGAAAGTATTGAGTGGCTTTATCTTGCAGCAAAAGGCCATAGAAGAGCAAAATTAGATATTCTACATAGTAAAAATAACTGGTTAGTTCCATAGCAATGATAAGTGGATTTATCATTGCTGTAGCTCTCGTTTTAGGTGGCTTAGCTGTAATGAGGTTTGGAATATTTCAAATAAGAAAATTTAAAAAAGGCGAAACCAAAGTTACTAAGAAAATTAGTGAGCAGATCGCATTTGTGGTATTTTTTATAATTATTTTAGGATTAATTATTTATTCTGTTAATGATTTACTTTTTAGCTAAATTAGTTTTCCTGATAGATGTCTAACTCATCCTCCCAAGATGCAGTGACATCTCGTCTAGCATAAAAACATTGATATCCAATACCTTCTTCAGGTTCAAATTTTTTATAATCATGTTTAGTAACTTTCCATTTATCTTTTGAAAGGCAAGTAACTTCAAATGGATCAAAGGGAGTATCTGACGTGGGTGTAAAGTAAACACTATCTTGCATATCTGGACAACTTTCAATATTATGACCCCAATAATCATCATTCTTTGGATCTAAAGTGTGATTTGTTCCGTCGCCTGACCTGCTCATCATGTCTTTTGTTTTTTTAGTATTATGTCCTTCAATATAATTTTGTGCACATGTATAAATTCCTCCCATAGCATGTAAAACCTCGTGTAAAATAAAATATCCAACCTCTTTATTATTAAGTGGCCATTTTTTTTGATGTTTAGAAAATACATTGAATATTGGAAAACCACCAGAAAATGGCCAATCTTTATAACTAAAGTCTCCAAAGTTAAAATAAATTTTTTTAGGATTATTCATGCCATTGTTAATTATAGATCTTCCAAATACATTTGCACAACTTCCCCATTTAGATTTTTTCATATCTTTTTTGGTTCTGTTAACTCTAAGAAATGTAATATCCAGCTTTCCGTCTTCACGTCTATCCCATTTTAATTTCTGACCTTCACCACCATTAAAATTTGATTTTTTATTTGCTTTAGCAGTTTTCTTAAAAATCCAATCATCGGCAATTTCTACCCATTTTTCTAAATCTCCATTAATATCCCCTTCTTTATCTTTAGAATCCTTCAATAAAGTGTAAACAATATGAACTTGGAAATCATCATTAACATCTGGTTGATCTTCAAAAAATCTACCCAGTTTTTTATCGCTATCTAAAATTATTGGAGTTGTGTCGCTATCATAGCATTTATCAGCATATGCATTTGAAATTATTAAAATTAAAGAAATTAATATTATAAATATTTTTTTCATAGATTTTTATCTTAAAGCTTTATTATTGATTAATCCACTTTGCAATATCATTTGCAACTTTTAATTCTATTCCTTCAAAACCATGATGATGATAAGGGCCACATTCTCTTCCTGTCCCAGTGCCCCCAGTATAATTAAGTAAATTTTTTTTTGGTGCTTTTAGCTTCTTAAAAAAAGATTTAGCATACTTATATTTAGTAACACTACATAGATCTTTTTCATGATGAACAACTAAAGTATCAACTTTAATCTTTTTCCCAATAATTTTTTCCATTGAAAAATTCTTAGCTTTATTAGAGTCATTTTTATAAATTCCAGATGCTAAAATTATTCCTGAGATACTTTTTGGATATTTTTTTGCATAAAAACCAGCATCTACCGCCCCCCTGCTAAAACCTATTATGAATATTGGTTTGTCGTTTAGTTTACTTATATATTTTACTAATTCATTAAGTCTTCCTATTCTATCTTCACTTATTCTTCTTGGATATGATGCTTTTATGCCAGAATTAGCATTGGGAAATAGATAAAAAGCGATACCTTTTTCAACAAAGTTATCTTTATATCGTTTTAAAAAATTTTTTGATTTTCCTATTTCGTTTTTCATACCTTTACCACCGATTATACCAATTAAATTTGCGTTAATATTTTCTATAGACGTAATAAAAACTGGAAGATCCGAAATTTTCTTATTTTCAATTTTTGATTGCTCTATAGCAAAAGACTTAGAAGAAAGTAAAAAGGAAAGAAAAAAAAAAATACAAATTAAAATATTTTTCATTAACTAAAAATATCTTGAATTTTTAAGTTCTTGCTTGGTAAGATATTTTTTAAGCGACCTCTTTTATATTTACTTAATCTTTCGTAAAATTCATCATGACTCATTCCAAAAGTCTGCTCAAAAGCTTTTTCCCATTTTCTGTGCTTTGATCTCTCAATCCAAAAATCTCTAAAAACTAATTTAAAAGCTTGTTGTTCAGAAATATTATTTTTCTCCAGTTCATTTACTAATACTAGCACCATGAAGGCAGAACCAGTATAATTGCCATCCATTCCTCTTTTATTTGATGTTTTGTGTTTTTCGTAAAGGCTAGGTTCTTTTAAAACCTTTTTACTCCACATTTTGGTTCTTTGAAGATCATTTTTTAAACTGTCTTTTCCATAATATTGTTTCACATACATTTCTTCAAAAACTTTTGCTCCTCCCTCAGTTAACCATTTTGGTGAGTCTCTATCTGATAGTTTATTTTCTGAAAGTGATATTTGATAAATATGAAAATACTCATGAGCAATAACAGAGTATCGGTGTATATATTTTTTTGCTAATTCTTCACTTTTTATTTCTAATTGCATCCATCTAGTTGAACCATCACCAGAAATACTTGACCCTCTCATATTATTCCTAAATTCTGGAAATGGATTTTTTGTACTTTTCCAAGCATAGATATCCATTCCTGGACTTCTGAGATAATCATTCATATTTATCTGGATAGGTAGAACTTCTTGTAAAACATTCATTATATTATTGAATTCGGTTACCCATTTTTTTGGTAAATTTTCATGAATATTGTATCTAAACTCAAATTTTTCTACAGCAACTACTGAAGTAGAATAAAAAACTAAAGTGATAAAAATTATAAATATTTTTTTCATTTAATATTTGATGATCTTATGGATTTCAATTATACGCTTTATTAGCCTCTTCGTTATTAAATAATTTCATAACCCCGGAATTACCTCTGTCCCAATAATTAAACTTACAACCAGATCCACCGTTTCTATAATTCCACTTACCTTTTTTAAGATCACTTAACTGTTTTTCTCTAAGTTCAACAAGTTTTTTATGATTATATTTTCCCCAGTCATTCAAACATATAAGTTTAAATGGATCGTAAGGATCTTTTGACGTTGGTGCTAAATAAACACTATCTTCACCTTTTGGACATCCTTCTACATCATGAACATAAGCTTTTCCAAAAAACATTTGTTTAACAGGAGTATCTTGACCACTTGAAAAATGGGCTTTTTTATTCATTCCTGGGACACATGCATAACCTCCTCCCATTGCATGATGCATTTCGTGAACTGCTGTCCTAAGCATGTCACTTTTATTTTTATTATATTTATTTTTAAGAAACATTGATGCCATTCCTACTCCACCTTCTCCTCCATCAGTGCTCGTTACATCAGCAAAAGTAAAATAAACTTTTTTAGGATTATTAAATCCATTTAACCAAAGGTAACCACGATAATTGTTATTTATATGTTTATGTAGTTCATTTCTTTTTTTATCTAATCTTATGAAAGTAACATCTAATTTTCCATCTTTTCGATAATCGTACTTATACTTTTTTGCACCAGAAGATCCTTTTGTTTTTTTACTATACTTTTCAACAAGAGCATTAATTGTGTCTGCATACTCTTCTATTTTACCATTAATATCTAACTCATTATCTTTATCACTAGCTGTAAGCATGTAAATGAAATGAATTTGATAATCATCATTTATATCAGGTTGATCCTCAAAAAATCTTCCTGGTTTTTTATCCATCTTTGCATTTTTTTCCTTTAGCATTTTTGTTTCTGCCATTTTTGTTTCTAATGCAGCCGATGCTTTAGCATAGTCATATTTCCAAACAATTTTTTCATTAACTGCATACAAATAACATTCTTTGCCACCAGTATTTTTCTTTGAATATTTCATGCATTTTTTATATGTTTTCTTATGAAGTTTTTCTAAATCTTTACCTTCATTATAAGCATAGGAATATCTACCAGAATCACAACTAGCATAGAGAACAAAGTTTGTTTTTTTTTCTTTAATTAGTTTAAGTGATTTTTTTATATGTTTTTTGTGATAATGGTTAAATGCTCCATCACACTCTCCTATAAATGTTACTCCTGGCTCATTAATACCTGCATAGGCATTCCCACTAAACAACACATTAATAATTAAGAATGTAAAAATTAAAAAAATTTTTTTCATTTTATTTAATTTGTTTGATTAATATTTTACTTTATCTAAAATATTCCCATCTACGCCGTGTAAATAATAACCTTGATTATCTTTTGTCCAATCTCTGGTTGAACAACTCGGTCCAAATCTTGTCTTCCAACTATATTTTCCAGCTTTTTTTAATTTATTTATGATCTTTAAATATTTCGGGTGTTTATATTTACCAAGCTCAAATAAACAAAATACTTTATATGGATCATATGGATCTTCTTTCGTTGGTGTTAGGTAAACCGAGTCCATAAATTGTGGACACATATCTATATCGTGCGCGTAAATTTTTCCAATTTTAGGACTACTAGGATCTACTGAATTTAACATTGTCCTTAAGTCTCTATTTGTATAATGATTATTTTTTATCCCTGGTATACAATTTGTTCCCATCCCTTGGGTATGAAGTAATTCATGTAATGCAATTGCAGCCTTTCTCTTGTCAGTTCTAACAGATTTATTTCTTAAGAATATTGAACCAAATCCTACTCCTGCCTCTCCACCATCGACACTACCGATATCAGCGAAATTAAAATACATTTTTTTATTATTTGTTTGACCTTTTTTTTTATATAAGAATGGCGTTATGTCATTATTTGCCCATTTATGAAGATCTTTAAAATTTTTATCCAATCTTACAAAAGTAATATCTAACTTTCCATCTGATCTGTAATCTAACTTATATTTTCGAGAAACCCCGTCACTTTTTTTATTCTTACTAGTAGAAATTTCCATCCATTCATTCATCATCAAGATAATTTCTTCCATTTTCCCATTGATATCCCATTCTCTATCCTCACTATCTTTTGCTAAAACATAATTAAAATGAATTTGATAATCATCTGTCACATCTGGTTGATCTTCAAAAAACCTACCTGGTTTTTCATCTGATGCAAAAACAGCATTTGAAAATAAGGAGAGAACTATTATTAGTATTTTAATCATTTAGATATATTTTTATCATTTAATTCTATCATCGCTTTTCCTGGGGTAAAAGTATAATCGTTATCATCCATTAATTTTCCATTTTTCATATTATATAATTTCCAATTAAATTTAATACCGCTATTTTGTTTTTTTCCTAATTTTAAAATTGTTAATTCAATTTTTCTAGGTTTGCCTCCAGAAGATCCTTCGAAAGATCTAGTTTCTCCTTCTTTCCAAACTCCTAAAGGAAATTTACATCCATTTTTAATTACTCTTCCACCACGCCTACTATCCCAAATTCTACCAATGCATTGTCCGTCATTTGTTATGGTGAATAGCTGAGTTTTAAGTCCACTTTGTCCTTTTCTTGTTCTTTTATAAACTTTAATTTTTTCACCAGTATCTGGATGGTTCCAGTTCTCAGGGCCTACAATTTTCTTTTTTTTCTTTTCACCAAATACCAAATTAGCTTTTGTAAATTTAATTTCGGTATCATTTCTAATTTTACCACCCGTAAATAACTCTAAAGGTATAAATTTTTCGAATGCGTGAGAGAATTGAGGAAATAAAGTTAAAATTATTAAGCTAATGAAAATCTTTTTCATTTAAAATATTTTACTATTTCTGGAAAATATTCACTCATACATGGACTTGAGTTTACATGATGTCCAAAAGGAGTCCAACTTTTACAAGATTTTCCATTTATTTTCCAATTGTCCTTTTTTCCAGGTGTTTCAATAAATTTAATAGTTTTTATTTCTTTTAACCATTCACTATGCTCTCCGTCATAAGGGTCATCATTGTTATGTATCACTACAGCTTTAAGATTTTTATTACTTTGAATTTCATCAATGATTTTTGATCTAAATATCCAGAATGCTTCAGCACAAGGATACTTACCTTTTTCTTTAATAGGGCATTTCCAATTTTCATTTTTGAGCCATTTTTTTCTTCCTTTCTCTGTTGCAATATCGTACTTTGTTAACTTGCCACAACAGGCAGGATGATAAGCGATAGCACCTCTAACTTTGTCAGGATGTCTTGCTGTATACAAAAGAGATGCATAACCTCCATTAGATTGTCCTGTCATGATTATGTTTTTAGGTTTGATACCTTGTGAATAAAAGTTTTCGTTAATTTCATTTATTAAATCGATTTTTTTTTCTATTTTTGTTTTTCCAGGATATTCACCTACAGGAAAAGCTTTCCATTTAGTTTTATTTTTCCTATCTTTATAAGCGTCTCCATACAATGGTTTTGTGTTAACTACATAAAGATAACTGTATTTTGTTCCAAAATCTTCTTTTGTTAGTTTAATTGCATTTTTTATATATTTTTCAGTAAAGACACAGTCAGATTTACTTGCCTTATCAGCAGCTCCGCCATGATGAAACATGAAAATTAGAGTATTTTCTGGATCTTCAAATTTTATAGTTTTGCTAAAATTAAATTTATCGTCAACAAATCCAGTTTCATTTATGCATTTACGCTCATCGTCTGCAAAAATATTAGTTGAAAATAAAGCTATTAAAATTATCAGGATTAATTTCATCTCTAGAAATTTTTGAAATCTTTATATAAATTATATGTGCACCAAGTTCTTTTCTTTTTAATTTTTTTCATTTTTTTAAAATATAGATTTTGAATATTTTTTCCAGTTTTCTTGATATCTAATAGCATTTTGTTTTACTGCTTCAATTTCATCATCAGTTAACTGACGAATAATTTTTCCAGGTGAACCCATTACTAACGAGTTATCAGGAATTTCCTTGTTCTCTGTAATTAATGATTTTGCACCAATAATACAATTCTTTCCAATTTTGGCTTTATTAAGTACAACAGCCCCTATTCCAATTAAAGAGTTGTCATCAATTGTACAACCATGGAGCATTACCAAATGACCTATAGTTACATTCTTTCCAATTTTTAATGGATAACCTGGGTCCGTATGTAAAACACTTCCATCTTGAACGTTTGATCCTTCACCTAAATGAATGTTTTCAATATCTCCTCTTAATGTTGCATTAAACCAAACACTAGAGTTTTTTTCTAATGTTACATCACCTATTATAACAGCGTTAGGTGCTACCCAATTTTCGCCAAGGTTTTTTGGTTTTTTATCTTTTAAATCGTAAAACATAAATTATAAGGTCTTTTATCATGGCATTAACTAAAACACCAATATGTGACTTCGGCAAAAAAGCTTATAACTTTGAACTTAAATCTATAGATAATAAAATAGTTTCCTTAAATGATGTGAAGGGAGAAAATGGAACACTTATAATGTTTATCTGTAATCACTGTCCTTATGTTTTAGGAGTTATAAAAAATATTGTCGAAGATTGCAAAGAGTTAGAAAATGATGGAATTAAATCCATAGCAATAATGTCAAATGATCCAAAAAGATATGAGGAAGACTCATTTGATAATATGGTTAAATTTTCAAAAAATTATGATTTTAATTTTCCATATGTAATTGATGAAACTCAAGAAGTAGCAAAAGCATATAGTGCAGTTTGCACACCTGATTTTTTTGGTTACAACAAAGACCTTGAGCTACAATACAGAGGAAGAATTAGAGAATTAAAAAATTTAAAGCCTATTGAGACTGGTGATAGTGAGCTTAAAAAAGCTATGAAAATGATTGCACAATCTAATAATGGTCCAAAGGAACAATTTCCTAGCATGGGCTGCAGTATTAAATGGTTTTAATAACCTATGTATTTAGTCATAACTAGATCCTTTCCACCTGAATTAGGGGGTATGCAAAACCTAATGTGGGGACTTGCGAGATCTCTATCAAAACTAAAACTTATAAAAGTTTTTGCAGATTATCATGAAAATCACGAAGAGTTTGATAAATCAGTTTCATTTTCAATAGAAAGAGTAAGTGGAATGAAGCTCATTAGAAAATATCGAAAATCTTATTTAATCAATGACTATCTTGCAAATAATAAAAATATAGAATGTTTAATTGCTGATCATTGGAAAAGTTTAGAGCTAGTTAAAACAAATAAAAAAAAAATTTGTTTAATTCATTCAAAGGAAATAAATCATCCAAAAGGTTCTGGATTAAATAAAAAAGCCTTATCAGTTTTAAACAATGTTGATTATGTAGTTGCCAATTCAAATTACACAAAAAACTTAGCTATAGATCTAGGATTAGAAGAAAAAAAAATAGTTGTTATAAATCCAGGAATTGATCCAGTAGTTGAAATTCCAAAAAAATATTTAGATGAAGCTGAAGAAATATTAAAAGGTAAAAAAAATAAACTAATTACAGTTTCAAGATTTGATAAAAGAAAAAATCATGAAAAAGTAATTATGGCAGTAAGAAACTTAAAAGAAATTTATCCAAATATTAATTATACCTGCGTTGGTTATGGAGATGAAGAGGAAAAATTAAAAAAATTAGTTGTAGAGCTTAAATTAGAGGATCAAGTCACTTTCTTAAAAGATATACCAGTAGATTTAAAAAATGCTCTTATTGCTAAATCAGATATTTTTGTAATGCCATCTATAATTCACAAAAAATCTGTGGAAGGTTTTGGTATAGCTTATATTGAAGCTGCTCAATATGGCATTCCTTCAATTGGTGGTAAAGATGGAGGAGCTTCAGATGCTATAATTCATGAAAAAACTGGCTTGATATGTGATGGTAATCAACTAGATGATATTTACTCAAGCATAGACAATCTCTTTAAAGAAAATAAATATTTAGAATATGGAAAAGAAGCAAAAAATAATTCGGTAAATTTTCTTTGGGACAAGGTAATTGAAAAATATAAGAAAATCTTATAAAATTTATTCGTGATAGATAAATTTAATAATATTTGGTATTTGCTTATATTCTTAGTGCACTTCATTGGTATTGGTGCTTATGCATACCAAACAATCTTTCAGACTAGGAAATTTTGTACAAAGTTTGAAATAGATGATACTGCATTTACAATTGTGAGATTTGTTGGAGCAATGTTTTTAGGACAAGTAATTATGGCTCTTTATATATTGTTTTTAAGAAGAAATGGTGTTGTTGCTGCAGGATCATTTTTTAATTTAGTTTTCTTAACGAATTTATGTATATATTTGGTAAATTCTTATTCTATTCTAATAGATAAAACTGGCATCAAGTCCCCAGAGAAATCCAGAGAAGGAATTATTGCTCCTATATTTTTCTCTGCTACTAGTGCAATTTTATGCTATGGGCTTGCAGACAAAATATACGCTTATTAAATAATCAAACAAAATTTAAAACTTCTTTTGCTACTCTTGCACCGCTTCTATCAGCTCCGTGGACTGTTCCATAATTTTTTGCTGTAGCTTCTCCTGCAAAAAAAAGTTTGTCTGCAACTGAAGTTTTAATATTCTTTCTTAAATCGGCCTTTCCTGGAGTTGCAGAAGCCCAGGAACCCAAGACAAATGGATTTTTTCCCCAACTCGTCATATGTCCCTTTACATAAAATTTATCAAAGTCAGATCCAAAAGTATCTCTTAAGGTTTGTAAAACAAAATCTACACCAGCCTTACTACCTTCTTTTTCTAAATCTTTTGCAAATTCTCCTCCCACATCAAAATATGATATTTTAGAATCATGTAAATTCATTGTTGAGCAATATCCCTCGGGGGATTTCAATCCTTTGGTTTTAATCTTAGTGCTAAAATACATGTCTGGTTTTACCTTATATTCTTTATAAAAATCTTCCGTTAACTGTAATGTTACGTGATTATAAAGTGAGCAGGCAAATGCATCATAAGCCTCATACTTTTCAAGAGGTAGTGCTGGAGTAAATTTGATTTTTCCTGAATTAAATGCTGAGGTTGATACTGTTATAACGCAAGCTTTGGCACTTATGGTTCCTTTGTTTGTAATTACCTTAACACCACTGCCATCCCATTTAACTTCATTAACGGTTGTTTGAAGTTGAACAGGCACATTTTGTCTATAATGAGCAAGTAAAGCTCCATATCCTTGTTTAACAAAGCCGTCACCACCTTGACTGCCTTCTCCATAGCTTTCCCAATTAAGTTTTCCATCGGCAGCTGTATATTTATAAATTTCTTTTCCAGACTCACATAAGAATCTTAAATGATGCGCAGTAGCAAACCACTCATTTTCTAACCATTTTTCTTTCACTTTATTACTTACGGGAATATCCTCTTTTGTTTTACTTTTAAGGTTTCCTAATTTTTTATACATTCCATAAAGTTTCATTCCTTTTACTTTTTTTTGACCATCATAAATCATGACTTTGTCTGGATCTCTATAAACATCAAATATATCTTTTTGTTTTTTTCCATATTTTGCAATTTGATTATGATTAAAATTATGTAACCAATGAGCTCCAAGATCATAAGGGACACCAAATATCGATGTATTTGTGAAACATCGTCCACCTTTCCTACTCATAGCATCAACACATAATACAGATTTTCCTTTTTTCATAAGCTCAGCTGTGACTGATAATCCTGAGGAACCGCCTCCAATAACAACAACATCTGGATTTGATTGTGAAAATGAAATTTTTGGTATTGCTGTAAATGCTAATGCTGATAGTGAAGTTTTTAAAAATTGTCTTCTAGATATCATTTTTTTATTATAGTTTTATAAAAATGCCATACAACTATTAAAATAGTTGTTAAAAGAATACATAAAGTAAGTGTTCTGTCCCAAAGAAACTCCCATGATCCGTTACTTAATAGCAAAGATCGTCTCAAATTTTCTTCCATTAATCCTCCTAAAACAAAAGCTAGTATTAGAGGTGGCATAGGAAAATCATATAGTCTTAAAAATGTTGCAACAACTGCAATTCCAATCATTAAATAAATATCAAAGTTATTAAATGACATTACATAAATTCCAGTAATAGAAAAAAATAGGATTAAAGGTATTAGATAATTTTTTGGCACTGCTAGAATTCTAGCTATATAAGGAATAAGAGGTAAATTCAAAATTAATAAGATTACCATTCCTATGTACATAGACATAATGATCGACCAAAATATTTCTGGATTAGTCATATACAGTCTTGGACCAGGCTGGACACCAAATCCTAATAAAGCTCCCAACATAACCGCAGTGGTACCACTTCCAGGTATACCTAAAGTAAGCATAGGTACAAATGACCCAGAACAGGCTGCATTATTTGCTGTTTCTGGAGCTGATAAACCATTAACACTTCCTTTGCCAAATTTTTCTTTTTCTTCATCGTTAACAATATTTCTTTCCATTCCGTAAGCTAAAAAAGAAGCAATAGTAGCCCCTGCTCCTGGTAATACGCCAATTAAAAAACCAATTATTGAAGATCTAGGAATTGTCTTATACATTTTGGTTCTTTCTTCTTTGTTAATTTTAATTGAACCAAGTTCTGTTAATGATACTTGCTTAGCGGCGCTTGTTGGATCATTTTTTTTCAAGATTATGGTTAAGGCCTCACTCATTGCGAAAGTTGCCATAACAACAAGAACAAAACTAATTCCATCTGTTAAATTCATATTGTTAAATGTAAATCTTGTAATATCAGATAAGCTATCTTGACCAACAGATGCTAACATTAATCCTAGAACAACCATCATCATAGCTTTTAAAAACTGCCCCTTTGAGGAAAAAGCAGCAATAGCTGTTAAACCTAAAATCATTAAAGCAAAATAATCTGGCGATCTAAATGATAAGCTTACTTTAGATAAACTTGGAGCCATAAATAACAAATATATTGCCGATAACGTACCACCAGCAAATGAACTCCAAGCAGCAATTGCTAAAGCTTTTCCTGCTTTACCTTGTTGGGCCATTGGATAACCGTCAAATGATGTAGCAACTGTTCCTGGAACGCCAGGTGCATTTAATAATATTGATGATGTTGAACCTCCAAAAACAGCTCCATAATAAACACCTGCCATCAGGATCAGACCTGTTGCAGGATCGAAACCATAAGTAATAGGTATCATTAAAGCAATTGCAGTCATTGGACCAAGTCCTGGCAGCATTCCAATTATTGTTCCAAAAAAACAACCAACCATCACCATTAAGATATTTTGAAAAGTGAGAGCTGTTGTTAAACCAATTAAAATTCCTTCAATCATCCCATAACTCCAATTGATTGTAGAAATGGATCTCTTAAATAAATATCAAGAATACCATGAAGTAAATACATAAAGGCTGCCACGAAAGGAAAGGACAATAGAAACATTAAGACCCATCTTCTTTCTCCCAAGAAATAATATGATGAAAATAGAAATAATGAAGTAGTTAAAAAATATCCAACTTTTAAAATTGTAGCTCCATAAATTATAGCAATTAAAATAAGTATCCCTGTTTTCTTGTATTCTAAATTTTTATGCTGGACTTTTATTGTATTAGGTTCTGGCAAAATTACTTTTAATCCTGAGAAAAAAAGCCCTGCATATCCTAAATAAATTGGAAATGTTCTTGCATTAAAAGGTGCATTTTCATCAAATGCAAAAACTTGAATTTGGTATGCTGTATATAAATAAAATGCTGAAAATATAAAAAAGAGCAGTGATATAACTTTTGTAGTATTTATATTCACTGCTCTAATTTAATAATCGTTAAAGATTATATAACTCCTAATTTTTTCATAAGAGCTGTCATTTCTTCAGTTTGTTTTTCTAAGAAAGATACAAACTTGCCCTCTGGATTATAAATATTAACCCATGCATTTCTTGCTCTAACTGTTTCCCATTCAGAAGTTTTTTGTACATCACCTAACATTTTAGCAATTTTAGATTTATCAGCACTGCTCATTCCTGGAGGACCAAAAAAACCTCTCCAGTTAACAAATTGTACATCATAACCTTGTTCTTTTAGAGTTGGTGCATCTGGAGCATCTGAAACTCTTGAAGGAGCTGTAATACCAATAATTCTTACTTGGTCTCTAGCGCCCATAAGTTCACCTAAACCTGTTGAGATAATTTGCGTCTCACCAGATAAAAGTCCAGCTAAAGCTTTTCCTCCAGCATCATAAGGAATGTATGCTACATCATTTGGATTAGCACCTGCAGCTTGGAAAGCTAAAGCACCAATTAAATGGTCCATACTTCCTCTTACTGATCCACCAGCCATTTTAATTGAGCTTGCATCTTTTTTATATGCATTAACTACATCTTCAAAATTTTTATATGGTGAACTTTTTGCAACTGCTATAGCACCATAATCTCCAATGACGCCAGCTATTGGCACAACATCTTTATAAGATAAAGTTCCACTGCCACTTACATAACCTTTGTGTCTTGTAATTGATCTTAAAACTAGTGGAGTTGATTGAACTAAGACTGTATTAGCAGGCTTATTATTTATCATATAAGCTAATGCTTTTCCACCACCACCACCTGACATATTTTCAAATGATGCACTTTTTAACATACCAGCTTTTGTTAAAGCTTCTCCAGTACCTCTAGCAGTTCCATCCCAACCACCACCAGCACCACCACCAATCACAAAATGCAATTTATCAATTGCTATTGAGCTAGTTGTTGTTGCTGAAAGTATAAGAATTGCTGAGAATAAAACCGAAATTATTGATTTAATTAGTTTCATTATTTTATCTCCTATTATAATTATAATTAGTTATTAAACATAAATTAAAATTCAGTGTCAATGAGGATTTACAACTAACATGTTAAACGTGATACCATTTAAACGTCTATTAAATGAGCTTAGCATTAGTTATAAAGCTTTAATCATAGGAGTAATTGGAGGTTACATTGGAACTCTCATTGGTCTTCCATTGCCTTGGTTGCTAGGTGCTTTAGGTTTAAATCTCTGTATTGCTTTTACAAATTTTAAAATTGAATTCTCCACAAAATTACTTAATCCGGTTTTTCTGATGGTAGGTATTATTTTAGGCGGGACGTTGAATGTATCTTTATTATATAAAATTCATTTATGGATATTCTCGTCTTTAGCAATGGTTGTTTGTACTATAGTTAGCACTATTTTAGCAGGATATTATTTTGTTAAAGTTTGTAAATTTGATAAGTTTATTGCAACACTTGCAGCTCTACCTGGAGCATTTGTTCCAATAGCTGCAGCACTTTTAGAGTATGGGAAAAAAGAAAATTATAAAAAAGTTTTAATTCCCCAGGCTACTAGAGTTATATTTATTGTAAGTTTTGTGCCTATATTATTTATTAGTAATTTAGGTTTCTCTGAAATCGTAGGGTATAATTATGAAAATGTTTACGATTTAAAATATTTTTTAGAAATATTTTTACTAATAATTATTTGTTATTTATTTTCAATATTACTCAAAAAATTCAATATCCCTTCGCCTATACTAGTTGGGGCAATGGCTTTATCTGGTTTATTTTACACTTTTGAGCTTGTTAATTCTAGATTTCCAGACACAGTAATAAATATAGCATTTATTTTTTTAGGCACAGCTCTTGGTAGTAGATTAAATGGATTAAAGCTTAATGAATTATTCTTTTATATTTTTCATGGAATAATTGTCTGTTCTATATTGATTTTTGTTGCTATGGCCACGGCATACTTTCTTCATTACTTAGGATTTGATTTTATTCCAACTTTTTTAAGTTTTGCTCCGGGGGGAATTCATGAAATGGTTGTCATTAGCGTTGCTTATAATATTGACCCGATATTTGTTAGTTATCATCATTTTTTAAGAATATTAATAATTGTGGCATTTTTACCTTTTTTGCTTAAAAAATTTGGCAGCAACTCAGTTAAAAAGACAAAATTTAAATAAAATCAAATATTAACTTTGTGCTACTGACAAGAATTAAAACATAAATAATGTTATAAAACAAATTTTCTTCTATAATTTTGAGCAATTGATATCCAATAAATATTCCAATCAAAGCTAATGGAAAAAGGGATACTGATTGAAACAATGTATCAAAGTTCATCATTGATAGGTAAATATAGAATGGTAGTTTTATTAAGTTAACACAACTAAAAAAGATGATTCTAGTTCCAACATAAATTTCTTTTTTTAATCTTAATGGAAGTAAATAAAGACTTGTAGGAGTACCTCCAGCATGAACACAAAAACTTGAAAATCCTGCAATAGATGAACAAATTGCACCCTTGAAAAAATTTTGCTTGACCGGAACAGTCTTTTTTTTTTTAAACAAAAAATAATGTCCGGTAAATAAAAATCCCATTATTCCAACTATTAATTTTAGTAAATCCTCTGAAAAATGATTGAATGTAAAGGAGCCAATTATAATTCCTATTGCCGCAAACGGGACAATTACCTTGAGTATACTAAAATTAAATTCTCTTCTAAAGCGGTAAACAGCAATCATGTCTGAAAAAATTAAAATAGGTAGAATAATTGCTAAAGCTTGCTGTAAAGGCATTACAACTGTCATCAATGGAACTGATATTAGTGATATTGAACCTCCTAAGCCAGACTTTGCAATACCGTACAAAATTATTGCAGGAACAACACTTACAAAAAAAAGGAAATTTATTTCCATTAATTTAAAGATTTTATTAAATATTCAAAAACTTTTTCAGGGGACAATTTATTTAAATCTGTTACTTGGATAGCTTTAAAATTTTCTCTCTCTATACTAACTTTATATGCAGTAGTGTGAGAACCAAATAGAGCTACTCCTTTTACACCTAAATGAGCAGCCATATGTGCAGGTCCAGTATCATTTGCTACAACGAAAGTACTGTCTTTTATTAATGTAGCAAGTTCAGAGATGTCTAAAGCTTTGTTTTCTTTTAAAATTGAAATTGCATTAATTTCTTTTGTCTTATTAATTTCATTTGGACCTGGGGCTAGTATAATTTTATACTCATCTTTAAATTTATCCCTAATTAAATCTATAAGTTTATTGTAATTAGGCCATTTTTTAGTCTGTAAATGTGGTGAGCAAAAAGGAAATAAAATTATGTATTTATTTAAATCAAATTCTTTTTTTATATTTTCAATATTGGAACAAGCCCAATTAAAATCAGGAAACATAGTGTATCTAGAACTAACTCCAGATGTTTCTATTTGATGTTTAAATCTGTCCAAAACAGGATTTTTATCAAATTGCTCTTTTGACTGATCCTTTGGTAAAGTAGTTTCCGATGATGACCAAATTACATTATCTGCACTTGGAAATAGTATTCTTTTATAAAAGCTTGATCTTGAGGAATTTTGTAAATCAAAAACTTTTATAAATTTATATTTTTTTAATTTGCGCATGAGATTAAATAAATAAATCAGATTAAACCTTGATAATCTCTTATCCAAAATTATGTCCTCTAAATATGGATTTTTTTTGAAAAGATCAATGTAAGGCTTTGATGTTAATAAATAGACTTTATCATCTTTGTGAAAATCAGAAATATCTTGAATTGCACCACTAGCTTGGGCTATATCACCTAAAGATCCATGTTTGATTATAAGAATATTAGACATATTTTAAACAACTTAACACACTATGTTTATTTATGAATAAAATTCTAGTTGAAGTATCTGTTGGCGAACTTTTAGATAAAATTTCAATTTTAGAAATCAAAAAAGAAAAAATTAAAGATTCAGATAAATTAATATTTATTAATGATGAATATCTAGTTTTAACAAAACAATTAAATGAAAACATGGATTTAAATGATGAATTAAAAAAACTTTATAAAGAATTAAAGGCAATAAATGCAAAACTTTGGGATATTGAAGATAATAAGAGAATGTGTGAAAAAAATAGTGATTTTGGTGAAAATTTCATAAAACTATCGAGAGATGTTCATTTTCTAAATGATGATAGAGCAAAAATTAAATTAGCAATAAACAATAAAACTGGTTCAAAGATAAAAGAGATTAAACAATACACAAACTATTAAAGCATACTTGGAATAACTTTTCTTAAATCCATAGATATTTTTGGTTTTATATTAGAATAAATAATTCCTTTTCCTAATCTCTTAAGAGCCAATATTTTACCATCAGGCGAAATAATAACTGAATGTCCAAAAGTTTCTCTTTTAATCGTATTTTTTCCTGTTTGATTAGGTGCAAAAATATAACAAAAGTTTTCAATTGCTCTTGCTTTTAATAAAGTTAACCAATGTCTTTGACCAGTTGTTTTAGTAAATGCAGATGGAACAGTTATAAAACTTAGATTTCTTTTTGACAATTTTCTATATAGTTCTGGAAATCTTAAATCATAACAAATTGAAAGACCTATTTTTCCCCAGGGTAATTTAGCAGATACTAATTTATTACCTGCCTTAAATACTTTGCTTTCCCTATGTTGTTCTTTTTTTGAAACTTTAACATCAAACATATTTATTTTATCGTAATAGGCATTTATTCTACCCTTAGGTCCAATAAGAATAGATCTATTTCTTAATTTACTTTTTTCTTTAATGCACATTGAGCCAAGAAGTATCCATTTCTTATTTGTTTTAGCTATAATTTTTACTTTTTTTATTATTGGATCATGTTTCATTTCATATGAATATTTAAATAAATTATTTTTGTCAGCAGACATCAGTGAAGAGGTTTCTGGTGTAATTATTAAGTCTGCTTTATTTAAAATGGCTTGATTAATATAATTTACAATTTCTTTAAAATTTTTATTATAATCTTCCCCACTTGATAATTGAATACAGGCTACTTTCATGTTTGAAATCCGTATTTTTTTTCTAAAAACTTTATAATATTGTGAATTATAAATGTAATAAATAAATAAATTATTCCTGCTGTAATAAAAGCCTCAAAAGGTTTAAACGTTAAAACATTTACTTTTCTAGCTTCACCCATTAAATCCATGATAGTTATAACACTTGCAAGTGAAGTACCTTTAAGCATTAATATTATTTCATTCCCATATGCTGGAAGTGATTGTTTTATAGCTATGGGCAATTGAATTCTGTAAAAAGTTATTTTTTTTGTTACACCTAAACTTTGAGCAGCTTCAATGTAACCTTTTTTAATTGTCTGAAATGCTGATCTTAATATTTCGGACGTATAAGCCCCAGTATTTAATGAAAATGCAATTATTGCACACCAATATGGTTCTTTTATTATTACCCAAAAAAATGAATTTCTTAAAAACTCTATATTAGCTAATCCATAATAAATTAAATATAATTGAACTAGTAAAGGTGTTCCTCTAAAAAAATAAGAATAAGCATAGGCAAACTTATTAATTATTGGATTTTTATTAATTCTTAAAATTGCAAAAATTAAACCTATTATTAAACCAAAAAACATTGATGATGCTAAAAGTTGAAGAGTGATAACTGCACCACTTAATAAGCTGGGAAAAATACTAATCATTAAATTTATATCCATCAGTATCCTTTACTATATTTAATTTCTAATTTATTAATTAAATTCATGCTTAAGTAAGTAAGTATTAAATACAAGACTGCTGCTATAGAATAAAAAAATAAAGGATCTCTAGTTGAACCAGCGGCAATATAAGATTGTCTCATTATTTCGACTAATCCTGTAACAGAAATTAAAGAAGTATCTTTTAAAGTTATTTGCCAAACGTTACTAAGGTTAGGGATTGATAACCTCAACATTTGAGGCAAAATAATTTTGTAGAATTGAATACTTTTTTTTATACCTAAAACTTTTGAGGCTTCAAATTGGCCTTTATCAATTGATAAAATAGCACCTCTAAAAACTTCAGTTGAATAGGCTCCAGAAATAATACCAATAGCAAGGGCACCGGTTATAAATGCATTTAATTCAATATAACCATCATATCCAAAAATTGAAGCTACATACATTGCTGCTCCTGTACCACCAAAAAATAATAGGTAAATTATTAATAGCTCTGGAACGCCTCTAATAATTGTAGTGTAACAATTTCCAATAATATTAAGTGTTTTAATTTTAGATAGTTTTAAAGGTGTAAATATTAAAGCAAATAAAAAACCTATTGCCATAGCTGTAATTGATACGGCAATTGTCATTAGGGTTGCAAAAAAGAGTTCGTCTCCCCAACCCGTATCTCCAAATGAAAGTAGTTCCATATAGATTGGCGACTATATATTATAGTCGCCATATCTAAAATTATTTACATAGAAGCGTCAAAACCGAACCATTTAATGGCTAGTTTACTTATAATTCCTTCATCTCTTGCTTTATCAATAGCTGCATTAAAATCATTAAGAAGTTTAGAATCTCCTTTTCTGATTCCTACTCCAACACCATTTCCAAATGCTCCACCTGAGAAAGTAGGACCAGTCAAAACTACTGCTTTTCCAGATTTTTCTGCATAATCAGTGAATGCAACTGCTGCCGCAAGAGCAACATCGCATCTTCCATTTGTCAAGTCTAGGTTAACTTCATCTTGAGTTTTATAAGTTTTAAGATTTATATTACCGACGTCACCAGATTCTAAAAAATTTTGGTGAATTGTACCTATTTGTGTACAAACAGTTTTACCCGATAAAGAACTAGTTAATGTTTTAAGTGCTTTGTCAACATCAGAACCACCGATATTAAGGTTAATACCCTCTGGTGTGTTAATATTCTCAATGCTTGATCCTTTCATTACAGCTAAGGATGCAACTTCATCCGCATAACCTTGAGAGAAATTTATAGTTTTTAATCTTTCAGATGTGATTGACATTCCAGCCATTATTGCATCAAATTTTTTTGATGTTAGAGCTGGGATCATTCCATCCCAATCTTGCTCAACTATTGTGCAATTATGTTTCATTATTTCACACAAAGCATTGGCTAAATCAACCTCAAATCCGTTAAGGTTGCCTGCTGCATCTTTAGAATTCCAAGGAGGATAAGCTCCCTCAGTTCCAATCTTAATTGAGCCAGCATTTGCACTTAATACTAAGAAAAAGGAAATTATAATTCCTAATCCCAATTTTTTTAATTTATTCATTTTACCTCCAAAATAATTATAATTATTATTTCACAAATTTAGTTAATTAAAAAGAAAATTAGTGTTTTATTGAAGATGAAAAGTTCCAGGAACAATCAAAGCTCGGAATGTAAACTCTTGATAATTTTGTATTTCCAAAGTTTTCATTAAATACGTTAAGCCAACTTTCGACTTGTTTAGGTTTTTTATCTTGGCTACCCACTTGTGCAGTAATAACTCCTTTTGGTTTTAAAATTCTTACAAGTGAATTCATATTTTTTGCAGCCAAATCGATGCAATATTGATCATCATTTAAATCAACATATATTTGATCATATGTATCATCTTTGACAGATTTAATACTCTCAAATGCATCTCCCCACACACATTTTACAGAGTTTTTCTCTGTAGCATTCTCACCTATTCTACCTAAATGCTTATCGCAGACTTCAACAACTTCGGGGTCTAACTCATACCAATCAATAAAACCAAAGTTTTTAGATATACACTCTCTTGCTACACCTCCATCACCTCCACCAATAATTGCGGCATTTTCCTTATTGGAGTTTAAATTTAATCCAGCATTAACAAAAGTAGAACTATAAAAGTGTTCATCTTTTTCTGCTACTTGGATTTCATTGTCTATAAATAATGCTTTTCCAAATTGTTCTAATTCTAATATCTCAATATGCTGGCCAACATTTGATTTAAAATTTTCTAACACTTTATTAACTACGTATGATTTTTTTAAACCTGGCGAGCTATAAATATCATGATAATGATCCACCGTATCTCTATTAAATTCTTTTTTAACGATTCTACTATGTTCAATTTCTTCTTTAATAACATTTATTGCTACTGAGGGTGAAATTTTTGCACATGTAAAAAAGTCAAAACTAATAATATCTTTTTCGGGAAAAGTATGGAAGCTGATGTGACTTTCTGCAAGAAGTGCAACTAGAGTAAATCCCTGTGGTTCAAATTTATATTTAGAAATTTCTAATACTTTTACTTTTGCAATTTTTGCAATCTTGTAAACTAATTTTTCAAAAAAAACAGGATCATACTCTTTTTTTGTACCTATAATATCAAGTGTAATATGTTCACCAACTTTTGTAGTCATACTAACCTTTTTTATACGTTTTACTTTTAGTTAAAACTTTTTTCATTTCATTTAAACTTAAAAGTTTTGGTCGTCCTAAAACGAGAGCTTTGATATATTGTTTAGCAAGATTGTCAACTTCTTCAGCAAGTTCAAATGCGTCTGGTAGACTTTGTCCAAATGCAATTTGTCCGTGATTTGCAATTAAACATGCTGATCTATTTTTTAAAGCTTTAAGAATATTTTTTGACAACTTTCTAGTTCCATAAGTTGCATACTTTGCACACTTTATATCTACACCTCCCGCTAAGGCGACCATATAGTGGAATGGGGGTATTTTCTTGTTGTGAGTTGATAATGCTGTTGCATTTGTAGAGTGAGAATGAACGATTGCTAGGGCTTTTTTTTTTGAAATATATATATCTTGATGAAATCTCCATTCAGAAGATGGTTTTTGATTTTTATTATAGTCTCCATTAAGATTTATAAAAACAATATCCTTTTCTTTTAGTGAAGAGTACTTTTGTCCTGAAGGTGTTATTAAAAAACCATTTTTATATCTTATTGAGATATTACCAGATCTTAATGCTGATAGTTTTTTATCATTAAGCATTTTGGCAAATTTAATGACTTCTTTTTTTGATGAATTCATTTTATTTAAGTATACTAATTTTTTTATTTTTATTAGATTGAATTTATGGCCTTTTTTCAACCAGATAAATTACCGAGATTAATGGTTGCTCCGAATGGAGCAAGAAAAGTCAAGAAAGATCACCCAGAAGTTCCTTTAACAATTAAAGAAACAGTTGAAGTAGCTAAAAAATGTTTTGAAGCAGGAGCAGGAGCTATTCATTTACATGTAAGAAATGATAAAGGAGAACACGTTTTAGATGCTGGGCTTTATAAAGAAGCTTTAAATGAATTAGAACATCAAGTTCCAAAAATGCATATTCAGGTTACTAGTGAAGCAGTTGGTAAATATTCACCAGATGAAATGAGGAAGCTTGCATATGATGTTACACCACCAGGAATATCAATTGGTATAGCTGAAATGATACCTTCAGGCGATCCAATAGATGAGGATATAAAATTATATAGATATTTGACCGAGTCTGGAACTAAAATACAACACCTTTTATATAATCCAGAGGATATAAATTTGCTCGTAAATTTATTAAATAAAGCAGAAATTTCTATTGATGATGCCTGGTGTTTATTTGTAATTGGACATTACTCAGGTAAAATAAGCTATCCAGAAAACATACCGATGTTTCTAAAAAAAATGAGAGATAATAATATTAATTTAGACTGGGCAATTTGTGCTTTTGCAAAAGAAGAAATATTCTGTTTAAAAAAAGCAATAAGCTTAGGAGGGAAAATAAGAGTTGGATTTGAAAATTCTTTGTTTATGCCGAATGGTGAGATTGCTCCAAACAACCATTCAAAGGTTAAAGCAGTGAATGAAATTTTTAATTTATCTTAGGATTGTAGAATATTTTTTTAACAGTGAATTAATTTCATGATTTGAATTTGCTGAACCCAAAATAAATCTATCAGGTCTGACTAAAATTGCCTTTGAATTAATATTTTTTAAATAGGTTGATAGTTTCTTAAATTTTTTTGTATTAATAAAAGGATAATTTTTTGAAATCTTATTTCTGATTTCTGAAGACAATATTAAAATCCCTTTTTTTGAAAAATTTTCGTCTAAACTTTTACTTTTGTTTAGTTTAAATTGAGGAAATATTTTTCCTCTATTTTTGTCTTTTATAAAGCCTAAACCTTTTCCCATTTTAGGTTTTATTGATTGCATACTTTTAATTCCTTTATTATCAGACCTAATATTGTCTGTAATTTGTATAGACTCAACCGCGTTCACAAACTCTCCCATCCTCATTGTAGTTTCAATATACTCTTTTACATTTTGCGATCTCTCTGTTTGATAAGTTTTTAAAAAAGTATCATTATGTTTAAATCTTAAGCATGTTGCTATTTTCCATGCTAAGTTAGATGCATCTCTTATACCTGCGCACATTCCTTGTCCCATAAAAGGTGGCATCAAATGTGCAGCATCTCCAACAATAAAAACTCTCCCTTTGTACCATTTTCTAGCAATTGCAGATTTAAATTGATAGATTGTTTTTCTTTCTATAATTGCCTCACTTTTATTTAACCAAGGCTTTAGGAAATTCCAAATATAATTTTCTGACAAAACTTTTTTATCACTTTGATTTTTCTTTATTGCAAACTCCCATCTTCTTCTTCTACCAACATTTCTACAATAAGTTGCTGGTTGTTTTGGATTTGAATATTGAATTGTTCTATCTGGTAAATTATTTTTTTTCTTTTTTAATATTAGATCTACAACAGCCCATTTCTGTGTAAAACCTAAATTATCCATTTTTGTTTTCATTTGCTTTCGGGTTATAGAATTCGCACCATCGCAACCAACCAAATATTTTGATCTTACATTATATTTTTTGTGATTTATTATATTTAAGTAAGATATATCAACATAATTTTTTGTATTTATAATTTTTTTTACTTCAGAATTTTGCTCAATAAAAACTCTTTTATGATTTTTTAGTTTTTTTCTAAGTTGTTTTTCTAAATCTGGTTGATGAAATCTATAACTTGGATACCATCCATTATCTGTAATTTTTTTTGGTCTTGGCCAGTCTAATATTACTTTATCTTTAGAGTTTACAAATTTAGTACCCTTGTTAATTATTGTGTGCCTCAAAAATTCTTTTGTAATCCCTATTGTTTGAAATACTCTCATTATTTCATCATCAAAATGAACTGCTCTAGGAAGTGGATAAAAACTTTTTTCTCTATCGAGAATTAAAATCGAAAAACCATGCATTGCTAAAAGATTTGATAAAGTTCCTCCAGCAGGTCCTAATCCTACGATTGTGATATCAAATTCTCTCATTGAAAATTAGTTTGTTATTTTTTATTAATATTTGAATATAGCCAAGGACAATCAATTAACAATGGAGCTTGTTTTCCTTGAGAAGCTGTTTCAAGTCTTTTATTTCTAAATTTCATTCTCTCATTATCTGGTAAATAAAGTCTTTCGTGCCCCCAAAAACTAGGCCCCTCAAATGTTTCTATTGGTTGCCAAGTTTCTGGATCAATAATTCTTCCGCCCCATCCATTTTCAATAAAAAATCCAGACGGTGTAATTGAATAAAAGGAAGTCATATAATCATTAGTATGCCGTCCCATTGTATAAGCAATCGCATTATCCTTATATTGTAATAAATCATAACCTTGACCTACGTCATCTAAATTATTGTACTCAACCATAAAATGATGGAAACCAGTACCACCGGAGCCAAACAGAGCTAAGCTGTGATGTCTACCATTTACATGAAAAAAACATAATGATATTGGGGTATGGCTATAATCACTTATTTTAAATCCCATGACATCTTTATAAAATGGAATTAAATCGTCAATTTTTTTGACATGCACAACAGCGTGACCCATCCCTAAAGCGCCGGTTTTAAAGCCAGATATTGGACGTCCGGGTTTAAAAGGATCAGTATCTAACATAGGTCTATAAACAAGTTCAATTCGATTTCCCTGTGGATCATTAAAATAAATTAAATCCTCAACAAAACGTTTGTCTGCAAAGGACTTCTTTCCATGACTAACTTCAATTTTATTATCTTCTAATTTATTTGCAAAAATTTCGATATCTTCCTTACTTTCAACTTCCCAGCCTAAAAATCCTAATCCATCACCTTTATCACCTGTTATCGTTAACCTTTGTTTTTGGTCATCCATTCTAAATGAAAGAATATCTTTTCCACGATCTACCTGTTGCATACCTAGATATTTTTGAGAATATACTGACCAATCCTCAAATTTATCTGAGTTAACTCCAATATAGCTTAAAGCTTTTATTGCCATTTTATAATTATACTAAATTTTTAAAGAGCCCGCTATGAAATTAGCGGGCCCGAATTAAACTTTTAACCGTCTATTTTAGAAATTACTTCTCTTGCTCTTTTTAATACAGCATCTCCATCAAGACCTTTGCCTTTCATTTCTGCTAACCAGTCTGATTCGATTGGAGCCAATATTTTTTTGTATTCAGCTAAAACTGAGTCTGGTGCAACAGTAATCTCGTGTCCTGGAGTATTTTCTACTTGGACTCTCATCTTAGCATTCTGAGTATCAATTAAATTAGATGCCCAGTCGCCAAACCATTGACCAGAATGTTTATCAACACATCCTTTTGCTGCTGAAGAAAGACCGTTATATTTCCCTTCATTCATTATTAATCCAAATGTTGCATTAGTGATGTTAACTTCTGTATGATATTTAGTAACATCAAATAATCTAAATGAACCAATTGCTGTGTATGGAAAAGGTGTACCATCTATAACACCTTTATTTAAGGCCTCTGAAGTTCCTGGTGCTGGTACTTTTACCCCAGTTGCTCCTAAAGTTTTAAGAATTGTTCCAGCTATTTTGCTTGGAACTCTCATTTTTTTTCCTTTAAAATCTGCAGGCTTAACTACTTTAGTATCCTTCATGTGGATTTGGTATCCCGGATTCGAATGAAGACCTATCAGTTTAATTCCTGCCATTTCTTTATCTAGGTAACCTTCTTCAAAAAGAGTATTTAAAGCTTTAGATCCAGCTTTTGAAGTTTTGGTTAAGAATGGTAGTTCTACAACTGAACTTAAAGGAAATTGACCACCAATATATCCAAGAACTGTCCAAGATATATCTGCAACTCCTGAAGTTACTATATCGTATTGTTTGGGAGGACTTCCTAATACTCCTCCTGCATACATTTTTACGTTTAAAGCACCATTCGAACATTTGTTTACTCTATCTGCCCAAGCAGCTAAAATTTTACTTGCAATAAATGCTTTTGGTGGTTCAAAAGTTGCTAACTTTAATTCTGTAGCTGATGCCGTGCTGATAATGCTTAAGGAAAAAATTCCTATAACAAAACCAATTATTTTTTTTTTCATGTTAATCCCCTCTTAATTAATAAATAATTATTAGAAAGTTTAACTTGAAAATTAGATTATTTCATCCTTAATTGTATTAGATAAAGTGCCAATTTCTGTAATTTCTATTTCAACATTATCTCCAGGCTTCATAAATATCGGAGGATTTCTTTTAAACCCTACTCCACCTGGCGTACCAGTAACAAGTACATCGCCAGCTCTCCAAGCCATTGCTTTGGAGACATAAGAAATTAAAATTGGAATATCAAAAATAAGCTGACTTAATTTTGCATTTTGCATCACTTCACCATTTAATCTTGTTTCAATAGTTAAATTTTTATAATCATTAATGTCATCAGCTAAAACCATATGTGGACCAAAACTACCTGTTTTTTCAAAGTTTTTACCCATTCCAAATTGTCTAGTGTGTCTCTGCCACTCTCTTACAGTACTCTCATTATAACATGAGTAACCAATTATATGTTTTAAAGCATCCTCAGTTTTTATATGTTTGCCGCCTTCACCCATAATTACTGCCATCTCACCTTCAAAATCTAAACTTTGTGAAACAACTGGTCTTTGAATTGGTTGTAAGTGTGCAGTTTGACTTTCTGGAAATCGATGAAAAATTACAGGATTTTCTTCAACTGTTCTGTTGGTTTCTTTAACGTGTTCACTATAATTTAAGCCTACACAAATAATTTTTCCAGGATTTGGAATTAATGGTAAATATTCAATATCAGAGACATTAATATTGCCTGGATTATCTGTTGCATAAGATTTCGCTTCTTCTATTCCTTGATTTGAAATTAAATCTTTAAGTGTATTCGAATTAGATACTTTTCCGGTTAAGTCTGTAATTTTATTATTATTTATAATACCAAACTTATTTTGTTCATTATGTTTAAATGAAATAAATTTCATGATTAATACTTTCTATTTTTGAGACTACTTATATGTTAATGTTTAAATAATTTGAAGCAACATTTTTATGATTTCTAAAGTCAGTAGAGTTTTTGATTATTCAGCAATAGCTTCGGGTCTTATTTTATTTTTATTAGCTGTATTAACTTTTTGCGATGTATTTGGAAGACGTTTTCTAAATTCACCAGTAACAGGTACGATTGAGTTAGTTGAAATAGGAATGGCATTAGTAGCTTTCCTTGCAATGCCACGAGCATTTTTTTTAAATGCTAATGTTTCGGCAGATTTTATAAATAATTTAAATTTGGGTGTATTTAAAACTTATTTGGTAATTTTAAAATTTGTTTTAATGATATCGATTATGTCTTTAATGGCGTACTCTACTACTTTGACATCATATAAATTTATGAATAATCAAAGAGTAACGATTGACCTAGAGCTTTATTTTTATCCTTTTTATTTCATATGCTCTATTGGGATGTGGTTAAGTGTTTTTGCTATCATCATATGGTTTATCAAAACTATTTTTAAAAGTAATTCAGAGGCTGATAATTTATAATGGGATTAGAAGCTGTAATTAATGGTGGATTGTCTTTTGCAGCTGTATTAATTTTGATGGTATTAAATGTACCAATAGGAATTGCAATGTTAGTTGTTGGTTTTACTGGCTTTGCAATGATTTCGGGATTTGACCCCGCAATATTTGTTTTGGGAACTGCTCCTTTTGATGCTGTCTCAAAATATACATTATCAGTGTTGCCTTTATTTGTTCTAATGGGAAATCTTGCCAACAGTTCAAATTTATCAAGAAATTTATATGACGCAGCTTATGCAATAGTGGGCCATTACAAAGGTGGTTTAGCGATGTCTACTGTAGGGGCATGCGCTGGATTTGGAATGATTTGTGGATCATCAATTGCAACAGCTGCAACAATGTCTCAAATGGCAGGTCCTGAAATGAGAAGACATGGTTACAGTGATGCTCTAATAAGCGGATCTATTGCATCTGGTGGAACGCTTGGAATCATAATTCCTCCGAGTGTAATTTTAGTAATATATGCTTATTTAACTGAACAGTCTGTTCAAGAATTATTTTTTGCTGCACTGCTACCAGGAGTAATAGCTGTGGTACTGTATATGATTGCTATTAGGATTTATCTTTTAATTTATCCCTCACAAGGTGGTTATGGAACAAAAATGCCTTTGAAGGAAAGAATTTCTGCATTATCAAAAGTTTTTCCAATTTTTTTAATATTTGCAATCATGATGGGGGGACTTTATTTAGGTTTTTTTACAGCAACAGAAAGTGCTGCAGTAGGTGTAATTTTAGTTTTGATTTTTATTTTTTTTAGAGGTCAATTAAATTTAAGTTTATTGAAAGACGCTTTATGGACCACTATAAAAACTGTTGGTTCTTTATATTTAATTGTTATTGGAGCAAGTATATTTAATTATCTTATAACTGTCACACAGTTACCTTTTGCGGTTGTTGATTTTATAAATTATCTTGAGCTTACGCCATTAGGAATAATTTTAGTAATTTGTGCAATTTATTTAGTTCTTGGTACTGTAATGGACTCTTTGGCGATGTTGTTTTTAACTATTCCAGTATTTTATCCAGTGATTATTGATGCTGGGATTGATCCTGTATGGTTTGGTATATTTGCAGTAATAGTTGTTGAATTCGGATTGATTTCACCTCCAGTTGGAATGAATTTATTCGTTATTAAAGGTGTAATGCAAAAAACACCTTTACAAACTATATGGTTTGGGACTCTTCCATTCTTAATGACTGATGTAATTAGGCTCGCTTTAATTATTGCTTTTCCTGCAATTTGTTTATATTTGCCTAGTCTGATGGCCCACTAGTATCTTTTATTTTTTTTATATAATTAAAATAAATAAAACCAAAAACTGCACCTACTATCATTAAAATATATTGATAGAATTTTAATAAAACAAAAACTATTGGTAATTCTTTGCCTGGATTCTGAGCATAAAAATTATCGGTACCATCTTTATATAAATCCATTGGACCTAAAGTTGCGTACAAACCAAAAATAAATATATATATACAAGGTAATAAAGAAATAATTAATAAAATTCTATTTCCACGAATTAATTTTATTAAATTTGCAGATATTCCCACTGAAACTAAGCAAATTAGTGACAATATTAAAGGGTTCATTACCAGACTCCTATCATAATTCCATCATCTTTTGTATAATCTCTTTCTTTTAAAACAAATTCATCTGTTGCAGCAACTCTGTTTTTTCTATTTGTAATTCTTTGAAGTAATATATCCTTCATATTATCAATAATTTTTTTGTATTCTGATGATTGCCCTAGATCATTGAATTCATCTGGATCATTTTTTAAATCAAATAATTGAGGTGGGAAACCTTTATAATAAATATACTTCCATCTATTATTTCTAACCATATATGCTCTTGCATCTGATGCTCCAATATTAAGAATTTTTCTTGCTTCGTTAAATGAGTAATCTATTTCACTAAATACACTATCTTTCCAATTAGAAACTTTATCTCCTCTAATAATTGGTAACAATGATTGTCCCTCAAGGCGATGTTTGCTTACCTTGCTATCTACAGTGTCTAAAAAAGTAGGCAGCAAGTCTATAGCCTCTACAAATCTTTTTTCTCTAACTCCCCTATTGTTATCTGACAAATTGCTTGGATCATAAATTATCATTGGAACTTTAATAATTTGTTCATGAAAAAGCTCTTTTTCTCCTAGCCAATGATCGCCCTGATAGTCACCATGATCTGATGTAAAAACTATCATTGTATTATTCATATAATTTTTTTCTTCAAGAAAATTAAATAGTCTCCCAAGATTATCATCTATTTGCTTTATCAATCCCATGTATCCTGAAAGAACAGTATTTCTCACTTCTTCTCTTGAAAAAGTCTTTGAAATATTATTTTCCATGAAAGCTTTATAGACTGGATGATCTATTTCTTTTTCGGTATTACTTCGATGAACTGGGTAAAATTGATTTGAGGAGTACATGTTATGATAAGGAGCAGGAGCAATGTATGGCCAATGAGGTTTAATATATGATAAATGTAAAAACCAAGGCTTGTCTCCACTTTCTTGAATAAATTCCATTGATCTATTTGTCATAAATGCAGTTTCAGAATGTTCTTCTTTAACTCTTGCTGGTTTATTTGAATTTCTTAACCTCCATCCACTCAAAATATTTCCACTTTCATCCTCTGATGAATTTGCCCAACTATCCCAAGGATTATCACCCGCATATCCAAGTTTGTTTAACCAGTCATTGTAAGATAGTTTTTTAGTTGAATTTTTAATGTGGTTATTAGGATGAAGTCCGTCATCTCTCTCATAAGGATCAAATCCTGGTTCACTAACTGTAAGACCTATTTCTGTATCTTTTAAAATTCCAAGTCTATTCATACCATCTATATCGGGTCTCATATGTGTTTTACCAACGACTCCAGCCCTAATTCCAGATTGCCTTAAATAATCTCCAATAGTTAGTTCACCGATTGGTAAAGGTATTTGGTTCCAAGTTGATCCATGGCTAAATACTGTTCTTCCAGTATAATAAGATGCTCTTGATGGGCCACAAACAGGAGCTTGGACATAAGCTGAATCAAATATAACTCCTTTTTTTGCTAAAGCGTCTATGTGAGGTGTTTTAAGGTGCGGATGACCATAACAAGAAAGATAATCAAATCTTAGTTGATCAGCCATTATAAATAAAATATTTTTAACTTTATTCATTATTTGTTAAACATTTGTTTTAAACCGACAGTTGATGCCTGGCATATACCTTTCTCTGTAATTAAACCTGTTACATATTTTGCTGGAGTTATGTCAAATGCTAAATTCATCGATTTACTGTTTTCAGGATAAATTAAAACTCTCTTGATATTATTTTTATCGTCTTTTCCCTCTATATGGGATAGCTCCTCAGAATTTCTTTCTTCAATAGGTATCTTATTATAATCTTTAGTTTCCCAATCAATTGTGGAGCTTGGTAAAGCCACATAAAAGGGCACATTATTATCATGTGCTGCTAATGCTTTTAAATAGGTACCGATTTTATTACATACATCTCCAGTTGATAAAGTCCTGTCAGTTCCAACTATACACATATCAACTTCACCTCTTTGCATTAAAATACCTCCAGTATTATCTGTAATAATTGTATTTGGTATACCCTCTTCATTTAATTCATATGATGTTAAATTCGCACCTTGGTTTCTGGGTCTTGTCTCATCAACCCAAACATGAATTGGTATTCCTTTTCTATGTGCTTGATAAATTGGTGAGGTTGCTGTCCCCCAATCTATAGTTGCAAGCCAACCAGCATTACAGTGAGTTAAGATATTAACAGTTTTATTGTTTTTATTAAAAATTTCCTCAATTATTTTAAGCCCATTAAATCCTATATTCTCACAAAATTTGACATCTTCATCACATATTAATTTTGCTTCATTTAATGCCACATCCAATAATTCATCAGACTTCACAAATGATAATTTATTATTCATTCTATGAATTGCCCATTGTAAGTTTATAGCTGTAGGTCTTGAATTAACTAATTCTTCTGAACTTTTTTTAATGAAATCTAAATTTTTATTTTCTTGTATCGCCAATACTATTCCATAAGCAGCAGTTCCACCAATAAGAGGTGCTCCTCTTACCTCCATAGTTTTTATTGCTTTTACTGCATCTTTTATTGTCTTCAAATCTTTAATAATAAACTGATGTGGAAGTTTGGTTTGATCAATTATTTTTACTACATTATTTTCATACCAAATTGTTCTATATTTTTTTCCCTTTATTTTCATTTAATTACCCCAAACCACAGGAAACCAATCTTTTCTCATTTTATCTCCTGAATTTAAATCTATTCCTTCAAAAGGTGGAGAAGTTTCTCCTTTTCTATCAATGTATCTTACATCGTCTCCAATAAATCTTACAGAGAAAGCTTTACGGCTTTTTTTGCCACTATTTCCTGAAGATGAATGTAAAACTTTAAAATTAAATAATATTGCATCTCCTATATTCATCTCTGTACTAAAAATATTATTTTTATCTATATTTGGCATGTTCATAAAGTTCTTGTTATTTCTATACCAAGAAGATTCATTTGACCATTTGGTAGGCTTTACTAGCATTGGTAACTTATGGGATCCTTTTAAAACTTTCAGGCAGTTATCTTTTGATACATTATCTAATGGTATCCAGAAACTTCCTGTATCATTTCCATCTACACAATAATAGGGAAGATCTTGATGCCATGGAGTTTCCTTTTTTGTTCCAGGTTCCTTTAAGAAAATGTGTTCGTGGAACACTTGAATTTTACTAGATTGAGTTGATTGAGCGACAATTTCTGCTGCTGGTGAATTAAAAATAAAATCTTTAAATTCCTCAATTCTTTCCCAGTTACAATAATCTTCAAAAAATCTTCCCTCCTGTGGTTTTGAAATATTTTCTCTTCCGTATGGACTTGGGTTGTTCAATACTTTTTGAAATCCGTTTTTGAGTTTCTCAATCCAAGGTAAGAAGGCTTCTTTAATTAAAATTACACCATCATTTTTATATTTTGAAATTTGTTTATCAGATAGTTTTGCTGTCACTTATTTAAAACTCTTCCTGCTACTGTTTTTAGTTTATCTTTTGTTTTTTGTGTTCTTTTTTCTGGAGCAGTAATAATTGCTACATCTAAACAATTGTTTGTTGGGTCATTAGGATCAATATGATTTTCAAAATTTACAATTAAATTTTTTATCATACTTTTTGCTTTAGAAGCATTATCTATTAATACTTTTATTACTTGCTGAACATCAACGTTTTCATGATCTGGATGCCAACAATCATAATCTGTCACCATTGAAACAGATGCATATCTAATTTCTGCTTCTCTTGCTAATTTAGCCTCTGGCATATTAGTCATCCCAATTACATCTGCTTTCCATGATCTGTAAAGATTCGACTCAGCCAAAGTTGAAAATTGAGGACCTTCCATTACCACATAAGTCCCTCCTCTTTGATAATCTATTCCCTCTTTTTTAATTGCTTCTTCACATGCATTCATCAAGCCTTTAGAAGTTGGATGGGCCATTGATACATGAGCAACTATTTCGTCGTCAAAAAAAGTTTTATTTCTTGCAAAAGTTCTATCTATAAATTGGTCAATAATTACAAATTTACCAGGCGGCAGGTCTTCTTTAAGTGAACCAACTGCAGATATTGATACGATATCTGATACACCCAATTGTTTTAATGAGTCAATGTTAGCTCTAAAATTTATGTTTGATGGTGAAATATAGTGGCCCTTTCCATGTCTTGGTAAAAAATATATCTCTTTATCATGATAATTTGTTTTTAAAATCTTGTCTGAAGGTTTTCCCCAAGGTGTGTTTAAGTCTATTAATTCTCTTTCTTTAAACTCTTCTACGTCGTATAGACCGCTTCCACCAATTATTGCTAATTTATTATTTGCCATGTAAAAAGTTATTATATTGTATTTATAAATAACTATTATGGATTTAAAAGATTATATTCGATCAATTCAAGATTATCCCAAAAAAGGTATTTTATTTAGAGACATAACTACTTTAATAAAAGACGAGATTGCATTTGAGGCAACAATTAATCAGATTGTTGAAAGATCAAAACAATTTAAAGTAGATAAAATTGCAGCTATTGAGTCACGTGGTTTTGTGTTTGCATCCGCTGTTTCTTACATTTTAAAAAAACCATTAATAATGTTAAGAAAAAAAAATAAACTACCTGCTGATGTACATTCAGTTGATTTTGAGCTTGAGTATGGAACAGCAACAATAGAAGTTCATAAAGATTCAATTTCAGAAAATGATTCAGTATTAATAATAGATGATTTGATAGCAACAGGAGGAACCGCAGAGGCTGCTGCAAAACTTATAGAAATTTCTAAAGGAAAGATTGCAGCTTTTATATTTGTAATTAATCTTTTTGATTTAGGTGGTTGTGAAAACCTTTTAAATAATGGTTATAAGGTCGAAAATTTAATGGATTTTCCCGGCCATTAAATTGGTAGCGGGAAGTGGGATCGAACCACTGACCTCGGGCTTATGAGTCCCGCGCTCTAACCAACTGAGCTACCCCGCCAATCATTTACGATAATTTATAATAGAAATTTTCTTTAACGCAATCAACAATTTTAAAAACTAAGTTTTTTTTACTCCTGTTGGATGTGGAACTCCGTCAATTACTAGTTTGGGTTCTATACTCACATCAATTAATTCTGGTCGACTTTCTAAATAAAATTTAACACTATCGATAGACATTATATCCTCAAGAAATTTTTCTAATCTAGGAAATTTTTTTATTAATGACGGATCTAACAATTTAGATAAATCTAAATGATGAAACGTTACAAAATCACATGCTCTTGGTTCATCAAAAATAAAGAATTTTTTATCATTTTCTTTAATAGCTTTATCAAGATCCTCAAATCTTGATATTAAGAAAGGCATCATATCATCTCTTTTTTTTATAAACTTTTCTCCAGTTGCAAAATTAACTGTTGGATTAAGTGGCATGAATAACTCGTGTGCACTTTGCATAATTGCATTTGCCTTAGCATTTAATATTGGGTCAGTAATGTTAATACCTGCTAAATTTTCAACAAAAGTCATAATTGCCATGCTTTGACAAATTTTATGCTTTTTATCTACTATCAACATAGGTAACTGTTTAAAAGGAATTTCAGGTTTTACATCTGACCATTCTTTGTCATAGTAATCCCATGACATAACATCATCATAGTCAATCTCAGTATAATGAAAGATTAAACGAGGAGCTTCACCTAGAGCTCTCATTTTAAAATATATCAATTCTAATTTATGTTTCATTTATATTTTAAGAAGATATAAATTTTATCAAATAATAAAGAATACCAGTTATTATCGTTGCGTAAATAAATCCAATAACAAATAACTTTATGATTATTTTGTTATCATCATATTTAGATTTTAAATATACATAAATAATAGTGTATATTCCAACAATTGCGATACTAAGTAGAATATCTGTTGGGTTCATTTGATCTCTTCAAAAAATAATTTTTTTAATTTATAAGTAAAAGGATATTCTTTTCCAATTGGTTGAAATTTTGTTTTAATGACTATTAGATTTTCTTTTCCAATTTTTATTTTCCAGGTAAGTTTTACATCACCATTAAATAACCTTAGGGCCCCCAATTTTGAAAATCTCCATCCATCTTCTGATATTACGTTGCCATTTTTATATCTTTTATAACTCTCACTATCAAAAATATAGGTAACTTCTCTATCGGTTCTTTCATCTTTCAGAGTAATTGCATAATTATTTAAAAATTCAGCTGTTTGGCTTTTGTTTAATCCTCTTTTTGAGACTGACTTTAAAAAGTCTGTAGTTTTATCAACGGCTTCGTCAATTTTAGTCTCACCATAGGAATAATTTGAAAATAAAAGTACAAAAAAAAGCACTAATATGCTTTTTGATAATTTATAACTCATAGTTCTAATTAATATAACATTTGAGTCTTATTATTCAAATTTATGTAGTTTTATTTTGATTGTTTTAATAATATCAAAATAATAAGATTATTAAAAGAAAGAGAGGGAAAATATGAATAGATTAAAAAATTTATCAAAAAGTTTTGTTGGTTTTTTATTGGTAATTTCATTTGTTGTTTCTTCAACTGCAGCTTTTGCAGAAATTGTTGGACGTTTGTCCGTTCATTGGAGTCCAAAGCACCACAGTGCTAAACATTCTCAAATTTTTGCAGATGAAGTTAATAAAAGATCAAATGGGAAACTAAAAATTGAAGTTTATCCGTCTAAACAACTTTTTGGAATTAGAGAGGTTATGGGTGCTGTAACATCAGGAGCTGTTGAATTAGGAGGTATTGTTGGAGTAGTAAGTTTTCCACCAATCAATAAAAACTTTAATGTTGCCTCTTTTCCAGGATTATTCAATTCATGGGAACAACAAAGAGGTTTTTTTCAAAATTCTGCTAAAGGAAAAGAGATTTGGGGAGAATTAACAAAAAAAACTAATTCTACTTTAGTCATGTACAACCCGGTTGGACCAGTAATGTCAATTTCAAGTGCAAGAGAATTAACTGGAATTGATGCTATGAAAGGTCTTAAGGCTAGAAGATTGCTTAAGAGTGAGGAGCCTATGTGGGATGCGCTTGGGGCGAACCGTGTATCTTTAAAAACTGGCGAAGTATACAACGCTTTGCAGTCTGGTATGATTGATACAATAAATAGTCCTCCAGGAAGTATAAAAGCTTATAGTTGGTGGGAATTTTTAAAATATGCACAAAAACCTTACCAATATTATGCAGATGCGTACATAATGGCTAACTCTACTTGGTTTAATAGTTTGCCTGCTGATTTACAGAAAATAATCGTGGATGTTGGTAAAGAAGTGGGAACACTTTCAACAGACAGAATTATGGATCATGGTGAAACTGTTCTCAAAGAATTCCAAGATAGAGGTGGTGTTGTAACAACTCTTTCAGGAGCTGAGAAAGCAAAATTTGATAAGTTAATGAAAGATAAAGTTATGCCTGCTATGGCTAAGATGATTGATGCTGATGCCTTAAAAGCAGCACAAGAGTACGCAAAAAATAATTAGAGTAAGTTATTTGCTTAGTCTAACAAAATGAAAACATTGCGAGCAGTTAATAATTATCTAGCTTCGGCTTCTTTAGCTCTCGCAATGTTAATCATTTTTATAATGGTTGCTGCATTGTTTTTAAGTGCAGCTACACGTTTCATAACTGGGACTGGATTTGCTTGGTTTATTGAGCTACCACCTGTGTTGGTTAGTTGGTTAGTCTTTCCATTATTAGGTCCATTATTAAAGAAAGGGCAGCATATCAGAGTTGATTTTTTAACTCCTCTACTCAAAAAAAAAAGTAAGGAAATCTTATTTCTTACTGTAAATATGATTGCATTCATATCGGCATGTATTTTCTTTAAAGCAGGTCTTGATGCAACAATCATGTATTATAATTTAGGTCAAGTCATGGAGATTGAAATTAGCATTCCTATATGGTGGATGTTTTTAGCATTTCCTGTTGGTTTCTTAATATTAGCTTTAACTTCATTAGAATTACTATTCGATAACGTTATAAATTTAATAAAAAATTAAATGTTTACATTAGCATCTATACTATCTTTGGTTGCTCTAATAATTTCTGTTCCTATTTTTTTAGTGTTTGGTTTAGGGAGCTCTATAGCTGCTATTGGTGGTTTAAATCTTCCTTGGTCTGTTTTGATTCAGGTATCTTTTGGTGCTCTAACAAAGCATGTACTTATAGCTGTACCATTATTTATTTTTAGTGGTATGGCAATGCTTAAAGGTGGAGCAGCACTTAGACTTGTAAGATTTGCAACGACTTTGGTTGGACATTGGCCAGGAGGTCTAGGTGTTGCAATGGTTATTGCGATGGGATTCTTTGCGGCATTCTGTGGATCTATATTAGCCGCAATTACTGCAGTAGGAACAATCATGATGCCCAAAATGATTGAACAAGGTTATCCTACTCCATTTGTTGTTGTTCTTGCAGCATCTGCTGCACTTCTTGAAGCTTTAATACCTCCATCAAATGCTGCAATTTTATTTAGTGCTCTTACTTACGTTCCTGTCTCGAAAACATTTGCTGCCGGTGTAATACCAGGAGTTATACTTTTAATTTTAATGGTTCTTTTAGTTTTGTTTAAATGTAGACATATAAGAGCTGACAAAAAAGCAACAATTAAAGAAAGATTAAGTTCTTTCATTGCAGCTCTTCCGGCCTTAATAACGCCAGTTATAATTTTAGGTGGAATATATGCAGGTTTTTTAACTCCCTCTGAGTCTGCGGCGATCGCGGGTGTTTATGCTGTAGCCATAGGTTTTCTTATTTATAGAGAATTAACTTTTCAGTCTTTATTAAGTTGCTTGAAAGATACTGCTATCATTACAGCTGTTATATTTTCAATTATTGCGACTGCAACTTTTTTGAGTGTTGTGCTTACCTACACTCAAGCTCCGCAAAAAATTATAACTTATTTTACGGATATGGGAGTAAGTGTAAATTTATTTTGGATAATGTTAGGAACGATATGTTTAATTTTAGGCACCTTTATTGAAATAGTTCCAGTATTTTATTTGACCGTTCCAATTTTTGCAGCTCTAACGTTATCTTTTGATCAAAGTTTACTTCATTTATATGTAGTTTTTGTAGCTTTTGCTGGAATTGGAATGATAACACCACCTGTTTGCGTCGGCATATATACAGCTGCTGGCGTAATAAAAGAAAACCCAGCTAACGCATTTAAAGAAGTTCCATTGTTTACATTAGTAGGAATAATTTATGGAATACTAATGATATTATTTCCTGTATTTTCTACTTGGTTGCCAAGTCTTCTTTAACATGCATTGCCCGCTATAGCTCTACAAGCGTTCATCGCCTCCTCTTCTGTGCCACCACTCTCTAGCACCTCCATTACTGCTCTAATTGCAGCCTCCGCAGTTGCCTGTGAAATGCCTAAATTAATAGCTTCTTGAACAGCTTCATCTACAATTGATGCAAACTCTTCTTCCATTCCATCTATTATAATAGCATCAAATTCTTTAGCAATTTCTTTCCCAATAGTATCTCCAATTTCTTTTTCCAGTTGTTGATTTAAGGACGCTTGCAAAGTTTCATCAAGAGTTACTTTTATTGTGTCTTTAACATTTTTTTCTATAATTTGCTTTTCTTCATTAATTACTTTCTCAATTTTTTTATCTATTGCTAACTGTCTTCTTTTAAGTATCAGATCTATTTTTTCTGGTGTCATATTGTATTTTGCTGCAATTCTTATTTTTGCTTTGCTTATAGCTTTAGCAATTTTATTATCAAATTTTTCCATATTTAAAGCTATGGGAGCTTTTCCACCTTCTAATTTTATATAATAATGAAATGGAGTATTGTTATAAGATATGACCTGAAAAAAATTAGCTTTATGTTTTGGAACATACTTTCCAATCCAGGTAAATAATTCAATTTTTTGAAATCGAATTGAAATATTATTTTCTTTTTCATCTAAAATAAAATCAAATAGTTTTTTACCATCGTTATAATACTTTACCTTAAATTTATCAGAAAATACCACTAATTGCTTATTGTCTGAAATTCTTCTAATCTTCAAGCCACCTGGTCTATGAGTATAAATTTTGTAATCATCGAAATTCATTTCCATTTTTTCAAATGTTGAATGATCATTTGATAATTTACTAATTTTTATAAATTCAGAAAATGAACTTGTGCATATAAATACTAGTACAAAATTTATAATTAGAAAATTTCGCATTAAAATAAATCCTTTAAATATTTAATTACTTCTTTACTTCTTAGATCATTAAATGCAAAACATTTTGTTAACGCAATTCCATGATAATCACCTAATAATTTTTTCTTTTTGCATTTTGTATCACTTAAGTCAAAAAATTTGATATTTTCAAACTCTGTCAAAAAACTTAAAGTCTTTCTTGTGTCTGCCCAATCTTTATCATGAGTAAATAATATAACCTCGCCTATCTGAGACCAATTAATAAGAGATTTTTTATAGTTTCTCCAATTTATCCAACCTTGATGTAGATTTTTTGCTTTTGCAAATTTGCCACCAAAACCTATATGAAGAGAAATTACTCCATTTATTAGTTTAGGATAATTTGATTTTAATAGGAAAGAGCCATACGCACCTGCTGAATGTCCTGATAATACAATATTATTGAAACCTTTTTTTTTAAATTCATCAATTTTTAACTTCATTACTTTTGTTTTTTGGAAGTCTTTATTTTTATCTATTAAAAGAATTCCATTTTTATCTTTAAGGTTTAATACGCTATTTACATCCTGATTATTTTTATCGTAGTTTTCCCAAAACTTATCTTGTTCATTTTGAGTCCAGCCTCTCACACCAGAACACAATTGATATGTTTTTATAGTTAGACCTTTAATTTTCGTTCCATCTAATTGGTAAATTACAGGCGGTATTTTGCTCCATCGTCTATTACAACCATTTAATTTTCTTTGTCCGCCCCACTGACCATGGGTATAAATTAAAATAATAGTTTTATCTTTGTCAATATTTTCATCCAATTCATAAGGGTTTCCTTTATTATCTACAAAGGAATTTAATTTGGAAATTTTTATTAAATCTTTTTCAAATCTTGTTTCAGAAGATGCACTTGTTATAATTAATAAAAAAAAAATAATTGTATAGAAGTAAAAATTATCTACTTTGTCTAATTTCTTTTTCACAGATTTTTCTTGCTTGTTCTGTTTCAGTTTCTTTGATTAGTTTACTTTTTGCAATAACACATGCTGAAATTGATTTTTGTAGATTAAATTCTTCAAATTTTCCTACGCTAAAATAAAAAAAAATAATTGCTGCACCTGAGATCAAAAATAATTTATAGTTTTTATACATTAAAAAGCTTGTTTCTCTGGTAAAGAAATATCTAAATGGTAATCAGGCTCATCTTTTTGCTTTTTAAGTGCTGGTATTATTTCTTTGTAAGTTTCAAATAATCCATTTTTAATTTCAGGTAACTGATCTTTTAAATAGTAGTGTAATTTTTCTAAATTATAAGCTGGAACAGTTGGAAACATGTGGTGCACACAATGATATTCCATTTTCCAATACAAAAAGCTAAGTATTGGATTTAATTTCATATCTCTTGCAGATAATCTATGATCTTTTACATCCCTTGCTAAACCTGCATGTTGTGTAAAGGCAACTAGTTTATGTAAACCTTTTCCATAATAATGTGGTAACAAGAGATATAATGCTGGTAGCCATGATGATATTAAGAAAGACCAAATAATTATAGAAAACCAAATACCAACATAAATTCTTGAAATCAAAATAGCTCTTGGTCTAGCATTCTCAGGAATACTATCAGTCATTACTTTAGTTTTAATATTAAAAGCGTGCTTTATTACTTCGAAAGCAATGCTGTTTTTAAAAAATAATAATTCCCCAAAAGGAATTAAGTTCAATATTAATTTTTTTGGAGTATTTTTTAAATTATTGTCATATTCAATTTCATGATCATAAGGATTTTTTGTTGAATATGTGTTTCCGTGATGAACAAAATGAGTAAATCTCCATCTTGTAGGTTCAAAATATGCCATGAAACAGGAAATATAGTAAAATATTTCATTTAGAAGTTTGGTCTTAAATGCTGTTTTATGACCCGTCTCATGCCAAATTGGATTACAAAAACAGAAGATATTTCCATAAATATAAAACCAAAAGATTGACCAACAGGAACCCCAAGTAAAATATGCTAAATAACCAACACAGCTTAATAAGCAAAAAAAAACACCAACATGTACCAATCCTTTTATGTCAGATTTTTTTGTAAGTTCCTTTAAAACATTTTTGTCAATTTCAGGTCTGAACCACTTATCTAATTTAACGTCCATAAATTAAAGTATGTATGTATAGACATCATACATATATTTAATTAACCTACTAATGATTTTTGCGGTTTCATATCACTTTTTTCTATTCCTGCTACTTCCACAGGTTTCTTCATTGCATCTCTTCTAAATGGCTCACCTAACTCTTGATTTAGAATAACCTCTATGAATGTTGTAACTCCTTTTTTTTGATCTTCGCATGATTGCTTAATTGCTTTAGTGGTTTCTTCCATTGTTTTAACCACAACACCTTTTAATCCACATGCGTTTGCAACTTTAGCATAACTTAATTCAGGGTCTAATTCTGTTCCAACAAAGTTATCATCAAACCATAAGATAGAATTTCTCTTTTCTGCTCCCCATTGATAGTTTCTAAATATAACCATTGTTATTGCAGGCCATTCTTCTCTGGCACAAGAACTCATCTCGTTCATACTAATTCCAAAAGCACCATCACCAGCAAAACCAATTACTGGTGTATCTGGACATCCTATTTTTGCTCCAAGTATTGATGGAAAACCGTAACCACATGGACCAAATAAACCTGGTGCTAAATATTTTCTAGGTTTTTCAAAAGTTGGATATGCATTTCCTATTGCACAATTATTTCCAATGTCGCTTGATATAATTACATCATCTGGCATTCCAGCCTGTATTGCTCTCCAAGCTTGTCTTGGGGACATTCTGTCTGAGTCCCTTTCTCTAGCTTCTTTATTCCAAACTGTCCCTGGATCATCATCTTCATGATCTAAACTTGTTAGAGTTTGTAACCAAGCAGATTTTGTTTGATGAATTAAGTTTTTTCTTTCTTCTCTACCATTATCACCAGCTGTTGGTGAAAGTTTTTCTAAGATCTGTTGTGAAACCATCTTAGCATCTCCACAAATACCAACTGTTACTTTTTTTGTAAGTCCAATTCTATCTGGATTCATATCAACTTGAATAATAGTTGCATCTTTTGGCCAATAATCAATTCCGTAACCAGGTAAAGTTGAAAAAGGATTTAATCTCGTTCCTAATGCTAAAACTACATCTGCTTTTGAAATTAATTCCATACCAGCTTTAGATCCATTATATCCTAATGGTCCAACTGCTAAAGGATGGCTTCCAGGAAAGCTATCATTATGTTGATAACCATTGCACACAGGAGCATCTAACTTTTCGGCAAGATTTTTACATTCATCAATCGCACCGCCAATTACTACTCCAGCACCAGATAATATTACCGGAAATTTTGCTTCTGATAAAAGTTTTGCAGCTTTTTCAATAGCTTCTTTTCCTCCACCTTGTCTTTCAAATCTTACAATTGGTGGCAATTCAATATCTATTACTTGTGTCCAATAATCTCTTGGTACATTTATTTGTGCAGGAGCTGACCCTCTAAAAGCTTTCTCTATTACTCTATTTAGTACTTCTGCCATTCTCGATGGATCTCTAACTTCTTCTTGGTAACAAACCATGTCTTTAAATAAATTCATTTGCTCAACCTCTTGAAAACCACCTTGACCCATAGTCTTATTTGCTGCTTGAGGAGTAACTAATAATAATGGTGTGTGATTCCAATAAGCTGTTTTAATTGGTGTAACCAATCCGGTTATTCCCGGACCATTTTGAGCAATAACCATTGACATTTTTCCAGTGGCCCTAGTATACCCATCTGCAATTAATCCACCGTTAGTCTCATGAGCAACATCCCAAAAAGTAATTCCTGCTTTAGGAAATAAATCAGATATTGCCATAAAAGCTGATCCTATTATTCCAAACGAGTGTTCAATACCGTGCATTTGAAGAACTTTTATAAATGCTTCTTCAGTTGTCATTTTAGTCATAGTTCAGCCTTTCTAATTCTTTTTTATTTGTCAAATTGACCGATTAATATATAAGATTGAGCGAATTTCAAATAAAGAAATCGTCACAATGTCAAATACTGATATAATAATACATGATGAAAAAGATAACGTTGGCGTAGTTGTTATTGAGAAAATAAACACAGATCAGGATTGTAATTGTTGGATAATGGAAAATGATAAGTCCGTTTCAATTCAATCAAAAGATGAAATACCTTTAGGTCATAAAATTGCAATGATAGATTTAAATGAAGGTGATACTATTTTAAAATATGGTCATGATATTGGAAAAGTAGTTAAAAATATTAAAAAAGGTGAACACGTGCATGTTCATAATGTAAAAACAAAAAAGTGGTAATCAATGGAAATTCCAAAGAGTTTTTTAGGTTATAAAAGAGAAAACGGACGTGCTGGAACACGTAATCATGTAATAATACTTCCCGTAGACGATATTTCTAACGCGTGTGCAGAAGCAGTTGCAAATAATATTAAAGGTACGATTGCTCTTCCACACTCATATGGACGACTTCAGTTTGGTGCAGATTTAGAACTTCATTTTAGAACGATGATTGGAACAGGAAAGAATCCAAATGTTGCAGCTGTAATAGTAATTGGTATAGAACCTAAATGGACAAAAAGAATTGTTGATGCAATCGAAAGTACTGGAAAACCAGTTGAAGGTTTCAGTATTGAAGGTGTTGGAGATATTGACACAATTGCAAAAGTTTCAAAAAAGGCGCAAGAATTTTCAATGTGGGCATCAGAAAAACAAAGAGAAGAATGTCCAATGAGTGATTTATGGATTTCAGTTAAATGCGGGGAGTCTGATACAACATCAGGACTAGCCTCTAATCCAACAGTAGGAAATCTTATGGATAAACTAGAACCTCTAGGTGTACATTTATGTTTTGGTGAAACGTCTGAATTAACAGGAGCTGAAACAGTTTGCGAAAAACGAGGTAAAACACCTGAGGCACAGGCAAAATTTAAAAAAACATGGAATGATTATAATGATTTCATTCTAAAAGAAGCAACAGATGATTTATCAGAGAGTCAGCCAACAGCGGGTAATATTGCAGGAGGATTAACTACTATTGAGGAAAAAGCATTTGGTAATTTTCAGAAAATTGGTGGATGTCAATTTATTGATGTTCTAGAGCCAGCAGAAGAACCAACAAAAGGTGCAGGGTTGTATTTTATGGATACGTCTTCAGCTGCTGCTGAGTGTGTTACTTTGCAAGCGGCAGGTGGGTTTAATATACATTTATTCCCAACTGGACAAGGCAATATCATAGGAAATCCCATTGAACCTGTCATAAAACTAACTGCAAATCCACTTACTGCAAAAACAATGAGTGAACACATTGATGTAGATGTTTCAAAAATATTATCTAGAGAGATGAATTTAAGTCAAGCAGGAGACGAGTTAATAAAATCAACTTTAAGAGTTGCAAATGGAAGATTAACTTGTGCTGAAGCTCTTGGTCACAAAGAATTTGTTATGACAAAATTATATAGAAGCGCTTAATTATTTTTTTAATTTAGCCAATCTTTTATCATCCCAATTAGAGTAAATTCTTCTAATGATTGCAGCTGCAACTCCAAGCACGACAGCAAGAAGTACAGAAGTTAAACCATAAAATATAGGTAAATCTCTCGAAAAATTTAATATAAATTCACTTAGTGGTCCTAAATTATCAGTTCCATTGACAGTAGTGCTCACTATCTTTTCATCTTTAATAAAAGTATCATAAGCAATTGCTATACCAACTAATAATAACAAGATTGCTAAAATAGTTTTAAACTCAGAACTATCAATTTTTTCTCCAATTTTTTGCCCAAACTGTACTCCAATGATAGAACCTAAAATTAAAACAGTTACTAGAATTAAATCTATAGTTCCATAATTAAGAGCATGCAAAATTGTAACTATCGCACTGATAAATATAGTTACAAAAAGTGAAGTTCCTGGAATTAATCTTGTCGGCATTCCAATAATATAAATCATTGCTGGAACTAAAATAAAAGCTCCACCTATTCCCATTATTGCAGCTATAAAACCAACTATTAAACCAATTATTATTGGAGTAAATGCACTTTCATAGACTTGTGATTTTTTAAAACGCAATCTCAATGGTAATCCATGTATCCAGTAATGTTTATGTAATTTTTTTTTTTCAGTTATTTTTTTTCTTGCTTTATCAATTTCTGAAACACCTTGAATAAGCATAAAGGTTCCTAAAATTGCAAGTATGTACATATAAGCTAAAGAGATAACTACATTTATTTTTCCAATATCTTTGAAATATGAAAAAGTTAAAATTCCTAATATAGTTCCTACAGCGCCTCCAATCACAATCATAAATCCCATTTTATAATCGAGTGTTCCTTTTAGATAATGTGTTGTAGATCCAGAGACAGAAGTTCCTAAAATATTACTTGCCTCGTTAGGTACTGCATATATAGGCGGAACTCCTAAAAAAATTAGGAAGGGAGTCATTAAAAATCCACCACCCACTCCAAACAAACCAGATAAAATTCCTACTGCTAAACTTAGACCAAATATAAAAAGTAAATTTATTTGGACTTGTGCTATTGGAAGAAAATATTCCATTTAAAGTAATTATTCCTCTAAGAATACAAAGTCAATAAATATGAGTAGTTTTAAATGAAATTTTGAGCAGTGCTAAGAATTATGATACCCCAGGCAAAAAAGATAAATAGATATAAAAATGATTTTATTATTTTACTTAATTGATTTTGAAATAATGAAGGAATATTTTTTAAGTTTTCTTTAAAATTAGCATCCATACTTCAGATAACCATAAGTTATAAAAAAAGCAAATAATATTTAAAAGATTGTTGCTCCAAAAACTTTTACATCTTCGCCCTCTTCTCCAAGTACAAGTCTTCCCAAAAAGTCACCTGGTATCTCGGTGCTTGTCTGTCTGTATAGTACAGTTATATAAAGTCCACGTCTTAAACATCCAATAGCCTTGCAACCCTCTGCTAAACTTGAGATTAATTTATTACTTGCCCATTGTTTTCCAAGTTCAACTTCATTAGCCCCATACATCATTTGGGATGAAAGATCTCTAGTAAAACCTCCATAATCCTTTATATTTGACGATTTAACTAAGTTTGCCCAAATAGGATCTGCAATTTTTATTATTTCCTCGTCGGATTTTTCTAAAAGACTCATTTATCTATCTTAAGAATTAAGAAGCTTCTTTTTTCTCTTTTTCGTCTACGATATGATAAACAGGTGCTTTTTCCATTGTAAATTTTCCTGTTTTTGGGTCTCTTCTAGATAGTGTTAAACAATGCCAGTTTTCATCATCTAGTTTCATATAATCACCTCTGTAATAGTACCCTGGCCAACGTGTTTCTTGCCTAAATAAAGTATGTTCAGTAACACATTGCGAGGTTAATGTTCTGTGTTTAAGTTCCCAGGCTCTCATTAGTTGGTGATAATCCTCAGCACCTACATTTTCTAAATCTTCTTCAAGCCATGCTAACAACTCAAGACCCTTTTTGAGAGTATTTTCGTTAGTCATGTAGTTATAACTTATTCCACCAACATATTCGTCCATAATTTTTTGTAATCTCTGTAAACCTTGAATAGGAGAAATATAACTCGGAGACACTGTACCTCCAGTTATTTCGTTTCTTCCAACTGTGTAATTTTCTAGCGGTTTATAAATTACTTCTTTAAAATCCTCACATTGCTTGTCACTAACGTTAATATCAGCTGCTTTTTGTTCTTCAATGTATTTAACAGCTGCTTTTGCTGCAAGTCTCCCTTCAGTAAATGATCCAGATGAAAATTTATGAGCACTTCCTCCCACAGTATCACCAGCTCCAAACAAGCCTTCTATTGTTGTCATTCTATTATAACCCCAAAAATATTCAGGTGGTGATAAATCTTCTGGCCCACTAACCCATGCACCAGAACAGGTTGCGTGTGAGCCCATAACGTATGGCTCAGATGTTGTTAATTCTGGATTAGTATACTTTGGATCAATATTTTGAGATGCCCAAACTACTGCCTGTCCAACAGTCATACCAAGGAAATTTTCCCAGCCTACTGTTTCTAAGTGTGGATCTTGAAAAGCTTCTTTAGTAACCATATGAATAGGTCCTCCGCCTGCCATGGTTTCTTGAATGAAAGCGTGATTTCGTAAACATGTGGGAGTTGGATGATGATCAATATACTCCCCAACTAATTCTTTAGTTTTTTCATACCATTTCTTCTCGTAATTCTCACCATTTGCGTTTTGAGTATATGTTTTAAGATGTAAGAAATATGCGCCAACTGGACCATAGCCATCCTTAAATCTACAAAGGACAATTCTATTTTCCATTTGAGTCATTTTTGCACCTGCAGCAATAGGTAATGCATATGCTGAACCATTGCTCCAAGGGGCATACCAAGTTCTCCCCATTCCTTCACCAACAGCTCTTGGTTTAAAAATATGCGATGCTCCACCAGCGGCCACAATAACTGTCTTCGCTTTAAAGACATGGTAGTCACCAGTTCTCATATTAAATCCAACAGCTCCGCCAACTCTATTTTCTTTATTCTCATCCATTAAAAGATGAGTAATCATAATTCTGTTATAAATTTTATCAGCTGATTTTTTTGCAGCCTCAGCTACGATTGGTTTATAGCTTTCGCCATGTATCATTATTTGCCATTTACCCTCTCTTTGGTAACGACCTGTTTCTTTATTTTTCATCATTGGAAGACCCCATTCATCAAACATATGAACAGTTGAATCTACGTGACGAGCCATATCATATCCAAGATCTTCTCTTACTAATCCCATTAAATCATTTCTTGCGTATCTTACGTGATCTTCAGGTTGGTTTTCACCCCATTGCATTCCCATGTAACAGTTGATTGCATAGAGACCCTGTGCAACTGCACCACTTCTATCTATATTAGCTTTTTCAACGCAAACTATTTTCAAATCTCTTCCCCAATGCCTAGCTTCAAAAGTTGCACCTGTACCAGCCATACCACCACCGACTACAAGTACATCGCAATTTTCAACAATAGTTTTTCTAGCCATTAATAGTAAACTCCTTTTTTAAATGCACTCTTGTCTACTTTAGGTAATTCTTGATTTGTATTAAGTCCTTCTGGTTCTGAATAAAGGATTTGAGAATTGATTTCTCCTTGATTTGGTTTGTCACCTTCAGCTAAATTTGGAATATATTCACCCCAAGGCTTTGTTGTTATTGGTGATACGAAGTTCTTTTCAGTTCCATTTCTAAATTTTATCCTCCAAGAAATAGTTCCTTTTTCTTCTTCTCTTCTTACTCTAACGCTATGACCCATTGGAGCAAAATCTGCGTAACCTCTTACATCGATTGCATGATTAGGGCATGCCTTTACACATGAGTAACATTCCCAGCAAAAATTTGGTTCAATATTTTTTGCTCTTCTTATTGTTTCATCGATGTGCATTATATCTGATGGACAAATGTCTACACAATGGCCACATCCATCACATCGTGTCATATATACAAAAGTTGACATAATTTATATTTTCTCCTTTATATTTTTTATCATATTAATAATGTTTTGGCTCTTCTCTTTTAATACCAAGACCAAATTGCTCAGGAGCATCAGATTCTGGTGGTAAATTATCTCTTGAACCATCAGCTTCAGCTAAATTTTTCTGTAAAGCTGCACCTGGTTTATAGAACATATGTGCAAATTTAGACCAATATACACCGCCAAATAAAACTAAATTAGCAACAATAAATAAAACTAAGAATACAACATCATCCCATCTTCCTTGTAGATTTAATGATTGAAGATAAGACCATATTAATCCAAATAAGGAAGAAGCAATCAGTGCTAAGACAAATAAATCAGCTTTAATAACTCTATACCAAGGTTGTGCTTCCGAATAAACATCAACTCTTAGAAAAAACCAAAACCATGATCCACCTAGCACAGTTAATGCTGCACCTAAATGCCAAATTATTGGCCATGCAGATGGTGTAACTGATCCAGGAGATGAGTAAAAAAATATCATTACAACTGAACCTACCCAAAAAAGTATTGTTCCATACATACCCATTACATGTGCCAGTCTTCTTTTTCCAGCTCCAAGCTCTGAGGTAGTTGCTATATCACTTGCTATTGTTTTTGATATTACTGAAATTCTCTCACCTGTTGTTAAATTTTTTGAGGCTGACAGTTTTGCTTTCTTTGCATTTTGAAAAAAATATTTAACATTTTTTTTGTGAACTATATCCATAACAGTTCCAACTAAAATTAATAAACCCATTAAAATCACAAAAGACTGCATTATTATTGGTGGAACGCTTCCTGCTAAAACTAAAAATGGGTTTGTTGAAATCATTATGATTTGTCCTTCCGCATTAGATTTTTAGTACACTTATTTAGAGAGATCAACCGCGATATAATGACATTTCAACAGGACTTATAACTAAATATTATTTGTTTTTTCTGACATAGTGTTGTTTAGATGCAATTACGCTTCTAACACCACCTTGTGGGTTATCAACATCTCCCAATCTTCTAGGAATCAGATGGATATGACAATGATTAATTGATTGTCCCGCAGTTTTACCTGAATTTGATCCCACATTAAAACCTTTAATTGTATTATCTTTATCTTCTAATTTCTTTTTAAGTTGTTTTAAAAGAGAGTGGCAAGCTAATATTTCTTCCTTATTAAGTTCAAAATAATTTTCGACATGTCTCTTTGGAACAATTAAAATATGATATTTGGATACTGGATAACTATCGTAACTTGCAAAAGCTAACTTATTTTCTAATTCAAAATCATTGAAAGAAATGTTACAAAATAAGCAAGGGTTATTTGGATCTCTCATATTAAATTTAAAATATATTTTTCTTTTTTAAATTCTTTTTCAAAAGTTCTGTTCATTAAGTAAAATACATTACTTTTTTTTCTCTTCCAGTGATTATCTAGAATATATTTTGCCGAAACTACACCTTTTCCAGATCCAATAAGCAAAATTTCATCGAATTGATTTAGTTCTTTTAGATAAATATTTTTTTTTATTATTCTAAATTTTTTTTCATAAAATTTTAAATTAATCCCTTTGTAGTATTTATTTTTTGGTGAGTAAATTTTGTTATTCTTTACAAATAACAAATTGGATGTTCCGGTCTCAAATATTTTATCTTTTACACATAATGCAACATCCTCTTTTGAAGTATTTATTTTTGAAAGATAATTAAGAATTTTTTTATATTTTAAATTTTTATATTGAGGCCTCACTCTTTCATAATCTACTAATTTAATGCCAAAATTTTGTTTATGTGTTACTTTATCTCTGAGAGATATTGATATAATTTTTTTATTTAAAGCAATCCTTAGCAAATGATTATAGAATTTTTTTTTATCTATATTTTCATATATCAAACTTAAAATCTTACTTCTTATATCTTTTTCATAGATTTTGTAGGCTTTTAACGATTTTAATAAATTATCAATGTGTGATTTAAAAAAAAGAATTTTTTGTGGCTTATTATAAAGCCACATTGTTGTAAAAACTCCATCCTTATTCCAAAGGTCATCATATTTAATTTCTTTTAAGTTTTTAAGTTGATAGGATTTTTTTAATAAGTATTTTACCATTGTTTGTTAAAAAAGATTCTGGATGAAACTGAAAACCATATACATCATCTTTAGAGTTTTCGAAACCCATAGCAATATTAGTCTTTATGCATCTAAATGTGATAATAAAGTTTTTTTTATTAAAGGGTTCTTTTAACTTAAGTGAGTGATATCTTCCAACTTTAAATTTTGTATTTTTTTTAAACACTGAATTATCATTTATTACTTTAACTATTGATTGAAAACCATGGTAAATTCTATTTTGCTGAATTATTTCTCCTTTTTCACAGTGCAAGATCAATTGATAACCTAGACAAATACCAATAATTTTTTTTGTTCCTTTGAACTTATTATAAATTTTTATAGATTTTGGATAATCTTTTGGTGAACCAGGTCCAGGTGAAAAAACTATTGTTTTACATTTGTCTAATATTTTATCATTTATATCAAAGTAATTTGAGCAATATACTTCGTCAAATTCAGAAAATTGATGAACTACATTCCAAGTAAATGAGTCTTGATGATCAATTATATAAATCATTTAAATAATTCCAAAAGTGATTTTGCCTTAATAAAATTTTCATTAAATTCTTTTTTTGAATTGCTATCCAACACAACTCCAGAAGCTGCAGATATTTCTGATTGATTTTTAAAGTTTAAAATTGATCTGATAATAATATTAAACCTCATATTTTCATTAAATTTTATATACCCAAAGCTTCCAGTAAAAATATTTCTATCCTCCTTTTCTTGGGAATTAAGCAATTCTAATGTTCTTATTTTAGGACAACCAATCACTGATCCACCAGGCATCATTGACTTTATTATTTCTAATACTGATGTTTTTTGTTTTAATTTTCCAATAATACTAGTTACGTAATGATAAAGATGTTTATATTCTTCTACATATTTTTGTTTTTTAATTTTTACAGTACCAGGTCTGCATATTCTAGATAAATCATTTCTCTCGAGATCCACAATCATATTATGTTCTTTGGTTTCTTTGTTATTATTTCTAAAAAATTTAAGAGCTTTTAATTTTGTTGTTTGTTTATTTTTTTTTAAAGTTCCAGCAATTGGTTTTGTAATAATATTATTGCCTAATCTTTCGATTAAAGTCTCAGGTGAGCAACTTACTATTGAATAATCTCTATCTCTAATCATAAATGACTCTGGTGATGAATTAATTTTCATAAGTTTCCAAAAGAAATTAACTGAATTAATTGATGATTTATTCTTATATTTTGTGCATATTTTTATTTGATAAGTTTGACCTTCTCTAATTTTTCTGGAAAATGTATCAAATATTTTTTGATATTTATCAAAGTTTATATTAAGCTTAAATGCGCTTAGAATTTTAGTTTTTTGAAAAACTTCATTGAATTCTGCTCTTTTTAAATTTGATTGAACTGTAATTTTTTTTCTTATTTTGACTAAAGTTTCCGGCTTATAAAAAATACCTTTATGAAAGTTCATTTTTTTTTGGTTTTTTATATGTAAATTTAAAAGATTACATAAAATTTCATAACCAAAAAATCCCACATAAAGGTCAGTTTCTTTCCTATATTTCTTTGAAGAAAAGCTATTTAAAAATTTTTTAATATTATTTTTGTTGAGAGTTATCCTTTTTGAAAAATCTGTATAAATATTATAACCTCCCTCAACTTTGTAAATAATAAGAGGCTTATTAGATTGGTAAAGTTGTTCTAAATATTTATTAAACTTAAATTTATGCTGCCTGAACTCGCTCAATTGTTTTCTCTTTTATCGGTAAGTGTATCACACCAGCAAAAATAGATAATGCGATAGATGCGTACCAAGCATAATCAAAGTTACCATGCATTTCATAAAAAACTCCGCCAAGGTAGGCTCCAAGAAAGGACCCAACTTGATGACTTACAAAAACTATTCCGTATAAAAGACCTATATGTTTTGTTCCAAAAATATGCCCAACAATTCCGTTGGTTGGGGGCACAGTAGAAAGCCATAATAGACCAAATGTCACTCCAAAGACTACACAGTTAAACACACTTGGTGGTAAAAAAATGAAATAAATTAATGACACACCTCTTAAAAGATAAATTGCACTCAAAATTTTTTTTTTACTATACCTCGTTGCTAAATAACCAGACCCGATTGTTCCGATCATATTAAATACACCTACTAAAGCCAATATCATTGCAGCTGTCCAATCGGGTAGCCCTCTATCCATCATGTATGTTGGAATATGAGTTGCTACTAACGCGATATGCCATCCACAAACAAAGAAACCAAGAGTTAAAAAAATAAAACTCTTATTTCCAAAAGCCTCTTTCAAAGCATCTGAGGCTGTTTGATTGTCATCTATACTACTACTACCCATAGGGATCTTAGGAGTGCTAACAAATAAAGCAACAATTAACCCAGCTCCTAAAAGGAGACAAAAGTATAAAATGGTTATTTCCCAACCCATTTCAATCAAGGAATATCTAACTAAAAGAGGTGAAACAAAAAAACCGAAAGAACCTGCACAAGTGACAATGCCTGTAGCGATTGTTCTATTAGATGCGGGAAAATGTTTAGCAACTACAGATACTGGGATACTTATTGCAGTCCCTCCTAAACCGATACCTATTAAAATACCAATTGTAAGAGTGAATAAGTGTCCAGTATTTAGTCCTGAATAAAAAAGCAGAAGCCCTGCTAAAAAAAAACAAAAACCTAGAAAAATTGCAGTTGCACCTCCATACTTATCAGTAATAAATCCAAAGACAGGACTAAAGATACCCCACATTAATAGTTGCAAACCTATTACAAAACCAAAATGTGAAATAGAAATGTTTAGATCAGAATTAAAATCAAAAAAGAATAAGCCAAATGTTTGTCTTATTCCCATTGCAAAGATAACTGTTAACGAAGCTGCAATAAGGGTTATTAATGCTTTTTTACTAGTGAAAAATTTTTCTTTGCTCATTTAACAAACATAAGGCTTTTTCTTATATCTGCAATTAAATCTTTTGGGTCTTCTAGTCCTATGTGCAATCTTACTAAGTGCTCATTTTTATCTAAATTTAAGTATTTCCTATCACCCATCTCAATATCACTTTGTAGCAATGCTAAACTTTCAAAGCCACCCCAACTATAACCATGACCAAATAATTTTAAAGAATTAACAAATTTCAATACTGATTTTCTGCTTTTAGATTTTATAATTAATCCCATAAGACCTGATGAGCCAGAGTAGTATTTTTTCCACATTCTAAAATTGAAAGAGTTTTTTTTATAAGGATACAAAAGTTTTACTTTTTTACTTTTAGAAAGAAATTTACAAACCTCTCTAGCATTAGACTCGTGTTTATCTAGTCTAATATCTAATGTTCTTAAGCCTCTTATTATTAAATAAGCATCATCAGGACCCAATCTTAAACCCAAAATTTCGTCTGCTTTCTTAACATATTTATATACTTTTTTGTTAACAGCTAAGCTTCCACCCATCACGTCGGAATGTCCTGAATAATATTTTGTTGCTGATACTATAGACATATCAAAACCTAATTTTATAGGCTTAAGAAAATATGGTGTTGCCCAGGTATTGTCTAAAGCCGTAAATATTTTATTTTTTTTTGCAATAGAAATTATTTTTTTTAAATCTTGAAATTCAAAAGTATTACTTCCAGGGCACTCAACATAAATTAATTTAGTTTTATTTGTTATACTTTTTTCTAAAGATTTTAAATCATGTGGGTTATAAAATTTTGTTTTAATTCCAAATTCCTTAAGATAATTTTCACTTAAGTTTCTAGTAGGGTTGTAAAGAGGATCTGAAATTATAATCTCATCTCCTGGTCTTGTTACACTAAAAATTGACAGGAATACAGATCCAAATCCAGTTGGAGTTAAAAATACATTGTATGACTCTTCCATTTTAGTTAGAATTTTTTGTAATATAAAAGTAGTAGAGGTACCCTTTCTACCGTAATCGAAGTGCCCACCTAATGGTTTTTTTAGAGCCAATCTTTGCATTTTTCTTAAATCTTGCATTGACTTAAAAATAATTGTGGATGCCCTTACAACTGGTGGATTTACTGAATGGTTATGAAAATCTTTAGCTGTATGCTTTAAAAAAGTTTTAAAGGAATAATCCATAAAAAATTTGATATGTAGTTGGGACAATGCTATATCCACCAAATAAGTCAATAAAATAGTAAAACTAAGGAGATTATGGGATATCCAAAAAAACACAGAGGCCGTAGAAAAATGGGCTCAAAAAAGAGAAGAGCCAGAAAAAAAAATAAGAAAAAGTAATTTAAATTTCAAATAATGTCTAACAGGCTAAGATTTATATCACTGGCTTGTTTTATCCTGCCAGTTTTTACAGTTATAATCTCATACTTAATATCAATAAAACTCAATTTAGTGGCCACGTGTATTCCAAATTTTGAGGGATGTACTTCGATCTCAAGAGCTGGACGATATGAACCTGTAAAATTCTTTTTTAAACCAATGATGTATTTTTACGCAATATTTATATTTCTTTTTTGGAATATTTTTTTAAAAAAGATTAATAATAATAAAATTGATACTAAAAACTTAGTTATATTAACCTACATAACGGTCATTTTTTTATGTTTATACATAACCTTTTTAGGTGAAAGTAGAGTTTACTCTTTTTTTAAAAGAATTGGCATTTATTTCTATATTCTTTCAATTGTATTACTTCAGTTTTCCTCAAATAGAATATTAATTAATAATGAAAAGAAACTTTCAAAATTTTATAATTATAAAATAGTTCATCTCAATAACTACTTATCAAGATTTCTGGTTATTTCTGGTTTAATTTTGCTTCCAATATTAATTATTAAAATTGAGGATTTTCCAGAAATTAAAAACATAATTTCCTGGAACTATTTTTTATTAATACAATTATTTTTTTTATTTTATTTTTTTTCTCAAAAAAAATTAATTAATCCAACCACCCCCTAAACATCTTTCTCCATTTTCATCGCTTTTATAAAAAACGCATGCTTGTCCAGGAGATATGCCATATTCGGGATTGTCTAAAATAACACTGGCGCTTTCAGTGTTTATTAAATTAACTTTTGCATCTAAAAGTTTGCCAGTTGATCTTACTTTAACTTTAATTTTTTCAGAAAACATACTTTCATTTTCTAATATATTTAGTCTGTGTAAATTAATTTTATTTTTTGCTAAGTATTTTTTTTCTCCAACTACTATTTCGTTTCTATCTGGATCAATATTTAATACATATAATGGTTCTTTATTTGCTATTTTAATTCCTTTTCTTTGCCCAATTGTAAAATTTATTATTCCATCATGAACTCCCAAAACTTTACCATCTAAGTCTTTGATATTTCCCTTTTTAAAAGAGTCAGGTTTAAATTTTTCAATTACTGAAGCATAATCACCGTTAGGAACGAAGCATATATCTTGGCTATCAGGTTTATCTGCAACGTTTAAATCTAATTTTTTTGCAATTTCTCTTGTTTTAACTTTTAACATTCCACCTAATGGGAATCTTAAAAAATTTAGTTGTTCTCTTTTGGTATTAAATAAAAAATAACTTTGATCTCTATTGGCATCTAAAGCTCTGTACATATTTGTTTGATTATTTTTTGTTAAACTTTTTACATAATGTCCTGTAATGAGTGCATCAGCACTTAAATCTTTAGAAAAATCAAATAAATCTTTAAATTTTACAGTTTGGTTGCATTGAACACATGGAATTGGTGTTTCGCCTTTCAAATAACTTTCCACAAAGTTATCTATTACTCCTTGTTTAAACTTATCTTGATAATAAAGTATTTTATGTTCTATATCTAATTTGTGTGCAACTCTTTTCGCATCCATTATATCCTGACCGGAACAACATTGCTTAGATGCTGCTACTTCTTTACCATCATCATACAATTTTAAAGTAACTCCAATAACATTATAGCCTTCTTTTTTCATAATACCTGCTACAGTAGATGAGTCGACGCCACCAGACATCGCAACGACTACTGTTGTGTCGGATGGTTTTTTTAATAATCCTATTGAGTTAGTTTCTAAATTCATTTGATGGTATTTATACTTATTTCTATTATAAGTTAAATTAAATGATTTTAGATTTTGAGCCAGGTGACAAAGTTATTAATCCAGCTAATAAAAGTTGGGGTATTGGTCAAGTTCAGTCAATTATTAATGACAAAGTAACTGTTAATTTCCAAAATGTTGGAAAAAAAGTAATAAATGCAAACAATATTGAACTTGAAAGAATTGATAATAATGGATGAAAGTAAAATAAAAAGTGTTATCGAAGATTTAATTGGTCCTTTTTTAATGGCTGGCGAATTGTGTATCAAACTAAGAGAGAAAGGTTTGAATAAAGAGATTAAATCTGACAATACCCCTGTAAGCAATGGTGATCTTGAGGTAAATAAAATTATCACAACAAAATTGCTAGAGTTGACTCCAGATATACCCATTGTTTCAGAGGAATCTTCACACAATAAATCTAATAATAATTTAAAAAACTTCTGGCTAGTTGATCCAATTGATGGAACATATGACTATATAAATGATGGTGAGGAATTCACAATTAATGCTGGATTAATATTAAATGGAAAAGCTATTGCCGGTTTAATAAATGTGCCTGCAAAAAAAAGGATGTTTTATAGTTATGGAAAAGATCAATCATATGAATTTACTTCAAACAAAACTATAAAATTAGATTGCAGGAAAATCACTCCTAAAGGTTCAATAAAAGTAGTTTCATATTCAAATAAACTAAAACCTGAAATTGAAAAAATTCATAAGGATTTAGGAGTAACAGAATACATTAGAATGAAAAGCTCTCTTAAATTTTGTGTAATAGCAACCGGAGAATTTGATGGATACGTCGCAGAACCAAGGGCTTGCGAATGGGATATAGCTGCTGGACATGCTATACTTGAAAACGCAGGTGGAATAGTAACAGATTTTAATGGTAATGAAATTTTGTATGGCAAAAAAGATTTTAAAAATCCAAGTATAATTTTAAAAAGAAGTTATAATTTATAATGAGTGAACAATTTAGAATAATTTTAATTATTATTGTATCTGTATCAATATTTGGTTTAATTATATTTGTGATGGTTAAAAACTATATAAGAAATAAAATTCAATACTATTTAGAAGAAAAAAATAAAAAAATTAAAGAAGATTAATTATTTTCAAATATTCATCTTTTTCAAGATCCATAACTCTTCTTGATACTTCAAAATCAAAACCTGAACGAGCTAAAACTCCAATATCTTTTTTATAAAACAAAGGTCGATTATCCTCTTGTCTTGATGGTCCAATTCTTTTCTTTTTACAGATTTTTATGGCCGAAAAAAAATCCTGATCTTCATTTTTATCTTTTATTTGTTCAATTGTATTTTTAATATATTTTTCACCTACACCTTTATTTATTAAGTAATTTCTTATCTTATTTATAGATGATCCTCTTTGAATTAAACTTTTTGCTTTTGATTCTGAATAAAATTTATCGTTTATAAACTTTGATTTCTCTAAATCTTCAAGGACAATATCTATAAGATTAGATACATCATTTTTTTTTATGTTAGGTGTTCTTGATGTTAGATATTTTTTTAATAAATAAGTTCTCAATTGTTGTTTGGATGGTGCAAATTTCTCCACATAATTAAGAGCAAAATTCGTCATCTCATTCACTGTTACTTCTAAAGTTTTTTTTTTATTTTTTATGGGAATCATTGCTTTATTTAATATAATATAAAAATAATATGATTGAACAAATTGCAGCTTTTTTTACCATTGAAACGATTTATTTGTGGATAAATATAGGTGTAATACCCTTCTGGTTAATTCTGATTATTTTTCCAAATTCAAAGATTTGTGGATTATTAGTTACATCTGTGTTTCCTTTTTTTGTTTTTACGGCTGTATATGTCTATCTAGGTTATTATTTCTATTTATCAGGATATGATTTTGATTATAATTTTACGTTATATCTTGGTCTATATGACTTAAGAAATCTTTTTGAAGCTGAAGCTTTTTTGATTATGTTTTGGACACATTTTTTAGCAATAAACTTGTTTTGTGGAGCGTGGATAATGAAAGATAGTCAAAAATTATTTATGTCTAGATATATAGTTTTCATTCCAATAATAATAACTTATTTTATTGGTCCCTTAGGTTTAGTTATTTATTGGGTAATAAGAATGTTCTACGCTAAAAGAATTAATTTGTTAGATTAAAAGCTAGATTATTTTACTACTTTAAAACCTGAATTTTGCATTGATCCAAAACCACCATCTATATGACAAATATTTTTAAAACCCATACTTTGTAAAGTTTTTGTTGCTAGTGCAGATCTAAGACCACCGGCACAGAACAATACCATTTCCTTGTTCATATCAATTTTACCATCTCTAAAATATTGACTATCTGGATCCATCCAGAATTCCAGCATTCCTCTTGGTATATGAGAAGACTTTTCTATTCTACCTAGCCTTTCTAATTCTCTTATATCCCTTATATCGATGAGGTTACAAGCATCATTATTCAATTTTTCTAAAGCTTCCTTTGGTGATATTGTTTTAATTTCCTTTAAAGCTTCTGCGACTAAAGTTGATGCTGCTTTTATTGCCATAAATGTTTATTACACTAAATAAAATATATTACTATATAAATTAAATGAAGTTTATCAAATGAAAGCTCCTAATTTTAAATTATCATCTACTTCAGGTAAAATTGTTGAATTAAATAAAGTAAAATCAAAATTTATAATCATCTATTTTTATCCAAAAGATAATACAAGTGGATGTACAATTGAAACAAATGATTTTAATAAGCTTTTGAGTAAATTTGAGAAACTCGGATGCACTATTTTTGGAATATCTAAAGATAGTTTAGAAAGTCACGAAAAATGGAGTAAAAAACTTAATTTAAAATTTGAATTATTGGCAGACGAAGATAAAAATTCTTTAAAAGCTTATAAAGCTTGGGCCAAAAAGAAATTTATGGGTCGAGAATTTATGGGCACAATTAGAAGTACTTTTATTATCGAGAAAAACAAAATCATCAAAGAATGGCGAAATGTTAAAGCTGCTGGTCATGCTGCAGAAGTTTTAGATTTCATTAAAAACTACTAAAAAAAAGGCCCCAGTTAAGGGGCCTTTAATCAACTATAGAGAGAGAGATAGTTATTCTTTAGTCTCTTATTGCGTATGCGATTACTCCAGACTCTGATACATCTGTACCAAGTCTTTCTGCTTCCTTACTCAATCTAATACCCATTGTTCCTTTCATAATTCCCCAAACTATTAGTGAAACTATAAATACAAAAGCATTAATTGATATTACTCCAAGAAGCTGCGCTCCGAATGATGCATCGCCATTTGTTAGTGGAACTGCTAAAGTTCCCCAAATTCCAGCGAATAAGTGTGCAGGTACTGCTCCAACTACATCATCAATTTTTAGTGAGAATAACAATTTAGTTCCGAAGACAACTATTAATCCACCAATCGCACCTATAAGAATTGCTGCTAGCGGTGAAGGCATTAATGGTTCAGCTGTAATCGCAACAAGACCACCAATTGCTCCGTTAAGCATTTGGATGACATCAGTTTTACCTGCCATTAATCTTGTAATTGCGCCAGCTGCTAATACACCACCACAGGCTGCTAAGTTTGTATTAATGAAAATATTTGATACTGCCACTGCGTCATCAAATGTTCCCATTGCTAATTGTGATCCACCATTAAATCCGAACCAACCTAGCCATAAAATAAATACACCAACTGTTACCAATGGTACAGAAGACGCTGCAAATGGCTTCATAGGTTTAGCTGCTCCAGATTTATCAAATCTACCAGTTCTAGCTCCTAAAAGAATTGCTCCAGCTAATGCTGCTGCACCTCCAGTAGAGTGAACAAGTGTTGAACCAGCAAAGTCGGAGAAACCAGCAGCTGCTAACCAGCCACCTCCCCACTGCCAACCCATAACGATTGGATAGATAATTCCTGACAGTATTGCCGCAAATAAAAAGAACGGCCATAATTTAATTCTTTCAGCTAATGTTCCAGATACAATTGAAACTGTCGTTGCACAGAAAACCATTTGGAAATACCAATCAGATCCATCTGCATATCCAGTATCAACTGCACTTGCATCAGACCAAGGAGTAAAGCTTCCAATGTATCCACCTTCTGGAATTCCATAAGCTAAATTATATCCAACCATCCAGAACATTATTCCAGCTATTGAAAATAATCCGATATTTTTGGCACATATTACTGATACACTTTTTGATGTAACCATCCCTGATTCGAGCATGGCAAAACCTGCTGCCATAAACATTACTAAGAAACCACAAACCAAGAAAAGAAATGTATTGAATATGAAACCAACTTCAGCTGAAACTGTAGTTTCAGCATAACCTGCACTAGTCATACTAAGTAAGAAAAATAAACTTACTAATGGACTAGCCAGTTTTTTTAAAAGTTTAACCATTTCACCTCCGTTTAATTAAAGAGATTGTTATAAATTTAATAAAACTAAAAACTATTGATTGTTATTTAAAAGAGATATGCAGTATTTGCATGTAGTACACGGTACAATTGCAAAAAAACAGCCTTTATTAAAGTTTAATTTTAATAAAGGCTGTTAAAAGTTTATTTATTGAAAACTTCTTTAAGTGCTTTTGCAGGTAAAAATTTTACCTTTTGAGAAGCTGCGATTTGGATTTGTTCCCCAGTTCTTGGATTACGTCCTATTCGGGCTTTTCTTTTAGCCACTTTATATGTACCAAAACCAGCAATTTTAACATTATCGTCGCCTTTTAAAGCGTCCAAAATAGTGTTGGTAATCGTATCAAAAGTACGCTCAGCATCAGCTTTACTTTGATTTAATGACCCTGCTAATTTTGCTATAAGTTGTTTTTTGTTCATTTTAGCTCCGGTTTTAAAGGTTATAAAACCATACTTAACAAAATCATTGATAATTCAAGCTTTTTTTTTGTGTTTCGAAATTAATTAACCACAATATATAGTTAAAAATAAGTATTGATTTATATAGCTTTTTTAACAGTAAAAAATCCCTTTAAAATAGGCCTAAATCTTTAAGGTCATTGAATGTTGCAAAAAACATTAAAGTTAGCAATAAAAACATTCCGATTCGAAAAAAACCTTCCTGTGTTTTTTGGCTCAATGGTTTTCCGAGAACCTTTTCAAATGCATAAAACATTAAATGACCTCCATCTAAGAGAGGGATTGGAAACAGATTAATTAAGCCTAAACTTATAGATATATAGGCCATCATACTAATAAAAGGAAGTATGCCAAATTCAGCCACTTGTCCTGAAATTTTTGCTATTCTAATTGGTCCACCTAACTGCGAACTATCTCCAGATCCAGTAATCATTGACCCCATATATTTAAGAGATGAAGTGGTCACAAAATAAACCTCTTTTACGGACTCTAATAATGCATTTGCTGGTCCTAATTTTTTATGATTGATTTCATTATTGTAGGGTCTGAGTTTAATACCTACTATTCTTTTATTAATTTTATTACCTAAATTATCAACACCAGCAACAATTTTTGGTTTAACCTTTAATAATATCTCTTGATCATATCTAGAAATTTTGAAATCAACTATCTCAGATGTTGACATTAAAATCAATTTTGAAACATCAAGAATGCTCTCAACTTTATTGTTATCAATTTCAAGTATTACATCATTTTTTTGCATTCCCGCTACTTCAGCTGGACTATCTTTTTGGACTTCGTCAATAACTGCTGGTGTAAAGTCTTTTCCAGCAAACATGTATATGAATAAAAAAATAAAAATTGCTAAAACAAAATTTGCAATCGGACCGCCTGCAACGATTAAAGATCGTTGGTAAAGTGGTTTTGTTACAAACAGTTTTTCTTGGTCATCTTTATTATATTTTTTTAATAGTTCTTCTTGATCAGCTTGAGAAAAAACATTTCTATCTCCAAAAAATTTTACATAGCCTCCTAAGGGAATCCAACAAATCTTCCATCTTGTTCCAGACTTGTCATTCCAACCGATTAATTCTTTACCAAAACCAATTGAAAAATCTGTTACACCAACACCATATTTTTTGGCAAAATAGTAATGTCCATATTCATGAATAAATACAACGACAATAATTAAGAATACAAATGGTAAAATAAAATTCATAATTATTTATAATATCTATATTAACAATATGCAAATAAACGTTTATTTAAGTCTCCAGGTTAAAATTGGCAAAAATGTTGCAACTACAAAAGAGCAAAACAGCAAAGATTGAGAGATAAATGCAGGCAAAAAATCTATTGGTAAGATTATTCCAACTAATATTGATTTTGAAAAGTCTGGGCTGGGAAATAAAAGAATTCCTCCAATCAAGCCAACTAAAATCGATACATATGCATTTTTTTCGTTAAATGTTTTAGAATAAAAACCAAAAAACACACTTAGGACTGCTGCGCAACAAAATAAATCAGCTAATAAAAATAAATATAAAATACTTAAACCTTTTGATGCTACAAAAAATGAAATTATAGAAATTAATATTATTATTTGCTTAGAAAATTTTAAATAATCACCTTTGAATTTTATAATTTTATTTCCATCCACAATTATTAAGCTTGAAATAGCATTTATTAAGGTATCTATGCTGCTTACTGTTAAAGAAATTGCTAAAATAATTATTATAATTGATAGAAACAGTGCACTATCTTTTAGTAATAAAGAAAAAAATGCGAGATCTGGAATAACATCTGAGTTTTGAGAAGTTGCAATTAATCCTGAAAAACCCATCATAAATACTATTGGCATGATAATTAAAAATGAAATAATTAGACTACTTTTTAAAACTTTATTATCTTTAGCGGCGTAAACTCTTTGCCAATTTCCTTGATGAAAAAGATTTGTTGCAGCTACGGCTATAAAAAAAGTTAAGCCAGCAGTGAAATTTGGCAAGTAACCTGGGCTTAGTAAATTTGGTTTATTCTGTTTAATAAATTCGAAACTAAACTCATTTGAGTTAAATGAGAATAAATATGAAAATGATATTAATAATAAACAACCAAATACTATAAACTGAATGTTATCTGTAAAAATTGAAGCTCTTAACCCTCCGTACAAAGTATATATGAGTGAGCTTATGATTACGATTGAAGCTGTAATCCATAGGTCTGCCCCTGAAATATAATTTATTAAAATTGAAACTGCAGTTACCTCTGCTATTAAAAAAATAGACATATAAAAAATAGATAAAAACAAAATCAGTTTAAATAATTGTGAGCCAAATCTGGATCTTACAACTTCAATTAAAGATTTCCCTTTTGGATAATTATCTCTAAATTTTTTTCCTAAATAAATTAAGATAAAAAGAGGGAATGCAGTACCTAAAGAATATCCAATAACAGCCCCTATTCCTCCCCATGTTGCCGCTGATGAAGGACCAAATAATATCCATGCTCCTAATGCAGACGCAACTAAACTGGTGGTTAAAGAAAAAGTATTTACTGATCTACTGGCTACTAAATAATTGTTAAGTCCTTGATATTTTTTTGAATAAAGAAGTCCGATTATGACAAAAATTATACTTATAGTTAAGGTTAATAATATTGCAGATGATTGATTTAGTATATTTATGTTATCCATTCTTCCCTTTCTGAATTACCGGACAGGTTCTACGGGTATATCTCAGCCTATATGGCACCCCTTCTTTTAATTTATGTCATAGTTAAAATAAGTAAAGTAACATTTTGAACATATATACCGATTATACATAGCTAGTATTCATAAGTAACGCTTTATCAAATCAATACATTGATTAATATGTTATTTCTCTCTCTTATTATAAGTTAATTATAATACTAGGCTTCGCTAACTAGAAGCCTAGAAAAACAAAAATTTGTGTTTACTTACTAAATTTAAACTTAGATGTGTCACTTTAAAGTATGTTCATCTACTAATTCCCTCATTATATAATATAATTTATGAAAAAAATCCTAATCTTTATACTTTTTTTGTTTGCGTTTAATGCAAATGCGATGGAAAAGAAAACTACATTTGATAAAGCATTATTTGAGAAAGCTCAGTCTGAAGGTAAGTTTATAGTTATTAGTTCTTGGATAGAATACTGTGGATCATGTGCAAATCAGATGAAAGTTTTACAAACAGCAAAAAAAAAAGGTGAATTATCTGATATTAAATTTGATAACATTGAATATTTTTCATTCGATGTAACAGATAGAAATATAGCTGACTCATTTAATGTGCTCTATCAAACCACTTTATTAATTTTTAAGGGTGATGAAGAAGTTTATAGAAGTATAGGGGAAACTACAGAAGATTTAATTTACAAAGCTTTGAAAACTTCCATAAAAAGTTAAAACTACTCATTTCTAACAAGTGGATAAACTTTTGGGCTTAAATACTTAAAGTTTGTGATGATAATAAGAGCAAGTGTTGTTAAACCTACTCCAATTGTAACATATAAAAATATATTTAATTCAAATAACCAGTTAAGTTGAAAGATATTTTCTATGACAAACTTTGATGCTATTACAGCAAAAATAGTTGAAAAAAATATAATAGATAAAAAAGAAATTATAAATTCAATAATTGAAGACATTATAATTTCCTTCTTTGAAAAACCTAAGATTTTAAAAACTAGATTTTGAAATATTTTAATTTTTCCTTGAACAATAATTGCACTTGAAATTACAACTAAACCAATAATAACTGTTACAGCTGATATTATGCTGACTGCTATAAAAACCTTATTTAGAACGTCAGTAACTTTTGATAAATAATCTGAAATTTTTATTATCGATACACTTGGAAATTTATCTAAGAAGTTTACTTCATTAAAGTTTTTAATATTTTTAAATTTAATCGTAGACAGGTATTCGTGTGGAATATTTTCTGCAAATTGTGGGTTTAGCAACATTGCAAAATTAATACTTAAATCTTGATAATTAACCAATCTAAAATTTACCACTTCTCCTTCAATTTCTCGTCCATAAATTCTAAGTGTAAATGTATCACCTATATTTACTCCAAAGTCTTTTGCAACTTTACTATCTAGCGATATTTGTAACTTATTTGGTTGTGAAGTATCCCACCAACTACCTTCTAAAATAGGATTATCTTTTGGAATTGAATTAACCCATGAAACTCTTCTGTCATTCATAATTACCCAATAACTATCATTAGTATTAGAAATATATGTATTTGGATCTACTCCATTTATTTTAATGAGACCTGCAGATACCATAGGGACAATTTCCATGACTGCTTCTTTATCAGACTTATTAATTATTTTTTTAAACAAATCTTTTTGATTATTTTGGATCCCTAAAAAAAAATAGTCAGGTGCAATTTCTGGAATTGATTTTGCTATTTCTCTTTTAAAATTAGAGCCTACAAATGCTAGTGTTAACAACAATGTCATTCCTAGTCCAAGTGACATCACAGTTATAGGGGTAATACTTTTTGATTGTGTAATATTTTTAATTGCAATTTTTGAAGAAATACCAAGATTAGGTAGATTGTTCCTCAATAATAATATTATAAATCGGGAAACATAAAAAAAGACTGCTAGACATACAAAAAACGAAGCAAAATATATCAAACTATAATAAGGAATCGAAGACCTAAAAGCAAACAAGCTAATTAAAATAGTAAGCAGTATCAAACTAAAGCTAATTGATAATTTTGAATATTTAAACTGCAAACTTTGAAAAACATTTCTAAATAAACTAGAAGCTTTAATTTGGTCAATTGAATTAACAGTTGGAATTGAAAATATTATAATAACTAACAATCCAACCACAAAAACAATAAATAAATTTGTTAAAGAAAATGATGCCTCAATATTTAATCCAAGTCCATCTGATATATATTTATCTACAACTGGTACCAAGAAAAAACTTAATCCATAAGCAACTAAAGAAATAAAAATTAAACTAATAAGCAACTGTAAATAATAAATAGTTTTAATATTTCCTGAATTAATTCCAATTGCTTTTTGAACAGCAATTGACGAATTCTTTTGATAAATAAATGATAGAAGAGTATTAGCAATTCCTATTCCAGCAATTAACATAGCACTTATTGAAACTAGTGATAAAAATTGTGAAAAATTATCAATAATTCTTTTTATGCCTCCTGCAGAATTTTCTGGATATCGTATTTTTACCTTATCATTATTTTTAAATATTTTTTTAATTTTATTTATTTTTTTGTCTTTGTTTTGGTAATCATCAAATTTAATTTTGTATTCGTAATTTAAGAAACTTCCTAATGTATTTAATTCTAGTTTATCTAACGTTTTTTTTCCTGTTAATGCAAAATCACCAAATACGAATGCTCCCCCAATATCTGGAAGAACTTTTACAACACCAATAACTTTAAATTTTTTGTTTTGAACTTTTACAATATCATTAATTTTAAGGTCTAAATTCTTAAAAATATTTTCATTTACCATTATAGTATTATCAATTTCGTTTAATTTTTTTAATGACCCAACCGGTTCAAAAACTACATTTCCATACAAAGGGTAATTTTGATCTATAGCTTTTATTCTAGTAAATGATGTTTTATTTAGTTTTTTTTCAATAGTTGAAATCATTGTACTGAATTCTACTATTTGAGATACTGTAGAAATTTTTTTAATCTGTTTTATTAAATTCCTATCTCCTTCTCTGTTGTTATAGTCAATTTCTAAATCTCCTCCTAAAAGAACTTTTGCATTTTTGTTAAGTTCATTTTCTAAACTGTCTTCGATGGTTAAGATAGCACTAAGTATAAATAGACTGATCAATAAAGTAATTATAATACTTAAAATTTTTAAGTAACTTCTGATTAAATCACGAAATGCATAATTAAAATAAAGACTTAAATCATTAATTTTCACTGATCACTCCATCTTTTATGGTTATTTTTCTTTTAGTTAAATTAGCTAAATTATTGTCATGGGTGACCATGATTAAGCTTGCGTTTTCATCCCTTATGTAATTAAAAAGTAAACTAGAAATATTTTCTGTATTTTCACTATCTAAATTACCAGTTGGCTCATCAGCCAAAATAAGCTCTGGTTTCATAACAACAGATCTTGCAATAGCAACTCTCTGTTGTTCACCTCCCGATAGCTGACTAGGTAGATTGTTAAATCTATTGCCCAATCCAAATCTATCTAAAATTTCTTTTGCCTTCTTTATTGCATGATCAAATTTATTTATTTCTAAAGATAGGCTCACATTTTCTAGTGCGGTGTAATTTGGTATTAAATAAAATGATTGAAATACTATTCCAATATTTTTTCTTCTAATTTCTGAAATTTCATCTTCAGTCATATTAGATATTTCAGAGTTTTTGAAAAAAATATTTCCTGAAGATACTTTTTCAAGACCTCCAATTAACATAATTAAACTTGTTTTGCCTGAACCACTTTCTCCAACTATTGAAATAGTCTCTTTATAGTCTACTTCAAAGCTAATATTTTTTAAAATATTTATAGAGTTACTATCTATGGTATAATTTAAACCAACATTAGATAATTTTAAAAGTTTATTCATGATTAAAAAATTAATAATTAAAATAATTATTTTATTAATACCAGGATTTGTAGCTAAAGCCGATTACAAAGTTGTCTTATTTGGTGATAGTCTAATGGCTGGATATGGTTTAGATAAAAAATATCATCTATCTTCAGTTCTTCAAGATAGTTTAAACAAAAATGGTTTAAAAGTTAAAGTAATAAATGCAAGTGTATCAGGTGATACATCTGCAGGTGGTTTAAACAGAATAGAATGGACAATTAGTGAGAAGAATATTGATTTAATTTTAATTGGTCTTGGTGCAAATGATATGTTGCGGGGTATTAGTCCAAATGAAACCGAAAGTAATTTGGAGAAAACCATAAAAAAGATATTAAACAAAAACATTCAAATAATTTTAGCAGGAATGATAGCACCAGATAGCCATGGAAAAGATTATAAAAATAAATTTGATAAAATTTATAAAAAACTATCTGACAAATATAATCTTAATTTAATTCCTTTTTTACTTGACGGAGTTGCTTTAAATCCTAATCTAAATTTAGATGATGGAATGCACCCCAATGAAAAAGGAGTTGAAATTATTAGTAAAAATATTGAAAAAAAATTACTTAATATCCTAAATTAATTTAATGCGTCTCTAGCGGTTAAATAATCATATCCAAAAACATCTGCAACTGCTTTATATGTAATTTGTCCTTTGTGAACATTTAAACCTGCTAAAAAATTTGGATCTTCTCCTAAAGCTTTTAAGTACCCATCTGTTGCTAACTTAGATAAGAAGGGAAGAATTGCTCTATTTAAAGCAATTGTTGATGTTCTTGGAACACCTCCTGGCATATTAGCTACACAATAATGAACGATATCATCAACAATATATGTTGGTTCGGCAAATGTTGTAGGTTTACTTGTTTCAACACATCCTCCTTGATCAATTGCTACATCTACAATTACTGATCCTCTTTTCATATTTTTTAACATTTTTTTTGTTACAAGTTTTGGTGCTTCTGCACCTGGTATTAAAACACCCCCAACCAACAAATCACATTCTGAAATTAATTTTTCTAAATCAGTTTCATGACTTAATTTTGGTATAATAAGATCACCAAATTTTTTTGATAATTCATTTAGTCTTTTTTCAGATTTGTCTACTATATGAACTTTTGCTTTCATGCCTGTAGCAATAATTGCTGCATTTTCACCCACAACTCCTCCGCCCAATATGATTACATTTCCTGGATCAACACCAGGTGCACCTCCCAATAGAAGGCCTCTTCCTTTTTGGTTTTTTTCAAGGCAATGTGCACCTGCTTGAACTGACATTCTTCCAGCAACTGCACTCATTGGAGCTAACAAAGGTAATCTACCATTGTTGTCAGTTACAGTTTCATAAGCAATACAAACTGATTTAGAATCTACCAAACCTTTTGTAAGTTCTTTTGCAGCCGCTAAGTGTAAATATGTAAAAACAATTTGGTTTTCTTTAATCATTTTTACTTCACTTGATTGAGGTTCTTTTACTTTTACAATTATTTCAGAGTCATTAAAAATGTCTTCTGCTTTGTCTACAATTTTTGCACCAGCAGATTTATATTGTTCATTATAAAATCCCGCTTCAAAACCACCATTATTTTCTACCATTACCTCATTACCGTTTGAAGTTAATATTTTAACACTTTCGGGAGTAAGGCCAATTCTATTTTCTTGAGACTTTATCTCTTTTGGAACACCTATTTTCATATAAGTGAATTAGTTTTTTTTGCTTTTTGAGTAATTTGTAATCCCTGTTCTTAATTTGTCTATTATTTCATCGATGTGTTTCTTTTCACAAATAAACATTGGCGCAATAATTAAACAATCTCCTGTCGCTTTAAAATTCACTCCAGCATCATAACAATGTTTAAAGCACGTAAATCCTGCAGCTCCTGGTTTTTTATCCATTTTAATATCAATCCCGCCCATCATTCCATAACCTCTTATATTATCCACAACATCTATATCTTTTAATGACATCAAACCCTCTTGGAAATATGGTGCTAAGTTTTTGGCTCTATTAAATATATCCTCTTTTTCAAAGATATCTTGAACAGCTAATCCTGCTGCAACAGAAACAGGTATTCCTGAATATGTATAACCATGAAATAATTCTATAGAGCCTTTAGGTGATCCATCCATTACCGTATCATATATTTCTTCTTTACATGCAACTGCACCCAAAGGACTTATTCCATTTGTCGTAGCTTTTGCCATGGTTATAATATCTGGAGTAACTCCGTATTCTTGTGATGCAAATGGAGAACCCGTTCTGCCCCATCCAGTAATAACTTCATCAAAGATTAAAAGTATGCCATGCTTATTACAAATTTCTCTAAGTTTTTGCAAATATCCTTTTGGCGGAACAAGAGTTCCTGTAGATCCTGCTATTGGTTCAACAATACACGCTGCAATATTTTCTGATCCAAAGTTTGTACAAATTCTCTCTAGATCTTCTGCAATTTCAGCTCCTGTTTCAGGTTGACCTGATACAAACTTATGTTCTGGTAAGTGTGTGTGTCTCATATGAACAACACCTGGCATCAAAACACTTGCAAAAGTTTTAACATTATTAATCATGCCTCCTACTGATGTCGCTCCAATATTCATTCCATGGTAAGCTCTTTCTCTGCCTACAAATCTAAATCTTTCTCCTTCACCTCTAGCTTTATGATAAGCTACTGAAATTTTAATTGCTGTTTCAACTGCAGTTGAACCACAGATAGTATAAAAAATTCTATTTAAATTTCCTGGAGTATGTTTTGAAATTCTTGTTGCTAATTCAAATGATCCACCAAAGCCTTGTTGAAATGGTTGAGCATAGTCAACTGTTCTTAGTTGTTTGGTAATTGCTTCAATTATTTCCTCTCTACCATGACCCAATGGATTACAAAATAATCCAGAACTTGCATCGATTTGTGTCTTACCTTGATGATTTTTTAAATAAACGCCTTTTGCCTCAACAATTAATCTGGGGTTTGCTTTAAAATCTCTGTTGGATGAAAATGGCATCCAATGTTCATTTAAAGAATTTGGTATTTGTGGTTTTTCTGAACTCATAAAAAATTTATTTAGCGTTATTATTACCCTTTCATAGACTAAAATAAAAAAATAGAAAATAATTTCTGCGCATTATAAGTATGTCATTAGGTGATATTAAATACAACTAAAAGTTGAACCTATTTTAGACATCTTCAAATCACCTATGATAAATGTGCTTACAAAATACGTTTACATACATCTAAAATTAAACTTAAATAAGGTTAATTAAATTTAATTAAGGAGATAAAATGAAGAAACTAATTAGCTTTATTTTAGGAAGTTTATTCGCTCTTAACTTATCAATTTCAGTTGCAAATGCTGCAGCAAATGAAGTAAGAGTTGCATACTTTCTAGAATGGCCAAGTCCAAATTTAGAGGACATGCAAAAAAAGAATTTTGCTAAAGCTCTAGGAGTTCCAGTAAAATGGACTAACTTCACTAATGGTGGAGCTATGACTGATGCAATGCTGGCAGGAGATATTGATATTTCATATTCTCAGGGTTTAGTGCCTTTTATTAATGCTGTAAAATCTAATGCACCTATCAAATTAGTTGATATTGCAATGGAATATGGAATGGGTGGTACTACTTGTGTTACATCAAACGCATCTGGAATTACAAAAGCAAATGGTTCTGAGCTAGAAGGTAAAAAAGTTGCTGTTCCACTTGGAACTATGGCTGAGTATGTATTTGATGAAAGTATGAAAGTTGTTGGAGCTGATAGAAGTAAAATGGATATAATTCAAATGGACCCTGAAGAAGGTGCTGCTGCATTAGTAAGTGGTGATGTTGTAATGGCATGTTTATTTGGTGGAAATTCTATCAAAGCTGCAGTTGCAGTTGGTTCTAGACTTTTGACAGTACAAGAAGCAAGAGATGCGGGTATCTTAGGTATAGATATTACATCTGTAACTGACAAATTTATGAAAGAAAATCCAGGTATGCTCAGAACTTTTATAGAAGTAACTCATGAAGCAAATGACAGATATAGAGCCGGTAAAAGCGATATGAATTCAATGTCTAAAGCTTCTGAAATGAAAGTTGCAGATATGAAAGAAACTTTAAGTGGATTTAAATTTCTTACTCCAGAAGAGACTAAACAGTCAATGGAAAGCGGTAATCTTGATGGATTCTTAAAAGGTATGGGAACTCCAGGCGGTGCCGTTGATACTAGTTTTTTACCTTTATAATATTAAAGAGTAAAACAAATTTAATAGGCGCTAATTATTTAGCGCCTATTTTTTTTAACATAAGTTTTATATAAAGTTTCTATGAGTGACTTAGTTTCCAAAGATCTAAATATGATTTTTAAAACTCCCAAAGGAGAAACTGTTCACGCATTAAAAGATGTAAATTTTACTTTAAAAAAAGGAGAACTTCTTACTGTTCTTGGTCCCTCAGGATGTGGGAAAACTACCCTTTTAAATATTGCTGCCGGATTTTTGAGACCTACTTCAGGTTCTATTGTTTTAGCTGGTAATGAAATTAATGGTCCTGGCGTTGAAAGAGGAATGGTTTTTCAACAAGGAGCTTTATTTGAGTGGCTAACTGTTGCTGAGAATGTTGACTTTGGACTTAGAATGAAAAAAGAAGATCCAATAAAAACTGCAAAAAAAGTTAATGAATGGTTAGAAATTGTCGGTTTAAAAGGATTTGGTAATACTCCTACCTATCAATTATCAGGAGGAATGCAACAGAGAGTGGCTCTTGCTAGATGTCTTATTAATGATCCAGATTTAATATTGATGGACGAACCTTTAGGTGCACTTGATGCGTTAACTAGAGAAAAGATGCAATCTTTAGTTCTTAAAATTTGGAAAGAGACGGGAAAAACTATTATCTTAATTACTCACTCAGTTGAAGAAGCATTGTTACTTGGTGAAAGGCTTTATGTAATGGCACCAAGACCAGGAAGAATACATAAAGAATACAATCTACCTTTTGCAGAAATGGGTTTAAAGGAAGATTTAAGAGAAATAAAAAAAAATAAAGATTTTTCATCTAAGCGTGAAGAAATTTTATCCATGATTTGGAATATGGAAGAAGAAATTATGGGAAAAGAAAATTAAATGTTAACCCAAATAATAACCATATTTATTTTTGTATCCATAATTGGATGCATTATGTACGGCAGAAGATTAATCCAAACTGAAAAAGTTGATGCTGTATTTGGAAATCCTGAAAGAGCCAAAGGTGGAACTCATTGGGTTATTGTTGGAAGTGCTGCAATATTACTAGTATGGCTTTATTACTCTTGGGACATAGCAAAAGGTTTTTATCCAAAATCAGCAAATGAATTATGTCAGGTTGCAAAAATAAACGAATCTTTATTAGGTTTGAAGTATCAATTTCCAATAGAGGAACGCGAATTTAAAAGTACCTCCATAATTAAAATTGAAAATAAAAATCTTCAGAAAATTACTAATGAGATTCAAAATTCAAATGATCTAAACAATCAACAAAAAACAACTTTAGTTGGATACATAAATAAAACTAAACAATTAATTCCTTTATTAACTAATGAGGATTTAATTGAAATGGATACTAAAATTAAAATAAGTGAAATGACCAATGAGATAAAACAATTAAGTTCAAATTTTAAAAAAGATGATTATCCATTTGAGACTGAAGTTCAAAAAAATGAGAGGTTAAAAGGAATAACTGAACAAGGTGATTGGGGAATCATGACAGTTAGGTCGGGAACTGGCACCATAGAAAATACAATTGAAGTTCCATTTATTGCAGAAACTTCAAAAGGATTAAAATTTCAAGCAGCAGCAGAGGAACTAAAAATAATTAATGATAAATTTTTTAAATTAAGAAATCATAATCCTCAGTTCAAAAATTTAATTAAACAATTAAAAGATGAAATTAAAGCTTACAGAAAAAGCTTAGATGATACTGAGGAGATTGCCTCAGATTATGCAAAAAATATAGTGAAAATTGCAAGAAGAATTGAATTTGCAAGTATTTATCCACCTAAAGCACTTGATGATATGCAAAGTGCAATAATTGAATTTGACAATTTACAGCAAAAAGAACAAGCTGGCCTTAGATTAATTGATATTCTGCTATTTCCTGCTGGAACAATTGTTGCTAGCGGACCAAGTTGCTCTGAACAAGGCTCAGGAAGATGGTTACCCAAACCCTCAGATACATTGAATAAATTTATCTTAATGTCTAAGCCAAGTGTTGGATACAAAAACATACCTCTTCTATGGATTGAAATGATCGATGTTAGTTCAATTATTGGTTTTATTTTACCTGATTGGATTGCTGATATTTTACCTGGTGAATACCCAGTTCATACAAGTGAAGGTATTGTTAAAGAAAACTTTAAAGGTAAAGTTTTAAAATTAGTAACAGGTGATTTTAAATTATTTAAAATACCCGTTCCTTATGGCCATATCTGGGATTCGTTTTTAAGAGTATTTTTAGGATTAGTTTTTGGAATAATTATAGGTGTCCCGTTAGGTTTATTCATGGGACTTAATAGATTTGCTAAAGGATTTTTTGATCCATTGATCGAATTATATAGACCAGTACCTCCATTAGCTTGGGCTCCACTTATAATTTCTGTGCTAGGGATTGATAATACTGGAAAAGTATTTTTATTATTTATGGTTTCATTATCTATAATGATTATTTCAGCAAGAGCTGGAGCTTCTGGAACACAACTTTCTAAAATTCATGCTGCTCACTCTTTAGGTGCGTCTAAAAGACAAATACTTAGACATGTTATTTTTCCAAATTCTTTACCTGAAATACTCACAGGTATTAGAGTGGCGGTAGGTATGTGTTGGGGAACTCTTGTCGCTGCTGAATTTTTAGCTGGAACAACTGGTATTGGATTCGTTGAAAACGTTGCAAAAAAATATTTTCAATATGAAGTAATTTGGATAACTATTTTTATAATGGGAATGCTGGGATTGTTATTTGACATTACTTTGAGAAAAATAATTGATAAAACTATCCCTTGGAGAGGAAAGGGTTAAATATAACTAAAACTCTAAGGTTTTAACTGAACCGTCTTTATATGTGAACTCGGCTGAAGTTTTGGATAATTTCTTAATCGTTTCAAAATTATCATACTCTTTTATAAATTCATTTAATTTTTTTCTACTCTTTTTACTCATTTTCATTCCTGGTGCGTTAACACCCACATCAATAATAACTTCAGCTCCACTAGCAAAAGCATTTACATATATTGGAATTACTTTACATTTTCCAATCATTGCTTCAGTAACCCAAATAGGCTTTTGAATACTTAACTTTTTAAGTAATTTTGAAAAATCTCCAACCCACATATCTTTATCACATTTTCCTTCTGGTGGAGTAATGTGATGAATATTTGCAATATCAAAGTTATCTTTAATCTTGGGTAGAGCAGATTTCCAAAACTTTTTATTTTCTGGAAACATTCCCGCTGCACCTGCCATAATAATTACTGCATCTTTCTGTTTTTCTTTAATTAATTTTGAAGATAGATTAAAAATTTCAACAAATTCGTCCTCAGTTCCTTTAAAAAACATTTTATATTCTGGTTCATTCATAATTTCCCAATGTTTAATAGGTTTTATTAGTCCTGGCATATCATTAACTCCATCTCCATCATAACGATCAACTAATTTTAAAAGGAAATTTTTATAATTATCCATTGAGCATGGTTTACTTAAATATTTTGAAAAATTTTTTCCAAAAGGACTTCTCGCTTTTTTTCTTTTACAGGATTTTTGCTCCCAATTTGCATGAGGCCAGATAGTAGCTATAATTGTTTGTTCATGTTTTTGAGAATAAATAACTTGAGCATCTGTTTCTTCCCAATAGAAGGTTCCTTGTTCTTTTTCAATTTTGTTCCATATAAAAGGTCCTGGGTGAGGTCTTACCCATTGACTTTCCTTTCCTCTCATTTTTTTATCTCTTATTTCGGTTAGTTCTCCAAACCTTGATTGAGAGAATGAATTATTTGTTAAAATAATAGTAGTAAAAAAAAATATAAAAAAAAATTTCAGAAATTTCATATATTTTTAAATTAAATTTATTTAGGATCAGGTCCTGGCCCTGGTCCTGGTCCTGGCTCTCCTGGTGGAGGCATTCCTGGTTGTCCTGGACCTGGGTTTCCTGGAACACCTGGTTGGCCGATAGCTCCTTCTACGGCTCCACCTATTTCGCCCATTGCGCCTCCCATTTTATCCATCATTCCTCCCATTGCTCCTCCTGGATCACCTATAGGTCCCATTTTTCCTGGATCACCAATAGGTCCTCCCATATCTCCTATGGCTCCACCCATAGCTCCACTAGCTTGACCTGCCATAGCCCCAGCCATAGCGCCGCCCATTGCGCCGCTCATTCCTTCTTTCATTGCACCGCCCATAGCTTCGCCCATAGCTCCTTTTTCCATTCCACCAACTCCCATTGCACCTCCAATTGCATGTGAGCCCATAGCTGAAGCTGCGGCTCCTTGAGCTGCCATTGCAGATCCCATTGCAGCACTTGCTAAACCTGCTCCTGTTTCGTTCGCAGCCATTGCTGCTCCTGCTACTGAACCCATTGCAGCACCAGGATCAACACCTGTTCCCATTGCTGCAGAAACTTGTCCTAAATTCATTCCACTTTTCATCGATCCATCAATCCCTTGAGCTCCTCCCATTATATCACCTAATTTTGCTCCCTCTGGACCTCCAACAATTCCCATACTCTTTGCCATATCTGGATTAATTTCAGCATTCAAATCCATTTCACCCATTCCAATCATTCCTCCACTCATTGCTGCTAATCCCATGTCGCCACCTTCCATTCCCATGGCACCACTCAAATCTTTCATACCCTCAGCACCCATTGCGGCCATAGTGCCTTGATTTACTAGACCTACTTCCATCATATCACCCATCAATCCATTAGACATATTTCCACTTTTTGCCATATCAGCTATTCCTTTAACTGCTTTACTTCCTAGTCCAGCAACATTAGAAGACATTACTGAAGTAATATCCATACCTGCCATTCCTGCAGCACCCATACTTGCAACCATTCCTGGTGTCAAACCTGTTTGTGCTGCCATATCTGAAATTCCTAGTTTGTCCATTTCTCCAATTTCCATTCCTGTCATATTAGCCATTGCTTCACCCACTTCAGCTTTTCCAATATTTTGCATAACATCTCCCATCATCATCTCTCCAGATGGTGCATCTCCTTTTATTATGTTACCCATGGCTTCTGCTGTCATGCCTTCTGGGGGTGCCATTGCTCCTGGCAATCCTCCTGCTAAAGATGGTTTTGCCATTACCATAGCGCCCATCATCATACCAGATTCACTTATGTCTTCTGGCATTTCAATAGCTTTAGGACCAGCTTCTCCCATTTTCTCTACAAATGAACCTTTCATATCAGTTCCTTGTTGAACTGCTGTTTTTGCTGATGGTTGTTTGCCTGAAATAGCCTGACTAATCATACCTACTGTTCCTGACATTGCGCCTGAAATACCAACTTCAGGATTTGCAAAAGCAGTAGATAAAGTTTGTGCCATATTTTCCATACCCATTTCAGTCATAGCTTTTCCTATTTCCTCGATGCCTTGAATTCCCTTCATTCCATCTGCCATTCCTGCCATATTTTCTATGCCAATATTAGACTCCATGCTTTTCATCATTTCAGCTCCCATTCCTTTTTCGCTCATGGTAGCAACTATAGCGCCAGTCATTGTTCCCATTTTTCCCATTGCGTCAGGGTTTGCAGCTAAAGTTTCTAAAGCTGCAGTTGCAGCTCCAATTGGTAAAGCTTCTAAAGCACCAACCATCATTGCTGGGTTCATTCCCATTTCAGCTACATTCATTGATGCAAAATTTCCTGCATCAAAGTTTTCTATATCAAATTTTGTTGCTCCAGTAATAGACTGCATATCAACCATACCTGCATTTGATAATCCCTCCATCGCTGTACCCAAACCAATGCCTTGAGCATCAAGAGATCCCATCATACCTTTTGCATCAAAACCTGCTGCACCTAGTGCATTCATTTGGCCAGCCATTTTTTGCATTGCTATAACTTTACCTGCTCCCATTTGACCCGCTATACCTGATAAAGCTGCCATTTCTTCAGGTGAAAAATCTTTACCAAAATCAATTCCTGTCATATCAAGCGCATTAGGATCGGGAATTGCACCTAGTGCCATATCGGTGACACCCTCAACAAGAGACATTGCCTGAACTGCAGAAGTTATGTCACCCTTTTCTAAACTTTCAGCGGCAAATTTCATAGCTGTTTCTGCTTGAGATATTGATACATCTAATGCTTTACCAATTTCTGATTTTGCATCACCAAGTGAGTCGGTTGCACCAGCAATATTTTTCACTACTTTATCCGCATCTGAAGCTAACTGGTCAGCTGCAGCTTGAGCTGAACTTCCTGCAGCCTCAGAAATATTTGACATTGAGGAAATATCATTTGCTTTTGCAAAAATATTTAAAAATATAAAAAATACTAAAAAAAATTTAATTACAAATTTAAATGTCATTATTTAGACTCCTTTATTTTTTTTTGGGCTTCTATAGTAGCTGCACGTTGAGCATTAACTTTTGCTGTAGCAATTTGTTTTTTTAAATTAGCTAGTACTGCAGCTCTCTCTGAAATTTCAGGATCAATTTTAGCTTTTTTTTTCTTTTTCTTTTTATTTTTTTTATGAGCTGCCTTAAGCATTTTTCCAGTAGCCCAAAATTTTAACACTGCTTCTGATGATTTTGCTTTTGGAGAAATATTTAAACTCATTCTCATTGCCTCTCGACCTTTTTTTATACCTTCTAAAGTTTCAACTTTTGCTTTTTTATCATTTAACATTTCATTAAATAAAGCTTCAAAATAAGCCATATCTCTAATCATAAGGTGTTGATATTTGTTCAAAGAACTTTTTCCTTTAACAAATCTTTTGTAAACCATTCTGCCAGACTCTTTTTGTCTCAATTTACTTGTAGTCATTGACTCATGAAACATTTTTTCTGGGTATTTAATTTCCTCGTAAATAAAAGCCTCTGGTCTTTCGCTTTCAGGCCATTCTTTTAAAGTTTCAAATTTTTTGCAATATAGACAATCTTTTTCATCCTTATCTTTTTTTTCATCTGCCTGTAGTGACACTAAATTTATAAAAAATATTAACAACAATAAATTTGTGAACTTGATGAATAATTTTGTATCAAGTCTTGTATATCTCATTCATATACTCCTATGATAAACTGTAACATAATGAAATATTAATTAAAGTAATTGGAATCCTTATTTTTCGTGATTAAAAATCGATATTAAAGTTTAAGTTGTAAAAAAAAATTTAATAAATTTTTTGCTAAACTTTTTTTAAAAAACTTATAGCTGCACCAATGGTAGTTAAAAATCCAGCTAATGGTAAGATTGCAACTGCGTATTTTTTTGGCATATAATTCTCTTTGAACTCAATACCTTGCATACTAATTTCAAAATACCACATTTCCCAATACTTACCTCGCATACCCTCTACAAGTTCAATTCCATAAATAATTAAGACTACTCCAATTATCATAATCATAATTTTCCAGAACTGGCGTATGTATAAAGAAACTCTTTCAGGTAATTTTTCATAAATTAAATTTAGAGCTACATGTTCATTATCTCTGGCTGTGAGAGAAAGTGCTATAAACATCAACCAAATATTACTTAATACTGTTAGCAAATCACCCCAGACAGGAGGGTTATTAAAAACATATCTCATTGTAACATTGTAAAGAGTGAAACCAACCATAGCAGCTAACAAAAGTGAGCACATAGCTTCCAACATACGATGGATAAAACGGTCAACAATGTTTAAAAATTTTAACATTTCATTAATTGCTCAATAAGTTTGGAAGAAACATTGTTAATCCTGGTACAACGAGAATAAAAAATAAAAGTAAAAACAATCCAATCAGATAAGGAATTAACGCGATAGCAACCTTTTCAAGACGGACTTGTGCTATTGTTGCAGAAGTAAAATAAGCAACACCAACTGGTGGTGTTACTGATCCTATTAAGAAACCAACTATTACAACCATAGCTGCTTGCACCTCTGGAAAGCCAGCTTGAGACATAACATTCACAAGTACTGGCCCAACTATAATAATATTAACTGCTGAGTCCATTACCGTACCAAGAAGAAAGATGAATAATATCAAAGCTAAAATAAATAATATAGGTGAATCTGCTAATCCTAAAAGCCAGGTTTCGAGATCACCAATTGCACCGAGAGAAGTAAGTAACCAACTGAATGGTCCTGAAGCAGCTATTATAATAAATACCATTGCTGAATTACGGAATGCCCGACGAAAAGCGCTGGTACAATCTTTCCATTTGATAGTTCGATAAACAAATACACCTGTAAATAAAGCAACTAAAGCCGTGATGGCTCCAGCCTCAACAACCGATGCTACACCTCCCATTACTGAACCCACTAAAACCAAAGGTATCAAAAGGGCAAATGAAGATCGATATAGTTCTTTACCAGCTCGACGTACCGAGAATGGTTGATCACTACGCTCGAAGTTATATTTAACTGAGAAGTAATGATTGATTACCATTATCACAACTCCAATCAAGATACCTGGAACAATCCCTGCAGCAAATAAGGATGCAATCGAAATCTCAGTTGCGTTAGCAAGGACAATCATCATGATACTAGGTGGAATGATCCCTCCTATAGTGGAACTTACTCCTGTAACTGCAGCTGAAAATGCAGCAGGATATCCTGCCTTCTTCATTGCTGGTAAAACTAATGCTCCTACTGTAGCCGTATCTGCTACGACAGAACCATTCATGCCAGCAAAAAACATACTCACAAGTACATTTACTTGAGCTAACCCTCCTCTTATACGTCCAATTAACGCCCTACTCAAAGCAACTAAACGGTCTGTAATTGTAGCACTTGTCATTAATTCACCCGTCAACATAAAGAATGCAATTGCAGTCAATGGAACTGAGTCAATGGCTGTAAACATTTGACTAGGTATTAAAACAAGAGGAACAGCATCTGTAAGCAGAATATAAACAAATGGTATCAGTATTAATATAAAACCAATAGGAGCTCCTAATAAAATTAGAAAAAGGAGTACTACGAGTAAAATAATACTTTCCATAAATATTTATAAGTTATGATTTGATTTAGGTAAAGATCATCTAACTCTAACAATTGAGCTAAATGATCTTTACACTGTTTTTTTTGAACGATTTACAGAGCTCCAGCTGCCTCTAACTGAGCTACAAATCCATCCATGCCTTGTTCCATAAGAACTCTTTTGGCTACTTCTGGTTCAAAAGTACCTTTAGCGTCTAACCAGGCACCAATTGCACCTGCTCTCCACTTAGTCATTTCCGCCTCTGTTGGCACATACCATTCTTTAGCAGATGCTTTAATTGCATCTTCACCATTCTTAATCCATGCGTTATCTAACTCGTTTACTTTTTCTCCATAAGCATCGGCTGCCTGGTGTAACCATTTTCTCTGTTGGTCAGACAATGCATTATATTGTTTTGCGTCCATTGCTAGAATGTTTCCTGACCACATTCCACCGATCTCTGTAAAATACTTAGCTACTTCGTGAAGTTTTGCTACATGCTGCCAAGGTGATGCTACATACTGACCTTCAACTACACCTGACTGTAGGCCTTGATATAATTGGCTCCAGTCATAAGGTGTTGGAGTTGCACCCCAATTTTTAACTAGCATGAACTCAACTGGACTTTTTGTAGTACGCCATTTCAGTCCCTTCATATCATCAGGTTCATGAACTGGTTTAGTTGCATTTCCAAGTTGTCTAAATCCACCACTTGAATATACAGAAAGGCAAATATGACCAGCATTTTCAAGTGCGAGCTTACACTGTCTTTCAGCTAACCATTCATCTGAAATTCTTTTTGCATCTTCCAGTGATTTGAAAATGAAAGGCAAATCAAAAATTGCTAACTCTGGTCCAAAGTTACCATAGTTTGCAGTAGAACTAGTCCATAGAGCTATAAGTCCTTGATTGGCTTGTTCACCACATTTTTGCTCTGCACATAAGCTTCTTTGATAATGTGGCTCAATTTTCATTTTACCTCCAGATGCTTTTTCCATAGCTGGTATAAGAGCTTGATCTATAGCATCTCCAATTGGCATACCGAGTCTACCAGTTGTACCAAGCTTAAGAGTTACTTCTGCATAAGCAGCTTGGGCAAAGAAAGTAACTGCAATCACTGTAAGTAGTGACTTACAAATTTTTTTAATAAACATATAATTTCCTTTTAATTAATTGAATTATTAATATTTAAATTCATATTTAGAAGGAAGTAAAACAAAAAAGAAAATTTTATTATCAAAATAGGTTTGCAATCAAAAGTTGTATTAATAATTATTAGTTAATCTATTTATTTTAGTCTAAAGGTGCCTTAGATTTAAAATATAGAAATTAAATAAAACACAATTTATAGAAAGAAATTTATGAGCTCAGCAAACAAATATAAAGCAATATCAAATAAACTTAAATTTGAAGGAAGAGCATTCATTAATGGTAAATATGTAAATGCTATTGATGGTAAAAAATTTGAAACTATCAACCCAGCAACTGGTCAAAAACTTTGTGCTGTTGCAAAATGTAATCATAAAGATGTCGATTTGGCGGTTAAAGTTTCAAGAAAAGCTTTCAATAGCGGAGTTTGGTCTAAAAGTTCACCCGAACATAGAAAAGAGGTTTTATTAAAATTTGCTGAATTACTAAGAAAACAAGGTGATGAAAATTCAGTTTTAGAATGCGTAGATACGGGTAAGCTTATCGCTGACTGTATTAATGAAGTTGCAAATGACGCCCCAATGCATTTTCAGTGGTATGGAGAGTTAATTGATAAAGTATTTGGAAAAGTTGGTCCGACAGAACCATCTATAACTAGTTTAATTGTAAAAGAGCCAATAGGAGTTGTTGCTGGAATTGTTCCTTGGAACTTTCCTTTAATGATGGCAGTATGGAAAATGGCGCCAGCTCTTGCAGCTGGGTGCTCAGTAATTATTAAACCAGCAGAAGATACGCCTCTCACGGCTATTAGAGTTGCTCAAATTGGAAAAGAGGCTGGAATACCAGATGGAGTATTGAATGTTCTCCCTGGTTATGGTGATGTTGGGGAAGCTCTGGGTCGACATAAAGATGTTGATGCGGTTTCTTTTACAGGTTCAACTGAAGTTGGTGGTTATTTTTTAAAATACTCGAGTGAAAGTAATTTAAAACCTGTCGCGTTAGAGATGGGAGGAAAAAGTCCATTTATAGTTTTAGAAGATGCTAAAATTACAGATGATTTAATTGATAATGCCATGAATTCTGCATTTTGGAACGGTGGACAAAACTGTTCCGCAAATATGAGACAGATAGTTCATAAAAAAGTTAAAGATGAATTTTTAGACAAAGTTATTAAAAAAATTAAAAAACTAAAAGTAGGAGATCCATTAGATTTGAAATCAAATATGGGATCTATGATTTCAAAAGGACATTTACAAACTGTTGATGGATATATCCAAAAAGGAATAGATGAGGGAGCAAAGCTTTTATCTGGAGGAGTTTCAAGTAAAAAACAAAAAGGTTTTTATGCAAGACCAACATTATTTGATGGATTAAAAGAGAATATGACCATCGCTCAAGAAGAAATATTTGGACCAGTGCTTGGTGTTTTAACTGTTAAAAATGATGAAGATGCTTTGAAAGTTGCTAGTAATTCCAAATACGGATTACATGCTAGTGTATTTACTCAAGACATCAACAGAGCATTTCATTTAGCTAAAAGTTTGCCCTGTGGAACTGTGTCAGTAAACACTTTTTCTGAGGGAGATATTAAAACTCCATTTGGAGGTTATAAGCAATCAGGTTCACTAAGTAGAGATCAAGGAACTGAGGCTCTCAATTCGTTTCTTCAAACAAAAACAATCTGGATAAGTCATAACTAGTTAATGATCAAAAAATATAAAATAAGTGTGCCTAAAAGCACGCTTAATAATATCTATAAAAAAGTAAGAAATTATCCTTGGAGTGTTACTCAAAAAATGAATGGTTGGGAATATGGGACTAACTTAAACTATCTTAAAAGCATATCTAAATATTGGATTACAAAGTATAATTGGAAAAAATTTGAAAACAAAATCAATTCATTTAAAAATTATAAAACTAAAGTTGAAGACATAAATTTACATTTCATTTTTGAAAAGAGTAAAAATCCTAAATCTAAACCATTGTTACTTCTGCATGGATGGCCAGGAAGTATATCTGAATTTTTAGACATCATTCCAAGAATTGCTCACCCAGAAAAATTTGGAGGTAAAATTGAAGATGGCTTTGATGTAATTGTACCCTCTTTGCCAGGATTTGGATTTTCATCTCCTATCAAAAAAGCCTTGGGTCCGAGAAAAATAGGTAAAATACTAAATAAATTTATGGTTAAAAATTTAGGTTATAATAAATATTTTGTACAAGGTGGTGACTGGGGAGCAACTATTGCTGGATGGATTGGTCTTGATAATTCTAAATATTGTAAAGGAATACATTTAAATTGTCTACCACTAAGACATCCAAAAGGACCAAAAAATACAAAGGAAAAAAAATGGGAAAAAAAATTTAATTATGATCAAATAACACAGGAGGGATATAGAACTCAACAAGCTACAAAACCTCAAACTCTATCTTATGCAATGATTGACAGTCCTGTAGGAACAGCGGCATGGATTTTGGAAAAATTTCATGGTTGGTCAGATTTAAAAACAGGTAAGATTGAAAAAACATTTTCAAAAGATGAATTGTTATCAAATATAATGATTTATATAATAACTAAAAGCTTTAATACTGCTTCTTGGATATATTTTGGGAGAAGAAAAGAAGGTGGGAGATCTTTTCCAAAAAATTTTAAAAAAATACAAGTTCCTACTGCAATAGCAATTTTTCCAAAAGAAATGTTAGAATGGCCTCCAAGATCATATGTTAATAGAATTTTTAATATAAAAAGATGGAATAGATTTTCAAACGGTGGACATTTTGCTGCTTTGGAGGTACCAGATATTTTAGTCAATGATATAACTTCATTTTTCAATAAAGATATAAAAAAACTTTAAATGGAAAAAAATAAACTTAAAAAAATTATTATTGAAATATTTGAAAAATTTAAACTTTCAAAAAAGCATTCTGTAATATGTGCTGAAGCTATAATTAATGCTGAATTAGTGGGCGCCCCAACTCATGGATTATCAAGACTAAAAATGTATTGTGATCGTATTCAAAAAAAACTGATTAACCCAAAACCTAAAATCAAAATAAAAAATATTTCCAAATCTGTTACCCATATAAATGCCGATGACAGCATTGGTTTCGTTGCGGCCGACACAGCCATAAAAAAAGCCATAAAAAATGCCAAAAAAACAGGAATAGGACTTGTAGCAGTTAAAAACAGTGGCCATTACGGAATGTCAGGATATTACGCTGAACAAGCCGTAAAAAAAAATATGCTAACTTTGATCTTTACTAACGCACCTCCTGCAATTGCTCCACATGGAGCTATCAAATCTTTGTTTGGCACAAATCCAATTTGCTTTGGATCACCTACTGGTTCTAAAGTTCCATTTATCCTGGATACATCTGTATCAATGATTAACAGAGGGAAAATAAGAGTTGCATCAAGATCTAATTCAAAAATACCTGAGGGTGTTGCTTTAGATAAATTTGGTAATCCAACAACTAATGCTAAAAAAGCACTTGAAGGTGTTCAACTTCCAATAGCAGGTTTTAGGGGATCAGGACTCGCATGGATGGTAGACATATTAAGCGGCGTTTATACGGGGGGTAATCATGGAGGTAAAGTAAAAGATCCTTTTGATGATTTTTCAGGACCACAAAATATTGGTCACTTATTTATTGTAATAAAAGCAAACTTATTTCAACCAAATTATAAAAAAAGAATAAAGGAAAATATTAAAAGAATAAAAAAACTTCCTAAACTAAAAGGACTAAATGAAATATTATATCCAGGAGAAAATAAGTATAGAAGATATAAAAAAAACTTTAAATTTGAAATTGAAATTCCTAAAAATATAATGGAGGATATCCAAAATCTTCTTAAGTAGATATATTTTAACCTGTGCGTCCTAAATAATTTACCATTACAACCCCAATTACAATTAAGCAAATACCGATTAACCCATAAAAATTAGGGACTTGATTATATTTAAACATCCCAAATAGTACTACACCCGCAACTGTTAACCCACTATAGGTTGAGTAACTAAACGCAACAGGAATTACGGTCATTGATTTAGCCAAAGAAATCATAGTCACAGTCATTAAAAGCAGACAAGCTATGGTTGGTGTTAGTTTTGTGAAACCATCTGATATTTTAGCAAAACTGTTTGCAGCTATGCCCGTTGTTATCCCTAATGCTAAAATTAAATATCCTGTAAATGGTTTCATGATAATATTATTAACTAATTATTAAATTTTACAATAAATGATTAATATTAATTAGATCTTCTTAAAACAAAAATTAAAATAAAACCAGTTATATACATTATCAATGCATAAGCAGCTGTGGGTATAATATAACTAATTTCACTGAATATTTGAGTGGCAACAAATATAGCTAAAGTTCCATTTTGTAGACCACATTCAATTGCAATGCACTTTCTTTGCTTAATGCCTGTTGTAGTAAATTTTGCTATATAATATGCAATTACCATCATTATTATGTTTAGCAACAAAACTGCAATTCCAGCTTGTTTGAGGTAATTAAATATATTTTCTCTTTCTTCAATCCAAATTGATGCAAAAACTATTACAAATAATAACGTTGTAATCCTTTCAATAGTAGTAATATTTGAAGAAATAAAATTTTCGGCAAATTTTCTTATCATCATTCCCAAAATAACTGGAACAGTGACAACTAATGCCATTTTAAAAGCAATTCCAGTCATTGTTATATTTGTTGATATATCTGAAATACCTAACAGATCTGCAGATTTGAATATTATAAATGGTACAGAAATTATGCTAATCAAACTTATGATTGCTGTTAAAGAAATAGACAAAGCAACATCACCGTTTGCAAATTTAGTCATTACATTTGATGTGACACCACCTGGTGCAGCAGCAATAATCATTACACCTAAAGCTATCTCTATAGGTAAATCTAATATTAATACAATTATGAATGCAACTATTGGTAATAGCATTAACTGACAAATAAAGCCAACTAAGAAATCTTTTGGATAATTGATCACTCTTAAGAAATCCCGCCCTGTCAATCCTAATCCAAGACCTAACATTATAAGAGCTAGAGCGATCGGAGCTATTTTAGTAACTACTTCCACTATTTATCCTTATATCAATAATAGTATATTAGTTTTTTTATTTATTTAGTATATATAAATTCAATGCTTTCAGATAAATCAACAGTTTGTCCAATTAATTTACTAGATATTTCTAGCCAAAAAAGAGGAGCTAAAGCAGCAATTGTAAATGCAGGCAAAAGACTTCCCATGCTGTCTGTAATGGACTCAGTAAAAGAAAAATTAATAATTCCCGTTTTAATTGGTGATGAAATAGAAATTAAAAAAAATGCTGAGGAATTAAAATTTGATATTTCTGATTTTGAAATAATTAATGAGCCAATTGAAAATAACACAGCTAAAATTGCTGCAAAGCTTGCCGGTAATGGACATGTAAACATAATAGTCAAAGGTCACATACATACAGATATTTTAATGAAAGAGGTTTTATTAAGAAAATATAATTTAATCGGTAAAAAGAGATTGAGTCATATTTGGCATATGACGTTAGATAAAGATGATAAGCCATTAATAATAACTGATGGAGCTTTAAATGTTAATCCAAATGTTAAAACAAAAATGCATATTTTGAAAAATGTAGTTGATTTTTGCCATAGAATAAACATTGCAAAACCCAAAATTTCAATTTTGTCTGCAACAGAGGAAGTTTTGGATAGCATGCAAAGCTCAATTGATGCTAAAGAAATATGTGAATTAGCTAAGAAAGAAAATTTAAACGCAGATATATTCGGCCCACTTGCCTTTGACAATAGTGTGTCAAAAAAATCAGCAGAGATAAAAGGTATTCAAAATATAGTAGCTGGAGACGCCGATGTATTACTAGTTCCAAATGTTGAAACAGGAAATGCCCTTGTTAAAATGATGATTTATTTTATGGGTGCATGTGCGGCAGGAGTGGTTATAGGAGGGAAAGTTCCTGTGGTAATTACAAGCAGATCAGATGATGCGACAGCAAGACTAGCTTCTATTGCTGCAGCTGTGGTAGCTTTAGACTAAATGAATATTGAAAAAAATAATAATTAAATTAGAATTTAAAGATGGCAATAACATATTTAAAAAAATCACCAAAAACTTCGTCAACAGATGACACAAAAACTAGAGAAATTGTAGAGAATATTTTAAAGGACATTGAGAGAACAAAAGAAGAAGGATGTATCGAATTATCAAAAAAATTTGATAAATATGAAGGTGAAGTAATTGTTACAAGAGAAAAAATTGAGCAAATTAAAAAGAATTTAGATCCTAAAACAAAAGATGATATTCAATTTTCTCATGAAAGAGTTAGAAAGTTTGCTGAAGCACAATTAAAAAATTATGGTCAAGATTTTGAGGTAGAGCTATCTGATGGTTTGTTTGCTGGTCAAAAATTAATTCCTGTTAATACGGCTGGATGTTACGTGCCAGCAGGAAGATATGCTCACATTGCATCTGCAGTTATGAGTGTAACTACTGCTAAAGTCGCTGGTGTTAAAAATATTATTGTTTGTAGTTCGCCAAAACCTGATGTTGGTGTGCATCCTGCTATTGTTTATACTGCTGATTTATGTGGAGCTGATGTAATAATGAATTTGGGTGGAGTTCAAGCTATTGCTGCAATGACCTATGGTCTTTTTGGTAATGCTCCAGCAGATATGCTTGTTGGTCCTGGAAACCAATTTGTTGCAGAATCAAAAAGAATTTTATTTGGCAAAGTAGGTATAGATCTATTTGCAGGTCCAACTGAGATTGCAGTTATAGCAGATGAAACTGCAGACCCAGAGCTAGTTGCTTTTGATTTAGTCGGCCAAGCAGAGCATGGTTATAATTCTCCAGCTTGGTTATTTACAAAAAGTAAAAAATTAGCAGAGTATGTAATTCAAAGGGTTCCAGAATTAATTGCAGATTTACCAGATTTACCAAGAGAAAATTCAGGAGCTGCATGGAGAGACTATGGTGAAGTTATTTTATGCGACACAGATGAAGAATTGGCAAAAATTAGTGATGAATACGCACCTGAACATTTAGAAATTCAAACTAAAAACCTTCAATGGTTTCATGACCGATTAAAGAACTATGGATCATTATTTATTGGAGAGGAAACTACAGTTGCTTATGGAGATAAATGCTCAGGAACCAATCATATTTTACCAACAAAAGGTGCAGGAAAATACACAGGTGGTTTATTTGTAGGAAAATTCATTAAAACATTGAGTTTTCAAAGAATGACTAAAGAGTCTACTAAAGAAGTGGGTGCAGCTTGTGCTAGAATTTCAAGATATGAAGGAATGGAGGCTCATGCAAGAACAGGAGATGTTAGACTTAGAAAATACGGATTTCAAAATTAGTTAAGTCAGATTCTAGAAAATAGTAAAATTGTAACCCCAAAAACAAATATTATTATACCAATTATTTCAGTAACTCTTACTTTTTCTCTAAAAAAATATCTTGAAGAAAAATAACTGAATAATAATTCAATTTGGCCAACTGCTCTAACGAATGAGGCTTGTATTAGTGTAAATGCATAAAACCAAGATAAAGATGCAAAAAATCCACCAATCCCTATTAACATACAATCGTATTTGTCGTTATAAAGTTTTTTAAATTCTTTTTTCTCAAATAATAGAAGATAAATAGTTAAAATTATAGTTGGTATCAAAAGTCCAAATAATAAAGTTGCTATTACTTTTTCTATGTTTGAATTGAAGTTTTCTAATGATAATGCAGCAGATCTAAAATAAACAATACTTAAAGCTAAAAATAAACCTGATATTAACCCTATTAATGTAGTTTTTGAAAATATGTTTTGTAAAAATAATTTTAAATCTTTAATAGATAAGATTATTACTCCTAATGTTGAAATTACAATTCCACTTATTCCTAATTTACTTAGCTTTTCATTAAGTATTAAATATTCAAATATTGCAACTTGCACAACTTCAGTTTTGCTTAAAGAAGTACCTACAACAAAGTTTGAAAACTTAAAAAGATACAATAGGACAAATGTAAATATTACTTGAAAAATCGATGCCATTGTAACATCAATCAAAAAACCAGGCTGGTTAATCACTTCTACTAAAACAGAAAAATCTCTAAAATATATAAAAAAAAAAATTAAAGCCAAGGGTAATGCAAAAGAAAATCTTACATAGGTCGATGCAATAGTGGAGACTTCTTTATTAATTTTTTTCTGAAAAGAAGATCTTAGATTTTGAAAAAATGCAGCTATAATTGTAACAACTATCCAGTTCATCTTAGTTTAACAATGGTCAAGATCAAAAAGTGATTTAAATTCTACTTCCGTGTTCATCAAATATAAAAATATCTTTAGAATCAAAATTAAGCTCGTTTTGAAAATCAACTTGACTAGATATTTTCGCACTGAGTTCTAAGTTATCATTACTCATGTAAACAATTTTCTCATTTCCTAAATTTTCTACTAGATCAATTTTAGGTTTAAATTTGAATTCTGAGCCATTAGAAACATTAAAATGTTCTGGTCTTATTCCTAAGAAATAATTTTTTTTGTCGAATTTAGTTTTTCCAAAGGTGATTTCATTTCCTAAAAAATTTATTTTATTATCTGAAATTATACTCTCTGAGTTTAATGGTAATATATTCATTTTTGGTGTTCCGATAAACTGTGCAACAAAAATATTAGATGGATTATTATAAATTTCATCTGGAGTTCCCACTTGTTCTATATTTCCAAGATTTAATATTACGATCCTATCAGCAAGTGTCATAGCTTCAACTTGATCATGAGTTACATATATCATATTTGTTTTAATTTGATTGTGTAATTTAGAAATTTCTACTCTCATTTCAGCTCTTAAAGCTGCATCTAAATTTGACAGAGGCTCGTCAAATAAAAATATTTTTGGATTTCTAGTAATTGCTCTCCCAATTGCAACCCTTTGTCTCTGTCCTCCTGAGAGTTGTTTAGGTTTTCTCTCTAGAAGCTCTTCGATTTTTAAAATTTTTGCAGCTTGCATTACTTTTAACTCAATTTCTTCTTTAGATTTTTTTTCAATTTTTAAACCAAATGACATATTCTCATATACATTCATATGAGGATACAAAGCATAAGACTGAAAAACCATTGCCGTTTGCCTCTTCGAAGGGTGGAGATCATTTATTTTTTGGTCATTAATGAAAATTTCTCCTTCGTCGATTTTTTCTAAACCAGCGATCATTCTTAATAAGGTAGATTTTCCGCATCCAGACGGTCCAACTAATACAAGAAATTCGTCATCCTTGCCCATTAAATTAAAATCTGTAATTATTTTATTTGATCCAAATGATTTATGAACGCCAGTAAATTTTATATTAGCCATACTAAATCTTAATTTTTTCTAAAACGTCTACACCTATTTGTTTTAATATATGAAGTATATCAATTGGTACCCAATTTTCACGGATTTTCCCCTGATCATGATGATAAAAATCCATCACTCTCATTGTAATTTTCTGTTTAGTTGCATTAAATCCTAGCCAATCATTTGACCCATAAACACCCTCTAAACTATGCCAGCCAGCACATAAAGAGAATTTTCCATCTCCTATTTCACAATAATGCCCGAGCTTATAATAGTCTCTATCAGTAAATGATCTTCTAAATGGTAATTGATGCATATCAATAAAACCTTCTAAAGATCTTGAAGTACCTATTCCACATGGTCCATACCAAATCATTTTATCATGCCAGAATTCTTTCTGTGGATGGTCTAGCAATCTTTGTTTTAATTCATCATTTGAAATATTTTCTTTTTCTGGCCTTAAGTTTAAGCTTCTATTCATTGATAAAGATTGTTTTAAATTCGAATTTGAGACTTCAATATCCTTTTCAAAAAAATTTACTCCATCAGTATTAATTGGAGGCATCCAAGCACCTTCTGGTCCTCTAGATGGATTTATTTTTAAATTTCCACATTGTCTTAGGAAATCCACAACATCTATTAATATATAACTCTCGATTATCTTATCTTCTTTTAATTCATGAATTTCGCAACATCTAAGATTTATCATTTTAAAATTTGGTTTTATGCCTAACCAAGATTTTTTGAAATAACCTGACAACACGGAATATGCTCCTACTAATATTTTATCTCTAAAAGCACCTCCCAAGACAATATGTTCTCTTCTCTCTAAATCTGGAAAAGCCTCTAGCAGAGGTATCCAAAGTTTCTCCTTTAAATTTTTTAATCCTGAAAATTCATTTAATGGATAAAAACAATTCACTTTTACGTCGCTAACAAAAGCCTCTTCTAAACTTTTATCAATGTCTTTTTTTCCCAAACTGACAATTTGATTTAAATAATTTCTAATTAAATTTTTATTTTGTAAATTTTGTTCTGGTGAAAGAATAATATCTTTTACATTTGTTTTGGTTTTAAGCCCTGTATCAAATTGCTCTATTTGCATATATATTTATTTATTGGAATTATTCGTGTATCACAATATTATAATTAAAAAAATATGAATATTAGACTTGCTAAGTTTCAAGATTTAACGCCAAGTAGTTTGCCTTTTGTTGAAGGCAAATTAGAAGGGCACAAAGAGAGAAAAAATTATTCAATATTAGGACCAGGTGTTGCAGAAGATGTAAATCAATCTATAAAAATATCAGAACCTCATGGATTTAACCTGGGTGCTGTGTCCGCAAAACCCTTAAATGGTTCTGGTCTACATAGCCATTTAACTGCTGAAGTATTTATAATTTACTCAGGTAAATGGAGGTTTTATTGGGGTTCGAAAGGCAAAGATGAAACAATATTAAGTGCAGGAGATATAATATCTATGCCAACAAATATGTTTAGAGCATTTGAAAATGTAGGAGATGAAGAAGGTTTTATTTTTGTTGTTCTTGGAGGTAATGATCCTGGAATTGTAACATGGATGCCTGAAGTTCTCGAAAGAGCAAAACAAACTGGTATGGCACTCTTAGATGACAATTCTTTAATTGATTTAAATAGTGAAGAAATTCCAAGTGGTAGAAAGCTGCTCGACCCAATATCAAACGATGAAATTATAAAATTTGATAATTATAACCTGGAACAGTTACAAAAAAATATATGCGAGGTCAGCAAAAGAATTAAAAATGAAAATAATATTGGAAACAATATAAAAATTTCACATATTTTAGGTGAAAAATTTCAAAACAAATCAATAACACCAATAATACAACAAAATACAGGATTTAATTTAACCACTTTTAGATCTAAAAAAGGAATAGTAGACAATTTAAAATTTGATCAGCCTACAATTCTTTTCTCACAAAAAGGAAAATGGAAAATTGAAACTGAAAATTCCTCTTATGAAATAAATTATAAAGATACATTTTCAGTTCCAGTTGGTTCACATGTCAGTATTGAGACAGACGGAAAACACGATTCTCTTCTCAATTGTGTATCAAAAGTATAATGAAAGGTTTTGATAAGAAATATAAAGATTTTCCTGACTTCATTTTAAAAATTACTGAACAGATATGGGAAGGTAAAGATGTTGAGTCGATTGGTGAGTTTTATACAAAAGATATACCCGTAAGATCACCATTTGGGGTTACTTATGGAAATAAACCAGTCATCGATGCAACTTATGCAACTTTGAAGGAATTTCCGAACAGGCAGTTGTTAGGTGAAGATGTTATTTGGAATGGAAATGATGAAATCGGATATCACTCCTCTCATAGAATATTAAGCAAAGGTACTCATCTTGGTGAAGGTTTTTATGGAAAACCAAGTGGAAAAGATATTTATTATAGAGTGATTGCTGATTGTGCATGTAAAGATAATCAAGTTTACGACGAATGGATTGTTAAAGATCAAGGTGCAATGGTTAGACAGATTGGATACTCACCAAAAGAATTCGCAAAGATAATTATTGAAAGTGAGGGGGGACTTTCAAGTGCATCAAAGTTATTTGACTTTGAAACTGATAAA
>QBZW01000007.1 GCA_003282205.1 Pelagibacteraceae bacterium AG-337-G04
TTAGTGTTTTCAATACCTTTTTTTATCCCTAAAAATGATAAGATTTTCCCTATTTTAAAGCTTTTCTCTATTAAGCTTAAATTACTCTTATTAATTCTGGTATATACAGCCATTAATTCAATTTTCCTGGAATTTTAAATGTTACGTCTTCTTTAACTATTTCTACCTCTTCAATTTCTATAGTAAATATTTATTTAAAATTAAAAACAAAACTGCATGTTTGGTCAGCTTTCTTGAAGGTAAGGATAAAATAAATTTAACAAATAAAGATTGCTACGCTGTGGGAAAAAATGCAGCTTTATTACATATTGCTGCTAAGAAATTAAGGTTATACAGAAAAAATTCTTTGTCGGTTAATTCTTGGGGACCTTTGCTTGATAGAATAGATAAAAGAATCAATAAACTTTCAGATGATTTAATAAATATTATGAAATATGATTTATCTGATATTAAAAAAAAATGGCCAAAAAGTATGCCTAATGGAATAATTCATTGTGACCTATTTATAGATAATATTTTTTTCAAAAAAAAAAAATATTATGGACTTATTGACTTCTATTTTTCTGCAAATGATTTCTTAGCTTATGAATTAGCAATATGTGTTAATGCACTATGTTTTAAAAAAAAAAATAAAGTTTTTGTGTTAGACAAAAATAAATCTTCTCAATTACTAGAGGGTTACCAATCAATACGTAAATTAGAGCCAAAAGAAAAGAGTAATTTCAATACTTTATGTAGGGGTTCTGCTTTAAGATATCTTCTTACAAGATCATATGATTACCTAAATACTCCAAAAGAGGCATTGATAAAAATAAAAGATCCAAAAGAATATTTAGATAAATTAAATTTTCATAGAAAGTTAAACTCTTTTAAGGATTATTCCTAATGATAAAAATCTATACTGATGGATCGTGCTTGGGTAATCCAGGAAATGGTGGATGGGCTGCAATTATTATAAATGATAATAAAAAAATCCAAATAAAGGGTAGCAAAAAAGATACTACTAATAATCAAATGGAATTACTTGCTCCAATAGAAGCACTTAAAAAAATTCCCAAAGGCAGTAGTGTTCAAATTTTTACAGACTCTAAATACGTTAAGTCTGGAATTACTGATTGGATACATAATTGGAGGAAAAATGGTTGGAAAACTGCAAATAAACAACCTGTAAAAAATAAAAACCTCTGGACTGAATTAGATCTTATGAATAGTAAATTTGAAATAAAATGGAGTTGGGTAAAAGGTCATTCTACAGATAAATTAAATAACGAAGTTGATTTAATCGCAAGAGAAGCTGCAAATTCTAAATAATATCTAAAATTCCTTCTGCAGAGGATATTCCACAATTTTTAGTTTCCTTTTCTTCTTGAATATTATGAACCTTTAGATTTTCAATTACCATTGCATAACGGCTTGATCTCATTCCCATACCTTTTGAGTTTCTATCTACTTCAGCACCAATCAGCTTTGTAAATGACAAATAAGGATCAGCTAACATGGTTATATTTTCTCCTATATTGTTCGCTTGTCCCCAAGCATTCATCACATATGGGTCGTTAACAGCTAGACAAAATATTTTATCAATACCTTTATCCAAGATTTGTTGAGCACTTTTAACGTAACCCGGCAAATGAAACTTAGAGCATGTAGCCGTAAATGCACCAGGTAAACCAAATAATATTATTTTTTTTGACCCTAATACCTCAGATATATTTTGTTCATTAGGTTCACCATCAACTAAATGGAATATTTTAGTATCTGGTATTTGGTCGTTGACTTTTAGCTTCATAATTTACTTTTAACGAAATTTTTTACTGCTTCAGTATCATTTTCTAATAGTTGAAAATTTTCCTTTTTACCATGAATATATTGAAGCTCTTTAGGTAATTCCTCATGTTTATTAATAGCATTATCTGTGGCGGCTGGAAATTTACATGGATGAGCAGTCGATAAAACTACACAATCATTAAAATCTAACTTTTTTGCAGCCCCTACTCCAACTGCAGTATGTGGATCTAAAATGATATTATTTTTCTCATAATTTTCTTTAATAATTTCTAAAGTTTCGTTTTCGTCACAACTTTCTGAAACAAAATCTTTTTGAATGATATCCAAGTTTGATTTGTCTATTTGGTATTCATTTTGCTTAATTTTTTTCATTATTTCTGATGTAATTTCAGAATTACAACTATTTACATAATAAATTAATCTTTCAAAATTACTTGCTAATTGAATATCCATACTTGGAGACAGTGTTTCTTTTACTTTTTTTGAAACATAATCACCATTTAAGATTGCTCGATGCAAAATATCGTTTTCATTAGTTGCAACGATTAGTTTATCTACTGGTAATCCCATTTGTTTTGCAAGGTAACCTGCAAAAACGTCCCCAAAGTTTCCTGTTGGAACTGAAAATGAAATCGTTTTATCAACATTAAGCTTAAAATAAGTATAAAAATAATATACAGCTTGCGCAATTATTCTTACCCAGTTGATTGAATTTACTCCAGACATATTTATTGATTTAGAAAATTCTAGATCTGAAAACATTTGCTTAACAATATTTTGACAATCATCAAAATTTCCATCAATTGCAATATTGAAAACATTTTTATCCTCAACTGTTGTCATTAATTTTCTTTGTACTGGTGAAATTCTATTATTAGGATGTAAGACAAAAATATTTAAGTTAGATTTATTTTTAATTGCATCTATAGCGGCAGCCCCTGTATCTCCTGATGTAGCCACAACAACATTAATTTTATTATCATTTTTACTTAAATAATATTCATACAAGTTCCCAATAAACTGCATTGCAACATCTTTAAAAGCTAATGTTGGACCATGAAATAACTCTAATAACTTTAAATCACCAATATTTGAAATTTTAACAACATCTTTTTCTCTGAAAGTTGAATAAGATTTTTTAATTAATGATGAAAGATCATCTTTAGAGATAAAATCTGATGAAAATTGGTTAATTATTTCAGTAGATAAGTCATTATAATTTAGGCTTTTGTGTTCATATAACTCTTCTGTACTAAATTTTTTTAGAGATGTAGGTACATAAAGTCCACCATCATCAGCTAAACCTTTGATAAAAACATCTTCAAAACTGTATTCTTTTGAATTATCTCTTGTGCTTACGTATCTCATGAATTTTTTTTACCATTTTCCTATAAAATAAATAGGATTATTTATTTTATAATCTGATCTACCAAAAATAAGACAAAAAGCAAAAATAAGTAAAAAATTGAGTAAGAAAATACCTTTTTAGCCTTCTTTATTTCAAATTTGTTTTTTTTGAACTTTAAAAGATCATAACAAACATAGTTGTAATAAAAGGTAAGTAATAATGAAACTATTAAGAATGTTTCGCCTGCAAAACCAATATAATAAGGTAAGATTACAACTGGAAGCATTATTAAAGAGTAAACAAATATATTTTTCTTCGTTTCCTCAATACCATTAGTAATAGGAAGCATAGGAATTTTAGCTTTCTGATAGTCGTCTGCTTTATAAAGGCTCAATGCCCAAAAATGAGATGGGGTCCAAAAGAATATGATTAAGAAAAATGTAATCGGTTCTATTGTTAATGAGTTAGTAGCTATAGTCCAACCTATAACTGGTGGTAGTGCGCCTGATGCGCCTCCAATAACAATATTTTGTGGAGTTTTTCTTTTTAACCAAATAGTATAAACAAAGACATAAAATGCTATTGTTATAGATAACAGTATAGCTGATGTTAAATTTGAAAAATAGTAAAGTCCAACTACAGACACTATCGATAATACTGTTCCAAATAATAAAGCGTGCTCCCTGTTCACTTTTCCAGTAGGAATTGGTCTTAAACATGTTCTGGTCATTAATTTATCAAGGTCTGCTTCGTACCACATATTTAAGGCACCAGCTGCACCCGCACCCATTGTCACAAAAAATATTGCAACTATTGAATTAAGAAATGAAACTGAATCTGGAGCCGTTAGTAATCCAACAGCACATGTAAAAATGACCAAAGACATCACCCTTGGTTTCATCAATAATAATAAATATTTTAAATACGAAATAGGGTTAATATAAACTGATTTTTTTTTAATTGTATTTGTAGTCACTATTACTCAACATTCAGTGAAACAAATATTACAAGCAATATAACACCGGCTATTAAAATGTGATTACCAAGATCAAATACTCCCACTTTACTATTTTTTTTATCAATTAATCTTCTGCGTAAAGGTATTTGATCGTAAGGATTTATTGTGACTTTATCACCTTGTTCTTTCTGATTTTCAACTTTTACTGAATAACCAAACCAAACTATATAAATAAAAAAAACAAATAAAATTAAGAAAAAAGCTAAGTATCCGTAGGCGTCCATATTAAGCTCCCCCCACTACAAAATAAAATAATCTTGAAAAAACTGTATACTTAAATTCTGCAGTCATTAAAAATATAAAGCAGGCAATTGCAGTCATCGGCCAAAGCAATACATTTACTAAGGCGTATCTCTCCCAAAACAAGTGCATGAAAAAAGCCATAATTAACCCTGCTTTTAAAAACATAAAGAATAATATTAATGACCATCTCAACATTCCTTGAAATTGGTACCAGTCAACCATGTACGAAAAAAAACTTAGAACAAATAACAACAACCAAATCCAAAGATAAATCCCTATCTTTTGAGTACTTGTTTGCTCGTCTTTTTTAGTTGTCTCGTTAATTTTGTTAGTCTCTTCCATATTTTATTTTACCACAAATAGAAAAATGCGAAAATGAAAACCCAAACTAGATCTACGAAGTGCCAGTAAAGACCTAATATTTCAATTTCAACATAATCCCCTTTCATTTTAGTAAACCAGCCTCTTTTTTTGCTCTCATAATGACCAGCGAAAACTTTATAAGTATAAATAAATAAGAAAATTACCCCAATTGAGACATGGAAACCATGGAAACCTGTTATCATAAAAAAGAAAGAACCAAACTGTGATGCACCAAAAGGATTTCCCCAAGGTCTAACACCTTCATGAATTAATTTAGACCACTCAAACACTTGCATTCCTACAAAAGTAAGTCCACCTACAGCAGTGGCTAGAATCAGCCAACCACACATTTTACGATTTTTTTCGTAACCATATTTAACCGCTAATGCCATTGTTCCACTACTTGTGATCAATACAAAAGTCATTATCGCAATCAGTAGAAGTGGGACAGGTACACCTCCTACATATAAAGAAAAAACCTCACTCGTGTTAGGCCAATCAACAATGGTTGATCCTCTACCTTTCATATAAGAAATTAAAAAACAGCTAAATACAAAAGTATCACTCAACAAAAAGATCCACATCATGGCTTTGCCCCAATGCACACCTTTAAACATCGTTTGGTCTGAACCAGTGTCAGACGCCATGCCCTTAAACCCAGGTTTAAGTTCGAAGCCGTCTATTTTTTGTTCAGACATTATTTTCTCTTAAGTTTTCTCAACTTCTGTGTGTATTACTTCACTAGGTGCTGTTGTTTGCGGAATAAAGTCATCCTTCGCTCCTGGAACACTAAAATCATATGGCCATCTATGTACAACTGGAAGTCTTTCACCAAAGTTTCCATGCTCTGGTGGAACAGTAGACGTATACCACTCTAGTGAATTAGCTTTCCAAGGGTTCTGCTCAGCTTTTTTACCTGTTTTTAAAGTTTTAATTATATTGAAAACTAAAATAAATTGTGCTGCACCAACTATAAATGCTGCAATACTGATAAATTCATTCATACCAACTGCAGATGTCATATATGGACTATCATACATTTCAAAATATCTTCTTGGAACTCCAATAAAACCTAAATAATGCATTGGGAAGTATATTGAGTATGCACCTAAAAAAGTAATCCAAAAGTGCCATTTTCCTAAACCCTCGTGTAACATTTTTCCAGCTACCAAAGGAAACCAGTGATAAACTGCACCCATAATTACCATTAATGGAGCAATACCCATAACCATATGGAAGTGGGCTATTACAAAGTATGTATCTGATAATGGAACATCGACTGATACATTTCCTAAAAATATTCCAGTAATTCCTCCATTTACAAACGTAACGATAAATCCTAGGCACCATAACATTACTGTATTAATTCTAATATTTCCTCTCCATAAAGTAAGTATCCAGTTATAAACTTTCATGGCGGTTGGAACGGCAATAATTAACGTTGTCGTTGCAAAGAAAAATCCAAACCAAGGGTTCATTCCACTAACGTACATATGGTGAGCCCACACAAAGAAACTTAAACCTCCAATACCAACAATTGCCCAAACCATCATTCTGTAACCAAATATGTTTTTTCTTGCGTGAACTGATATTAAATCAGAAACTATCCCGAATGCAGGCAATGCAACAATGTAAACTTCAGGGTGTCCAAAGAACCAAAACAAGTGTTGGAAGAGAATTGGGCTTCCTCCACCATATTCAAGAACCTCTCCTGCCTTTAATATTGTTGGCATAAAGAAACTTGTTTGTAATACTTTATCTAATGTCATCATTATTGCGCTAACTAGTAACGCTGGAAATGCTAACATCGCTAATACAGTTGCTGTGAAAATACCCCAAACTGTCAAAGGCATTCTCATTAGGGTCATCCCTCTAGTTCTAGCTTGCAGAATTGTAATCATGTAGTTTAGTCCACCCATTGTGAAACCAATTACAAATAAAGATAATGATATAAGCATAAGTAAGATACCCATGCCTGATCCCGGGGTTCCCTCCAAAATAGTTTGTGGAGGATACAAGGTCCATCCGGCTCCTGTAGGACCGCCTGGAACAAAGAAGCTTGCCATTAAAACTGCAACTGCAACAAAGAACATCCAGAAGCTAAGCATATTAACATATGGAAAAACCATATCTCTTGCTCCCACCATGAGTGGAATTAAATAATTTCCAAACCCTCCTAAGAATAGAGCAGTTAAAAAGTAAACTACCATTATCATACCGTGCATAGTTACGAATTGATAATAATGTTCTGCTGTCATAAAACCCGCTAATCCTGGAAAACCTAATTGAAGTCTCATTAACCAAGATAAAATTAAACCTACAATTCCAGTAAATACTGCGGTTAAGAAATATTGTACTCCGATAACTTTTGCATCCTGGCAAAAAACCCATTTTTCAATAAAACTATGTCCATGATATAAATCTTGTTCACCAACCTCTGCTGGCCTTACATAATCTATATCTGGATTTACAGAACCAGCTGAACCATCTATTACCTCTGATGATTGGGCTTGATATGATTTGTTGTTATCGTATTCGTCTGACATATTTTTTATCCTTTATATATATATTTTTTTAAATTAATAAATTGTTATTTTTTAGCTAATTTGTTCCCATCTACATTTAATTTTTCATATCTTGCTGATAGTTGCTCGAAAGTTTCTTGTTCACTCAGCCAAACTTCATAGTCAGCTTTATCTTGTACTTCAACTCCACCTCTCATAGCGTAGTGACCAACTCCACAATATTCAGCACATAAAACTTCGTATTCACCCACCTTATTAGGCTCAAACCAATAGAAAGTAACCGTTCCTGGAACTGCATCCATTTTTGCTCTAAATTGTGGAACATACCAATTATGAAGTACGTCTACTGATCTTAATAAAATTTTTACAGGTCTATTATTTTCTAAATTGATAACATCACTTTCAACCATTATGTCATCTCTTCCAAATGGATCATCTGGATTTATACCGAATGGATTGTTGTCTGCAATATTTCTTACTTGTGTAGTTCCTAATTTTCCATCTGCACCTGGTAGCCTATATTGCCATCCCCATTGCCATGCCATTACATCAACCTCAATTGCATTTTTTGGAACATTTACATATTGGTTCCATATAATAAGACCAGGAGCCAACAGTGCACAAACTCCTAATGTAGTAGCCCAAGTTAAAATTTTCTCTAATTTTTTATCTTCTGGTTTGTACTCAGCTCTTCTGTCTTCTTTATGTTGATATCTGAAAACGCAGTAGATCATAAAAAGACAAACAGCTACAAATACTCCTCCACCTACCCAAAAAGTAAGTGTGATAGTATCATCCATTCCACCCCAGTTTGATGCTATATCAGTCCAATACCAAGGGGTAAAAATATGAAATAAGACAGATCCAATGATCACCAATAAAAAAATTATTCCTGCATGCATAGTGTTTATATAGAAGAATAATCCTATAAATACCTATGACAAAATGTCATAAAACATATTAATTATACTAATATAATCAATATATTTATGCTTGGTAAATTAGGTATTCTAATAACAATTCTCGCTTTAGTTTTAGCATTCTATTTTGTAATTTCTTTGGGTGCAGGGAGATTTTCAAAAGGAGAGACAAAACCTGAAACTAAAAGATATCTAAGATCAGTAAATATACTATTAATAATTATTGCAGTGTTTGGATCAGTGTTAGTTTTATTTATATAAATTATGCAATCAAAGATTTGCAGAATTCTATAACAGTATCATTGTATGCAAACATTATTGTAAAGAAAACTAGCCAAACTATAAATAGAAATAACCAGTACAATGAAAGAGCATTAATACTTTTTTCTTCTTTGTTGTAATCTTTCTCATCTAATTTAAAAATTTTTGAGCTTACTTTGCCCCAAAAATAGAGACCTCCTAAAAGATGAATACCATGTAATGCAGTAAAGAAATAATAAGATGAAAAATATGTATTAGTTGAAACAAAATTCCCACTTTTCATAAGCTGGTACCATAAAGCTAACTGAAGAAATAAAAATATATAACTGAGACCACCTACATAAATGAGATTTTTTTTTATTGTGTTTGTAATTCCATTTTTCAAGTCTTTGCTTATTCTATTAAAAAATATTGTTACTAAAATTAGGACCAATGTATTTATCCAAAGTAAGTTTGTCTTAAGAATAAAAGTTGTGTCCTGCTCTGGAGGAAGTGAATAAAGGTATCCAGTAAAAATTAAACTAAATAAAGTTGTACTTACTCCGAATATTATAATAACTGCTGACATTTGATTTGAAATTTCAAATGTTTTTCCGGAATGAGTACTATCAATTACTGCTTGATCTTGTTCCCAAGGTTTTTCAGTTAATGTGCCAAAAATTTTCTTTATCAAAGACATAATATTTATATAGTCGTAATATACGATTTTACAATAATGAAATTAAAAACTTCCATAGCAGTTTTAACTGGTTGCTTAACAATATTCTTATTTTTAATGCTTCCAGTATTTCTTTCGATGAAGGAACAAAAAGACCAATCAGTCGCAGCATTTAAAGGCTCAGATTTCAGACTTAAAGATATGAACAATAATACTATAACTCAAGAGTCTTTTGATGGACCTTTAACTGCAATTTTTTTTGGTTTTACAAATTGTCCCGACATTTGCCCAATGACATTAAATAAAATGGATATCGCACTTAATAGAATTAAGAAGAATAAAAAAAAAGAAATAAAAGTTTTTTTTATAAGTGTTGATCCAAAGCGCGACACACCAGAGGTAGTAAAAGATTATTTAAGTAATTTTGATAATAAATTTGTTGGGATTACAGGGGATCCTGGAGAAATTTTTTTATTATCTCAGTCATGGGGAATAATAAGTCAAAAAATATTTTTCGAAAATGGTGACTACAACATAGATCACAGTTCTCCTGTTATACTTTTAAAAGATGGAAAATATATTGCTAAAATTTCTCACAGAGATGACATCAAGAAATCAATTAAATTGATTAATAAATATTTATAAATTTAACAAATAACTTAATATTGATATTGAGGATATCACTGCTGTCTCTGATCTAAGTATATTTTCATTGATCTTCACAGACTTTACTTCCTTAAAGTTTAAGATTTTATTTCTCTCCTGCTCTGAAAAGTCACCCTCTGGTCCAATTATAATACATAAAGGTTTATTGTTATTCTTATTTAATTCAATTTTTTTATTTTTAGTATTTAGATCAGTAAAAATTAGATCTATTTTATTTTCATTTTTTTTAAGGAAACTTTTCAAATTTTGAATTTTTTCAAGAGATGGTGGATTTATTCTATTTGACTGCTCTGTTGCTTCTATAATTATTTTTTCTAATCTCTCAGAATTAATCTTTCTAACAATAGTTCTATCAAAAATAATTGGAATAAATTTAGTTACACCCAATTCGGTAGCCTTCTGTATCATGAAATTTGAATAATTTGATTTAATTGGCGAAAATGCCAACCAAATATCTACTGGATTTTCTTTATTTCTTAATTTTTCTTGAACACTAAATTGAACTTTGCCACTACTGATATTATTAATTTTTGCTAACCACTCACCATTTTTATTAAATAGTGAAAAATTTTCACCAATTTTAACTCTCATTACTTTTGTTAAATAGTGTGATTGTGGTTTTTCAAGCCAAGAATTAAAATTAAGAGATAAACTTTCAGGAAAAAATATTCTAATATTACTCATATTAAGAAATTAATTTATGAAAAATATTAAAGCAATAATTTTCGATGCCTATGGAACTTTATTTGATGTCAATTCTGCAGCAGAAAAATGTAAAGATAAAATTGGCAGCAAATGGGAAAATTTTTCAAATTATTGGCGAACAACTCAGCTAGAATATACTTGGCTTAGAAGTCTAATGAAAAGACATAAAGATTTTTGGAAAATTACTGAGGATAGTTTAGATAAATCAATGAAAGTTTTTAATATTAATCCTAATATGAAAAGTGAATTACTTGATCTTTATAAAATTCTTTCCCCTTATCCAGAAGTAAAGGAAACTCTACAAATATTAAAAGAAAAAAATTACAAATTATCAATACTTTCAAATGGAACTCCTTCCCTTCTCAATGAATTGGTCTCCAGTAATAATCTTAAAGTTTTTGATGATATTTTTTCCGTAGAAGAAGTAGGCATTTTTAAGCCAGACTCAAAAGTATACGATATTCCAGTAAAAAAATATAAGATTGAAAAACATGAAGTTGCATTTTTAAGCGCAAATACATGGGATGTTTCTGGGGGTGGTAATTATGGTTTTAATGCAGTTTGGGTGAATAGAAATAATATTATTTTTGATAATCTAGATTACTCTCCTGAAAATCAGATAAATAATCTTAAACACTTGCTTGATATTATTTAAACAAGTCATTATTTTACAATTATGACAAACATATTAGATCTTGTTGCAAGAATTTTAATTTCAGCTTTATTTCTTCTTAATGGTGTTTTTAAAATTAATAATTATGATGGAACAGTCGGCTGGATGGAGGGTTTTGGAATACCAGGAATTTTAATTATACCAGCAATAATTTTGGAGATAGTTGGACCTATCTTAATTATATTAGGCTATAAAGCAAAAATTGCAGCAGGTTTATTAAGTCTATTTTGTATTGCTACAGCAGTAATTTTTCACAACGATTTTTCGGACCAGATGCAATTAGGATCTTTTTTGAAAAATGTAGCATTAGCAGGTGGGTTTCTATTTATATTCGTAAATGGAACTAAAGATTTTAGTTTAGATAAGAAATTTTAAATAAATAATATGTCAGACATAGAAGTAAAAAAAATTATTGAACCTACACCAGCATCTGACGGGGCTGGAGTTAAATTAAAAAGAAGTATTGGTGTCGAGCCAAACTACTTTGATCCATTTTTAATGCTTGATGAATTCGGATCAGAAAATAGTGAAGATTATATAGCAGGTTTTCCACCTCATCCTCATCGAGGAATAGAAACAGTAACCTATATGTTGGCTGGAGATTTTCAACACAAAGATAGTACAGGTAGCGAAGGTAGAATGACGGCAGGAGATGTTCAGTGGATGAAAACTGGAAGTGGAATAATTCACTCTGAAATGCCAGCAATGAAAGAAGGTAAGCTACATGGATTTCAATTATGGATCAACATGCCAGCTAAACTTAAAATGAGCAAACCTAATTATATCTACATAGATGCGGATCAGATGCAATCATACAAAGATGAGGAAAAAATTGTAAAAGTTATAGCTGGTAAATTTGAACAAGCTGAGGGACCTGTAAAAAAACATAATGTTGAGCCTATTTATTTTGATGTAGAATTAAATAAAGGCAAAGAGTTCAATTTTGATTTACCATCAACTCACAATTCATTTATTTATTTAATTGAAGGAGAGATAAAAATTGGAAATCAGCAACATCAAAAAGTTGAAAATTCAAAACTAATTCTTTTAGAAAAGGGAAATAAACTTAAGGTTTATGGCTCTACTGATGCTAAGTTTCTTCTAATTGCTGGAAAACCAATAGGTGAACAAATTGCTAGAGGTGGTCCATTTGTTATGAACACTAAACAAGAAATCTTGCAAGCAGTCGAGGATTATCATAAAGGTACATTTGTAAAATGAAATCTATTAAAGTAACAAATACAGGTGGACCAGAAGTTCTTAAACTGGAAGATATAACTTTAGAAAAACCTAAAGCAGATGAAGTTCAAATCGAACATGTTTCAATTGGTTTAAATTATATAGATACATATCATAGGTCAGGTTTATACCCTCTTCAATTACCAACTGGAATTGGAATGGAAGCGGCAGGCATAATTAAAGAAGTTGGTTCAAATGTTTCTAATTTTTCAGTTGGGGATAAAATTGCATATGCCGCAGCTCCTTTAGGTGCTTACTCCACTCACAGAAATTATACATCAAAACATATTGTAAAAGTTCCAAATGATATTGATTTAGAAGAAATTTCGAGTGCAATGACTAAAGGAATGACAACATTTTATTTGTTACACAAAACGTATGTTCCAAAAAAGGATGAAACTATCGTATTTCATGCAGCAGCAGGTGGCGTGGGACAATTCTTTTGTCAGTGGGCAAAAAGTTTAGGACTTAAAGTTATTGGAACGGTTGGTAGCGATGAAAAAGTCGAAATAGCAAAAAAGTATGGTTGCGATGAAGTCATAAATTATTCTAAGGAAGACTTTGCAAAAAAAGTATTGGAACTAACAAATGGCACAGGTGTTTCAGTTGTTTATGATGGTGTAGGAAAAACAACATATGATAAATCCATTGAATGTTTAAAATTAAGAGGGACAATGGTTTCATTTGGAAATGCATCAGGTCCACTTGACCCAATTATTGTTTCAAAATCTTTGCAACCAAAGGGTATTTATTTCGTTAGACCTGCAATGAATCAATACTTCACAAATAGTGAAGAAATACAAGAAGCAGCTAACATGTTATTTAAACAAATTTCATCAGGAAATGTAAAAATAGAAATTTTTAAAAAATATAAATTGGAAGATGCTGTTCAAGCACATAAAGATTTAGAAGGAAGAAAAATTACAGGTCCGGCGGTAATTATTCCTTAAACTGAACATCCATATCAGAAAGATGGAGTTTTAAAGCTTTAGTAGAAATTTGTATTTCTCTAATAAAAAATATAATCGAAATCATCATAGACAAACAGCAAGATCCAAAAATTACTCTAGCTACAATTAAACTTTCTAAGTAAAGAGCAAATACTGTTAGCATATTAAATAGAAAGCCGAATGCTGCTGACATGATTGCAAACTTTAATACTCCAATTCTGCTATTTAGATTTATGAGTTGATCTTTCCACTCTGGGGGAGTGTGTTTTTCAAAGACATACTCATCATGAATTTTTCTAATTAATCCACTCAGGGTGTGAAATCGATTGCTGTAAACACTCATTATAAGCGGTATTGCTGGAAACATTAGTGCTGTAACAGTGTAATCTATATTCATTCGAATCAATTTGATTATGAGACTCTGCTTTGCTATTTACAAGTAAATTGTTATGCAAAACATCAAATTGTTCATTGAACTCACAAGATTAAATAGACCAATTGGCTACATGCTTTTATTTTGGCCATGTCTATGGGGTCTTACCATTGCATATAATTTTAATTCTGAATTGGAAAAATTTTATTTTTATTCTTTGCTTTTTTTACTTGGTTCAATGCTAATGAGATCTGCTGGTTGCATTGTTAATGACATAGTAGATAAAAATTTCGACAAAAAAGTTGAGAGAACAAAAGATAGACCAATTGCATCAGGAAAAGTTTCAATAAATCTTGCAGTTATTTACTCACTTAGTTTATGTGTATTTGCGTTCTTAGTCTTAATCAATTTTAATAAGTTCACAATTTTAATGGCAATATTATCTATGCCGTTTGCATTTACTTATCCACTAATGAAAAGATTTACCTATTGGCCACAACTATTTTTAGGAATTACATTTAATTATGGGCTTATTCTCGCATGGATATCGATTAGTAACAGCATAAGTTTGGTGCCAATAATTTTTTATTTTGGAGCCATATTTTGGACACTGGGTTACGACACTATTTATGGATATCAAGATATTAAAGATGATGAAATTATAGGAGTTAAATCTACCTCGATAAAATTTAAAAGTAACCCAAAAAAATTTATTTCATTATGTTACCTAGTTTTTTTTATTTCATTAATTTTAGTTGGTTTTATTATGAACTTTAAAAACTTGTATTTTATATCTCTTATAATCACTTTTTTTCATTTAGGCTTTTATCAAATAAAAAGACTTAAAGTTTCAAACCCTAATATATGTCTTGTAAAATTCAAAAGTAACAATTTATTAGGTTTTATCGTATTTATTAATATTTTAATCGGTAAAATAATTTAGATGACTAAAGTTGAAATATTAAAGAGACTTTATAAAGACTACACTAAAAAATATTTAAATAAAATTTTTTTAGCAGTTTTTTTTTCAATATTGGTAGCTGGTAGCACATCTGCAACAGCATGGTTATTAGATCCTGCAATAGAGAAAATATTTTTAAATAAAGATCAAACTCTTTTAATATTAATACCAATTTTAATAATAATAGCATTTGCCACAAAAGGTATTTCTTTGTATTTAGCAAAAGTTACTATGTTTAAAGTCGCTGAAGAAGTAAAAAAAGAGATACAATTAGATATGCTGACTTCTTTTATTAGATCAGATACAGAAAGTATCGAAGGTAAACATACTGGTAAATATATTTCAAATTTAAATTTCGATGTAAATCAAATAACTGCAATGCTCAGTTCTTCATTTTTAGCATTGTTCAAAGATGGTTTGACTTTGATAGGATTATTATCTGTAATGTTTTTTCAAAATTGGAAACTTTCTCTAATTGCAATTATAATGATACCTTTTGCATCTGTAACTGCGAAAAAATTAGGGAAAAGAATGAGCAAGGTTGTAACTGAGGCTCAAGAAAAGTCGGGGGATTTAAATAAATATTTAATTGATATATTTAAAAATCATAAAGTAATAAAAATTTTTCAAAGAGAAAAATTTGAAAATATTAGATCGGATAAATTTGTAAATGATCTCAAAGAAAAAAGTATAAAAATTTCCACAGTTTTTATAAGAGCAACCCCTGTTATGGAAGTGCTAACTGGTTTTATGATTGCACTTCTAATATTTTATTCAGGAGTGCTAATAATGAATAATCAATTGAGCTTGAACAACTTTTTTTCTTTTTTAGCAGCTATGATGTTAGCTTATCAGCCTGTAAAATCACTTGCCACAATTAACGTAGGAGTAGGCCAAGGATTATCAGCAGGTAAAAGAATTCTACCAATTATTGATAGGATAAACTTAATTAATGATAATCAAGATAAAATAAATTTAGAAATTAAAACAGGAACTTTAGATTTCAAAAATGTAAATTTTAATTATTCTTCAAATTCTGAAAATAAAGTTTTAAAAGACATAAATTTAAAAATTAATGGTGGGAAAATGACTGCTTTAGTTGGACAAAGTGGATCAGGGAAATCAACGCTGCTTAGCTTAATTCCAAGAATATACGATCCCAAATCAGGAGTTTTAGAAATTGATGGTCAAGATATCAAAAAAGTGAAATTATATTCTTTACGTAAAGAAATTTCAATTGTTGATCAAAATGTTTCATTATTTGATGATACTATTCTTAACAATATCAAGTATGCAAAACCGAATGCAAGTAATGAAGAAGTTTACAAAGCGGCCGAACTTTCTATGTGTTCAGAATTTATTGATAAACTTAAAGATAAATATGAGACAGTAATTGGAGAAGATGGTGTTAGGCTTTCAGGAGGAGAAAAGCAAAGACTTTCAATTGCAAGAGCATTTTTAAAAAATAGTAAAATTATTTTATTAGATGAAGCTACTTCATCTTTAGACTCTGAAACTGAAGAAAAAATACAAATAGCTTTAGATAAATTGACTTTAAATAAAACAACGATAGTAATCGCACACAGACTTTCAACTATTTTAAATTCAGATAAAATTTATGTTATGGATAAGGGTATGGTGATAGACTCAGGTAATCATGAAGAACTCTTAATAAAATCTGATACTTATAAAAACTATTATAATAAACAAATAAACAAAAGTTGATGTTTGCTATTTATAATTTCTTTTTATTTATAGTTCTTTTGATTTCACCAATAATTGTAATGATTAGAATAATTTTAGGAAAAGAGGATAAATATAGATTTAAGGAAAAGTATGGATTTTTTGAAAAAAACAATAAACAAAATGAAACAATTTGGATACATGGTGCAAGTGTAGGTGAAATATTTAGTATAATTCCATTAATTAAGAGATTTGAAAAAGATAAAAAAATTAAAAGAATTTTGATTACGTCGTTAACTACAAGTTCCTCACATATTTTGTCAAAATTTAAGTTTAAAAAGACCATTCACCAATTTTATCCTTTTGATTTAAATTTTTTAACTAAATATTTCATTCATTATTGGAAACCTAAATTAGCAATGTTTGTAGACTCAGAAATTTGGCCAAATATGTTTAACAATTTACATAAAAAAAATATTCCAATTATCCTTTTAAATGCAAGGATTACAAAAAAATCTTTTAATAGATGGAAACTATTCCCTAATTTTTCAAAAAATATTTTTGAAAAAATAACTCTTGCTTTGCCACAAAATAGGGAGTCAAAAAAATATTTAAAATTATTAGGGACAAAAAATATAAAATTAATAGGTAATTTAAAGTTTTTTGAAGCATCACGTAATGAAAAGTTAAAAAATTTAGTTCTAAAAAAAAAATTTTTAAAAAGAGTTATTTTTTGTGCAGCAAGCACTCATAAAAAAGAAGAGTTATTTGTTGGAAAAATACATAAAGAGCTAAAATCTGAAATTAAAAACTTGATAACAATAATAATACCAAGGCACGTGAACAGAAAAAAAGAAATAGTAAATGAATTAAACAATATTGGTTTAAATACTCAATTACACACCTCAAAAAAAAAGTTAAGCAAAGGTACAGATATATACATAGTTGACACTTACGGAGACTCTACAAAATTCTACTCGTTGTCTAAATTAACATTTTTAGGAGGATCACTAATACCGCATGGAGGACAAAACCCTTTAGAACCCGCGAGAGCAGGTAACTTTATTTTATATGGTCCACACATAGAGAACTTTAAAGAAGTTTATGAAATGTTAGAGAAATTAAAAATTACAAAAAGAGTAAATTCGGTAAAAAATATGAAATCTGTCGTTCGTAAAAAAATTAATTTTTTAAAAAGAAATACAGTAAGTAAAAAGTTAAAATACTTAGGGTATAATATACTGAATAAAAATTTACATGAGATTGAAAAATTTATTTAAATGAAAATTGTAAAACCATTGTACTTAAATGATAAAAATTTAATTTCTTACTTATTAATCCCTTTTACCATTTTTACTTTTTTAATAAATTTTAGTAAAAATTTTTCAATTAAAAAAAAATATAAAATTAAAACCATATGTGTAGGAAATATATATATTGGTGGCACGGGGAAAACGTCTCTATGTATACAATTAAATAAAATTTTTAAAAAAAAATTTAAAACTGTATTCATTAAAAAAAGATATTTAGATCAATTAGATGAGAGAGAATTATTGCAGACACATGGAAAGTTAATTAGTGAAGAAAGTAGAGGTATAAGTTTAGATAAAGCAGAATTAAAAAAATTTAATTTAGCTATTTTAGATGATGGTTTACAGGACAAAAAAGTAGATTATGATATATCTATTGCTTGTTTTAACACGACTTACGGTATAGGTAATGGATATTTACTCCCAGCAGGACCATTAAGAGAAAGATTAGAAATATTAAAAAAATATAGTGCAGTTTTTTTAATTGGTGAAAAAAGGAATACAAAACTTTCATCGATATTAAAAATATATAATGATAAAATATTTTACTCTAAGTATGTTCCAATCAACTTAAAGAATTTCAATAGAAAAAAAAATTTCTTGTATTTTTGTGGGATTGGAAATCCAGTAGAATTTGAAAATACACTTAAAAAAAATAAATTTAAAATATCAAAAAAGTTTATATTTCCTGATCATCATAATTACACTCATGAAGACTTAAAGAAAATTAAAAAAATAGCTTACAAGGAGAAATTAGAAATTATTACTACAGAAAAGGATTATAAAAGACTGGCTAATAAGAATAAAAAAAATATAAAATATTTAAAAATAGAGTTACAAATAGAAAATCAAAAAAAATTTTCAAATTTTTTAAAAGAAAAAATATGAAAAAAATAAAATACTTTATTGAATATTTATTAGTAAAATTTTTATTTATAATCTTTAAAGCTGTAGGGTATAAATCAGCTTCTAACATAGGATTTTTTATTGGGAAAAATGTAGGAAATTTTTTTAGAAAAAAAAAATCTATAATTGAAAATTTGCATAAGTCTAAAATTACGATAGGTATTTCTGATAATCAATTTGTTGATAATATTCTTGGAAACTACGGGAGAATTTTAGCAGAATACCCTTTTTTAAGAGATTTTAGAAAAAACAAGCTAGAAAAGTTTATTAAAATAGATGGGTTAGAAAATTTAGATAAAATTAAAAATAATGAAAAGCCTGCTGTTTTCATTTCTGGACATTTTAATAATTTTGAACTCATGGCAATGAAGATTGAAATGCATGGAATAAATTTAGCAGCAATATATAGGCCACTTAATAATATTTTTTTAAATAAAACAATGGAGCGAATCAGAACTCAATATATTTGTAAAAATCAAATTAGGAAAGGAAGATCGGGTACCAGAAAGATTTTAGAAAATTTAAAAAATGGAAACTCAATAGCATTAATGATTGATCAAAGGGTTTCTGAGGGTATAAAAATTGATTTTTTTGGGAACTTAGCTTCTACCACTACGATACCAGCCCAAATTGTGAAAAAATACAATTGTGATTTAGTGCCAATTTATATTGAAAGATTGGAAAAATATAACTTTAAAATGTACGTATCGCAGCCAATTGTGATTGATTCTGAAAAGTCTCAAGAAGAAATTTCTAAACATTTAAATAAGATATTGGAAAAAATGATACTAAGAAATCCAGATCAATGGATTTGGACGCACAATAGATGGAAAAATTAATTTATTTGATATTTTTTTCTTTTTTAATTGAAGCCTCAACATAAGAAAAGTAGGCCTCTTGTTCATCAACATTCCAATAATTTAAATTTTTTAGTGGTATTTTCTTTCCTGAAATTGCACAAATAACATAATCACCTTCTTCTATTATATCAAAGTTATTTGGTAGATATTTTAATTTTGCTAACTTGTTCATGATTTATAAGATATATATTTGAATATATGAAAATTGCAATTCTTGGAAATGGTGGCAGAGAACATGCAATAGCAACTCAAATTTTAAAATCTCCTAAGCTTAAAAAATTATACTGTATACCAGGTAATGCTGGTACTGACTCAATTGCTGAGAATGTGTCGCTGGATTTTTATAATTATGAAAGTTTATTGCATTTTATTAAAAAAAATAAAATTGATTTGGTAATTGTGGGACCTGAAAAACCTTTGGTTGAAGGTATTGTAGATTTTCTTTCAAGAGAAAATGTAAAAGTGTTTGGTCCAAACAAAAACGTTTCACAATTAGAAGGTTCAAAGATATTTACAAAAAAAATATGTGAAAGATATAATATTCCAACAGCACAATTTGGAGTATTTAAAAATGCTGATGAAGCATATAAATATTTAGAAAATGCAAATATGCCCATAGTAGTAAAAGCAGATGGATTGGCTGCGGGTAAAGGTGTTTATATTTGTGAAGATTTAGAAAGTTCAAACAAAGCGGTGAAAGAAATATTTAATGGAAAATTTGGTTTAGCTGAGCAAGTTCTTATAGAGGAATTTTTACAGGGAGATGAAATGAGCTATTTCGTACTTTCAGATGGAAAAATTTTTAAAAGGTTTAACACCGCTCAAGACCACAAAAGAGTTGGCGAAGGAGATAGAGGAAAAAATACTGGAGGAATGGGAGCATATTCACCTTCTGGACTCATAAATGCAGAACTAGACAAAAAAGTAATCACTGAAATTGTCAATCCTACTTTTAAAGCTATTAAGGATATGGGAGAAAATTACAAAGGATTTTTATACGTTGGACTTATGATTAAAAATAATAATCCTTATCTTATCGAGTATAACGTAAGAATGGGAGATCCAGAATGTCAAACAATTTTACCTCTTTTAGCTACTGATTTCTTAGATTTGATTTTATCTTGTTGTGATGAAACTTTACATAATCAAAATATTCTTTGGGAAGAAAAAAAAAGTATGTGTGTAGTCCTTTGTTCCAATGGATATCCTGATAGTTATAAAAAAGATGTGGAAATACCAAATATCAAAAAAATAAAGAATGATGACACATTTTTTATTTATCATGCTGGAACAGAAAAAAAGGATAATAAAGTATATGCTACTGGAGGGAGAGTACTGAATTTTGTTAGCATCTCCGATAATTTAAAATCCTCAAGAGATAAGGTAATCAAAGAAATAGAGAATCTAAATTGGAACAATGGTTTTTTTCGAAATGATATTGGATATAAAATTATAGATAAATGAGAATCATAGGAGGGAAATTTAAAGGAAAAAAATTATTAATTCCTTTGGATAAATCTACTAGACCACTAAGAGATATAGTAAGAGAAGCTATTTTTAATATTTTAGATCATTCAAGCAAAGTATCTAAAAATATAATTAATTCCAAAGTATTGGATTTGTTTTCTGGTACTGGTTCATTTGGAATTGAGTGCTTATCAAGAGGTGCTCAAGAAGTAATTTTCTTTGAGAATTATTCTAATTCGTTAAAAATTTTAAAACATAATATCTTTGATTTTAAATTAGAAAGTAAAACTAAAGTTTATGAAAGTAATGCATATAATTTAAAAGAAACAAATATAAAGAATAAAATTTTTGATATAATTTTTATAGATCCACCTTTTAAAGATAAAGAAATAAATATTTTAATCGATCATATAAAAATATTGAAAATTACTGACATAAATACATTAATAATAATACATCGTAACAAAAAATCAGAGGATAATATTTTTAAATATCTAAATATTTTAGATGAAAAAAATTATGGTTTGTCTAAAATTTTGTTCTGTAAGTTAATTTAGAAAAGTAATTTTGATGTTTCCGTTTTAATTAACTCAACCGAAGGTTGATCAAAAGGATTGACTTCCATTAGCCTTCCTAACAAAATTGTCTCCAGAACAAAAAAAGTAAATAATTCTCCAAGAGTTTCTTCATTTCTTTTCAAAATTTCAAAACTTCTAAAAGGTATTTTTTTTCGTTTGAAAACTATTTGTGTTGCCTGTCTTTGTGCTTTGATAATTTGATTTAGGTTTTTATTTTTTAAAATTGAAAATTTACCAAATAAATTCTTATTTGTTAATTGTTTTGTTTTTTCATTTAGCGTCCCAAAGAATGTAAAAAAATTATTTTTTGGTCCATCCAAATATAGTTGAAGCAAGCTATGATTATCTTTCGGCATTGATGAAATAATGGGAAAAATACCTTTATTATTTTTTCCTAAACTTTCTGCTGTGAGTTGTTGGTACCATTTGAATAAATTATCTGAACTTTCATCATAATTTAAAATTACTGAATTTTTTTTTCCTCTTGAAACACAATTAAATATGAAATTAACGTTGTAAATCAATTGATTTATAAAATATTTATTTTCAATTAGTTTATTGAGACTTTTAAATTTTCTTTCATTTAATCCTAACAATCCTGCCGGTAGCATTCCAACCTCAGACAAAACTGAGTATCTCCCGCCTATGTAATTTTTATGCTCAATAATTTCTGCCTTTAATTTATTGCCAAGTTGAGTGAGAAAACTAGATTTTTTCTCTGTAATTATTATATTTTTATTTTTTTTTTGAGAATTAATAATTATGTTGAAGTTTGATATAGTCTCAAGTGTATTACCAGATTTTGATACAATTAAATTTAAAATATTTTTCTTATTTTTGAAATTTATTTTATTATTAAGGTTATTGTAAAAGTTTATTTTTTTTTTAATTTTAAACTTTAAGAAATCATAGATTGCCTCAGTTCCTAAAATAGAGCCACCCATACCAATTAGGTTGATATTATCAATTTTTTTATATTTGTTTAAAGTTTTTTTTTTAAAACTATAAAGATAATTTTTATCAAATGAACTCAAAATTGAATGACTTGTAACTAACTCTTTTTTTAAAATTTTATCTATATTTTTTTTTTCTTTTTTGTTTTTTTTTTGTGCGAAATTTTCAAAAATTATGTTTTTGGAAAACATTTGTTTACTTAATTTTTTTTAGTATTGAACCTTCAATAGATGTAGATTTTTCTGAAGATGAAACCTCTTCTTGTATTTCACTGCTCTTAAGTAAATTTTTAATGTTTGAATCCTCACTCTGAATTTGTTTAACAGATTGTATATTAGTGTCTCCTGGTTTTGGTAATTTATCAAAATCTGGCGGCATAACTAGAGGATTTTTTTTATCTATTAAAAATTCGTCGCCTTGGTCTGATCTTTTTTTTCCTTGTAAGGCCTCTCCAACTGAACCACATGAATATAAAAATAATAAAAGGAATATTAACTCAGAAATTTTAAAGATTTTATTCATTTATTTTTTTATAACTTATTAATTCGGCAAGAATAAGTAAAATAATTCCGATTGTTATAAATATATCAGCCACATTGAAAATAAACCAATGATATCCGTTATAATTCAAGTCAAAGAAGTCTGGAACAGCTCTATAATATATTCTATCAAATAGATTACCTAATGAGCCACCTAAAATAACAATTAAAAAATAATACTTTAAACCTTTTTCCTTAAATAGTAGATAAATTATAACAAAATTAATTAGGATAATTAAAATAGTTACCGAATTGTAAAAAAAATCTTGGTCCGAAGATAACAAACCAAAGCCTATTCCTTTATTCCAAACTAAATAAAAATTTAAAAATGAATTTATATAAATATCAACTTTTCCAGTGTCCTCCAAAATGTTTAGAATGTATATTTTTGACATTCTATCTAATAAGAAAATAACTAATAAAATAAAAATGCTTGTTGCGATTTTTTTTTTTCTGTCACTTTTCATTAAATGCTGAGATGTCCATGTTTCTCACATATTTCTTTACTAATTTTCCAACAAACAGGACACTTATTACCAACAGCTTTTGAACTAATTATCTCTATTTCCTTTTCTAAATTGCTATCGTTTGAGATTGAGGCAGAGGATGTAATACATATTTCAGAGAAATCATGGTTCTGAGCTAAACTATACATATCTTTATCTTTGATTTTTATTTCAATATTTGCCTCTAAACTTGAGCCAATAATTTTATCAGCCCTTTTACTTTCAATACTAATATTTGCTACATCTCTGATTAATTTAATTTTATCCCATTTACCATTTAATTCTACATTTTTCCATTGGTTTGGTATTTTAACAAATTTTTGTAAATGAATACTTCCATTATTATCTTTCTTATTAATTAAATGATAAATTTCCTCAGTGGTAAATGATAAGATTGGTGCAAACCATTTTAATAAGCATTCTAAAATTACTTTTAGTATCAAAATACAATCAGAACGCTTTTTTGATTCTTTTGGATCACAATAAAGAAGATCTTTTCTAATATCAAAATAAAATGCTGAGAGTTCTACTGTACAAAAATTTAACAATTCTTTATATAAATTATGAAAATTATAGGACTTAAAGTAATCATTAAAACTTTGATCAATCACATACAATCTATGAAGCATATACTTTTCTAATTCAGGAATATTATTTAAGTTAATTTTGTCGAAATCTACTTTCGAATACTCGTCTTGTATATTTCCTAAAAGATATCTAAATGTATTTCTAATTTTTCTATAAGACTCAGAGTGTTGGTCTAATATTGAATAATCTATTCTTAAATCCTCAGCATAATTTGATGAGGCAACCCAAATTCTAAGTATATCAGCACCATATTTTTTTAAAATATCCTCTGGAGCTATTACGTTTCCAGTTGATTTTGACATTTTTAGTCCTTTTCCATCAACAACAAAACCATGAGATAATATACTTTCAAATGGTGCTCTACCTCTTGTTCCACAAGACTCTAACAGTGAAGAGTGAAACCATCCTCTATGTTGGTCCGAACCCTCTAGATACATTGATGCAGGCCATTTTAAATCTTCTCTCTTTTCTAAAACAAAAGAATGAGTTGAGCCGCTATCAAACCATACCTCTACGATATCATTAGTCTTGTCAAATTCTTCTGCATTATATTTATCTCCAAGCAGTCTCTGAAAATTATTTTCAAACCAACAGTCTGAGCCTTCTTTTTCATAAATTTTTGCAATATTTTCAAAAACTTCCTCATCTATAAGAATTTCTCCATTTTTTTTTGAAATAAATATTGGAAGTGGAACTCCCCATACCCTTTGTCTTGATACACACCAATCGGGTCTAGTCTCGATCATTGATTTTATTCTTTCTTTTCCTTTGCTAGGATAAAAAGTGGTGTCATTTATTGCCTTAATTGCTTTATCTCTAAGCTTATGACTTTCCATTGAAATAAACCATTGTGGTGTTGCTCTATGAACTAAAGGAGCTTTTGATCTCCATGAGTGTGGGTAAGAATGAGTTAGTTTGCCATTGTTTAAAAGACCTTTTTGTTCTCTAAGCTTTTCAATAACAAGAGTATTTGCTTTAAAAATGTGAGTTCCTTCAAATAAGGGTATGTGTTTTGTATACCTTCCATCGTCATCAACTGTTTCAATTGCTTTTATTCCATTACTAATACACAAATTAAAATCGTCGGGTCCATGGCTTGGTGCACAATGAACAATTCCTGTTCCTTGTTCAGTTGTTACAAATTTTGCCTCGAGCATTGGAACATCATAATCATATCCAATTTTATAAAAAGGATGGCTACAAATAGTTCTATCAAATTGTTTTCCTTTAAATTCTTTTAAAATTTTAATTTTACATTCTGTATCTTTTGAAACTGAAGTTAAAAGTTCTTTTGCAATAACTATTTTTTTATTTTGTAATATATTTTTGTTATCTATTTCGCATAACACGTAATCCAAACTTTGATTATAGGCTAATGCTTTGTTAGCTGGTATTGTCCAAGGAGTTGTAGTCCATATAACAACGTTAGAGCCAACTAATTCTTTAATAGTAGAATTTTTAATTGGAAACGCAGCATAGATTGTATCAGAAACATGATCTTGATATTCAACTTCTGCATCTGCTAAAGCAGTTTTTTCAACAGTCGACCATAAAACAGGCTTGTAACCCTTGTATAAGCTACCCTCTTTTAAAAATTTTCCAAGTTCTCTTACAATTTGAGCTTCTGCATCAAAACTCATAGTCGAATAATAGTTTTTCCAATCTCCAATTACTCCTAATCTTTTAAATTGATCTTTATGAATATCAATCCATTTGCTTGCAAAATCTCTACATTCTTTTCTAAACTCAATAATAGGAACGTCATTTTTATTTTTTTTATTTTTTTTGTATTGTTCTTCAATTTTCCATTCAATTGGCAATCCATGACAGTCCCATCCAGGCACATAAACCGAGTCTTTACCATCCATTTGATGAAATTTAATTATTATATCTTTTAGAATTTTATTTAATGCAGTACCCATATGAATATTACCATTTGCATATGGAGGTCCATCGTGTAAGACAAATTTTTCTTTGCCTTTACTTTGAGATCTTAATTTTTCATATAGATTAATCTTATCCCAATATTTCAAATATTCTGGTTCTTTATTTGGTAGATTCGCTTTCATGGAAAAAGCAGTTTTAGGTAAATTTAAATGTTCCTTACTCATTATGTTTTTTTAGCTTTTAAAATATCTTTTTTAATTTGATTTTTTAATTCACTGATACCTTTGAATTTTTTTTCTCCTCTTATAAATTTTAAAAATTGTATAGACAATTTTTTATTATAAAGATTTCCTGAAAAATTAAAAATATTTACCTCTAAAAGTATTTTTTTTTGATTAAATGTGGGTCTATAACCTAAATTAGCAATTCCTTTATAGAATTTTTTTCTATCATTAATTCTTATTTTAACAGCATAAACTCCGGGTTTTGCTATAACATAATTTCCAATATCGATATTGCAGGTTGGAAATCCAATTTTTTGACCCATCATTCTACCTCTTTGGACTTTCCCCTCAATTTCCCATTTTCTTTTTAAAAAGGTATTTGCTTTTGATAACTTTCCCTCTTCAAGCAACTTTCTAATAATTGTTGATGAAATTATTTTTTTATTTTTCATCAAAGGTGATGGATTTATTAAATTATAACTAAAATCATTCTCATACCTTTTTAGAAGTGAAACATCACCTTCTCTTTTATGACCAAACCTAAAATTATTACTAACAAATATAAATTTAGATCTGAGTTTTCTCGATAAAATATCCTCTATGAATTTAAAGTAAGTAATTTTTGAAAATTTTTTGTCAAATTTCTTATTAATTACAAAGTCGACACCAAATTTTCTTAAATAAATAATTTTTTGATTAAAATTTGATATTCTATAGTTTTTAATATGTATATTAAAAAACATTTTAGGTATAGGATCAAATGTAACTACTCCTATTTTAGATTTGTGTTTTATTTTATATTTTTTGGCTAATTGAAATAATTTTTGATGTCCTGAGTGTAAACCATCAAAATTACCTATCAAGATAATTGATTTTTTAAATGTATTTGGGATATTAAAATTATAAAAAATCTTCAATTTTTTCACCATTTTAATTCTTTCTGGAAAAAGTTAATTTTTATCTCATATTTTTTAAGTACATTTTCAATTGATAATTTTGAAATTTCTTCTCTATGAATACCACCTGTGATGAGCAAAGAGTCAAAATTTTGTATATTAGCACCTTTAATGTCTGTATTAAGATTATCCCCAATACATAATATTTTTTTATTAATTATATCTGCTGCAATTTCATAAACAGGAGGATAAGGCTTACCAAAATAAATTACTTTACCACTAATTTCTTCAAAAGTTTTTGCAATAGAGCCTGCGCAATATTCTCTTTTGTCACCTCGATCGACTATTAAATCAGGGTTAGTACAAATCATTTTTTTGTTAATGTGTTTTGACAGAAGATTTTTGTAATAATCCAAGTCATCTTCATGTTCTTCAAAAAGACCCGAACATAACAAATAATCTGAATCATTTATATTTAGCACTTTATTATCTTCAAAAGTTTTAAATAAATCAAAATCTCTTGGTGGTCCCAAGTGAAAAAATTTTTTATTATTCAAATTTTCTAAAAGATACCTTTTTGAAGCCTCTCCAGATGTAAAAACTTCTTCAGAAAAATTATTTAACCCCATTTTTTTTAAAGTATTAATTACGGTTAAGTTGGGTCTTGGAGCATTTGTTAATAATATGAATTTTTTTTTATTAATAGATAATTTTTCTAAAACTTTAACAGCATTCTCATATAGCTTTATTCCGTTATGCAGTACTCCCCAAACATCTATAAAAAATAAATCATATTCATTTACTATCGATTTTAAGCCTGATTTTTCTAAATTTTTACTCATCTTTCAGATATAGCTTAAAAATCCCATAATTTCTTGGTTTTTCTCATTTATATATTTAAGAGCAGATCTTGAAATAATAGTCACATGCATCTATATGATTTGTAATTTAAAGGAGTAAATATGAAGTTTAAACCGTTACACGATAGAGTATTAATCGAAGTTTTAGACAGCAGTGAAAAAACTGCTGGCGGAATTATCATCCCAGATTCTGCACAAGAAAAACCACAAGAAGGCAAAATAGTAGCTGTAGGCGGTGGATCAAAAACTGAGGATGGAAAAATTATACCAATGGATGTTAAAGTCGGCGACAAAGTTCTTTTTGGTAAATGGTCAGGAACTGAAGTTAAAATTGATGGTAAAGAATACAGCATAATGAAAGAGTCAGACATTATGGGTATCTCTACTTCTAAATAAAAAAAGGAGAGTTTAATAATGGCAAAAATAGTAAAATTCGATTCAGATGCTAGAACAGCAATGCTGAAAGGAGTAGATATACTTGCAAATACAGTTAAAGTTACTCTTGGCCCCAAAGGTAGAAATGTTGTTATAGACAAAGCTTATGGTGCACCAAGAACAACTAAAGATGGTGTATCTGTCGCAAAAGAAATAGATCTGGATGATAAATTTGAAAACATGGGCGCTCAAATGGTTAAAGAAGTTGCAAGTAAAACAAATGATGAAGCAGGTGACGGTACTACTACTGCAACTATTTTAGCTCAAGCCATAGTAAAAGAAGGTTGTAAGTATGTTACTGCTGGTATGAACCCTATGGATGTTAAAAGAGGAATTGATGCTGCAGTAGAGCAAGTTAGAAATACTCTGATATCTTCAGCAAAAAAAGTTAAAGATAGCGACGAGATTGCACAAGTTGGAACTATTTCTTCTAATGGGGATAAAGAAATAGGAAACATGATTGCAAAAGCCATGCAAAAAGTTGGCAACGAAGGTGTTATTACTGTTGAAGAGGCAAAAAGTATTGAGACAGAGCTTGATGTTGTAGAAGGTATGCAATTTGATAGGGGATATTTATCTCCATACTTCGTCACAAACGCTGAAAAAATGACAACAGAGTTAGAAAACCCATTAATTCTTTTACATGAAAAGAAATTAACTAATCTTCAACCTATGGTTCCACTACTTGAGGCAGTTGTTCAAGCAGGTAGACCTTTAATGATTATATCAGAAGATGTAGAAGGTGAGGCATTGGCAACTTTAGTTGTAAACAAATTAAGAGGTGGACTTAAAGTTGTAGCAGTTAAGGCTCCAGGTTTTGGAGATAGAAGAAAAGCTATGCTTGAGGACATTGCAATTTTAACTGGTGGACAAGTAATATCTGAGGATCTTGGGATAAAATTAGAAAATGTAAAAATTACTGATTTAGGTTCAGCTAAAAGAGTAAAAGTTGATAAAGAAAATAGCACTATTGTAAGTGGTACAGGCAAAAAATCAGACATTGAAGCAAGATGTGATCAAATCAAACAACAAGTTGAAGAAACTTCATCAGATTATGATAAAGAAAAACTTCAAGAAAGACTTGCTAAATTAGCTGGAGGTGTTGCAGTTATTAAGGTTGGTGGTGCAACTGAAGTAGAAGTTAAAGAGAAAAAAGACAGAGTTGAAGATGCTTTAAATGCTACAAGAGCAGCTGTTGAGGAAGGAATAGTTGTTGGTGGTGGATGTGCACTTCTTTATGCTTCACAAGATCTAGATAAATTAAAAGTTAAAGGTTCAGATCAAAAAGCAGGTGTTGAAATTGTTAAGAGCGCATTAGAAGCACCGATAAGACAAATAACGACAAATGCTGGTGTTGACGGTTCGGTTATAGTAGGCAAACTTTTAGAGGGTAATAAATCTTCTCAAGGTTACGATGCTCAAACAGAACAATATGTTGACATGTTTAAAGAAGGAATTATTGATCCTGTTAAAGTTGTTAGAACAGCTTTACAAGATGCAGCTTCAATTTCAGGATTACTAGTAACGACTGAAGCAATGGTTGCTGACAAACCAGAAGAGAAGGATGCTGCTGCTGGAGGAATGCCTCCAGGTGGCATGGGTGGCATGGGTGGCATGGGCGGCATGGGAATGTAATCGTTCTCACTCATTTAAAAATTCTAAAAGGGCAGTTTTTACTGCCCTTTTTTTTTACGCGAAACAAAAATCTGCAATGAACTTTGCAATGAATGTACAATGAACTTTTGGGGGTCGCAAACTAGGTTATAATTAAGTCACTACTTTAAGGGATCTGTTTAGTAATCTATAAATGCAATAAAGATACTTAAAACTAAGGTCGCATTTAAATCAATTCCTAGAGTATTTTTTCGCAGATACGACACAATGTATTAATTATATAGTTTTACAAAATTAATTTTTACGTGCTGCCAAACAATCATTATGCTTATAGATTAAACATTCATATGAATTTTTGTTTAAAAATTGAATTAAGTTTTCTAATTTTTCTTTAGTCAAATTTTTATATTCAAAGTTAATATACTTTGGTTTAAAAAAATCAATTTGAGAATTATATATAATTTCATCATCGTAACCCTCGGCGTCCACTTGCAACAAATCAATATCTTTATAATTATCTAAATCAAGGTCATTATTTTTGATTAAATCAGACAAAGGAAATATTTCTGTATTAAATTTACTTATATAAGTATCAGGATTCAAATTTTTTTTAATTAATCTGCGCGAAAGATTATCTTTTACTAATGAATTGACACCATTACTGAATTTTAAATTGTTTTTTTTACAATATTCTTCATAATTGCTATTAAGATAATAAAATTCACTACTACCTCTTTTTCCTACACACCCCTGTATAAAGTTAAAATTTTTAAATCCTTGATAATTATTTTTAAGTTGATTAAATGGTATTTGTTGAGGTTCTATTCCTAAATATAAAATTTTATCCTTATAGTCGTTATTAAATTTATTTAAAAGATCATTGCCATCATTGGCACCTATTTGAATAATTTTAGTATTATTACTTTGTAAACCAAAAAGTAATAAATACATGGTTTCATATTTTAATGTGGTTATTTTACCTCTATTGAAACCATATTTACTAAGTATCTTTAATATTAAATTTTTAATTTTTCTCATATTAACTATAAATATTAAATAAGTTTATTCTATAAAATAAAATAAATTGGATAAATGTCAAATTTTAATACTAATTTATAGAAGTTGGTAATGCAATTCAGAGATAAAAAAAAAATCTATCATTGAAAGTAATTGCTAAACAAATGAACACATCTGAAAAAATGCTACACTCTGCTTACCTTGATGATGACGATATTCTGCTGAGTGAAGAATACAATATTATGTTCAACAAAAAGAAATAATGCTTTCTCGTTTCCTTCCTGTTTTGATGAAAAATGCAATGAACTTTGCAATGAACTTTTTAAAAAGATTAGTGTTTATGCGACCAGTATGCGGATGTAGTGCGAATGTAACCCAAAAAGTCTAACTAAAAAATTAAAAAAAAGGGCAGATTATTCTGCCCTTTTTTTTTGTTTTCAATTAAAAGTATAAATGTATAAAAACCTCAATCATGAACAATAATATTCGAAACATCACTATCATCGCTCACGTTGATCATGGAAAAACAACACTGATTGATAATTTGATGAAACAAAGTGGTTCTTTTAGAGACAACGAAGTAGTTGATGAAAGATTGATGGATTCTGGAGAGCTGGAAAAAGAAAGAGGAATTACAATTCTTGCTAAGCCTACTTCGATCAATTGGAAAGATACTAGAATAAATATTATTGATACTCCTGGTCACAGAGATTTTGCAGCAGAGGTTGAAAGAGTTTTAAGTTTAGCAGATGGTGCATTATTGTTAGTAGACTCTGCAGAAGGCGTCATGCCTCAAACAAAATTTGTATTAAGCAAAGCGTTAAAACAGGGATTAAAACCAATTGTAGTAATAAATAAATTAGACAAAAGCGATCAAAGGGCTGATGACGTTTTAAATGAGACTTTCGATTTATTTGTTAGTTTGGATGCTAATGAAGAGCAATTAGATTTTCCAGTATTATACGCAAGTGGAAGGTCTGGTTGGGCATCTAAAGATATTGACGGACCAAGAGAAAATCTTAACCCACTTTTAGATTTAGTTTTAGATCAAGTAAAACCGTCTAAATTTGATAGATCAAAACCATTTGCGATGCTTTCGACGCTACTTTATGCTGATAACTTTTTGGGTAGAAGCTTAGTAGGAAGAATTTCACAAGGAACGGCAAAAGCAAATCAACATATTAAGGCAATCAATTTAAAAGGTGAAAAAGTTGATGAAGGCAGACTTACAAAGATCTTTAGATATGAAGGTACAAAAAAAGTACCCATTGAAGTTGGAGAAGCTGGAGATATCGTAGTAATAGCAGGATTAGAAAAAGCAAATGTTGCAGATACCATTTGTGATTTAGAGGTAAATGAACCTATTGAGGCAACACCGATTGATCCACCAACAATGTCAATAAAAATTACAGTAAATAGCTCACCATTAGCTGGAACAGAGGGTAAAAAATTAACAAGTACTCAAATTAGAGATCGTTTAATTTTAGAAGCTCAAAACAATGTTGGGATTTCTTTCTCGGAAAATTCAAACAAAGATGCATTTGAGATAAGTGGAAGAGGTGAGTTAATGCTTGAAATTTTATTAACACAAATGAGAAGAGAAGGCTTTGAAATGACTGTAAGTCCTCCTAAAGTTTTGTTCAAAAGCGACGAAAATTCAAAAAAGTTAGAACCAATTGAAGAAATAACTATGGATTTAGATGAGGAATATTCGTCAAGAATTATAGATTCTATGAATAGAAGAAAAGGTAAATTAGTTGAATTAAAGGATACAGGAAAAAATAAAAAAAGACTCATTTTTCAAGCCCCAACAAGAGGTTTAATGGGATACACAAGCAGATTTTTAACATTAACAAAAGGAACAGGTGTTATTAACAGAATTTTTCACTCTTATGGAGATTTCGAAGGAGAGATGGTAGGAAGAAGGAATGGAGCTTTAATTTCTATGGATCAAGGTAAGGCTGTTGCATTTTCGATTTTTAATTTGCAAGCTAGAGGAGAAATGTTTGTCACACACAATGATCCAGTTTATACAGGAATGATTGTTGGCTTAGCTCCTAAACCTGGCGATTTGATAATTAATGTTATGAAAGGAAAAAAACTTACTAATATGAGAACACAGGGTACTGATGAAAATATTGTTCTTACACCTGTAAGACAAATGTCGATAGCAGAACAATTAAGTATGCTTAACACAGATGAAGCATTAGAGATTACCCCTAAGTCTTGCAGACTTAGAAAAGCAATTCTGGACCCTCACGAAAGAAAAAGAAGTGAAAAACAAAATACTGCTACCTAGTTCATTATTCTGTCGATAATATATAAACTTAAAGCAATGCAAGGACCAATTCCAAAAGCAAACATTAAAGTTCCAATTCCGATTGTTCCTCCTAAATACCAACCAACTGAAGCCACAGAAATTTCTATAAAGGCTCTCACAGCAGCAATAGGTAGATTAGTTTTTTTTTGTAAACCAGTCATTAAACCATCCCTAGGTCCTGGACCTAAATTAGCTATTAAATAGATACCACTCCCTACTCCAACAATCATAACGCCTAATGCAGCCATTAATAATTTCATAATATAATTTTGAGGGGTTGGTATTAATGCAATTGTAATGTCTAACATTGCTGCAATAATTACGATATTGAATATGGTACCAAGACCAGGTTTTTGTTTTAAGAAAAACCACGAACATAATACGACAACACTTACTATAAAAGTAACAACCCCAATGGAAAATCCTGAATTAATTGAAATTCCTTGTGCCATTACAGTCCATGGAGAATTGCCAATAAATGAAATAACGACTAAGGCTTCACCAAAACCAAATAATATAAGCCCAAAACTAAGGAAGAATAAGGTAGATAATTTAGGCTTTAAATTAAAAGTCTCTTGAGAACTCCATGAGACTTTGGGAATATTTTTGATAGTAAGGAACATATTTTAAGCTATTATTTATACTTTCTTTAACTAAAATCCATGAAAATGAAACATTTTATAATCGTATCAATAATTCTTATGTTTACCTCTAAAGTGATGGCACATAGCAGTCATTATAAGGGTCTTAAAAAAATTGAGATGGATGTTCTAAGAAATAATGAAGTTATTGGTAGCACCAACTACTTCTTTGAATTTGATGAGGATTTATTTGTTGTAAAAAATTATACTAATTTTAAAGTAGAGTTATTTGGCGTAACAGTTTTCTCAATATTAAGTGAAACAATAGAAAAGTATAAGGATGAAAAATTAGTTTTTTTTAAATCTAATACTTTTCAAAATGATAAAGAAAAATATGTAAATTTAAATTATGATAAATCTATAAATAAATTTGTTATAGATGGATCATCGTACAAAGGCGAAGCTAGTTTGGATTGTACAATTGGGAATTGGTGGAACCACAAAATTTTTAAAGCTGACAAACAAATCAGTCCTTTATCTGGAAGTATAAAAAAACAGACTGTTAGTTTAATAGGATCTGAAAATATTACTATTAAAGGCAAAAAATACTTTACTGAACACTTTAATATTAAATCAAATGATGAAAATCTTTCTGATGAAAAAAAATTTGAATTTGATGTTTGGTATAATCCAGAAAATAACTTAATATTAAAAGTTACTTATGATAAAATGGGAAACTGGGAATATAGATTAAGGAGTTTTGAGTAATGGCAATATGGGGAAGCATAATTGGTGGAATGCTGGGTTTTTCAATTGGTGGACCTTTCGGTATGCTTTTAGGATCCTTAATCGGTGGAAAAATGTCAAGAGCCAGATCAAGTGGTGGATTTAGATCTTTTGCACAGCCACAACAAATATTTGCACTCTCTTTGATTGTTTTATCAGCAAAGCTAAGTAAAGCAGATGGACAAGTTAGTCGTGAAGAATTAATTGCAGTTAAAGATAAATTAAAAATACCTGAAAGTGAATTAGATCAGGTTGGTAAAATTTTCAATAAAGCAAAAGAGGAAAGTACCGGGTATGAACCCTATGCAAAACAAATTGCTGAAGTTTATAGAGGAAATATGAATATATTAGAGGAAGTAATCAACACTCTTTTTTATATTGCTGAAGCTGACGGACACATAAGTGACAACGAATTAATAATGATAGAGGATATAGCAAGAATTTTTGGATTAAATCAGACTCAAATTAACGGAATTAAAGAAAGTAGAAAGTCATCGGACAAACTTAATCCATATATTGTTTTAGAGAGCAAACCTGACGACTCACTCGAAGAAATAAGAAAACGTTATATTAAACTTAGCAAAGAGCATCATCCAGATCTTTTATTAAGTAAAGGTGTTCCTCAAGAAGTAATAGATGAGAGCAAAGCTAAAATGAGAGCTGTAAATTCAGCTTGGGATCAAATACAAAAATTAAAGAATTAGTCCTAATAAACTCGCCATAAAATACATAGAAAATACAAAAGCAAGGACCACAATAAAATACATTATTGTAACAATTTTATCTCTTTTCCTTCTTTGTCTTACAAATGGTTTATCGTCGAGATCACAAATATCTCTTACACCGACAACTTGATAATCACAAGTATAACGCCATATTGAGTTCGGCATCCTAGGATCAGTTTGATTATAATATTGAATCCATTGAACTGTATATTTAAATAAAAGATAACTTACTATTAATAGAAGACCACTAGTAAACATTAATTTATCATCTAAAATTGTTCTGACTCAGTCGAGCCTTCCATTGCTGTGGTTGAGCTTTTGCCTGAGCTTATTGTGTTTGAAACTGCATCAAAGTAAGATGTGCCTACTTCTCTTTGATGTTTAACACTTGTATATCCATCTTTTTCTCTAGCAAATTCATGTTGTTGAATTTTTGAGTAAGCGGTCATACCTTCTGATTTATATTTTTCTGCTAATTCAAATATTGCAATATTTTGGGTATGAAAACCTGCTAACGTAATAAACTGAAATTTGTAACCCATTTCACCAATTTTTCTTTGAAATGATCCAATTTCTTCGTCAGATAAATGTTTCTTCCAATTAAATGATGGTGAACAGTTATAAGCTAACATTTTACCAGGAAATTTTTCATGAATAGCATCAGCAAATTTCTTTGCTTCTTCTAAATTTGGAGTAGCAGTTTCACACCAAATTAAATCTGCATACGGTGCATAAGCCAGACCTCTAGAAATAGCCTGCTCTATTCCATCTTTTACATAAAAGAAACCTTCGGGTGATCTTTCACCAGTTAAAAATGGTTTGTCATTTTCATCAAAATCATTAGTGATTAACTTTGCAGCATTAGCATCTGTTCTTGCTAAAATTATTAATGGTACATCTGCTATATCAGCAGCAAGTCTAGCAGCTTTTAAATTTCTGACCATTGTTCCAGTCGGTACAAGAACTTTTCCACCCATATGACCACATTTTTTCTCGCTTGCCAATTGGTCTTCAAAGTGAACCCCTGCAGCGCCTGCTCTAATAAATTTTTTGGTTAATTCAAATACATTAAGTGGACCACCAAATCCTGCTTCACCATCAGCTATAATTGGCAGCATGTAATCTGTTCTTTTAATTTTATCCATGTCACCGTCAATCATTTCCATATGTTGGATTTGATCAGCTCTTATTAGGGAATTATTCATCGACTCAACTAATTTAGGAGCACTATCATACGGATATAGAGATTGGTCAGGATACATTTCTCCAGCACTGTTAGCATCCGCTGCAACTTGCCAACCACTTAGATAAATCGCTTTTAAACCAGCTTTTGCATGTTGTACTGCGTGATTTCCTGATAGTGAACCAAGTGTGTTTACATAATCCTCTGTGTTAAGCAGTTTCCAAAGTTTTTTGGACTGCATTTTACACATAGAATACTCAATTTTAATTGATCCTCTTAATCTTTCAACTTCTTCGGGAGTATAATCTCTCTTAATACCTACAAATCTTTTAAAATCGTAAGAAATATTTTCAGCTGACACTTAAACCCCTCTCTTTTGATTAAATGACTAGAAATGACTAATGACTATTTTGAGCTGTATTCTTCAGTAAATTCGTTCATTCCGCTTGATCCCCAATCGCAATGATCATCTCTGATGTATATACCTTTAGACTTATGCTCAGAATGCTCTTCTTTATTAGTAATTTGGTAGTTATTTTCGATATTATTTATTTTGTTTTTTTCCATAACCATCTTATAATTTACAATATTTACAAAATCCACAAAAATATTGATTTTACTTGTAAATTTGAATAATTTTTTGTAAATTTAAATTTACAAAATTTACATGAGTCAACTTGATATAAAAATCGGCAAAAAAATCAAGACTTTTAGAAATAAATTAGGTCTTCAAGCAAAAAAATTGGCTGAGCAAATAGGTATTTCTCCAAGTTATTTAAACTTAATTGAGAGTGGGAAAAGAAAAATTGATGGAGATTTACTTCTTAAAATTAGTCAGGAGTTAAGAATAGAATTTAATGACATTCTAGAAGACAAAGTAGATCTTAACAATTCAAGAAAGGCAATTGCCAGTTTTTATAGAAGAAATAATAAAAACGAAATCAATCTTAAAATTGGTCCAAAGATAAAAGCCTTCAGAAGACAATTAGGTATTCAAGCTAATGTGTTAGCTGGACAAATAGGTATTTCTCCAAGTTATTTAAACTTAATTGAGAGTGGGAAAAGAAAAATTGATGGAGACTTAATAATAAGAGTTTGTGAAGAACTCAAAATAAATTTATCAGATTTAACCAGTAAATCAGATTTAAACCTTGAAAATAATATATCCGAGTTACTTGGTGATGAGTTATTTGAAGATTTAGACATTCTTGGTCCAGAGGTGAAGGACTTAGTAAACACCAATCCGAAAATTGCAAAAGCTCTGATAAAACTTGGAGATAACTTTAAACAAAAAGATCATGATATAGTAAATAAAGTTGAAAATTTATCAGGTAAAATTATTGACAGTAGAAAAGCATCATTTCCGGGAGAAGTGGTTTCTGATTTTTTGCAAGAAAACAAAAATTTTTTTCCAAAATTAGAAAATTTTGCGAATAATGTATTTGAAAAAGTAAAACAAAATAACAGAACAAGATATATAGCGTTATGTGATTTTTTGAAAAGTGAGTATGGTATTAAGGTAACAGATGTTATTCCTGAAGAAAATAAACCATTTTCAAAAATTTTTAAAATTGATACTAAAGAGTTGTTTCTTTCAGATTATATTTCTTTGGAAACAAAAAAATTACATGCTGCTGCACAAATTGCACAAGAGGGTGCATCTGATCAAATAGAATCATATTTATCAACATTTACTTTTCCTTCAAATGAGTCAAAAAAATTAACTAGAGTAGCTTTATTAAATTATTGTGGCGCAGCAATATTAATGCCATACAACTTATTTCATCAAGAATGTAGAGACCTCAAATATGATTTAGAACTTTTACAAAATACTTTTGCAACCTCCTTCGAACAAGTCGCTCATAGAGTCACTTGTTTACAAGATCCACAGCTTCCTGGAATACCTTTTCATTTTTTAAGAGTTGATGTTGCAGGAAACATCTCAAAAAGATTCTCATTATCAGGAATTGAAATACCAAGATATGGTGGTGCTTGTCCGAGATGGAATGTTTACTCTGCTTTTTCAAGACCTGGTGTAATTCAAGCAGCAGTAAGTAAAATGACTAATGGAGAAAAATATGTTTGTATAGCAAAGACAGTTGAAAAGGGTGTTGGAAGATACGGACAGAAGAAAAGTATGTTATCTATAGGTCTAGGATGTGAGGCGAAATATGCAAAAGAATTTGTTTATACTGAAAATTTAGATTTAACTGATAAAAAATCTGAGTTGCCTATAGGAGTATCTTGCAGAACATGCGATAGACTTGATTGTTCACAAAGAGCCTTTCCACCTCTTCATAAAAAATTTGATGTGGATATTAATTCTAGAGGAGTTTCTGTTTACGTTAATGAATAAAAGATTTGTTTTACTTAAGTTTTTGCCTTTTTTTTGAAATCAGTTGAGTAAGAGAGTCCACCATCAAATCTGATGCTTTGAATATTTCATTTGCTTTAAACTCATGAGACATGTTTTTTTCTTCATTTGTCTTATCTTCTATTATTATTCCTTTATCAGGTGAATTATCCTTAATATATATTAAAATTAGCCATTCATCATCTGTTGCCTCGTCCCATTTAATAAATATTTCTCCTGTCTCAAACCTTTTATCTATACATCTGAATATAGACATGTGTCTTGTAACATATCTCTTATTCAACTGAAAAACTAAACTATTGGCACTTCTATAAAAACTTTCTAAAGCAAACTCAATTTTTTGTCTTGCTAAATTATACTCTCTCTCTTTTTGAAGGAGTACCGATCTGTCATCAGCTTCATCTGTCTTAACCCCAAGAGCTTCAACTCTCTCTCTAATTTTTTGGTCTCTAATAAGCCTATATTTATTTTTTAAATTCTCTATTCTTTGTTGTAATTCACCATAGTTCTCTCTTTTTTCTCTTAAAGAGATTTTCTCAAGTTTTTCTAATTCTTTTACTTCTCTAATTCTGAATCTTTCAATTTGTTTTTGTATTCTTAATTCTTGTAAAAATTTTTTCTGTCGTTCTGATTGTTCTTTTCTTAAAAGTGCCTGTTCTTTTCTCAAAAATAATTTTAGATCTTTGGCTCTTAATTTTTGAATTCTTTCTTCATCCTTAAGTTGCTGCTCCTTTAATTTTAATTGCTTTTCCTCTTGCAAGATTTTTTGTTTTTTTATTTTTTCTTTTTCTTTATCCTTTTTTTCTATTTCTATTAATTTTAATCTTCTTTTTTCTTCTTTTCTTTGTGATTTAAATTCATTGATTTTTTCATCTATAGAATAAAAAAACTTTGAAATACCTCTGTCAATTGCAAAAATATCAAATTTGACATTAATATTTAATTTCGATTTTAAATTTTCTTCTACCCTTACTGATTTTGTAATTAAATTATTTTTTATTTTTTTTTTAAGAAATAACTTTTTATTAATATTTTTTTTTTTTATAGCCTTAGAGATTTTTTTTTTCTTCTTTACTTTTTTTTTAGTTTTTAAATGAACTTTTCTAGTTTTTTTTTTTTTATTTTTTTTCATTATTACTGTTTAATTATTTATCAGTAATATTTTAATAAATATAGTCCCGAGTATTAGGCACAGATATATTATCCTTTGATAACTGAAATTGAAATACAACCTGATCGCCCCATTTAAATGCCATTTCGCAACTAGCTAAGTAAAATTCCCACATTCTAAAAAATTTTTCATCAAACATCCCTAAAACAGCGTGTTTTTTTGATAAAAATCTTTCTTTCCAATTTCTAAGTGTATGTGCATAGTGCATTCTTAGGACTTCAATGTCAGACACAATCAGACCTGAGTTTTCAATTGGTTTAGCAACTTCACTTAAACTTGGTGTGTAACCACCTGGAAAAATATATTTTGTAATCCATGGTTGTGGGTCTCTTGGAGGCATTGATGAACCAATTGTGTGAATTAAAGCAATTCCTTTTTCGTTCAAAAGTTTAAAAACAGTATTAAAATATGTTTTATAAAATTTTCTTCCTACATGCTCAAACATTCCAACGCTTACTATTCTGTCAAATTTTTCATTTAATTGCCTATAATCAACAAGTTTAAAATCTACCTGATTAGATAAATTCATCTCTTTTGCCTTATTCATACTATACTCAAATTGATTTTCTGACAGTGTTATGCCTGTAACACTTGCCTTTGTCTCCTTGGCAATTTCTAATGCTAATGTGCCCCATCCTGAACCAATATCTAAAACTTTTTGATTAGGCTGAATTTTTAACTTTTTTATAATATGATGGATTTTATTATTTTGAGCTTGCTCTAATGTATCATTATTATTTTTAAAATAAGCACACGAATATTGTCTATTCTCATCTAAAAATAAATCATAAAGTTTTTCAGATATATCATAATGATGGGCAACATTTTCTTTTGATTTTACGATTTTGTTAAAATTTGTAAGATATCTGAAAGTTCCTTTTACTTTTTTTATTACCGAGCCGTAAAAATTTATATCTCCCCTTCCTATATTTTTGAAAGCTAAGTCTAAAAATTCTGTAAGCGTTCCGTTCTGTATTACTAATGATCCATCCATATAAGCTTCTCCAAAATATAGATCTGGATTTATTAGTAATTTTTGCATCAATTTTTGATCAAGTAATTTAATTTGTATTGGTTTTTCTTTTTTAGGATTACCAATTACGTATTTTTTTGAATTGGAGTCTACAAGTTCAAAACCGTCTACTTTAAACAAATCATTTAAAAAACTTATTAAACTCATTTTATGCTGCTTTTAAATTTGCTATTTCAAATTCTAAATTTCCTAAAGTTGTTAATATCTCTTTTTTTTGGTTAGTATCTAAAAGCTTTAAAGGTGGTAATAGATTTTCAAATATTTTATTTTTTTCTGACATAACTGTGTGCAAACTAGATATTAAATTATATTTTTCAAAACATCCTCTAACATCGCATAATTTTTTGTTTGAAGATAAATCTGAATTATTTTTAAAGGCGTCGTAAACTTCTCTAGCCAAAGTTCCAGTAATATTTGTTGTTGCTGTTATTATACCATCACACCCTAGCTCTAACCCTTTTAATAATTTTGATTCAGAACCAGGAAATATAGAAAAATTTTTAATTTTTAAAGTCTCAAATAAATTATAAGAACTATCCTTTACACCAACAATTTGATCTGGAAATTTTTTAACTAAAGTTTGAATACATTCAATACTAAACTTATAACCTGAAAGTTTTTCAAAATTGTACAAAATAATTTTACAATCATTAACTACTTCAATTATTTTTGAATAAAAATTTATAACATCACTATCATCATATTTATAATATGCAGGTGGCATTATTAGAAATGTATTAAAATTCAAAGACTTAGAAATTTTAATTAAATTAATGTTATCTGCAAGTGAATTTAAGCCTGTCCCTATTATAAATTTGTCTTTATATTTACTATTTGGTAATTGATTAAGTAGTTGTATTTTTTCACTCAGAGAAATTAATTGTGACTGACCTGTGCTTCCAAAAAAAACCACTCCATGACAACCCATGTCTATTACGTTTTCTGCATGCTTAATCGTATTATCTATATCAAGAGATAGATCATTTTTTAGTATTGATAAAGAAGCGGCAAAAATACCTTTTAATTCAATCATAATATAAAATTAATATATAATAAAATTTAGTAAAGTATTAATATCCCTTAAGATTTATATACTCTTGATTACAATTTCTTTTGCTTCATTAACAATTGAGGCAAGTCTATTTAACTCTGGGCTAATATCAGGATGAATTTTTTTCATAATTTTTTTATATGAGTTTAAGATTTCATTTTTTGAATATTTTTTTTTGGGATCTAGATTTAAAATTTTATATGCTTCATCTAAATTCATATTTTGTTGAGTATTTGTCTGATTAAAATTATTAAAATTAAATCTTCCAGAGTTTTTAAGGACTCTGAACAAGCCCCAAAGTCTTAGTAATTGGAAAAGTGAGATTCCTGCTTTAGTTTTTATTAGCGGCAAAATAGCCAAAACAAATGGTAATGAAAAAATATATCTACCAGCGTACACCATTAAAAAAGCTAACAAAATTGAAGATAAAATTATGATTAATCTAATTATTTTTGAAATTCTCTTCGCAGAGGTCTTGGCAAACCAAGTTAGAAGAACATAAACTATTATAAAAATTATAACTGTTATAAAAAAAATATTCATATATTAATAATTTTCTAAATGAAAATACCACAACTTGAAAAGAAACCTGAAATAAAATCTTGTCACAACACAACTTGGGAAGATAACTATAGCTGGGTTCATCAATCAAATATACTCGATGTTTTAAAAGATAGCTCAAAATTATTACCAGAAGTAAGAAAGTATTTAGAAAAAGAGAATGATTATTTTGAATATCAAATGAATGATACCAAAGAAACTAGGAAAAAAATTTTTAATGAAATTAAAGGAAGAATTAAATTAGAGGATGAGTCTTTGCCCTTCAAAGATAAAAATTATGAATATTGGACCAAAACCACAACGAAAGGTAACTATTCGATAAAGTTAAGAAGAAAAATTGGAGAAAAAAAAGTTGAAGAAATATGGAATGGAGATCTTGAAAAAGAAAAACTAAATACAGAGTATTTTGGTTTAGGTGATCTTGAAGTAAGTTTTGATGATAAATTTCTAGGATACTCTTTAGATTTAAAAGGTTCTGAATATTATACAATTTATATAAGAGATATAAAATCAGGTAAATTGGTTACAGAAAAAATTGAGGAAACGAGTGGCAGTATAGAATTTAGTTTAGATGATAAATTTATATTTTACTCTAAATTAGATGAGCATCATAGACCAAGAACAATATACAGACATAAAATTGGCACTCCTGTAAAAGAAGATAAGTTGATGTTTGAGGAAAAAAGTGAAGCTTTTACTGTAGGTATAGGTTTAAGCTCAGATGAAAAATATTTTATAATTACAAGTTCTGATCATAATACGTCTGAACAATATTACTTTAAAATTGATGAAAATAATCCAAATCCTAAATTAATCCAAAAGAGAAAAAGAGGTATAATTTACTCTGTAAACTCTTGGAATGGCTATTTTTACAAACATACGAATGAAAATGCTGAAGATTTTAAGATTGATAGATGTAATGATTTAGTTAAACAAAACTGGGAGTCATTTGTAAATGCAAAAGATGAAGTATTAATTGGAGGTTTAGTATTTTTAAAAAATTGGGTGATTAGATCTGAAACCTCTAATGCATTAGGAAAAATAATTTTGAGAAATTCCAAAACAAACGAAGAGGAAGAGATAGTTTTTTGTGACGAGAAAGTAATAGTTCCAAGTATATCTTTAATTCAAAAAGATAAAGATACTGATAATGTATATTTGTCTTATTCATCTCCTAAAACTCCAGGAAGAACCTTTTTATATAATTTAAAATCAAAGGAAAAAAAACTTGTTAAAGAACAAGAAATTCCATCTGGACATAACCCCGATAATTATATTGTTGAAAGAATTGAATGTCCATCTCATGATGGACGAATGGTGCCAATAACAATAACAAGACATAAGGACACAATTCTGGATGGGTCATCGAATATTTTGTTATATGGTTATGGTTCTTATGGCAATTCAATGTCGCCTGGGTTTTCATCTACACGATTAAGCTTGATTAATAGAAATATAATTTGGGTTACAGCGCATATAAGAGGAGGAATGGAAAGAGGAATGAAATGGTGGAAGGAGGGAAAGCTTTTAAACAAAAAAAATACATTTGAAGATTATATTGCAGTTGGAAAATTTTTGATTGAAAAAAAGTATACCTCTAAAGGAAAAATTATAGGAATGGGTGGTTCAGCAGGAGGGTTGCTGATGGGGGCAGTTGCAAACCAAGCTCCAGAACTATTTTTAGGGTTAATAATGGCTGTGCCTTTTGTAGATTCTTTAACAACTAACCTTGACCATTCATTGCCATTGACTATTGGGGAATTTGATGAATTTGGAAATGCGAAAGATAACAAAGATCATTTTGATTATATTTACTCATATGCTCCTTACAATAATATTAAAAAAATGGATTACCCAAATATTTTAATCACTACTAGTCTTAGTGACAATAGAGTCTTATTTGATGAACCAGCAAAATTTACTGCAAAACTAAGAGACTATAAAACAGATAATAACTTATTGTTATTAAAAACTGAGATGAACGCTGGTCATGGAGGAAAGTCTGGTAGAGATGGTGCTATTGAGGAAATAGCTCTTGATTATGCTTTTGCTTTAAAGATTTCAGGAAAAATTTGAATAATCTTGTATTGAAATTCTAAAATTAGTCCCCATATAAACTCTGTATGTCGCCTTATGGGGCTTACATAAATTAACTTGCTTAACAAAAGGAGTAAATATGACAAGTAAGGATCTATCAATCTTTAACTCACTAAGACCATTTTCTATTGGTTTCGACGATATGTTTGACCAATTTGAAAGTATGCTTGGTAATGGTGGTATGACAATGCAATCAAATTATCCACCATACAACATTAGAAAAACCGGTAATGACAATTATTCAATTGAGGTTGCGTTAGCTGGCTTTAATAAAAAAGATGTCGAGGTTGAGTTCGAAGATAATATACTAACAGTTAGAACTAAACAGCTTAATAAGTCTGAAGATCAAAATGTAGACGGTGAAATAATTCACAAAGGAATTTCACAAAGACAATTTGCAAGATCTTTTACTATTGCAGATGATGTAAAAGTAAATGAAGCTGAACTTAAGGATGGACTTTTGACAATTGCTTGTGAAAGGATTTTACCAGATCATAAGAAAAAAAGACTTATTGATATTAAGTAATAAATTTTAACCTTGCTTGTGGGGTTCGCCCCACAAGTTTAAAAACATCCACTAGAACTAAAAGATACAATTGTTCCACTAACATTAACTTCAAATCTTCGCTCACATGGAACACCATACTTTTTAGTTTTGTAAATTAAAACTTCATTTCCTATTTCATTTATTATGTCTTCACTTGGAGACCCTAATTCTAACTTCATTTTGTTAACATCCCCACCAACATATAAACCATATTTTTTATTCTCCTTTTCTACAACCTCGTTAGTTTTATTTTGAATAGTTTGACAGCCTACAGTTAAAAAAAGGATTGATATTAACATGATAACAAATTTAATTTTCATGATTATTTATAATACTGAAATGTGACAAAAGATTAACTTAAAAGTTGAAAAAAAAATAAGTTTTCTATCAAAATTTGTTAAATATAATGTATTTATATTACTTAATTCTTTATTTTTATTACTATCAAACTGATTCTCATGAATACAAAACTCAAAGTATCAGAAATTTCAAAAATTTATCCAGGATGCATTGCAAATGATAAAGTATCATTAGAATTTGAAAGCGGGAAAATATACGCTTTATTGGGAGAAAATGGTGCTGGCAAGTCTACGCTAGTTAAGATCCTATCAGGAGTTGTAAAACCTGATGAAGGTAAAGTTTTTTTAAACAACAAAAGTATTAAACTAAATTCTCCTTTAGATGCCAAAAAAAATAATATTGGAATGGTTTTTCAACATTTCAATCTTTTTGAGACTTTATCTGTCTTTGAAAATTTAAGTATCGATAGCAACAAAACAAATGAAGATCTAAGAGTTTTGGTCAACGATATATTAAAAAAATACAATTTTAAAATTGATCTAGATATTCCGGTTCTAAATTTATCTGCTGGTCAAAAACAAAAGGTAGAAATTATAAGGTGTTTAATTAGAAATCCAAAAGTATTGATTATGGATGAACCAACATCAGTTTTAACTGAACAAGAAACTGATGATTTGTTTATTTCTTTAAAACAATTTTCTAATGAGGGAATTTTAATTATATATATTACTCATAAATTAAAAGAAGTATTGTCCCTTTGTGATGAGGTAGCTGTAATGAGAAAGGGTAAAGTAGTTTCGGTTAGTAATACAATTGATGAAAAAATTGAAAGTTTAGCAAATAAAATGGTTGGCGAAAGCTTAAATACTATCAAAAAAAAAATTAATAATTTTAAAGATAGTGAGGAGATTTTAAAAATCTCAAACTTAAATTTTGAAAGTGACGATCCATATGAAACAAACTTAATTGATTTAAACTTTTCTCTAAAAAAAGGAGAATGTTTAGGAATAGCTGGAATTTCAGGAAATGGGCAGAGTGAACTATTTCAAATACTGAGTGGAGAAATAATTACTGAAGATACTTCTATAATGTTTAGAAATAAAGAGATAAGTAAATTAAATCCAAGAGAGAGAAGAGATTACCTAATGGCTTTTTCACCTGAAGATCGTATCTCTCAGGCTGCAGTTCCTGAGTTAAAGATATATGAAAATGTTGCATTAAACAATTTTAAGTCATCAAACTTTTTTGAAAAAGGTTTAGTAAATGAAAAAAAAATAAAAGATCACACACAGAAGATACTTTCTAATTTTTCAGTAAACACAGATAACGTTGAATTAAAAAGCCAATTTTTATCTGGTGGAAATCTTCAAAAATTAATTATTGGAAGAGAATTAATTACTTCTCCTGAACTGTTAGTTTGTTTTAACCCTACATGGGGTCTTGATGTTGGGGCAATCAATTACATTCATGAAAATTTAATAAATATCAATCAACAAGGAAAATCTTCTATATTGATTTCTACAGATAACGATGAGCTTTTAAAATTGAGTGACAGAGTTTGTGTGATTTATAAAGGTAAATTGTCTAAAATAATGAACGCAGAGAATGTAACTCCTGAAAAATTAGGAATTCTAATGGGTGGAGGTTCAATTGATTAAAATTGAAAAACGTAATGATGTATCCCGTTCAATTTACCTTTTAACACCAATTTTAGCTATCTTTCTTACATTGTTTGGAGGCGGAATTATATTTTTTGCATTGGGATTTAATCCAATAGAAGCTTTAAAATTTTTTTTTATCACTCCTATTTCTGACTTATACGGATTAAGTGAACTTTTATTAAAGGCTACACCACTTTGTTTAATAGCTATTGGTTTATCCTTTTGTTTTAAAAGTAATAATTGGAACATTGGAGCAGAAGGACAGTTAATTTTTGGTGGAATAGTTGGTGGAGGAGTTGCTTTATTATTCTATAATCACGATGGATTTTATGTTTTACCAATAATTATTGTATCTGGTGCAGTTGGTGGAATGGTATTTGCAATGATACCCGCTATTTTAAAAACTTTTTTTAATACTAATGAAATTTTAGTGAGCTTAATGTTAGTTTATGTTGCTAAATTATTATTAGATTATTTAGTGGTTGGACCTTGGAGTAATCCTGAAGGTTTTAATTTTCCTGAAACAAGACAATTTAGTGCGTCTGCTAGAATGCCAATTTTGTTTGATGGTCTAAGAATTCACGCTGGAATATTTATTACTCTTGTAACTGTATTCTTAAGCTGGATTATTTTATACAAAACATATTTAGGATTTCAGATTAAAGTATCAGGTTTGAGTTTGAAAACAGCTAATTATGCAGGATATAAAGGGAAAATAATGATCATAATTGTTTTTATGATTAGCGGGGCATGTGCAGGAATTGCAGGTGTTGGTGAAATTACTGGACCCATAGGTCAACTTCATAGGAATATTTCACCTGATTATGGTTTCACAGCTATAATTGTTGCTTTTTTAGGAAGACTAAATCCAGTTGGAATTATATTCGCATCATTAATTGTTGCACTAACTTATTTAGGAGCAGAGACAGCTCAGATATTTTTACAAATACCAAAATATACAGGTCAAGTTTTTCAAGGAATGATTTTATTTTTTCTTCTTGCATCTGACTATTTACTATTTTTTAAAATTAAATTTTTAGGATTAAAAAAAAATGATATTTGATTTAAATTTTTTTGGCATGTTAATTGGAGCAATAATGGCATCCTCAGTACCATTAATACTGGCAGCATCAGGCGAACTAATAACTGAGAGATCTGGTGTTTTAAATCTTGGTGTAGAAGGAATGATGATTGTAGGAGCTATCTCTGGTTTTGCTTTAATGGTTTTAACTGATAATCTTTTTTTAGCGGTAATTGGATCAATGTTATCTGGTTTAATCATCTCATCAATATTTGGTTTTCTCACTCAGACTCTCTTTACAAACCATGTTGCTTCTGGATTGGCATTAACTATTTTTGGAATTGGTATATCTGCGATGATTGGAAAGAATTTTGTAGGTATTCCTGGTAAAGATTTCCCATTATTACTTGTAAATTTGAGAGAAAGCATACCTTTTTTAGGGCCGATTTTGTTTGGGCACTCAATAATTCTTTATGTTGCATTTGCTTTGCCTTTTGCGACCAATTATTTTTTAAAAAAAACGAAATTAGGTTTGATAGTAAGAGCCGTTGGTGATTCGCCAGTTTCAGCTTCAAATCAAGGAATTAATGTTGCATTAGTAAGATATAGTTGCATTCTTTATGGCGGAGCCATGTGCGGTTTAGCTGGAGCCTATCTGTCTCTTATTTATACTCCACAATGGATCGAAAATATGACAGCTGGCAGAGGTTGGATAGCTTTAGCTTTAGTAGTTTTTGCAACCTGGAGTCCACTAAAAGTTTTAGCTGGAGCAATAATATTCGGTGGAGTAACAATTATGCAGTTACATTTGCAAGCAATAGGATTGAGAATTCCTGTTCAATTATTAAGTGCATTACCCTATATTATGACAATTATAGTTTTAGTTGTAATTTCACGTGACAGTAGAAAAATTAAACTTAATACTCCAACCTCGCTAGGACAAATCTTCTATAAGGAAAAGTAATGTTAGCTATTCCAAAATAAATATTTTTTTTTCAAAAATTATGATTAGTTTAGAAATCACAAATAAAATTTAAAGGGGAAATAAATGTATAAACTTTTTATGAAATATTTAATTTCTGTATTATTTTTGCTTGGTTTAAGTATTAGTGCGAATGCAGAATTTAAAGTTGGTTTTGTTTACGTAGGTCCTGTAACAGATCACGGATGGACTTACCAACATGATGAAGGAAGAAAAGCAGTTGAGGCTGCAGGCATAAAAGCTACATATGTAGAAAGTGTCCAATATGGAGCAGATTCTGAGAGAGTAATTAGACAGCTGGCTCAATCAGGACATGATTTGATTTTTACAACAAGTTTTGGATATATGGATCCAACAAATAATGTTGCTAAAGATTTTCCAAACGTAAAATTTGAACACGCCACTGGATATAAAATGGATCACCCAAATGTATCGGTTTATTCTGCAAGATTTTATCAAGGGAGAACTCTTTTAGGTCATATTGCAGGAAAAATGACAAAAACAAATACTATTGGATATATTGCCTCTTTTCCAATTCCAGAAGTAATAAGAGGAATTAATGCTATGACGCTAGCTGCGCAAAAGGTTAATCCAGACATCAAAACAAAAATAATTTGGGTTTTTAGTTGGTATGACCCAGGGAAAGAAGCTGAGGCAGCTCAAGCTTTAATTGATCAAGGTGCTGATATTATTATGCAACATACGGATAGCACTGCAGCGGTTCAAGTGGCTGAAAAAGCAGGAGTTTGGTCTTTTGGTCAAGCTAGTGATATGCAGAAATTCGCTCCAAAATCTATACTAACGTCAATAATTGATGATTGGGCACCTTACTATGTTGAACGGTCTATCGCGGCCAGAGACGGAACTTGGAGCCAACAAAATACTTGGCATGGATTAAAAGAGGGTATGGTTGCAATGGCACCATATAACCCAGCTATGGGAAGTGATTTAGTTAAGGAAGTAGAACAGCTTCAAAAAGACTTAGCATCTGGAAAAGCAAATTCTTTTACTGGTCCAATTTATGATCAAAAAGGAAATCTGCTTGTTGCTGAAGGTTCAGTTGCAGACGATGGTTTATTAGGTGGCATGAAAGTTTATGTTAAAGGAGTTGAAGGAGATGTTCCACAGTAATAAACTTTAAAAAAAAATTAAAATTAAAGGCCAGCTTAGTCTGGCCTTTTTTTATTTTGAATACTTTTTTTTCAAACCATCTATATCAATTTCATCATAATACTCTGATGGTTGAACAATCCATGGATCATTATCTAATAAAATTGGACAGAAATCAGGTGTAAAAGTGGAGGATTTTTTTTTCCAAAGACATGCTGTTTTAATTTCACTTATGTGGTTCTTAACAGGTTCATATTCTTTAAGCCACTCAATACTTTTATTTAAGGTTAGTCCTGTATCTGAAAGATCATCTACTAACAATACATTTTTAAAATCTTCGTTAGTTGCAATTGCACTTATATCTCTTGCAAAAATAAGCTCCCCTTGTTTATCTTGTACCGTATCACCAGAGTAACTTTGAATTACAACATAAGCGGTAGGTAGTTTAAAAATTCTAGATAAAATATCTATAATTGGAGCTGCACCTCTCATGATACCAACTAATACTGTTGGCTTGTATTTTTTTTCAATTTCTAAAGCAAGTTTTTCGACTACTTTTTTATATTCTTCATAAGTAATTATTAATTTGTCAGCCATAAAAATTTGGTATCATAAATAAAAATATTAAAAAAGGATAAATATGAAAACTTATTGGATAAGTCTATACTTAGAAATCTCAAGCCAGGATAACTTAAAAAAATACGGAGATAAGGCTGTTCCTATAATAAAAAGTTATGGAGGGAAACCAGTAGTTAGAGGTGGAAAATTAAAGTCATTTAGTGGTCCAAACGTTGTGCGTACTGTAATATGGGAGTTTCCGACTTACTATGATGCTATGTCATGCCATGAGTCAACTGAATATAAATCTGCTTGGACTCATGCAGAGGATACAACTCAGAGAATAATGTTTATTGTTGAAGGAGTAGAACAAGAACAAATTTGATAAAGTAAAAATTGATTATATAATGATAAAAAAAGGAAAATTATGAAAGGTTACATAGTTTGTGTTTGGGAAAAAATTAATAGTGAGGAGAAATTAAAGGAATATGCAATAAAAGCTAAGATTGCTGCAGATAAATACTCAGGAATATTTATAATTAGGGGTGGAAAAAATAGAACAAATGAGGGAATAAACTCTCCCAGAACAACTGTAGTTGAATTTCAAGATTACAACACAGCAATCGAATTTTATGACTCCCCAGAATATCAGGAAGCAATAGACGTTATTAAAGGCCATGCAGTTAGACATCATCAGATAATTGAAGGCACTTAATATTGTATAGGCTCATCGTCTATGGAACGCCATAAATACCAAGTAGCAACAGAGCAATATGGAGAAAATCTCTTTTTCAATCGATTTACATAGCTCATGGGAGGTAAATAACTTTTTTTATAATTGTTTGAAATAGCTCTTAGCAAACCAATATCTTGAACGGGCCAAATGTTAGATCTGTTGTAAGTAAATAGTAATATCATCTCTGCAGACCATCTACCTATTTGTCTTAACTCGGATAAATAAAGAATTGCCTCTTCGTCTCCCATTTTTTTTATAACTTTTGGATTAAATGTTTTATCTACAAATTTTTTTGCTAACTCTTTTATTCCTCTAACTTTTTGTCTACTTAAACCACATTTTTTCAAACGATTCGATTTAATCACATTAACTACTTTTGGATTTATCTTTCCTTTACATTCTTTTTTAAACTTTAAAAATACAGAATTTGCTGCTGCAACACTTATTTGTTGTCCTATTATACTTTTACATAGAGACAAAAAGATATCTTTTCTTGTTGTTAAAGTTTTATCTTTGTATCTAGAGATAAGTTTCTTCATTATCTTATCCTTGGAAAGAAACTTTACTGCCTTTGACCAATAAATTGGAGGTTTACTCATTTTTAAAAATTAAGTTTGGTTTTTTCAAATAGATTTCTCTTCTAAATATAATTAATGAAGATAACACTACAAGTAATGAACCCAATAAAGTTTTATAAGTTGGTATTTCATTCCAAACAAAATAACCAAATACAATTGCAAATACTAAGCTTAAATACTTCAGTGGAGTAACCAAAGAAACTTCAGAAAGTTTGTAAGATTGTCCAAGTAATAAATTAGCAATACCTCCAAGCAAACCAATCATACACAAAAGAATAAAATCTATTAATGAAGGCATTACCCATCCAAATGGAATTGTAAATAAACCTAACATAGATATCGATACTGAAAAATAAAAAGAAATAAGCCAAACTGGTTCAGATGTAGATAACTGCCTGATAGCAATTGCTACATATGACATTCCTAAACAAAAAATTATTGGATAAATATAATAAAAATTTAAATTAGAAATACCTGGTTGTGTAATAATTATTACTCCAAGAAAACCAATTAAAACTGCTAACCAACGATATTTACCAATTTTTTCTGACAAAAAATAAATGGATAATATTGTTGCAAAAATTGGTGCAGCAAATGAAATACTCACTACCGTTGCCAAAGGTAAATTTCTTAGTGCAATAAATACTGATACTATTGCTATTAATCCTGCAGCACATCTAAAGAAATGTAATTTAGGTCGATCTGTTTTGTAAAAATTTGTGTAGTTTTCTTTTGGTATTAAAAAAAATATGGGTATTAATCCGCAAATTCCCCTAAAAAAAAGAACTTCACCAACAGGATAATTTTCAGACCACTTAACAAGTACATCCATCATTGAAAATGCACACACAGACAGAAACATGTACAAAAAGCCCAATTGATTTCTAGATAACATGAATTAGATTATAATGTTATTATAACATTAATCTATGGAAATAGCAGTTTTAGCTTTGGGTTGTTTCTGGGGTCCAGAAAAAAAATATGGACAATTAGATGGTATCTACAGAACAGAGGTTGGATATTGTGGAGGAAACAGTCCTAATACAAACTATAGAGAAGTTTGTACAGGAACAACTAATCATGCGGAAGCTGTAAAATTAGAATTTGATCCTAAAATTATTACATACGAACAGATAATTAAGAGATTTTTTGAATTTCATGATCCAACCACACTAAACTCTCAAGGTCCTGATTTTGGAACACAATACAGAAGTGAGATCTTCTATCTTAATGAAGAACAAAAAAATGTTGCTAAAAAAGTAATAGATGAAGAAAATTTAAGGTTATCTGGAAAAGTTGTAACTAAGTTATCTGAGTTGAAAAATTACTGCACTGCTGAAGAATATCATCAGAAGTATCTAGAAAAAAGATAGAATGTCACTTGTTACATCAGATTGGTTAGAAAATAATTTAAGTGACGTCAAAATAATTGACTGCTCATGGCATATGCCAGGAATTGATAGAAATCCTAGAGAGGAGTACTTTAAAAATCATATTCCTGGTGCAATTTTTTTTGATTTAGATGAAAACTCAGATCAAAATACAGATTTACCTCACATGCTTCCTACAAAAGAGAAATGGGAAGAGATAGTATCTTCAATGGGTATATCAAATACCGATAGAATTGTAATTTATGATAACTCTGATGTTCTAAGTTCATGTAGGGCTTGGTACAATTTTATTTATTTTGGTCATGACAAACTCCTAGTAAGTGTTTTAGATGGTGGTTTAAAAAAATGGTTAATTGAAAATAGGAAAACAACAAATGAAAAAACAATTTTAGACAACTCTATCTACAGAGCAACAGAAAATAAGTCTCTAGTAAAAAATATTATTGAAGTAAATGAAAACATTGAAAAAAAAAATTTTACGATAATCGATGCTAGAAGTAAGGAAAGATTTAACGGAAGTGTTCCAGATCCCAGAAAGAATGTGAGAAGTGGATCTATTCCAAACTCTGTATGTCTTCCATTTAAAGAAATTATAAATAGCTCAGACAATACTTTTAAAGGTGTAAGTGAAATCTCAAAAAAGTTCAGCGAAATTATTGATTTAAATGACGATAAAAGAGTTTTTTCATGTGGATCTGGTATAACAGCATGTGTTTTAGGTCTTGCATATTCCCTTGTAAATAATACATATTCTCCTACAGTTTATGATGGTTCATGGGCTGAATATGGAAGAATATAAAAATGAAAAGATCTACTAAAATAACATCAATAATAGTAATTTTTTTTCTAATTATCGCAGCTGTAATTATTGCTCGAACGATGATTGGAAACCATTTTAAAAAAAAATTTAGCAAAAGACCGCCACCAGGTATAATAGTTAAAGCAGTTGAAGAAAGAAAATTTCAAAATATTATTGAAACCTTCGGAACAGCCGTTCCTATTAAAACACAGTCATACAACATCGAAAAATATGAAATTTTAGAGGAAATTAAATATAATACTAGAGTTAAATCTGGTGATGTAGTCGCTAAATTAAAAAGTAGAACAATATCTGCACCTTTTGATGGAGTAATTGGTAAAAGAAACTTTTCTGACGACATTAATGTTTCCGAAAGCTCTGTTGTAATTGATATTGAAGATGCATCTTTTTTATTTATTGATGTTGATGTTCCAGAAGTATTTGCACCATTTGTAGAAAAAGGACTAGGTGTTGATATAAAATTTTCTGGAAATAAGGATAAGACTTATAAAGGTATAGTAGATTCTTTGGCCAGCAGAATTGATATTAGTAATAGATCTTTAAGACTAAGAGTTAAAATGCAAAATGCGAATTACGAGATTTTGCCTGGTGCTTTAATGGAGGTAACAATTAAATATAATGAAAGAATTTCGTTAGGTATACCAGATACAAGCGTAATCTTAGAAGGCAATAAAGTTTATACTTATAAAGTAGATAAAGAGAATGTAACTAATAGAGTTGAAGTTAAAGTTGGTAACAGAAACAAAGGATATCTAGAAGTAGAGTCCGGTTTAAACGAGGGCGACATAGTCGTTGCTGAAGGATTAAAAAAAGTTAGACCCAACGGAAAAATTAAACCCATTAAAGATGGTGAAAAAAAAACTGAGTCTAGTTGGGGTAAAAAAGAAAATAAAAGTAAATAATTAAATGTATTTAACTGATGTTAGTATTAGAAGACCAGCACTGTCATGGGTATTATCCTTAATACTTGTTGTATTTGGAACTTTTGTATTTTCAAAGTTACCCGTGAGAGAACTTCCATCTGGTCTACAACCACCTGTGGTTCAGGTTCAGGTGGAATATGCTTCAGCCTCAGCTCCGATTGTTGATGAAGAAGTTACACAAGTAATTGAGGAAGTTATAGGAGGAGCAGAGGGAATAAAAAATATAGACGCCAAATCAGAAAATGGAAAAAGCACAATAAATATTGAATTTGACACTGATATTGACCTTGACAATGCAGCTAATGATGTGAGGGAAAGAGTTGCTAGAGTTGTTGGAAGACTTCCCACAGAGTCTGAGGCACCAAGAATTCTTAAGCAATCTGCGGGTTTTACGACAACTATGTGGCTAGCTTTGTCCTCAGAAACCTGGAGTGATCTTGAGTTGGGAGATTATGCAGAACGGTACTTAGTTGATCAGTTTTCTAGTATAAAAAATGTTGGCCGAATAAGAACAGGAGGCCTTAGAGAACAAAGTATAAGAGTATGGATAGATCCAATCAAATTAGCCGCAAATAATTTAACTATACAAGAAGTAGAAAGATCTTTAAGAAACGAAAATGTTCGATTACCAGCAGGTACACTTGAAGCTGAAAATATAGATTTAACGATCAATATCGATAAATCTTACAATAACCTAGAAAAACTTAAGGAACTCCCAATTAAGAAAGCTAAAGATAATATAGTAAGATTATCTGATATCGCAAATTTAGAGTTAGGCCCTGTCACAGAGAAAGTTTTATTTAGAGCTCAGAGCAAAGGAGCACTAGATTTAAAAACTATGGGAATAGGTATTTATGCAAGAAGTGGAGCCTCAACTGTTGAATTATCAAAAGAAGTCGAAAAAAAAATTATAGAAATAAGAAAAACTTTACCAGCTGATTTAAATTTAGAAATAGCTTTTAATAGAGCCACTTATATTGGTGAAGCAATAAATGAAGTTTATAAAACTTTAGTTATAGCTTTTATACTTGTAGTAATAATTATTTATTTATTTTTAGGAAACTTAAAAGCAGTTATTGTTCCTGCAATAGCTTTACCTGTAAGTCTAATTGCAACTTTCTTGGGTTTATATATATTTGATTTATCTATTAATATATTTGTCTTATTAAGTTTTATATTAGCAATTGGAATTATTACTGACGACTCGGTCATCATGACTGATGCGATATATAGAAGAATTGAAAATGGTGAGACACCGCTAGTAGCAGCTTATAAAGGCTCTAAACAAATTACATTTGCAATTATTGCAACAACTCTTATTTTAGTTGCAGTCTTTTTACCTTTAATTTTTATTGAAGGTATTGCTGGAACTTTATTTAAAGAAACAGCAATAGCGCTATCATTTGCAATAGTAGTTTCATCATTTGTTGCTCTAACACTTTCACCCATGCTTGGTAGTAAATTTCTTGATAAAAAGAAAAAGTCTAATTTCGTGACAAGAGGATTTGATAAATTTTTTCAAGGTTTTATAAAATTTTACACTGAGACATTAGTATTTTGGATGAATAAGAAGAAAACAATAATAACATTTATAATTTTTATCGTAATTGCCTCTGGGGCTTTGTACAATTATACAAAAAAAGAGTTATTGCCATTAGAAGATCGTGGAGTTTACTTAGTCATAGGATTTACTGATGAGGGAAGCTCATTCCAATATACTCAAAAGAGGGCTGAAGACGTTGAAAAAAGACTTATTCCATTGCTAGATGGAGATAAAAGTCCATACAATAGATTTTTAATGATAGTTCCAGGATTTGGTTCCGAAAATAGCTTCCTAATAATCTCACTTTTAGATAATTGGAAAAATAGAAAACAAAATTCTCAAACGATAATGAGACAAGCAATTGGAAAAATAGTTACAGTACCCCAAACACTAGCTTTTCCAATTTCTCCACAGTCCATAAGAGTTTCTAGTTACAATAAACCTGTTCAAATGGTTATCTATGGAAATACATATGAAGAACTAGAGCAAATACAATCTCAAGTTATTAGAATGTTAAGAAAGAACAGAAATTTATCAAGACTCGAGTCTGACTACACCAGAAATAAACCTGAAGTAAATATTAAAATTAATAAAAATAAAGCAAAAGACTTAGGAATATCAACTGAAGCAATTGGTCAAACTTTAGAAACTTTGTATGGGGGTAAGACAGTTACAAAGTTTAATAAACTTGGAAAAGAATACCCAATTATTTTACAACAATATTTAGAAGATAGAAAAAATAAAGAAAGTTTAAGTAAAATATTTGTTCGATCAGAAAAAACAGGTAATTTAGTTTCTCTATCTAATCTTGTTGAATTTAATGAAAAAGGAACAGCAAGTAAATTATCAAGATACAACAGACAACGTGCTGTAACAATATCAGCTAACATAAGTGAAAGTTATACTTTAGCGGAAGCAATAAATTATTTAGAGGAGACAATGAACAATGTTGCCCCGGATAAACAAATTACTTGGAAAGGAAAATCTGAAGAATTAAAAGAGACAAGTAATGAACTCTATATTATTTTCGCATTAGCATTATTGACTGCCTATCTTGTAATGTCAGCTACTTTTAACTCATTTATTCATCCATTTATAATTATTTTAACTGTTCCACTTGCAGTATTTGGTGGTTTGGTATTTATATTATTTCTAAATTCATCAATAAATATATTTTCACAAATAGCTTTGGTAATTCTCATTGGTATTTCAACAAAAAATAGTATTCTAATAGTCGATTATGCTAATCAATTGAGAGCTAAGGGTAAAGAAATTGAAAAAGCAGTTAGAGAAGCCTGCAGTTTAAGATTTAGACCAATTATAATGACCTCATTAAGTACAATGATAGCTATGTTACCGTTGGTTATTGGAAATATTGGTCCTGGCGCTGGAGAAGGCTCAAGACTTGCTGTTGGAGCAACAATACTTGGAGGAATGATAATTTCGACTTTCTTTACTTTGTATGTAACTCCTACGATGTATTTAACTTTAGCAAAAAATACTAAAAGAATTGATGCTGTTGATATTGAACTTAAGAAACAATTAAATTAAAAAATAATATATTTTTTAGTAGTAAGTGATTTTTGACAATTATTAAGCTGTTCTTTGTATTTCTTAGATTGATTTTCAACTTTTTTTGCTAAAAGAATAATTTTTTGATTTTTTTTATAATTTTTGTAATTTCCCCAGCCTTCATGATAAGCAACATATTGTTTAAAAGCATCATTTTTTGGTATTTTTAAGATCTTTTCTGTTTTGTTTGTATACCAACCAATAAAATCTACACTATCTTTAAATCTTGTCCTGGTAGCATACTTGTTTCCTGTTTCTTCTTTGTATTGCTTCCAGGTTCCTCTGACTGCTTGAGAATAACCAAAAGAACTTGATGGTCTTTTATATGGAATAACTTGAAACAATTTTTGTCTAGGTGGTTTTGCCAACCAATCGAAATCTGACTCCATTTTAATTATAGCAAGTTGCAAATTAATAGGAGTTCCCCATTTTTGTTCAGTTTTTTTTGCATGTTTGTACCAAAGATATCTTTCTGAAAAAATTGAACAGCCATCTGCAGTATTTTTAGGAATTGAGGAGCAACCAGAAAATAAAATAGGAATTACAAATATATATATAATTTTATTTCGAATTATTTTCATTATTATCTATTTTTTTTTCTCCATATCCAAGGATATTCAAATTGCATTTGCCATAAACCCAAGGAAAATTTTTTTGCAAAAATCTGATATTTTCTAAATTTACCCTTTGAGTATTTAGGATAATCAAATGCATAACCATTCTTGACCATAAAAACTGATAGGCTTTGATTTTTTATAAAACATTCACCTATTAATCTGCTATATTGATCTTTATTTTTTTCTACTTTACAATTAACAATTTGATTTCCAATTTTCTCAATGAGCTTATCTCTAGATAACTTCCCACATAGAATTTTAACATTATTCAAAACACATGATTGTTTTTTTCCAAAAAAAAAACTTTCTGGAGCATCAATTCCACTAAAGCGAATTTTTTTATTATTAATACTAATTGTATCACCATCTGTAATTTTTGGTTTACCTGAAATTAATAAATAATTTTGTTCTGAAGACAATAAGGGATTAATATTAAATAAGAGGAAAAAAAAACTAATTAAAATCAGTTTTTGCTTTTTCATTAAACTCGTCCATTTTTTTTCGTAGATCTTCATCTGAAACATTTTTTTCTTTCAAATCCTCTTTAATTTTTCGAAAAACGTCTTGATCTCCTGCTTCTGCAAAGTCTGCTTTTATTACTGATTGAATGTACCCTTTTTCTTGATCTGGATTTAAACTTAATATTTGAGATACCCATTCACCTAAATATTTGTTCCTCCTAGCACTAACTTTGAATTGAAGCTCTTGATCGTGAGCAAATTTTTTTTCAAAACTTTTTTTTCTATCTTCAAATGAACTCATTTTTATAAATTAAAAAGATTTATCTTTATGTCAATCTAATTTAATTTATATTTATGTTAAATTTATGAATAATTTAATACTTGTTAGACACGGACAAAGCGTATGGAACCTGGAAAACCGTTTTACTGGCTGGGTAGATGTAGGTTTAGCTGCCAAGGGCAAACTCGAAGCTTGTAAGGCAGGAGAATTAATTATGAAATTAAACCTAGAATTATCTTATTTTTTTACATCATTACAGACAAGATCGATTGAAACACTAAATTTGATCCTCAATATTATGAGAATAAAAGGTCAAAATGTTATTAATGCTTGGGAACTAAATGAAAGGCACTACGGAGCGTTAACAGGATTAAATAAAGATGAAATGAAAAAACTTTATGGAGAAGAAAAAATTCATACTTTTAGAAGATCTTGGGATAACCCACCTGAGCCTCTAAAAAAAACAAGCCCATATCATCCTTTTAATATTGATATATATAAAAATGTCCCAAAAGATAAAATTCCAGATACAGAGTCATTAAAAAATACTTATGAAAGAGTAATACCTTTTTATAAAAAAAACATTGAACCAAAATTAGATAAAAATATTATTGTATCAGCTCATGGAAATTCAATTAGATCATTATGTAAATACTTATTTAATTTAGATAATGAAAAAATTTCAAGCTTAGAAATACCAACTGGTAATCCATTATTGATTGAAACTGAAAAAGGAAAGATTAAAAACGCAAGATATTTAGATAAAGATAGAGCAAAAGATCTTTTAGTTTTCTAAATAAATAATTTTTCGTATATTTCAAAATCAGTTAAATGCTTAAATTCACCTTTATGCTCATAACCATAAAGTTTACTTTCTCTCAAAAGTGCATCCCATATTTCAGATATGGGAAAATAATTTAATTGTTTATGTGATATTAATTCTTTATTAAATATTTGACATCCAGTATATTTAAAATTATTTATTTTTTCCTTTAGAAGGATATAATTTTTTATCTCAAAATCTCCATTAAATCTTTTATCAAAACAAGTCGAGTTATTTACAATTAATAAAATGTTTTTAATTTTTCTTTCAAAGTAAATTTTCTCCATTTCAAAAATTGATTTGACATAACTATCATCCCAAATTGTATCTGGATTGATTACTAGAACATCATTCTCATTAGATTTATTTATAAGACTTAGAGTACCACCTCCTGTTCCTAAGATTGTCTCACCATCATCTACGATTTCAATATTTATTGGGAAGCTTTTACTATTAATAAAATCAATTATCATTTCTTTTAAATAAAAAACATTAATTTTAATTTTTTTGATTTTTATTTTTATGAGAAAATTAATTGTATTTTCTAATAAAGTTTCATTTTTATAAACTATTAATGGTTTAGGTAAACTGTCTGTTATCGGTTGTACTCTCTTACCAAATCCAGCACAGAGAATTAGAGCAGTTTTAATTTTCATAAGTTTTCAAATTTTTTCTATCAAAGTTTTTACTTAAAAGGTAATTTAAGTCTTTAAATATTGGATTCTTTAAAGTTCTGTAATCAATTAACTCCCATGCGTGAGGTATAAGTTTAAGGTATTTGTTTTTTTTATCTCTTACAGATAATCTAGTAAATATGCCAATTATTTTTAAATTCCTCAAAACGGACAGAATTTCAAAGTCATTTTTGAACTTCTTAAGGTCTAAGTGTTTATTCTTTTTTATAAATTCATTAAAAATAAAATTTTTAATTTTTGTATCTGTTTTAAACCTAACATCATCGATAAGAGAGGCTAAATCATATGCGATGTTACCATAGACAGCATCTTGACTGTCTATCAATCCTAAACCTTTTTTAGTTATCATTATATTAGATATATGAAAATCTCGATGTACGAAAACTTTGTTTTTATAATAGATATTACTTAGTAATTTTTTAAATATCTTATTAAATTTAACTTTTAAAATTCTATTTTTTTTTCTTTTAACATATTTTGGTAAATACCAATCTAAGAATAAATTACTCTCATCTATTAATTTTTTTAATGAATAGTTTGGAACTTTATAATAAGTATTCAAAAACGTTTTTTGATACTTGGCTTTTATGTTTTTAATTTTGATCAATAAATCTAAAATTTTTTTATAGTAAATTTTTTTATTTATTGATTTTTTTTGAAATTTTTTAAAAACCGTTAAATCTCCAAAATCTTCAATCTCGATATAATTATTTTTGTAATTCTGAGATATTAATTTAGGGGCTAAAATATGTTTTTTATTTAATATTTTGTTAACAGCGTCGTATTCTAACAAATTACTTTTTTTATTTTTTTTACAATGAACAAAAATATTTTTTTTTCCTCTATAAAAACTTCTAAATGATGCATCTCCCGTTAGTTTTTTCAACTTATTTAAATGCATTAATTATTTTTTTGTTTTTTGAAATTATTGTAAGATAGCGCTCAGTATAGCTTTTATTATATTTAAATATTAAGCTAATACTATTTTTAATTTTTAGTTTTTTAGCAATTTCTGGCCATTCAATTAGGGTTATTTGTTTTTTTAAATTTTCTTGGATACCTAAGTTATTAAGCTCTTTTTCATTTTTAATTCTGTATAAATCGTAATGTTTTATTAAAATTTTTTTAATTTGGTACTCATGAATAATATTAAAAGTAGGACTGGGAACTTCTGATATTTGCTGTCTATTTATTATTTGAAGTGAATTTATAATGTATTTAATGAAAGTAGTTTTTCCTACACCTAGATTCCCGGTTAAAAGGATGAAATCTCCTACATTGATAAGTTTACATAGTCGTTCGGCTACAAGTTTAGTATCTTTTTCTTTAGAAATATTTATTTTGCCACTTCTAGTAGCGATAAGCATGAGGCTTGTATGGTCCCTCTGGAGTTACACTTATATAGTCAGCTTGTTCTTTTGATAATGGTGTTAATTTTGCACCAACTTTATCTAGGTGAAGTCTTGCCACTTTTTCATCTAAGTGTTTAGGAAGCACATAAACTTTATTTTCATAGTTGTCTGAATTGTTCCAAAGCTCAATTTGCGCAATAACCTGATTAGTAAATGATGCACTCATGACAAAACTTGGATGACCAGTTCCACAACCTAAATTTACAAGTCTTCCCTCAGCTAACAAAATTAATCTTTTGTCATCTGGGAATGTTATTTCGTGAACTTGGGGTTTTACCTCATCCCATTTATAATTTTTCAAAGCTTCAACTTGAATTTCGTTATCAAAGTGTCCAATATTACATAGAATAGATCTATCTTTCATAGCTCTCATATGATCTGCCGTCACTACATCTTTATTTCCAGTTGCAGTTACAACAATATCTGCTTGACCAATCATTTCATCCATTAAAACTACTTCGTAACCTTCCATAGCAGCTTGCAATGCACAAATAGGATCAGTTTCGGTTACTAATACTCTCGCTCCACTTTGTCTTAAAGATGCTGCACTACCTTTTCCAACATCACCAAAACCTGCAACGATTGCAACTTTTCCTGACATCATTACATCAGTAGCTCTTTTAATTCCATCAACTAAACTTTCTCTACACCCATACAAGTTATCAAATTTTGATTTTGTAACTGAGTCGTTTACATTAATTGCTGGTACTAACAATTGTCCTTGTTCTTCCATTTTTTTAAGTGCCAAGACACCTGTTGTTGTTTCTTCACTCAAGCCTTTTACACCTTTTAATAAATTTTTATAATCTTTATGCATAAGAGCAGTAAGATCTCCACCATCATCTAGAATCATGTTAGGAATCCAATCTTTATTACCTTCAATAGTTTGTTTTACGCACCACCAGTATTCTTCCTCTGTCTCACCTTTCCAAGCAAATACTGGGATTCCAGCTTTTGCAATTGCTGCTGCTGCATGATCTTGCGTTGAAAATATATTGCATGAAGACCATCTACATTCTGCACCAAGATCGACTAAAGTTTCAATCAAAACTGCTGTTTGAATTGTCATATGAAGACAACCTAAAATTCTTGCACCTTTAAGAGGGTTTTTGCCTTTATTTTCAGCTCTTACTGCCATTAATCCTGGCATTTCAGTCTCTGCTAAAGAGATCTCTTTTCTTCCAAATTCTGCTTCGTTAATATCTTTTACTTTGTAATCTGACATAAAGTATGGCTTGTAGCAACTTTATTTATATTAATCAACTTTTCATTGGGTCGCCGGGAAAATAATTTCAACTCTCGCACCCTTATGTTGATTATTTTCAGCTTTAATTTGACCATTATGCAGTTCAACTAAGTTTTTCACTATATTTAGGCCTAAGCCAGAGTGTTCTCCAAAATTTTCAGGTCTATTGCTGTAAAATCTATTAAAAATTTTTGTGGTATCCTTCTCACTAAAACCAGTCCCCTCATCAATTACGACAAGTCTTGGCTTACCTTCTTTGTCTTTACTAAGCTCAACTATAATTTCTTGATTCTCATCGCTAAAAGAAATTGAATTCTCAAGTAAATTTGCAATAATTTGCTCTATCCTATTGTTGATACCAAGTATAAAATAATTCTCAGATCCATTTGACTTTAATCTTATTTGTATTTTTCTTTTTGAATTATAAATATTATTAAAATCATCAACCACAGATTTTGCAATATCCTTAATATCAATTTTTTGCATTGTTTCTGTAGAAATTACTGCCTCATCTTTTAGCATTTGAGAATAATCAGTAATTAATCTTTCTATTCTCTCAACATCATGTGATACAATATTAATTAATTTTTCCCTTTTAGTTTTATCTTCTGTTTCTGAAATTATCTCAGATGCACTTTTTAATGAAGCAAGAGGGTTTCTAATTTCATGAAGTAAGTCTGTTGAATAATTTTCAGCAGTTGTAATTCTTTTATTTAATTCACTGGTCATTTCATCAAGTGATTTTGATAATATTCCTAATTCATCATTTCTTGTCTTAACCCTTTCAATGTCTGCCTTTTCGTCGCTTTTGTCTTTTATGTTTTTTGTATAAATAACTAAATTTTTAATAGGTTTTAAAAAATATCTATTTAAGACATATGAAAAAATAATGATAACCAAGAGTACTGCAAGAGCTGTTCTAATAATAAAATTCTCTCTCTCTTCAATTTGTGCAATTATATTATCTGCGTTTTCAGATATAAGAATATAGCCATTATTATTTAAATAATTAATACTCTTAATACTAAAAACAAAAAACTGTCCTTGGATTTGTTTCAAGTTCGTTAAAGATTTTTCATATCCTGATAAATAATATTTATTAAGGTCTTCATCGAAAATTGTTTCATTTTTATTTTCTTGATTATTAAAATTATTCTCACTTGATTGTTCAGTTAATTCCTCAATTAATAATAATGATGGTGCAATAGATCTGGTATCGCCAATCCAATTTAATTTATCGTCAAAAAATATTACTCTATCTAGTTTTTCAAAATAAGGAAATCGAGATTTTTTAGAAAATAAAAATTCGCTAATTCCATACTCATTTAATTTTATATTTGATTTTTCTAGATTTGATATTGTTTGAGTTATGATATTTGTATGATTTTTTTGTTTTTCATCTATCAAATTTTTTTGAATTTCACCTAAGTAGAAGAACGTTATTATTATTATAAATATAAAGACTACTAAATTAATAAAAAGGAACTTCTGTAATATAGACAGATTTTTTAGTATTTTTCCCATAATTATTATTTAACATTCCATCTATATCCACTTCCATATCTTGTTTCAATTGCTGAAAAATCACTATCTACCTTTTTAAATTTTTTTCTTATTCTTTTAACGTGACTATCAATAGTTCTATCTTCTATATCTGAGTCTTCTCGATAAGCTACATCCATGAGTAAGGCTCTCTCTTTAATCATTCCAGGTCTTTTTGCTAGCTCCTCAACAATTTTAAATTCTGTCGTAGTCAGTTTATCAGGCAATTGTTTTCCATCCCACTCGCATTCGAGTTGAGAAGGATCTAATTTTAACTTACCATGAGAAATTACATTTTTATTTTCCTCTATATTGATGTCCTTATCTTTTTTTCTTAATTGTACTTTTATTCTTTCAACTAAAACTTTTGTTGAGAAACCTCCAGTTTTACCAACAAAGTCATCTGCACCAAGTTTTAAACCACTAACCTCGTCGGTTACTTCGTCTTTAGAAGTTAAAAAAATAACTGGCATAGAAGTTTTTTTTCTAAGTTTTCTTAGAAGTTCTTCGCCATCCATTCTTGGCATTTTAATATCAATCACAGCGAGATCAGGTGGTGTTCTTGATAATCCAACAAGAGCATTTTCACCATCAATATAAGTTTGAACTTTAAAACCTTCCTTTTCTAAAGCCATCTGGACAGATGTTAATAGATTTCTATCATCATCTACTAACGCAATTGTTTGTGACATAAATTAAAATAAAAATACTAAATTGTTCATATTAGGGCAATTATTTGTTTTCAATGAAGTTCACCCCAATTTTCTCCAATATTCACATCTACTAAAAGGGGTATTGAAAATGAATGAAGTTCACTATCTTTCACACTCAACATCAAATCCTTTATTAATTTACTGCTTTTTTTTGTTTCTTTAGAGCTTTCCTCAAAAATTAACTCATCGTGTATCTGTAACAACATTTTTAAACTATTATTTTTATTATTGGAGATTTCTTTATTTATCCTAATCATTGCTAATCTCATTATCTCTGATGCTGACCCTTGAATTGGAGCATTTATCGCTGCCCTCTCCTGAAAATTTCTTACATTAAAATTCTTATCGTTAATTCCAGTAAGATGGGTTTTTCTTCCGAATATATTACTCACATAGCCACTTTTTCTACAAAAATTCACAGTTGTTTTCATATAATCTCTAATTTCTGGAAATTTTTTAAAATAAGAATTTAAAAATTCCTCTGCTTCATTGTTTGAAACATTGATTTGTTTGGCTAGACCATATTGTGAAATACCATAGATTATTCCAAAGTTGATTGCTTTTGCTTTTCTTCTTGTTTCTGAATCAATTTTGTTAATTTCCTTTCCAAAAACCTGACTAGCTGTCAAAGTATGAATATCCTCATTATTTAAAAATGCCTTTTTTAGCTGTTTTACATCTGCTAGATCAGCCAAAATTCTCATCTCAACTTGGTTGTAGTCTGCTGAAATTAATTTGTTGTTTTTTTCAGAAACAAACGCTTTTCTAATATCCTTACCATCATCTGATTTTATTGGAATATTTTGTAAATTTGGATCACTAGATGCAAGTCTACCTGTTGTAGTAGCTGCTAACAAAAAAGATGTATGAACTCTTTTAGTATTTTGATTTATATGTTCTGGCAATGCATCTGAGTAAGTATTTTTAAGTTTACTAATTTGCCTCCATTCCAAGATGAGTTTTGGAAATTCATAACCTTTAAAAGCTAGGTCCTCTAAAACTGAAGCACTAGTAGCAAAACTTCCTTTCTTTGTTTTTTTTAAAGCTGCTATTTTTAAATCGTTATACATTATTTCACCAAGTTGCTTAGTTGATCCAATGTTAAATGTTTTCTTTGAAATCTTAAAAATAGATTTTTCTAATTTTTCAATTTTAGTTGAGAATTTTAAAGACAGTCTGTTAAGTGAAGATTTGTCAAGTTTAATACCTTTTATCTCCATCTCTGCTAGTATTTTAATTAATGGTTTTTCAAATAACTCATAAATATTCAATAATTTTTCTGCTTTTAATGATTTTAAAAAAATTTTGTACAATCTAAATGTAATATCTGCATCTTCAGCTGCATAATCTTTAGCTTCAGATACATTAACTTCAGAAAAATTAAGTTGTTTTTTACCCGTCCCAACTAAATCTTTAAATTTAATAGTTTTATGACCTAGATGGATCTCTGAAAGAGTGTCCATATTATGCCTATTTTTTCCAGCATCTAGTGTGTAAGACATAAGCATAGTATCTTCCATGGAGTTTAATGTTATTCCACGGTGATAAAAGACAATAAAATCAAACTTAATATTTTGTCCTACTTTTTTAATGCTCTTATCCTCTAAATAATTCTTTAAAATACTTAAGACTTTTTTTTCGTCAAGATTGTTTCCACTAACGTGATTTAATGGAATGTAACACGCATTTCCAATTCTGTTAGAGATTGAAATACCTACTAACTTTGCTGTATGAGGGTCTAATGAAGTTGTTTCAGTATCTATTGCAAATTCGCCTATTTCCTCAGATTGTTTCATCCAATCTTCAATCTCCTTCTCATTTTTAATTAATTGATAATTTTTTTTTGTTATTTCAGTTGTTTTTTCTAAATTTTTATCAATATCTTTAGTTACAAGGTTATTTGTGTCTCCATACTTTGAGATAGCAGAACTTAATAGCCTATTAAATTCCATTTCCCTTAGAAAAGAATAAAGCTTGTCTTGATTAACACTTTTCAGTATGAATTCTTCAATTTTATTTTTAACAGGTACATTTTTTTTTAACGTAACTAATTTTTTGCTAATAATTGCATCGTCCTTGTTATTTATTAAAGTTTCTCTTCTTTTATTTTGTTTTATTTTTGATGCATTTTTAAGTAAATTTTCTAAAGTTCCATATTGATTTATCAATTCAGCAGCAGTTTTAACTCCTATACCAGGGACACCAGGCACGTTATCTGTGCTATCGCCAGCTAAAGATTGTACATCTATTACTTTTTCTGGAGTAACTCCGAATTTATTGTGGACATCGTTTTGATTTATAAATTTGTTTTTCATTGGGTCATAAATTCTCACCCCTTTTTTATAAAGCTGCATTAAATCTTTGTCTGAAGAAACAATTGTTACCTTTGCGCCTAAGTCTAAAATTTTCTCTACATATGTTGCAATTAAATCATCTGCCTCATAATTGATTAATTCAATTGAAGGTAAATTAAAGGCTTTTACAGATTTCCTTATGTATTCAAACTGAGGAATTAGATCATCAGGTGCATCAGATCTATTTCCTTTATACTCTGAATATATTTCATTTCTAAAATTTTTTCTTGCTGAATCAAATATCACTGCAAAGTGTGTTGGTTTTTCTAAATTATCATCTGATTTAGAGTCCTCTAATAATTTAAAAAGCATGTTGCAAAAACCACTGACTGCACCAACTGGTAATCCATCACTTTTTCTAGTTAAAGGAGGAAGGGCATAATATGCTCTAAAAATGTATCCCGAACCATCAATTAAGTAAAAATGGTCACTTTTTTTAATTTTCTCCATAATGTAATGATATCTTAATTTTTATAAATGTAATAAATGTATGCCCTCATATGAATAAAAAAAACGTATTAACTGTTAAAAACTTGAATAAAGTTTATTCAAAAAACGGTTCTAAACAAATACATGCACTTAATAATTTAAACTTAGAAGTGAAAGAAGGTGAAATTTTTGGTCTATTAGGGCCAAATGGCGCCGGAAAAAGTACATTTATAAACATATTAGGTGGATCAGTTATAAAAACTGGCGGTGAGGTAAATGTTTGGGGGTTTAACTTAGATAAAAACCCTAGACAAGTTAGGGCCTCTATTGGAATTGTTCCACAAGAAGTAAACTTTGATCCATTTTTTAGTCCCAGAAAACTTTTAGAGCTTCAAGCAGGGCTGTATGGAATTAGAGAAAAAGATAGAATTACAGATACCATATTAAAGTTGGTATCATTAGAGGAACAAGCTGACAGTTATGCTAGAGCCTTATCTGGTGGTATGAAGAGAAGATTACTTGTAGCAAAAGCGATGGTGCATCAACCTCCAATTATAATTTTAGACGAGCCTACCGCAGGAGTTGATGTGGAACTGAGAAATACATTATGGGAAAATGTGAAATCTTTGAATAAACAAGGGGTAACAACAATACTAACAACTCATTATCTTGAGGAAGCAGAAAAAATGTGTGATAGGATTGGAATCCTAAGTGGAGGAAAATTAGTTGCTTTAGATACGACTAAAAATCTCTTAGAAAGGATTCAAACAAAAATTGTGTATATCACCACAGATAAAAAAACTAGTATGCAAGATAACACTTTTAATTCGTTAAAAGTTATATCAAATGACGAAAAAAAGTTAGTTTTATCATATGAGAAGAGTAAACTAAGCATAGATTCAATAATTTCAGAAATAAAAAAACAAGATATAAAAATACAAGATATTTCAACTGATGATGGAGATCTTGAAGATGTATTTTTAAGGCTTACAAAAAATTAAATTATCTAGGAGATCTTTTAGACAGTATTCTTTGAAGAGTTCTTCTATGCATTTTTAGTCTTCTTGCAGTTTCAGAGACATTTCTGTTACATAACTCAAAAACTCTGTGTATGTGCTCCCATTTTACTCTATCCGCTGACATTGGGTTTTCAGGTGGAGCTGGTTTTTGATTTGGATCAGCTAAAAGTGCTTTTTCAACATCATCTGCATCAGCAGGCTTCGCAATATAATCAATTGCTCCCTCTTTAATTGCAGCGACTGCTGTTGGGATATTACCATATCCCGTTAACATAATAATTCTACTTTTAAGGTTTCCTTTTTGAATTTCTTTAACTACCTCTAGTCCATTACCATCATTTAATCTAAGATCCACAACAGCAAATGCTGGACTTTGTGATTTTACCGTCTCAATACCAATTTTTACACTCTCAGCTTGTGTAACTGTAAAACCTTTTTTTTCCATAGCTCTAGCCAATCTTTGTCTAAATGGGTTGTCATCGTCTACGATCAAAAGCGATTTATCTTCAAAATCACTCAATTTTTGAAGTGTTGGTTGGTTAATCATAGCTCTTATATGGAAGTAAATTTTAATATTTCAATAGCATTATTTACTTTACATTATTAATTATTTCCCATAAATGCTGCATTTATGAAACTTGCATATGTGATATGCAGGTTTTTTTTGTAAATTTTTTTTAGAGGTGCAGATATGCAAAAATTTAAGTCAGTTGAAGAATTAGTCAATCAACTGAGACCGACAGGACCTGTTTATTGTATCAGAAAAGAGTCAATTAAATTGGCATCTAAACACTTTCAGAAAAATTTCCCTGGAAGAATACTTTATGCTTTAAAAACCAACCCTCATCCAGTAGTACTTAAAACTATTGTTGAAAGCGGGATTAATCATTTTGATGTAGCATCTATAAAAGAAATAGAGGATATAAGGAAAATAAGTCCAAATGCAAATTGTTCTTATATGCATACAGTTAAAAGTAGAGAAAGCATTAAACAGGCATATTTTAAATATAATGTTAAAGCCTTTTCTTTGGATACTAAAGATGAATTAATAAAAATTTTAGAAAGTACAAATTATGCTAAAGACTTAGAGTTATTTGTTAGAGTTTCTGTATCTAATGAACATGCAGAAATTGATTTATCAAAAAAATTTGGAGCAATTAATAATGAAGTGGCTGGACTTCTCAGGTTAACAAAACAATATTCAAAAAAAATTGGACTTAGTTTTCATGTTGGATCACAATGTATGCACCCAATATCTTATTCAAAAGGAATATTTGAAATCAATAATATAATTAATAAAACTAAAATTATACCTGATGTAATTAATGTTGGAGGAGGCTTTCCTACTATTTACCCTGATCTTATTCCTCAATCTTTAGATGCTTATTTTAATGAAATTAAAAAAGGTTTAAGTAATTTAAAATTGGATAGGCTTCCAGAAATTATTTGCGAACCTGGAAGAGCAATTGTTGCAGAAAGTGGATCAACAATTGTAAGAGTTGATTTAAGAAAAAAACAGAAACTTTATATAAATGATGGAACGTATGGAACTTTGTTTGATGCTGGAGTTCCTAACATAGTTTATCCATCAAAAATGATAACTGATGGAAGAGTAATCTCCAGGAAATTAACATCTTTTGATTTCTATGGCCCAACTTGTGATAGCATGGATTATATGAAAGGTCCTTTTGTTTTACCAAATAATATAAAAGAAAATGATTATATAGAGTTAGGACAGCTTGGAGCTTATGGATTAACTTTTAGAACTAATTTTAACGGATTTTATTCTGATGACATTTATGAAGTTGAAGATAATCCAATCATGACGATGTATGACAAAGAAGCAAATAAAGATTTTCTTGTTGCTTAATGTCAGATAATAAAAACCAATCAAGTAATAGAAAAAGCGATTTACTTAGTAAAGAAGTAGAACATATTGATATAACTTCTTTTGACGCTAGAAAAATTGTCTCTTCAATGGAAAAAATGTCTTTCGTTTCAAGAGATACTGCAAATGCAGCAAATATTTATAATGAAATGATAAAAGATAAAGATTGCACAATCTTTTTAACACTCGCAGGATCAACTTCTGCTGCTGGATGTATGCATATTTATAGAGATTTAGTTAAGTATAACATGGTAGATGCAATAGTAGCTACTGGAGCTTCAATTATTGATATGGATTTCTTTGAGGCACTTGGTTTTAAACATTATCAGGGATCACAATATCAAGACGATACAGAGCTAAGAAATAACTACGTTGATAGAATATATGACACTTATATTGATGAAGAAGAGCTTCAGATGTGTGATAAAACTATCGGGGAAATTGCAGATCAATTAGAGCCTAAAAGTTATACATCAAGAGAATTTATAAAAGAAATTGGCAAATATCTTAAAACTAACGCAAAGAAGAAAGATTCATTAATAGAGGTTGCCTATGACAACAACGTTCCAATTTTCTGTCCAGCATTTACTGACTCAAGCGCAGGTTTTGGGCTTGTAATGCATCAAGAAAGAAATCCAAAAAATCATATTACAATCGATTCAATACGAGAGTTTAGAGAACTAACTGAAATTAAAATTAAATCTAAAGGATCAGGTCTTTTTATGATTGGAGGGGGAGTACCTAAAAATTTTATTCAAGACACCGTCATATGTGCTGAACTTTTAGGTAAAGATGTAGAGATGCATAAATATGCTATTCAAATAACTGTTGCTGATTCTAGAGATGGAGCATGTAGTAGCTCAACATTAAAAGAAGCAAGCTCGTGGGGCAAAGTAGATATTACCAAAGAGCAAATGGTTTTTGCAGAAGCAACAAGTGTATTACCCTTAATAGCAAGTGACGCCTATCATAAAGGTGAATGGAAAAATAGAGAGAGAAAAAATTTTTCCAAGATATTTTGATTGATGGTCAAAAAAATCAAAATCGGTTTAATACAAAGTAAATCTTTAGGTACTATTCAATCTAATATTGATTTAGCTATAAAAAATATTAAAAAAGCTGCAAAAAAAAAAGCAAAGATAATTTGTCTTCCTGAGCTGTTTTTGACTAATTATTTTTGCCAAACAGAAAGCCATTCAAACTTTAAATTAGCAGAAAAAATTCCAGGAACAACCTCTAGAATATTTTGCGATCTAGCAAAAGAGCTTGGTGTTGTATTAAATATTACAATGTTTGAAAAAAAGACATCTGGGTTTTATCATAACACTAGTATCATTATTAATGAAAATGGAAATATTTTGTCTAAATATCGTAAGATGCACATACCTGATGACCCAGGATATTATGAAAAATTTTATTTCAGTCCTGGAGACCTTGGATTTAAAAGTGTTAAGACAAAATTTGGAAAGATAGGTCCTCTTATATGTTGGGATCAATGGTTCCCCGAAGCCGCTAGACTAACAGCTTTAAAAGGAGCTCAAATTATTTTTTATCCTACTGCTATTGGATGGCACCCAAAAGAAAAAAGAAAGTTTGGAAAATCTCAATTAGAATCTTGGATTACAATGCAAAAATCTCATGCTATTGCTAATGGAACTTATGTGGCTGCTATAAATAGAGTTGGTGTAGAAAAAAAAGGGAAAAAGAAAATTGAATTTTGGGGTAATTCAATGGTTATAGACCCTAGTGGTAAAATAATTGCAAAAGCAGGAAATAAGAAAGAAGATATTTTGGTTTGTGAAGTTGATTATAAAAAAATAGACACTGCTAGACAACACTGGCCTTTTTTAAGAGATAGAAGAACTGAATTTTATAAAGATATTCTCAAAAATCCTGAAGATGAGTAAAAAAATAGATGAATTCAGAATGCCAGCAGAATGGGAGCCTCAAAAATCAGTTTGGGTTGCGTGGCCACATAATAAAAATGATTGGCCTGGATTATTTGAAAAAATTCCAAATATAGTTGGAAAAATAATAAAATATTTAACAAAAGATCAAAGAATAGATTTATTGGTCAATAATAACAAAAGTATTGACACCACAAGAATATATTTAAAAAAAATAGGTTGTAATCTTTCTAAAATTAAATTTCATAAACTTAAGACAGACAGACTTTGGCTAAGAGATTCTGGACCAATATTTTTAGTCAACAAGAAAAATCGAAAAAAGACCATGCTTGATTTTAAATTTAATGCCTGGTCAAAATATAAAAATTTCGGAAATGATAATAAAATCAATAAATATATTAGTAAGTACTTAAAAATTGAAAGTATTCTGCCTAAAAAAGTAAATTCAAAAAAATTTGTAAGAGTAGTGATGGAAGGAGGTGCATTTGACAACAATGGATCAGGCTCCATCTTGCTTACAAAGGAGTGCTTATTAAGTAGAAAACAAGAGAGAAATAAGGGATTCAAAAAAATTGATTATGAAAATCTATTTTCAAAATATTTAAATGCAAAAAATTTTATTTGGCTTAATAAAGGAATTGTTGGAGATGACACACACGGTCATATTGATGATATTGCAAGATTTGTTTCAAAAAGTACGATTATGATAGCTGTAGAAAATAATAGATCAGATAAAAATTATAAAGCTCTTAAAGAAAATTTAAAAATATTAAGTAAAAGTTACGATGAAAATGGGAAAAAATTTACAATTATAAAGATTCCTATGCCAAGCCCAGTTGTCATAGACAAAATTCGTGTCCCAGCAAGTTATTTAAATTTTTTCATAGGTAATAAAAAAGTCTTGGTTCCAGTATTTAATGTGAAAGAAGACAAAAAGGTTATAAAAATTTTTAGAAAATTTTTTACAAATAGGGAAGTTATTGCTCTTGATTGTAGTGATTTAGTTTGGGGTTTTGGAGCTATTCATTGCATGACGCAACAAGAGCCAAAAATTTGAATTAAGCAGCTTTTAAAGTACCTAATAATAATCTAAAAGGTATCAACATTACTAAAGCTACAAAAATCTTTACTGCTAAATCTCCTAAAGACAGTGTCACCCAAGGTATTCCTGTTCCATAAAATGAAATCGAAAAGAATAAAAATGTATCAACGGTAGAACCAATTAATGAAGAGGCAAGTGGTGCAATAAACCATTTTTTTTGTCTTAATTGATCAAATATTTGTACATCTAGTAGTTGAGCAATAATAAATGCTGTTCCTGAACCAATTGCTATTCTTACTGAGATTAAATCCGCAAAATTTGTTGAGAAAATTAGTGTAAACAAAATACCTATTGTAAATCCTATATATACAATTTTTCTAGCAACTAATTTTCCAAAAGATCTATTTGCTAGATCAGTTATTAAAAAAGCTACTGGATAACTGAATGCTCCATATGTAAGAATTTCTTGAAGACCATAATATTGAATTGGGAATTGTACTAAATAATTGGATGCTAAAACAACCAACCCCATTAAAAATGAGAGTGTTAAAAATACTTTATTCATTATGCTGATTTACTTAGTAAGGATTTTTTTAATTTTTTCAGTCTTAATGATAAATCTCTAGATTTAGCTGAAATAAGAAATTGGTCAAAACTACCTTTTTTATCTACTGATCTAACACCAGCATTTGAGACGGTTAGTCTTAAACTTCTATTAAGTAGCTCACTTTTAAACTTAACTTTTTTTAAATTTGGAAGAAATCTTCTTTTAGTCTTATTGTTAGCGTGACTTACATTATGACCCTTGAGAGGGATTTTTCCAGTGAGTTCGCATTTTTTAGACATAAATTATGAGCCTGTATAGGATCTGAATCTTATCGCGTCAAGATTAATTTTTAGTTCCAATAGCTTCTGAAACATTTTTAAACCCCTTATTTTTTAATAAATCAATTAATTCTTCACTTATTTTTGAAGCTATACGAGGACCTCTATAAACCATTCCAGTATATAATTGAACGAGTGTTGCACCAGAGGTAATTTTTTCAAAAGCATCCTGCCCATTACTCACACCACCCACTCCTATTATTTTTGTTTTATTTTTTAGAATTTTATAAAATTTGGAAATTGCCTCGTTTGAAATCTTTTCAATTGGTTTGCCTGATAGACCACCTTTTTCTAATTTATTTATATTTTTTAAATTTTCTCTATTCTTATCTGTGGTATTGGAAACAATAATAATTCCTATTTCTTGTTCTATAATGATCTTGGATACTTCATTAATTTGATCGTCATTTAGATCAGGTGAAACTTTTATTGCCAATGGAATGTTTGAGTTCAATTCTTTTTTTTCATTTTTTAGCTTATCAATTAATGAATTTAATTCATCTTGGTTATGAAAGTCTCTTAAATTTTCTGTATTTGGTGAGGAGATGTTTATAGTTATATAATCAGCTAAATTATAAAATTTACGAAAACAAATTAAATAATCCTCAACTCTGTCTTTGGAGTCTTTATTTGGTCCTATATTTATTCCTAAAAAACCCTTTTTATTATTTTCCTTTATTGTCTGACTAATTCGTTCTGAACCAGAATTGTTAAAACCTAATCTATTTATAAGAGCTTCATCTTCTTCAAGTCTAAAAACTCTTGGTTTAGGGTTACCAAATTGAGGCTTTGGAGTAATTGTCCCTACTTCTACAAAACCAAATCCAAGATTAAACAGTGGATTGTATACTTCAGCATTTTTATCAAAACCAGCAGCAACACCAATTGGTGAAGATAATTTTTTTTCACAAAAAGTTGTTTCTAAAATATGGTTTTCTTTAGGTTTTGAGTAAGAAATATTATTTAACTTTAGTGCTTTAATTGCTAAAGAATGAGCTACTTCAGGGCTAAATTTAAAAATTAGTGGTCTTAAAATATTAAACATCTTCTAATTTACTTTTTATTAATTCTTTGGTTTCTTGAACCCCAAAAAAGCTTATAAAAAAACCAAATCGTGGTCCATTTTCTACACCAAAAACTACCTCATATATTAACTTAAACCAATCACGCAAATTTTCTTTATAGCCATTTTCTTTGCCCACTGTATAAATTGTTGTCTGAATATCCTCTGGTTTCATTGCGTCATCACAGCTATCTAAAGAGTTTACTAAAGCGTCTAAAGCAATTTTTTCGCTTTCATTTGGTTTTTTATAAATCTTTTTTGATTTTATAGCGTCATTAAAATATTTAATTGCATAAGATATTAGTTTGTCAAAGATTGGATAAATATCCTGATTAATATCTTTCTTATATTTCTTAACAAACTTCCAAAGTAATTCTTTATTATCAGCATTGCTGGTCTCAACTAAATTTAATAGCATAGAGAAGGACATGATTGAATTTTCCTCTGGTATCTTTGAATTATGAACATGCCAAACAGGGTTCATTAGTTTTTGAAGTTCGGTTTGAGTTTTACCTTTTTCAATAAAATCAAGATATTCATCTACAGCCTTTGGTACTACTTCTCTATAAAGTTTTTTTGCTCTTTTTGGATTTTGATACATATACAAGGAAAGACTTTCAGGTGATGCATATTCTAACCACTGATTGATGGTAATACCATTTCCTTTTGACTTAGATATTTTTTCACCTTTTTCATCTAAAAATAACTCATATGCAAAGCCAGATGGATTTGTCTTCCCTAATAAGTTAATAATTTTTGTTGATAAAATCGCACTCTCAATCAAATCCTTCCCATACATTTCAAAATCTACATCAAGGGCATACCATCTCATAGCCCAATCTACTTTCCATTGTAATTTACAATTTCCATCTAAAATACTTTGTTCTAATTTTTTGCCATTATTATCAAAAATTATTTTTGAATTTTTAGTATCTAGTTCGGAGACTGGTATCTCTAATACAACTCCTGTATCTGGACATATTGGTAGAAATGGAGAATATGTTTTTTGTCTTTCTTTACCAAGAGTTGGTAGAATAATATTCATTATTCCATCATAATTTTTTAATATCAATTTTAATGTGTCATTAAAAAAACCAGATTTATATAAAAGTGTGGAACTTTTAAAAATATATTTAAAATTAAATCTATTTAAAAAGTTTTTTAACATTTCATTGTTGTGCTCTCCAAAGCTATCAAATTTCTCAAAAGGATCTGGAACTTGAGTTAACGGTTTATGAAGATTTTGTTCTAGTTTTTCAGAATTAGGAATATTTTCAGGTACTTTTCTTAGTCCATCCATATCGTCTGAAAATGTGATTATTTCTTTAGGGAGATCTGTCAAGTGATTAAGCGCATTGACAATCATTGAAGTTCTCGCAACTTCACCAAAAGTACCAATATGGGGTAAACCACTAGGGCCATAACCTGTTTGTAGAATAATTTTTCCTTTGTTTTCAATATTTTTTTTTCTTTCTTTTAGAAGCTTTTTAGCTTCAACAAAGGGCCAAGCGTTTGTTTTATCTATGTTGGTTTTATCGATCACTTTTGTCAAATAGCCTTTAAAATAACATTTTAAATAGTTCTTATAGAGTTGAAATTTATTTACCATAAAATAATGTCCAATCAAAATGTCCAATTATAAAACAGTTTTCTTCACCCTTGGAGTTTTACAAATTATTTTGGGTTTATCGATGATTGCGCCAATTTTAGCGCAGTTTTTTTATAATGAACTCGACCCTGGTTTCATAAGTTCTGGAATTGTAACGATTATTTTTGGAATTCTTTTTTTACTTAGTAATTTAGATCATGATAAGAAAATTAGTTTACCACAAGCTTTTCTTTTAACTGCTTTATCATGGTTAAGTATTGCCATTTTTGGCTCACTTCCTTTCATATTTTCTGAGATTGAATTAAGTGTGACTGATGCTTTTTTTGAGAGTATGTCAGGTATTACTACAACTGGATCAACTATAATCACCAATTTAAATGAAACTCATAAAAGTATATTGCTGTGGAGGGGAATGCTTCAGTGGTTAGGTGGAATTGGTATCATTGTTATGGCAATTACTTTAATGCCACTTATGAATATTGGTGGGATGCAGCTATTCATTATATCAACAAGTGATACTCCAGAAAAAATTTTGCCTAGATCGAAAGAAATAGCATTGAGATTAATCTTGGTATACTCAGGATTAACTTTTATATGTGCATTATTTTACAAAATATTTGGGATGAATTTTTTTGATAGTATAGTTCACTCAATGACAACAATAGCTACAGGAGGTTTCTCAAATTATAATGAGTCTATAGGTTACTTTGATAATTCTTTAATAGAATTAACGTCTATAATATTTATAATTTTAGGAAGTATACCATTCATTGCTTACGTCAAATACTTAAATGGAGACAAAAAAATATTTTTTAAAGATACGCAAATTAAAACTTTTATGAAAATTGTATTTTTTTCGATTGCCTTGATGTATTTATATTTATTCATTAAAAATCAGAGTTTTTTTGATACCAGCATAAGGTCAGTTGCATTTAATGTAATATCAATTTTAACTGGAACTGGTTATGTAACTCAAAACTTTAGTGATTGGGGTCAATTCCCATTAATTTATTTTCTTATTCTTATGTTCATCGGTGGATGCGCAGGTTCTACAGCTTGTGGGATAAAAATATTTAGAGTTCAAATTTTATTCCAATTTGTCGCTGTACAATTAAAAAAAATAATTTATCCAAGAGGTATATTTAGAATAAAATATGAAAACAATAATATTGATGAAAAATTTTTAGCATCAATTATTTCATTTATATTTTTATACATTGTAATTTTTTTTCTTATAACGGCTCTCTTATCAATAAGTGGTTTAGATTTGACAACCTCAATATCAGCTGCAGCCACATCAATATCAAATGTGGGACCAGGTTTAGGTGATATTATTGGCCCAAATGGTAATTTTTCCTATTTATCTGATTTTTCAAAATGGATTTTAAGTTTAGCGATGATTTTAGGTAGATTAGAGTTGTTTGCTGTATTAGTATTATTTATTCCATCATTTTGGAGAAAATATTAATGTCTGACACAAAAAATAGCTGGGTTGATTCATTATTAGTTTACAAAGACGTTAGAATGTTAAGAATATTGCTTCTAGGAGCAATAAGTGGTTTTCCTTGGGTATTAATTGCAAGCAGCCTAAGTCTTTGGTTAAAAGAAGAGGGGTTAAGTAGATCAACAATTGGTTGGGCAGGATTAATATTTGGAGTTTATGCTTTTAATTATTTATGGGCTCCAATAATTGATAGAATACAAATTCCACTTTTGACAAAGAAATTAGGACATAGACGAGGTTGGATCGTCTTAATGCAATTAATAATTTTACTCAGCTTGATAGTTTGGAGTTTTATAAATCCTACACAAAATTTAGCACTTTTGATTAGTGTTGGATTAATAATTGCAATAGCTTCTGCAACCCAAGATATAACTGTTGATGCGTTAAGAATTGAACAAATTGATGCAAATGAGGGGAAATCCATGGCAGCAGGTGCAGCTATGGCAGTAGTTGGCTGGTGGACTGGTTATAAATTAGGAGGCGTTGTAGCATTATTTACTGCTGAATTTTTTCAAAATATGGGAGTAGCAGATTATTGGCAAGCTACTTTTTTAGTTTTAGGTGTTTTAATTATTTTAATGAATATTTGTTTGATGTTTGTTCATGAACCAATTGATTATAACAGACAAAATAATCAAAAAGAAACAGATCAAATGATTATAAACAAACTTGGATCAAATAATATTTTAACAAATTTTATTGCTTACATTTCGGGAACTATTGGTGGACCAATAATAAGTTTTTTCAAGAAAAATGGTTTTGCAATTGCAGTTGGGATATTAGGATTTGTGTTTTTATTTAAAATAGGTGAAGCATTTTTAGGACGTATGTCTATTGTTTTTTATAAAGAAATTGGATTCTCAAAAGGACAAATAGCAATTTATTCTAAAGGATTAGGATGGATAACAACTGTCGTTTTCACATTAGTAGGTGGTGTAATGGCGATGAGAGCTGGAACAGTCAAAACTATGTTTTTTGCTGGAGGTTTGATGGCTGTAACTAATTTACTCTTCGCGATATTGGCCTGGACAGGTAAATCAGAATTATTATTTGCAATAGCTGTGATAGCTGATGATATAACAGCTGCATTTGCAACAGTTGCATTTGTCGCTTTTATTTCTTTATTAGTAGATAGGACCTATACGGCAACTCAATATGCATTATTAGCGTCCATTGGAACTGCCGGAAGAACTACCCTTGCTTCTTCATCAGGCGCACTAGTAGATTGGCTAAATGGAGACTGGGGTACATTTTTTATAATAACAACTGTAATGGTGATACCATCATTAATTTGTCTTTGGTTTATAAGGAATAAAGTTAAAATTGTTGCAAAATAGCTATTTCTGTAAGAATTCCTATTTAAACGTTTATGAGCTGGCCTCAAAGAAATCAAGTATAAGTACACAATTAATTTACGGTGAAAAATTTAGGATAATTGGAAAAAAGAAAGATTTTTTTAAGATCAGAACTGATTTTGACAATTACTTAGGTTTTATAAAAATCAAAAAATTTAATAAAGTTTTAAACAAAACTCACAAAGTCAGTATATTAAAATCAAAGATTTATAATAAACCAAAAAACAATATTAAATTTTTAACAAAAAAATATCTTCCATTTTCATCTGAAATTCAGATTATAAAAAAAAAAAATAACTTTGCAATGTTTGAAAAGAATAAATGGATAAAATTAAACGAATTACAGAGATTCAATAAAAGAAATTATAATTTTAGTAAAATATTAAAACTTTTTTTGAATATAAAATATAAATGGGGTGGCAAAACTTTCGATGGTATTGATTGTTCGGCATTACTCCAAATTTTTTATAAATATAATCATAAATTCTTTCCAAGAGATACAAAAGATCAAGTTAAAATCAAAAAAGGTGTTAGGATTAGAAGAGTATTTAAGAGAGGAGATATTATTTTTTGGAAAGGACATGTTGCAGTTTGTTTAAATACAAAAGAATTAATTCATGCATATGGTCCAAGAAAAAAAGTAATAATAATGCCAATAATAAAAACCATTAAATTAATTGAAAAAACTTCAAATTTAAAAGTAATTAAAATTAATTCGATTTAGTTTTGATCTCTTCCAAAATCTGGTTTATCTATATCTTGTTTTAAATTCAATATTTGCTGTCTTACTTTTTTTGAATTAACTAATTTTTTTCTCAATGTATTGTCATCTAAATTTTCAATATTTTTTTTAAAAGATTTTAAATTTTTGATAAATAAGTTTATTGCACTAACAACATTTTTTTTATTATTAAAAAAAATATCTCTCCACATTATTTCGTTTGATGCAGCTATCCTTGAAAAATCTCTTAACCCTCCCGCACTAAATTTAATTACATCTCTTTTTTCAATTTTTTGAAAATCTTGGGCAGTCTTTATTAAGTTGTAAGCTATTAAGTGAGGTAAATGACTTGTAATTGAAAATATCTTATCGTGAACTTTCTCATCCATAATTATTACTTTAGAACCAATCTTTTTCCAAAAATTAACCAATTTTTTCTGTTTAATTTTGTTTTTGTCACTAAAGACTATACACCATTTATTAATAAATAGACTTTTACTTCCATACTCTGGTCCACTTACCTCTGATCCAGATATTGGATGACTCATAATCCAGTCCAGTGACTTTGAAAAGCTATTATTTTTTAATTTTCTAATATTTTCCTTTGTAGAGCCTACATCTGTAATTAAAGATTTTTTACTTAAATACTTATTTAAATAGGGGATAATTCTTTCATACTGACTCATCGGAGTGGCAAGTATAACAAGATCAATAGCTGAAATTTTATTATCTAGTTTCTTTAAAACAATTATTTTTTTATTTATTTTTTTGATTTCTCTAATATTTTTTTTTGATTTTTCGAAAACAAAAAAGTTTTTAGACGTTTTTTTATTTATAGATGCTCTTAAAATTGAAGATCCAATTAATCCACAACCAACAATTAATATATTTTTAAACATTTTTAAAAATTTTTTTCATCTGTTTAATTAAAAGTATATTTTCTTTTACATTTCCAATCGTAAGCCTTAAACAATTTTTAATACCATACGAATTCATCTCTCTAAGAATAATTCCTGATCTTTCAAGATTTCTCTCAACAAAGCTTGCATTTAATTTACAACGTTTAAAATCTAAAAGAAAAAAATTTGGTCCGATTTCATTTGTTTGAATACTATAAGAATTCATTATTTTTTTTATTTTTCTAGCCCAATCTAAATTATGTTTTACAGATTTTTTTATAAAACTTTTATCTTTAAGAGATTCAACTGCACATTCCTGTGCTATCTTATTTACATTAAATGGCGGTTTAATTTTATATAAAGCATCTACAATTTTTTTACTTCCATAACCCCATCCAACTCTTAGGGATGCGAGACCATAAATTTTTGAAAAAGTTCTTAATATAAATACATTATTTTGATTTTTAAAAAGTTCCAGCCCTGATCTATAATCTTTATTTAACATATATTCAAAATATGCATCATCGACTACCAATAAAATTTTTTTATTTAATCGATTCCTTAGGTCTAACAGTTGATTTTTAGAAATGTATGTACCTGTAGGATTATTTGGATTAGCTATAAATACAATCTTAGTTCTTTTAGTTGTTTTTTTTATAATTTCATCATTTGATACTTTAAAATTTTTTTCTTTAGAAAATATAACTTTTGCTCCTACTATTTTTGCATAAATTCTGTACATTAAAAAACTGTACTCTGGCACGACTACTTCGTCTCCTTTGTTCAAAAACAACTGGCATAGCATTTGAATAATTTCGTCAGATCCAGATCCACAGATAATCTGATTTTGATTGCAATTATATTTTTTTGAAATTGTGGATGTTAATTCCTTAAATTTTCCATCCGGATACTTTGATATATTATTTTTGGATTTTATTATTGCTTTACTAGCATTTTTACTCATGCCTAAGGCTGATTCATTAGCTGATAGTTTTATAATACTTTTTTTTTTATTTAAGAAGGATCTTCCAGGCTTGTAAGTCTCTAAGTTTAATTTTCTAAATAACGGAGTATTCATGATGCTTATTTTTATTAATAAATAGTCAGATAAATAGATAATACAATCTATAATTCTAAAAAAATTGACATCTAAAAAGCTATCTTATAAAAGCTTTTTGCGCTGATTTAACTGAATTGCGAGCGCTTTAAAAAACCTGCTAAATAAGTTTTTTTCTCACAATTCATTTCAGCAAAATTTTTATGAGCAATTTAAATAAAATGAAAAGTATAATTATTGAGAAAACTCTTAAACTTGATTGTGGAAAGGAAATATCGAACTTTCCATTAGCTTATGAGACCTATGGAAATCTTAATGAGAAGAAAGATAATGCTATATTAATTTTTCATGCGCTAACTGGTGACCAGTATGCTTCAGGCATCAATCCAATTACAAAAAAAGAGGGTTGGTGGAACTATGCAGTTGGTCCAGGTAAATCATTCGATACTGATAAATTTTTTGTTATCTGTGCGAATGTTATTGGTGGATGTATGGGATCCTACGGACCAGGAACTATTGATCCTTTGTCCAATAAACCTATAGGTACAAATTTTCCTGTCATCACAATTAACGATATGGTTAATGCTCAATACAATCTATTAGATTACTTAAAAATAGAAAAATTATTTGCAGTTGCTGGTGGCTCCATGGGTGGAATGCAAGTTTTACAATTCGTATCAAACTTTCCGAATAAAGCTAGAGTGGCTATACCAATTGCTTGTACGGCTAGTCATTCAGCTCAAAATATTGCTTTTAATGAACTTGGAAGACAAGCAATAATGTCTGATAGCAATTGGAAAGAGGGATTGTATGGTGAAAAATCAATAAATCCAGATAAAGGTTTGGCTGTTGCAAGGATGGCTGCGCATATCACATATTTATCAAAACAAGGTTTACAAGAAAAGTTTGGAAGGAATCTTCAAGAAAGATCTGATTTAAAATTTGGATTTGATGCTGACTTTCAAATTGAGAGTTATTTGAGATATCAAGGTTCTGTATTTGTAGACAGATTCGATGCAAATAGCTATTTGTATATCACTAGAGCGATGGATTATTTTGATTTAACTAAACAATTTGGAGGAAACCTTTCCAAAGCATTTAAAGATACCGAAACAAAATTTTTCATCATTTCCTTTACTTCTGATTGGTTATACCCAACCTATGAGAATAAAGATATTGTAATAGCGCTAAATGCAATTGGAGCTGATGTTGGTTTTGTAGAAATTAAAACTGACAAAGGCCACGATTCCTTTTTGTTAGACGTACCAGATTTTTTAAGCACTATTAAAAATTATTTAAGTACAACTTATTCAAATATTAATGAAAGAAGAATTTAAAGTTATTTCTAGATTTATTGAAGAAAAATCAAGAGTCTTGGACGTTGGATGTGGTGATGGAATTTTGATGGAATATCTATCAAAAAATAAAGTGGTAGATGTTAGAGGACTTGAAATTTCTAAAGAAAAAGTAAAAAAATGCTTATCTAAAGGTTTAGCTGTTATTGAAGGTGATGCAGAGAATGATTTAAAGCAATTTCCAGATTTATCATTTGATTACGTAATTTTAAGCCAAACTCTTCAAGCATTTATGAGCCCAGAAAATGTAATTGAAAATTTATTACGAGTGGGAAAAAAGGTAATTGTTACAATTCCAAATTTTGGACATTGGAAAGTTAGATTAGATTTGCTATTAAAAGGAGAAATGCCAGTTACTAAGAATTTACCTTATCAATGGTATAATACTCCCAACCTGCATATGTGTACAATTCAAGACTTTTATAATTTTTGTAACAACAAACGAGTTAATATTTATAAATCAATTTCTTTAAATGGAGAAAAAGTTTCAAATATTACAACTTTAAATTTAAAATATAAAAACCTGATATCTGAATTGGGTATTTTTTTATTAGAAAAGTAAAATGAAAATAGAAATTATAAAATGTTTAGAAGATAATTTTTCATATTTATTAATTGATGAGCTAACAAAGTCTACCATTGTAATAGATCCTAGTGAAGCAGAGCCTATTATCAATAAAATTGAAAGTCTTAATCTAAAATTAAAATTCATAATGAATACTCACCATCATTATGATCACGTTGGAGGCAATAAAGAGCTGAAGAAATTATATAATGCTAAGGTTATAGGTTTTAATGAGGATAGACATAGAATACCTGGAATAGATATATCTTTAAAAAATGATGAAACTTGGAAAGATGGTATATTTGAAGTAAAAGTTTTTCATATTCCAGGACATACTTTAGGCCATGTATGTTTCTATTTTTTTAATGAAAATGCATTATTTTCCGGAGATACATTATTTTCACTTGGTTGTGGGAGAGTATTTGAAGGCACTCATGAACAGATGTTTAATTCTTTGCAGTTGTTAAAGAATTTACCAATTGAGACAGAAATTTATTGTGGACATGAATATACATTAAAAAATTCTGATTTTTGCCTAAAACACGATCCAGAAAATAAAGCTTTAATTTCGAAAATTGAGTTTATAAAAAATCGACTGGCCAAAGGTCAGCCAACTATTCCATCGACTCTTGAAGAAGAGCTACAAACTAATATTTTTTTAAGATCAAAAAATGTTGAAAAATTCTCAAAATTAAGAGATTTAAAGGATAATTTCTAGCTTATTCAGCTTGACTAAAATAAGGCCCTGACTATATTCCTGATAATTAAAAATTAGGATCGTAAATGTCATACGCAGTTTTACAAACAGGTGGAAAACAGTACAAAGTCTCAGCTGGTGAAATAATCAAAATAGAAAAATTAGATGAGTCAAATCCAGCCACTAAAGTAGAATTTAATGAAATTTTAGCTTATGGAGATGATAAAAGTATTGAACTAGGTGCACCAACTGTAGATGGTGCGAAAGTTGAAGCTGAGCTATTAAAAAATGGCAAAGAAAGAACTGTTCTAATTTTTAAAAAAAGAAGAAGAAAAAATTCAAGACGTAAAAACGGACACAGACAACAGTATTCACTAATAAGAATTAACAAAATTTTTTCAAAAGATGGTAAAATTTTATCAGAGGCTGAAAAGATGAAAAAAAGTGAGATTGTAGTTAAAGAACCTAAAAAAGAAAAAACTGAGGCTTCAAAATAAATAGGTAATTTATGGCAACAAAAAAAGCAGGTGGATCATCGAGAAACGGAAGAGATAGTGCAGGCCGAAGACTAGGTGTAAAAAAATATGGTGGTGAATTAGTAATACCTGGAAATATTATTGTAAGACAAAGAGGCACTAAAATTTTTCCTGGGGAAAATGTTGGAATGGGTAAAGACCACTCAATTTTTTCTGTTGTTAAAGGAAAAGTTGTTTTTAAAAAAAGTAAATCAGACAGAACTTACGTATCAGTAAAGCCTAATTAGTAGACAGCTAATTAATTCTGTAAAATCATGAAATTTCTCGATCAAGTTAAGATATATGTAAAAGCTGGAGACGGTGGATCTGGTTCACCTAGTTTTAGAAGAGAAAAATTTATTGAATTTGGAGGACCTGACGGAGGTGATGGAGGAAAAGGTGGTTCTATTATTCTTGTGTCAGAGAGAAATTTAAACACATTGATTGATTTTAGATATCAACAGCATTTTAAAGCTGAGCGAGGCAGAGATGGGAGTGGGAAAAATAAAACAGGAAGAAGAGGAGAAGATTTATATTTAAAAGTACCGATTGGAACTCAAGTATTTGAGGAAGATAACAAAACCCTGATATTTGATTTCAAGGAGGAAAATGAAAAATTTGTTACAGCTATAGGTGGTAAGGGAGGTTTTGGTAACACAAGGTTTAAATCATCAACTAACAGAGCTCCAAAGAAATTTACCAAAGGTTCAGTTGGTGAAGAATTCTGGATATATTTACAACTTAAGACAATTGCTGATATTGGAATTATTGGATTACCGAATGCAGGAAAATCTAGCTTATTAGCATCATTAACAAGCGCAACTCCTAAAATTGCAAATTATAAATTCACCACTTTAAATCCAAATCTTGGTGTTGCAATGTATGACGATAAAGAAATAACTTTAGCAGATATTCCAGGATTAATTGAAGGAGCGCATCAAGGAACAGGATTAGGGATTAAATTTTTAAAGCATATTGAGAGATGTAAAGTGCTTTTGCATCTCATTGATATATCAGAAAATGATTTAGCCAACTCATATCTGCAAGTGAGGGATGAAATGGGCAAATATAGTTCTGAGCTTTTAAAAAAGGAGGAAATAATAGTGTTTAACAAAATGGACCTAATTGATGAGGCTGAAATAAAACAAAAAATTAAAGATTTTGAAAAAATTATCAAGAAATCCACTTTTACAACATCAACACTCGATAAAAAATCTGTATCTGATATTAAATCAAAATTGCTAAATTATGTATCTTAAAGATTCAAAGACGGTTGTTATCAAAATTGGATCATCTTTATTGATTAATGACCAAAAAATTGTCAGAGAGAAATGGCTGTCAGAATTTGCAAAAGATATTCAACATCTACAGAAATTGAAAAAAAATATCATTTTGGTTAGTTCAGGAGCGATTGCTTTAGGATGTAAAAAATTAAAATTAAGTAAAAAAAAATTGAAACTTGATAAAAGTCAAGCGGTAGCTTCTATTGGCCAAATTGAGTTAATGAATCTTTTTAAAAAAACTTTTAATAAGTCAAAAATCAACATTTCTCAAATTTTGTTAACTCTTGAAGATACGGAAAAAAGAAGAAGAGCTATTAATGCAAAAAGGACTTTTGAGAATTTATTTAGTCTTGGTTTTATTCCAATAGTAAATGAAAATGATAGTATTGCTACTTCTGAAATTAAGTATGGAGATAACGATAGACTAGCTTCTAGGGTTGCACAAATATCAAGTGCAGATTGTTTAATTTTATTATCTGATGTAAATGGTCTTTACTCTAAAGATCCAAAATTAGATAAAAAAGCTAAATTAATTCGTGAAATTATAAATATTGATCAACAGGTAGAAATGTTAGCAACAAATAAAACTGGAGAATTTGGATCTGGTGGAATGAAAACGAAGATTGATGCTGCTAAAATTTGTCAACTCTCAGGTTGTCATATGGCAATTGCTAATGGCTTAATAAATAGACCAATTAAAAAAATTTTAACAGAAAATATATGTACTTGGTTTTTGCCTAAAATTTCAAAATTAGATGCGAGAAAAAGGTGGATTATAAGCTCAGTTTCTCCAAAGGGAAAAATAGTTATCGATGAAGGTGCATTATCAGCTTTGAATAATGGGAAAAGTTTACTAGCCGCAGGGATTAAGGATGTTCAAGGTAGTTTTAGCAAAGGTGATCATATCAAAATCCTAAACAATAACATGACCGAATTTGCTAGAGGATTAAGTAGTTTCTCTTCGGAAGAAATTTTGAAAATTAAAGGTAAGCACTCTAATAAAATAAATGATATTTTAGGTTATGTTTCAAAATCAGAAGTTATTCATAAAGATGATATGGTATTAATCAAATGATTAAAACTTTAGAAAAAATTGGTTCAAATGCGAAAATTGCATTTCAAAACAGAATAAGCAATAAAAAAAAAAATAAAGTATTAAATTATTACATTCAACTTATTTTAAAAAACCAAAATAAAATTTTGGTCGAAAACGCAAAAGATATTAAAATTGCCAAATCTAAAAAACTTAAAGAGAATTTAATTAAAAGACTTGCTCTTAATAATGACAAAATAAGATCAATTATTAAGTCAATTGAAACTATTTCAAAATTTAAGGATCCAGTAGATGTTGATATAGAAACCTGGAAAAGACCAAATGGATTAAAACTAAAGAAAGTATCAATACCAATTGGTATTATTGGTATAATTTATGAAAGTAGACCAAATGTTACTTCAGATGTGTCCACACTTTGTTTTAAATCTGGGAACTGCGTAATATTAAGAGGAGGATCTGAAGCTTTCTTTAGTAATAAAATTTTGGCTAACCTTTTTAGAAAATCTTTAGAAAAAAATAAAATAAATAAGAATTTTGTTCAGTTTATAGAGAATAAAAATAGAAAACTGGTCGACTACATGCTCTCAAGAATGTCAAAATACATAGATGTTATTATTCCAAGGGGTGGAAAAGGTCTTGTAAAAAAAGTTCAAGATTTATCCTCTGTTCCTGTAATTGGTCACCTTGAAGGTATATGTCATACATATATTGATAAAGATGCTAATCTTAAAATGGCAAAGAAAATATTAATCAATGCTAAGTTGCGCAATACGAGTATTTGTGGGGCTACTGAGACACTCTTAATACATAAAAATAAATCTAAAAATGTAAATGAGATATTAAATGAACTCACTGAAAGAGGTTGTTCTATTTATGCTGATAGAAAAATTTCTAAATTGTTTAGCGGGAATTCAAAAATAGCAAATAATAAAACATGGTCTAAGGAACATTTGTCTGCAAAAATATCTGTAAAATTAGTAAATAATATTAATGATGCAGTAAATCATATTAATAAGTACGGAACAATGCACACTGATGCGATAATTACAAATAATAAAATTTCTGCAAAATTTTTTATGAAAAATATTAAAAGTTCTATCGTTATTCACAATTCTTCAACACAGTATGCTGATGGAGGGGAATTTGGTTTTGGAGGTGAAGTTGGAATTTCAACAAATAAACTTCCACCAAGAGGTCCCGTTGGACTAAACCAGCTAGTTAGTTACAAATATGAGATATATGGATCTGGACAAACAAGGAAATAAAAAAAAAATTGGTATTCTTGGAGGCACTTTTGATCCAGCACATAAAGGACATTTAAGTATCTCTAAAGAGGCAAAAAAAAGATACGATATTGATAAGATTATTTGGGCGGTAACCAAACAAAATCCATTTAAAAAAAAAAGTAATTTAAGTTTAAATAAAAGAATAAATTTTGCAAAAAAAATTGCTCAAAAAAATCTATTTATTAAAGTTAAATATTTTGAAGATAAAATTAAATCAAATAGAACAATTGACCTAATAAAGTATATAAAAAAAAATAATAAAAAAACTGATATCTATTTTATAATGGGAGCAGATAGTTTGATTAATTTTCATAAATGGAAGAATTCTGATTTAATTTCATCTATTTGTAACATTCTAGTATTTGATAGAGACAGATATAAGGCTAAATCATTAAGTTCTAGAAGCTTTAAAAAGTATAGTAAGAAAAGCTTAAAATTTATAAAATTTAACAAGGTCAATATTTCATCTTCTAAATTAAGAAAAATTTGATACTCTTTTAATAATTAATGGACAAAATCTCTTCTCTTCACAAAGATGTGGTCAATCTCTTAGATACAAATAAAGCCCTAGATATTGTTTCAATAGATTTAGATGGAAAATCATCAATAGCGGATCAAATGATAATCGCTAGCGGAACGTCTTCAAGACATATCCAAGCTTTGTCAGAGCAAGTATATGAATACTTGAAAAAAAATGGTGTGAGCAATTGTAAAATTGAAGGAAGAGAAAGTAGTGATTGGAAACTTGTAGATGGAATAGATCTTATTATTCATATTTTCAATCCTGAAAAAAGAAAATTTTATGAATTAGAAAAAATATGGTCTGAATTAATTCCTAAAGAAAAAGTAATTATTTGATGAAAAAACCTAAAATATATTTTTTATCATTATTCATATTTTTTTTTGTAACTAGTATTGTTAGCGCATCAGAAGAGAATGATATTTATAAAAAAATAGATGTTTTTTCAGAAGTCTTAGATAAAATTAATAAAGAATTTGTTGATGAGGTAAACCAAAGTGATGCAATGGATGCTGCAATCAATGGTGTTCTTCAATCCTTAGATCCTTATTCTGCTTATATGTCACCAGACTCTTATCAAAGTATGCAAACAGAAACGAGTGGAGAATTTGGAGGACTGGGAATTGAAGTGAGCATGGAGGCTGGTGTAATAAAGGTAATTACACCGATGGATGATTCACCTGCGGCTGAAGCAGGAGTTAAAGCTGGAGATTATATAGTAAGAATTAATGATATTCAGGTTCAAGGTAAATCATTAAGTGAAGCAGTTGACATAATGAGGGGTCCTGTTGGATCAGATATTGAAATAACAGTTAGAAGAAGGGGTGAACGAAAGGCATTAGTTTTTAATATTACTAGAGAAAAAATTAAAGTTTCATCAGTAAAATCTGAGATATTAGATAATCAAACTGGTTATTTAAGACTCACCTCATTTAATGAAAATAGTAGTGGTCAAATTAGAGATAAAATAAATGAGTTTAAAAAAAATGAAAATGTTAAAAATTATATTTTAGATTTAAGAAATAATCCTGGTGGACTACTTTCTCAGGCAATTAAAATTACAGATTTTTTTATAGAAAGTGGAGAAATTGTTTCAACAAAAAGTAAAAGAAAATATGAAAGTAGAAAATACTTTGCAAGAAAAGGTGATATATTAGATGGAGATACAATTGTAATCTTAATAAATTATGGTTCAGCATCTGCATCTGAAATTGTAGCAGGCGCACTTAAGGATCACAAAAGAGCAATAATAATAGGAGAAAATAGCTATGGCAAAGGTTCTGTGCAATCAATCATTCCTCTTAAAAATAAAGGTGCAATAAGATTGACTGTATCCAAATATTATCTTCCATCAGGAAAATCTATTTCAGAAATAGGTGTCTCGCCTGATATTGAGATAGCTGAAGGATCTGATGACTTTAGATTTAATACTGATACAGACAATCAACTTCAGTTTGCTCTAGAACTTTTAAACGGCTAAAATGAGAGAGAAATATAAAAATTTACCACTTAGAAGTGGTGTTGGAATAGTTGTTTTAAATAAAGAAAATAAAATTTTTGTTGCAAAAAGAATAGATAATAAAAAAAACTTTTGGCAAATGCCACAAGGTGGGGTTGATAAGGATGAGGACTTTTATGAAGCTGCAATAAGAGAATTAAAAGAAGAAACTAGTATTAAATCAGTGAGTTTAATAAAAAAGATTGATGGATTACTTACTTACCATTTACCAAATGAATTATTAGGAATTATTTGGAAAGGTAAATTTAAAGGTCAAAAACAACAATGGTATGTAATGAGATTTAATGGGGATGAAAAAGAAATTAATATTAAAACAAAACATCCAGAATTTCTTGAATGGAAGTGGGTGGATCCAGACAAAATTACTGAACTTGTGGTAGAATTTAAACTACACGTTTATGAGAAAATTCAAGAAGAGGTAAAAAAAATTTTAGTTAATTGATTTTAACACTTCAAGTTTTTGATCAAGCAAATATTTTTCCTGATCATTTATATCAGACTTATTCAGTTCTTCTTCAGCAGATTTTTGTATTTCTGAAATTTTTTCTTTGTCAACGTCTTTTAAATTTAAAATAAGACTTGTAAGTATAGAAAGATTATTATCTTTAAATTCAATTATTCCATCATTCACATAAAAACTTTGCTCACCAGACTTTGAAAATATTTTAATTATTCCTGGTTTTAAAAAAGAAATTATAGATATATGATCTTTTAAGATCCCTATCTCGCCTTCAAATGCGGGAACAACTACCTCTGTAACATCATTTTTTGATAAAAATGATTTTTCAGGGTTTACTATTTCTACAGAATATTCTTCACTCATTATGCAGCAGCTTCGTTAGCTAAACTCTCAGCTTTTTGGATTGCTTCTTCAATAGTGCCAACCATATAAAATGCTGCCTCTGGTAAATGATCATATTCACCTTTGCAAATAGCATCAAAGCCTTTTATTGTTGACTCTAAATCCACAAGTTTACCTGGCGATCCAGTAAATACTTCAGCTACAAAGAAAGGTTGAGAAAGAAATCTTTGTATTTTTCTGGCTCTAGCAACAATTAACTTATCTTCTTCAGATAACTCATCCATACCCAAAATTGCAATGATATCTTGCAAAGATTTATAAGTTTGAAGAACTTTTTGTACCTCTCGAGCAACTCTATAATGCTCATCCCCAACTATTCTTGGATCAAGTATTCTCGAGGTCGAGTCCAACGGATCTACTGCTGGATAAATTCCAATTTCAGCAATTTGTCTAGAAAGTACAGTTGTTGCATCTAAGTGAGCAAACGAAGTAGCGGGCGCAGGATCTGTTAAATCATCTGCTGGAACATAAATCGCCTGAACTGACGTAATTGATCCCTTGTTAGTTGTGGTAATTCTCTCCTGCAAGTTACCCATATCAGTTGCTAATGTTGGCTGATATCCAACAGCTGAGGGAATTCTTCCAAGTAAAGCTGATACTTCAGATCCTGCTTGTGTGAATCTAAATATATTATCAACAAAGAATAGTACGTCTTGACCTTCTTGATCTCTAAAATACTCAGCAACAGTTAAACCAGTTAAAGCAACTCGAGCTCTTGCTCCTGGAGGCTCATTCATTTGTCCATAAACTAATGCCGCTTTAGAACCATCTCCGTCGGTTTTAATTACTCCTGAGTCTATCATTTCATGATATAAATCATTTCCTTCTCTAGTTCTTTCTCCAACTCCAGCAAAAACTGAAAATCCACCATGGGCCTTTGCTACGTTGTTAATCAATTCCATAATTAAAACAGTTTTACCAACACCAGCTCCACCAAATAAACCAATTTTACCACCTTTTGCATAAGGCGCTAAAAGATCAATAACTTTAATACCAGTTACAAGTATTTCTGTTTCTGTTGATTGATCATTAAATTCTGGTGCAGCTCTATGGATTGGCCAGTTGTCTGAGCTTTTAACATCTCCTCTTTCATCAATGGGCTCACCTATCACATTTATAATTCTTCCAAGTGTCTCAGGGCCCACTGGAACTTTAATTGGAGCAGCTGTGTCTATTACCTCATCTCCTCTTTTAAGGCCTTCTGTTGCATCCATCGCAATTGTTCTCACACTTGACTCTCCTAAATGTTGCGCAACTTCTAAGACTAATCTATTTCCACCGTTATCGCACTCTAGTGCAGTTAAAATTTCTGGTAGTTCTCCGTCAAATTTTACATCAACTACCGCCCCAATGATCTGTGTTATCTGTCCTTTTCTCATAATTATAAACTTTCTGCTCCTGAAATTATTTCTATTAACTCTTTAGTAATCGCTGCCTGACGACTTCTATTATACTCAATCGTAAGTTTGTCAACCATTTCACCTGCGTTTCTGGTTGCATTATCCATTGCACTCATTCTTGAACCTTGTTCGCTAGCTGAATTCTCTAACATCGCTTTAAAAATCTGAGTTGAAATATTTTTAGGCAACAAGTTGCTCAATATTTCATCTTCTTCAGGTTCAAATTCATAATTATCTTCTGATGAATTTTCGTCTTTATCAGACCTATTTAAAGGGATTATTTGTTGTTCTTGTGGTATTTGAGTAATTACATTTTTAAATTGGTTATAAAAAATTGTGCATACATCAAATTCTTTTTTTTCAAATTTTTCTATTACTTTCTTACCGACTTTATCTGCATCAAAATAATTTACATTTTTAGAGTCCTTAAAAGATATTCTCTCCACAATATAATCACCGAAAATACGTTTTAGTTGATCATAACCTTTGGTTCCTACCGTTATAATTTTTAAGGTTTTTTCTTCATCTAAAATTTTTTGAAAATACTGTTTAGCTTTTTTAATAATATTTGTATTAAAACCGCCACAAAGACCTCTATCTGATGTCATCACAACACATAAATGTACTTTATCTTCACCAGTGCCTGATAAAAGTTTTGGAGCATTTTCAATATCTGAGATGCCATTTGATAAATTTAAAATAATATTGTTCATTTTATCAGAGTATGGTCTACCTTTCTCTGCACTCTCTTGTGCTCTTCTTAGTTTAGCAGCTGCAACCATTTTCATAGCTTTTGTAATTTTTTGTGTAGATTTTACACTCGATATTCTTTTTTTTAGATCGTCTAAACTAGCCATAATTTTTTATGAATTAAAATCTTTCTTAAGTTGAACTATAATTTCATTCAATTCTTTCTCTTTATCATCTTCAAGTTTTCCTGAAGTTGTGATTGATTCAATTATATCTGGCTTTTCAGCTTTGCATTTTTCAATAATTTTATTCTCGAAACTTGCAATATCTTTTTGTTCAATATCGTCAAGGTGCCCTCTTACTCCACAAAATACAGAAATAACTTGTTCTGCAACTGTCATTGGTGAATATTGATTTTGTTTTAATAGCTCGGTTAATTTTGATCCTCGGTTAAGTAATTTTTGAGTAGATGCATCAAGGTCTGAACCAAACTGTGCAAATGCAGCCATTTCTCTATATTGGGCCAATTCTAACTTCATCGACCCTGAAACTTTTTTCATGGCCTTTGTCTGGGCAGACGATCCTACTCTTGATACAGATAAACCAACATTAATAGCTGGTCTTATACCTTGGTTAAAAAGTTCAGTTTCAAGGAAAATTTGTCCATCGGTAATTGAGATCACATTTGTTGGTATAAATGCAGAAACGTCACCCCCTTGAGTCTCAATTATTGGGAGAGCTGTTAATGAGCCTCCACCATGTTCATCTCCTAATTTTGCTGCTCTTTCAAGTAATCTGCTGTGTAAATAAAATACATCACCAGGATACGCCTCTCTTCCAGGAGGTCTTCTTAACAATAAAGACATTTGTCTGTAAGCGACAGCTTGTTTTGATAAATCATCATATATTATTAAAGCATGCATTCCATTATCTCTAAAGTATTCGCCCATAGTACATCCAGTGTATGGGGCTAAAAACTGTAGGGGTGCAGCATCTGAGGCCGTTGCCGCAACTATGGTTGTATATTCCATTGCACCAGCTTCTTCTAATGTTTTTTCAATTTGTCTAACTGTAGATCTCTTTTGTCCTACGGCTACGTATATACAATATAATTTTTTCTTTTCGTCTCCAGACTCATTAATTTTTTTTTGATTAATTATAGCATCAATTGCAACTGCTGTTTTACCAGTTTGTCTGTCACCAATAATTAATTCTCTTTGTCCTCTTCCAATTGGAACTAAACTATCAATTGATTTAAGACCTGTCTGCATTGGTTCACTAACTGACTTACGGGGAATTATGCCAGGAGCTTTAACCTCAACCCTGCTTCTTTTTAAACTTTTATCTAATGCACCTTTTCCATCAATTGGGTTTCCTAAACCATCAACTACTCTACCAAGTAATTCTTTTCCAACTGGTGTATCAACAATCGCACCAGTTCTTTTTACAGTATCGCCTTCTTTAACTGCTTTATCATCACCAAAAATTACAACACCTACATTTTCACTCTCTAAGTTTAATGCCATTCCTTTTGAGCCATCAGAAAATTCAACCATTTCTCCAGCTTGAACATTATCTAATCCATAAATTCTAGCTATACCATCTCCTACTGACAAAACTTGACCAACTTCAGTGACCTCAGCTTTGTCTCCAAACTTTTTAATTTGCTCTTTTAATATTTTTGTGACTTCTGAAGGATTTATTTCCATTTAAGCCTCTATCATTGTATTTTCGATTTGTTGTAATTTATTTTTAATAGAGGTGTCTACCATAATA
>QBZW01000008.1 GCA_003282205.1 Pelagibacteraceae bacterium AG-337-G04
TTTTAAAACTATTTTAATAAAGTTTTTCAAATTCATTTTTATATTTCTGAATAATTTTATATCTTTTAAGTTTTAAAGTTGGAGTTAACATTCCATTTTCAATTGAAAATTTTTCATTGATTATAAAAAATTTTTTTATATTTTCTATTCTAGAAAGATTTTTATTTATATTTTCTATTTCTTTTTCAATTTGATCATTAGTTGCTTTAATATTTTCATCTGATAGTACTAATAATGCAACTAAATAGGGTTTATTGTCTCCATAAACAATTGATTGATCAATTAATTTAGAATTTAACAACTCATTTTCAATTTTAACTGGAGAAATATTATCTCCTCCAGGCGTAATCAAAATATCTTTTTTTCTGTCAGTAATTTTTAAATAACCATTCTCAAAAATTCCAATATCCCCTGTATGTAACCAACCATCTTTTAAAACTTTATTCGTTTCTTCTTCATTATTCCAATAACCCAACATCACATTTTCACCTTTAACTAAAATTTCTCCATCTTCAGCTATTTTAACTTCATTACCTTTAAAGGGTGGTCCTACAGTTTCAACTCTAATGTCATCAATTGGGTTACAACTTACGACTGGAGAGGTCTCAGTTAATCCATAACCTTGTAAAGTTGGCAGACCTATTGCATTTAAAAAAACACCAACTTCTTTGTCGAGTGCTCCTCCACCTGAAACGAAGGTTTTAAGCTCACCTCCAAATTGACTTTTGATTTTTTTTCTTACAATTTTTTCTAAAATACTGTCAATTAATTTTTCTAAAATTGTTAAAGACTTTTTGTTAATCTTTTTAGTTCCAAGTTGTAACATTTTTAATACTAAACTTTTCTTTAATCCTGTTGCTTTGTTAAAACTTGCATTAATTTTCTGAAATAAATTTTGATAAAATCTAGGCACCGCAGTCATTATTTGGGGTTTGCAATCATTCATATTTTTAATTAATTTTTCAATACTTTCTGCATAGAATATTTTTGCTGCAACACTTATTTGAACAAATTGAACTGTGTGTTCATAAGAATGTGAGAGAGGCAACCAGGTTAAAAATCTAGTCTGATCTGTTAACAAAGGTTTTAATATATCAAGTGCGCCATCACAATTATTTAAAATACCGCCATGACTTAAGATTACACCTTTTGGGTTACCTTGTGTTCCTGAAGTATAAATAATACAAGCTGGATCAATTCTTTTAATTGATAAGTCTGGAACATTTAAATCTTGATAGTCTAAATTAGAAAATAATTTATTAACATTAATATAGGATTTAGAATCTATATCTAATTCTTCAAAAGAAAATATTTTTACAACAAAACTTTTTTTTTTAATAATTTCTTTGACTTTATAAAATTGTTCTTTATTAGAAACAAATATTAATTTCGGATTACAATTTTCAATTATATATTCATAATCTTTCTCAGCGTAAGTTGTATAAGCTGGAACAGTAATGGCTTCAGACAACATCACTGAGAGATCAGTTATAAACCACTCTGGTCTATTTTCAGATATTAATAAACATCTATCACCTTTATTTGCATATTTTTTAATTTCTGACGAAAGTCTTTTAATTGAATGGAATGTTTTTTCCCATGTAAAACAATTACTTGTATCTTTTAAGGATGTTAAAAGAATATTATCTTTTTTTTGCTTTTTATAATTAATAAAAAACAGTTCGACTAAATTATTTATATTTTTTGTACTCATAAATTTTTGGTGGGCAAAGAGAGAATCGAACTCTCACAGTATTGCTACTATTGGATTTTGAGTCCAACGCGTCTACCAGTTCCGCCATTCGCCCAAACCTTTGCACATTTAAACTAATAGTATTAAATCATTTATTATATTAAAAGAAAATATGTTTAAAGAGCTGTACAATAAAACTATTAAACTTGCAGGCCATAAAAGATCTAGATCTATTTTGGGATTTATGTCATTTATTGAAAGTTTTATATTTCCAATACCACCTGATGTTTTGATAATTCCTATGACAATAGCTCGAAAACATGAATGGATTAGAATTGCATTAATCGCAACTATAGGATCAGTTTTGGGAGCTTGCCTTGGGTATTTTATAGGCTACGTCTTCTTTAGTGAAATTGGAATTAAAATTTTTGAGATTTATGGTGTAGATGATGCTTCATTTTTAAAAAACAAAGTGTCTTCAGAAGGTGGTGTTATAGCTTGGATAACACTCCTAGCAATTGCTGGCTTTTCGCCAGTGCCTTTTAAGTTACTTACAATCACTAGTGGTTTTATAAACTTTAATATTTTGTATTTTGTTATTATTTCTCTTTTAACAAGGGGTTCACGTTTTTTTTTTATAGCATTTTTAGTTGGAAACTTTGGACCAACAATGAAAAAAATTGTTGAAAAAAAACTTTTAAAATTCTCTATTTTTCTGTCAATCATTTTAATTATTTTTGCTTACTTTATATATAAATTTTTAAATAATTTTATTAATTAAATATGATCCTATTTCTAAGTAGAAAAAAATTTTATTTAATCATTTTATTTATCTCATTCATTTCAACAATTTCTGCATTGTATATTGAGTATATACTGCAATATGAACCATGTAAGTTATGTATTTATCAAAGATTACCTTACGTGGCTGCAATATTAGCAAGCTATATTGGATACAATTATTCTACAAATGATAAAATTTTAATAATTATAATAATGATATTTACTATAAGTGCTATAATTTCTGGCTATCATTTTGGAATTGAAAACAATTTAATTAATGAAGTTTTTAGTTGCACTAATAATTCCCTGGATATAACAAATAAGTCAAAATTACTTGAGTCTCTTAATAAAAGTATGCCAGTTGACTGTAAAGATGCTACTTTTAAAATTTTTGGAGTTTCACTAGCGGCAATTAATACAATTTTTTCAATTTTAATTGTTATATTTTCTATTAGAACATTAATCTATGAAAAAAACTAATAAAAAAAAATTAGAAGAATTTATAAGAGTAGATCATGCTGGAGAAAGAGGTGCGATTAAAATTTATGAGGGTCAATTGCTAGCTCTGAATACTATTGTAAAAAATGATGATTTAAAACAAACTATTGGTGAAATGAAAAAGCATGAGGAGGAACACTCAAATTTTTTTGAAGTTGAAATAGAAAAAAGAAATATAAAACCAACTAAATTACTACCATTATGGGATTTACTTGGATTGGGTCTTGGCTTTGGTTCAACAATTCTTGGAAAGAAAGCAGCAATGTTGTGTACAGCTTCTGTTGAAGAGGTAATTGATGAACATTACAAAAGTCAAATCGATCAAATAGAGGTTGATGAAAAGGATTTAAAAGAAAAAATAATAAAATTTAGACAAGATGAGTTGGATCATAAAGATATAGCTTATGAGCAAGGAGCCACTAAAAAAGGTCTTTATTCTATTATGGACAGAGTAATTAAAACTGGCTCTAAGATTGCTATAAAAATATCTGAAAAAATTTAGTTACGGTTCAAGTTCAACATCCCAATACAAGTAGTCCATCCAACTTTTATGTAAAAAGTTTGGCGGAAAATTCTTACCATTTTTATGAAGGTCTTCTGTTGTAGGTTGAAAAGGTAATTGGTTCAATGTCATACCTGAATTCTTTATGAGTCTTCCTCCTTTTTTAACATTACAGGAAGAGCAAGCTGTTACAACATTATCCCAGTTAGTCTTTCCACCTTTTGATCTTGGAAGTAAGTGATCGAATGTTAGTTCATTTTTGCTACCACAATATTGGCAGCTAAACTTATCTCTTAAAAATACATTAAATCTTGTAAAATTAGGATTTGATTGAGGTCTTATGTATGATTTGAGTGCAATTACACTTGGAAGTTTCATACTAAACGAAGGGCTTCTAATTTGTCTATCATAATAACTAACAATAGAAACTCTATCTAAGAAGACAGATTTAATTGAATCCTGCCAGCTCCATAATGAAAGTGGATAATAACTTAAAGGTCTATAATCTGCATTTAAGACTAATGCAGGACATTTTTCTAAAGAAATACTTTGATCAGACATCTCAATCATAGTTAAACATACATTAAATAAATTTTTTATCAATACATCAAATATTATATTGAATTTTTTTTAATAAATTAATTTTTTTTTAATAAAGTTTAATGCCGCACTTGATGCTTCTATAGGTATATGGTGATCACAGTTTTTAATCATTAAAGTTTCAATTTTAATTTTATTTCTAATAAAGAAATCTTCAGCTTCCAATAAATTACTTGGTGGAACAATTGTGTCATTCTCACCATGTATCATTAAAATATTTGTTTTATTTTTTATTCGTTTAGATAGGTCATTCATATTTATAATTCTCCCAGAAAATCCTACAATGCAACAAAATTCTTTTTCTGATGTCAGACCAACATTTAATGACATCATGCATCCTTGGCTAAAACCAGAAACACAAATTTGTGAATATTCTAAATTAAAATAATTGCTTACTTCTGAAATATAACTATTAAGAACAATTTCTGCCTTTTTTGATTCTTGAAGTGTGTATTCTGGATCTTCATTATTTAAATCAAACCATTGAAATCCTGTGGGATTTATACTACATACTTCATGTGCATCAGGACATAAAAAAACTGTATTTTTTAAAAATCTCTTCCAGTTAAAAGTTAACATACTGATATCTTTACCATCACCTCCATATCCATGAAGTAAAATTACAGCACTTTTAACTTCCTCGTTATTCTCTGGTTGTATTATTGATGTATTTAATGAAAATTTCATAAATTTTTTGGTAACCAATCAAGTAAAGATTGGTCATTAAAGTCAATGTAACCAACAATTCTTCCAACCTCAAAACCATTTCGATCTATTAGAATTGTTGTGGGTAATCCTCGTAGTTTAAATAGCTGTGAAAACTCTGGTCCAGATCCTGTAAATATATCTAAGTTTTGAATTTTGATTTCGTCGAAAAACTCTTTTGATTTTTTATAACTGTCGCCACCAATATTAATTGGGATTATATTGATATTTTTAAATTCATTTAAAGTTTTAAGTTTATCTAAAGATGGCATTTCTTTTTTACAAGGAGCACACCAAGTAGCCCAAAAATTTATTATTAATGGATTTAATTTATAATTATTTAAACTAACTTTTTCACCTTCAGATTTAATAAATTCTATATTTTCAATTTTTTTCTTGTCTTTATGTACTATAAGATTCTTAATTTCTGGGCGCTCTATTGAATATGAGACGCTAGATGATATTAAGTAAAATATTATTATAAGATAATTAAAAAAAATGATTTTCATACAATTTAGAGTGATTAAATATCATGGGTAAAAATAAAAACAATCAACCAATTTGGAACACTAGAATTAAGAAGGATTCAAAAAACCTTTTTAAAAAGGTTGGTGGATCAATAGCAATTGATAAAAGATTATTTAAAGAGGATATTGAGGCGTCAATCGTACATGTCGAGATGCTGTTTAGACAAAAAATCATAAATTTTAAAATTAAAAATAAGATAGTTTGGGGTTTGAATAGAATTAAGAATGAGATTATAAAAAAAAAATTTATTTTTGATGACAAGCTTGAAGATATTCATATGAACATAGAACATAGACTCTTTGAACTAATAGGAGAAGATGCTGGTTATATTCACACTGCAAGATCAAGAAACGATCAAGTAGTTACAGATTTTAAAATCTGGTTAAGAAAAGCTAATAAAGAGATTGTTAAAAACATTGATGTAACAATTAAAAATATTTTAAAAAAAGCAGAAAAAAATGTTGAAACAATTATGCCTGGTTTCACACACCTTAAAAATGCTCAACCAGTTTCATTTGCGCATTACTTAATGGCGTACTTAGAAATGTTTAACAGAGACAAAAAAAGATTTGAAAATAATTTAGAGAGCATTAATGAAAATCCACTTGGCGTGGCTGCTTTAACAGGTACTTCTTTTAAAATTGATAGATTTTACACTTCAAAAAAATTAGGTTTCCATAGACCAACTAAAAACTCCATTGATACTGTTTCTGACAGAGATTTTGTAATTGATTTTCTTTATTCTTGCTCTGCATGTGCTGTTCATATCTCAAGGATTGCAGAGGAGTTCATAATCTGGAATTCAGATGCTTTTAAGCTTATTAATTTGAATGATAAAATTGTAACTGGTTCATCTATTATGCCTCAGAAAAAAAATCCTGATCCTCTAGAATATTTAAGAGGTAAAACTGGTTTCATTTTTGGAAATCTGTTTTCTATGCTTACAACTTTGAAGGGGTTACCTTTATCTTATTTTAAGGATTTGCAAGATGATAAAGAAATTGTTTTTAAATCATTTGATCAGTTAAAAAATTCATTAATTATTTTAAATGATGTTCTTAAAAATTTTTCACCAGATAAAAAAAGAATGATTGAACTCGCGGAAAGTGGCTATATTACAGCAACTGATTTAGCAGATTACATGGTCAGAGAATTAAATTATCCATTTAGAAAAGCCTATTTACAAACGGCTAAAATAATAAATTTTGCTGAAAAAAATAAAAAAAAATTATCAGAACTCTCAATAAAAGAGATAAATAGAATTGAAAAAGGTTTAACCTCAGATGTTCTAAAAGTATTTGAACTAAAAAAATCTGTTAATTCTAAAGTTTCTTACGGCGGAACTTCTTTCGACAACATTAAGAAAATGATATTAAACTATAAAAGGAAATAACTATGATTAAAAAAGTAACTTTAATTACAATATGCTTAATTTTATTAACTTCATGTGGTAGAAAAAATGATCCAAAATATGAGGCATCATTAAATAATAATGTTCTAAAATTTAATAATATTAATAATGTATTTAAAGCGCCAAAAAAAAATGAAATATATCAATAATATTTTTACAATTGAAAAATCCAGACTCACTAAAGTAATTAAAAAATTTAGAACACCAATTTTTTGCTACTCTGAGAAAAAAATTAATGAAAATATAAGTAACTTTAAGAATAGTTTTAAATCATTTTCTCCAATCATATGTTTTTCAACAAAGTCAAACTGTAATCTAGAAATACTAAAACTTATTAAACGAAGTGGATTGGGAGCTGATGTTGTCTCAAAAGGTGAATTAATGATTGCTCTTAAGGCAGGAATAAATTCCAAAAAAATTGTATTTTCTGGAGTAGGTAAAACTAGATCAGAATTGATTTATGCAATAAATAAAAATATTTTATTAATTAATTGCGAGTCAAAAAGTGAAATACTAGAAATAGAAAATATAGCAAAATCTAAGAATAAAAGGATAGACATTGGAATTAGATTAAATCCAAATACAGACGCAAGAACAATTAAACAAATCTCAACCGGTAAAAAAGAAAATAAATTTGGTGTTAATGAAAAAACATTTATTGACATTTCAAAATATGTTAAAAATTCAAAATTTTTAAATCTAAAATGTTTAAGTGTACATATTGGAAGTCAAATTCTAGATCATAAACCATACCAAAAGATGCTAAACGTCCTAGATAAATTAATAAAAAAAATAAACTTCGATTTTGATTATATAGACCTAGGTGGTGGTATGGGAATTGATTATAACAAAGATAATAAAAAATTTAATTATAAAAAATATAATCTAATTATTAAAAAATTTTTAAAAAAGCATAATTCAAAAATTATTTTTGAACCAGGTAGATCAATTATAGGTGATACTGCAATATTGATTTCAAAAATTATTTATATTAAAGAAAATTCTAAAAAAGATTTTATTATTGTAGATGCGGCGATGAACGATTTCATGAGGCCAGCATTATATGGTGCTAAACATCAAATTATTCCATTAAAAAAAACTCATAAATTTACAAATAAAAGCTATGATTTTGTTGGTCCCATTTGTGAAACCACAGATAAATTCCTAACAACAAATAAATTTCAAAAATTAAATGAGAAAGATTATATTATTATTTGCGACGTAGGTGCATATGGCTCATCTTTAGCCTCAAATTATAACATTAGACCTAAACCAGCTGAAATATTAATCAAAGGTTCAAAAATAAACGTAATTAAAAAAAGACAAAAACTAAAAGATATAATTTAGTTTTTGACAAAAATGATAAGAAAATTTCTATTTTTATTTTTTTTCTTTCTAGGTATATCCATAATTTCTATAGTATTCCTTCCATCGCTAGTAATGCCTACTAAAATAGTTTTATTTGGTGGTAGAATGATGGGAAAGTGGGCATCTCTTTGCTTACAAATTATTTTACAAACAAAAATTATTATTAAAGGAAGAGATAACATTATTAAGAACGAAAAATTTTTTATTGCCTGTTCTCATCAGTCTATGTTTGAGACTTTTTACTTACAAACAATTTTTAATGCACCAATATTTATTTTAAAGCATGAGTTAATTAAAATACCTATATTTGGTTGGTATTTAAAAAAGATAGGATCAATTTCTATAAATAGAAATAAAATCAGCAAAAAAAATTTAGGTCTAATTGATAAAATAAAAAATTCTGTCAGAAATTCAGAAAGACCACTAATTATATTCCCACAAGGAACAAGAGTTTTACCAAATGAAACAGTTCCTTTTAAAAAAGGAGTTGGTAGAATTTACGTTGAATTAAAAATAAAATGTCAGCCTGTGGCTGTAAATTCTGGAAATGTTTGGCCAAAAAGTGGAAAATTATCATCAAAAAAAAAAATAATAGTATCAATTCTTCCTGAAGTTAAACCTGGAATGAGCTCAGCAGATTTTACAAATTATATTGAAAGTAAAATATATAATGAATTAGATTTTATGAATTAGCCCTTCATTGGCATTACAACATATATACTATCATAATCAGCTGGATCTCTAATTAAAGCTGGTGAACCTGTATCCTTTAAATAAATCTCAATGTTATCTCCATCAAGTTGGGAAGCAACATCAATTAAATATCTAGAATTAAAACTTATATCTAGGTCGTGATCAAACTTGACACTTAAACTTTCTTTACCATCACCACTATTTGTATTGTTAACTGAAAGATCAAGATTATCTTTTGAAAGATTAAATTTTACACCATCTTTTTTATCCAAAGAGACAGAAGCAACTCTATCTACTGAATTTAAAAATGATTTTAGATCAACTTCTAATTTTTTTTGGTTTTCTTTAGGTATTACTTGTACGTAGTTTGGGAATTTTCCGTCAATAAGCTTAGATATCAATATACTATTGTTAATTTCAAATTTAATTTTTGATTTAATATTCGATATTTTAACTTCACCTTGATAGTCCTCTAGTAGCGAGCAAAGTTGAAAAATAGTCTTTTTTGGTAAAATTATTTGATCAAATTGAACTTTATTTTGCAGTCTAATCTTTGAAATAGACATTCTATGACTATCAGTAGCTGCAGCTGTTAAAAAATTTTTATCTTCAACTTCAGTCTGATGTAAAAAAATTCCACTTAGATAATGTCTTGTTTCGTCGTTAGATACTGAAAATTTACATTTGTTTAACAGTTTTAGAAGCTCTTTTGATTTGATTGAAAACTCATTTTCATTAAAATTTTCATCTGTTAACGGAAATTCAGAAGGACTGATGCAATTTAAGTTGAAAACAGATTTATCAGACTCTAAATGCAATTTATTTTCGCTAGGATTAGAAAAGTTAATTTTACTTCCAGATGAAAACTTTCTAACGATATCATACATTATTGAGGAAGATGAAGTAGTTTTACCCTCTTCTAATATTTCGACATTTGGAATTTGATGAATAAAAATTAAATCAAGATCAGTAGCTGTAATTGTTAATTTACCTTTACTTACATCTAACAATACATTTGAAAGTATAGGCAGCGTACTTCTTTTTTCGATTACACCTTGACAATAATTTAAAGATTTTTGAAGGTCCTGTTGATTTAAACTAAACTTCATTTTCTTTATTATACAAAATCTTACTTTTTAAACTATCAATATTAATATTTAATTCACTATCCTCTTTTCTCAATCTTTCTATAGTTTTGACTGAGTGGATAACGGTTGTGTGATCTCTATTAGAAAAAAGTCTACCTATCTCTGGTAATGATTTAGATGTTAGCATTTTTGCGAGATAAATTGCAATCTGCCTTGGTCTTACAAGATATCTTGATCTTCTCGGAGAAAGCATTTCATTTTTGCTAATTTTATAAAATTTACAGACTATTGTCTGTATTGTATTAATATCAACTTTATTTTCAGTTAGATTAATTAAATCTTTTAAAACTATTTTCACCTCAGACAAGTTTGGAACTTTATTATAAATCCTTGTGAATGAAACAATTCTATTTAGTGCGCCAACTAATTCTCTAATACTAGTTTTAATTTCTGTACTTAAAAATTTTTGAATTTCCTCAGAAATAACTACTTGATTTGAATAAGATAATTTTAATTCATCACTTTTAGATTTAATAATTTTATATCTAAGTTCATAATCAGGGTTTTGAATATCCACAACTAAGCCACCTGAAAATCTGGATTTTATTCTCTCTTGAATCCTTGTTAGTTTGTTTGGTGCTCTATCCGCTGAAATTATAATTTGAGAATTTTTGTCTAATAAGGCATTAAAGGTATGAAAAAATTCTTCTTGCATAGCCTCTTTGCCATTCATGAACTGAATATCATCGATTAATAAAATATCAGTATTTCTAAAGTACTCTTTAAACTTTACCATTTCATTTGATTTTATAGACTTTACAAATTGGTACATAAATCTTTCAGCTGATATAAACATAACTTTATTCTTGTCTTTTAATTCTAGGCCAATAGCATTCAGCAAGTGTGTTTTACCCATTCCTACACCACCATATAGATATAAAGGATTATAATGGGCTATATCTTTGGAAACCTTTTTTGATGCTTCAAATGCTAATTTATTACTTCCTCCAGTTATGAAATTTTCAAAGTTTTTGTTTGGATCTATCCTATTATATTGAAGATAAGAGTCTTTTATAAACGACACATTATCATTATTAGTTTCAAAAGATTTTTGAGGTGATGAATTTGTCTCGCTAATTTCAGTTTCTTTATTATTTTTTATTGTGAATTCAATCCTAACCAAGTCTTTTTTATATTCTTTAATTGTCTGTAATATTTGTTCTAAATATCTTGATACTATCCAATCTCGTATAAATCTTGTTGAGACTGAAAATAATATATAATTATGAAATTCTTCAACTAATTCAATTTTTTTTATCCAACTCTCAAAAATATCATTTCCAAGTTTTACACGTAATTCTTTTTTAATACTCAGCCAATCAATTTTTTTTTCGAGAGCTTTATTATTTTGCAAGTTATTTTTCATGAGAGAATTCCACTTAAGGCTTATAAAAATTTAATGCAATAAGTTTATTTGTAAAAATAAAAATAAATAAAATTTATGATTGAATAAATTTCTGATTGAAATTTATTCAAATTATTTTTGCAACCTATTGGGGTAAGAAATTTTGAAATATAATTTTTACTAAATCTATATCTAGTAATTTTTTAAATTAAACTTTTAGATATAGTAATTCGTGAGGGAATTGTACGCCATAGTTGTATACAAAAAAAATTTTACTAATTGCAGGTTGTTATAAAGAATTAATTTTTTTTGTAATTCTTGATACGTTCCTTGAGGCGTTTTGTTTTTTTATGATTCCAGTTTTTGCAATTGACATCAATTCAGAGTTTAGTTTTGGAAGAAACGCTAAAGCTTCTTTTTTATCTTTTTTTTCTATTATAAGGTTCATTTTTTTCAATGCAGTTCTGTAACGGCTCTTTCTAGATCTGTTAACGGCTGTTTGCCTTTTAATTTTTCTAGTACGTTTAATTGCTGATTTTGTATTCGCCATAAGCGTGAGTGTATATCTTCAGATAATGATTGGGTCAATACAATTATGGTTCATTTTTGACATAAATTACAAAAAAAACTTGATCTATTTGAAATAAATTTTTTATGTATTGTTCCTTTACAACTATTTTTTAAACATTTTTTATTTTCTCTTTGATAAACATTGAAATCTTTTTGAAAAGAACCTTGGTCTCCACCTGTATTCATAAAATTTCTGATACTTGACCCTCCTTTCTCAATTGCTTTTTTTAAAACTACTTTTGAAAAATGAGATATTTTTTGACAATCATTTAAACTAAGTAAACTTACCTTTTTAGATGGTAAAATCTTACATAAAAACAATATTTCACTTGCATAAATGTTGCCAATTCCCGAAACAAAATTTTGATCAATTAAAAAATTCTTAATATTTTTTTTTTTATTTTTAAAATAATTAAAAATATAATTTTTATCAAACGTAGGATCAAAAGGTTCTGGTCCATATTTTTTAAAGTTTATATTTATCTCTTCGTCATTTTTAAAGTAAGAAAAATAGCCAAATCTTCTTGGGTCATTATAAATTAATTTTAGTTTATCAATTTTCATTTCTATATGATTATGTTTTTTAGGTAGTAATGGAGAATGATAAAAACTTGTGTTTGTTACAGAATTTTTTTTTCTAAATTTTCTAATTAAATGAATAGTTCCAGACATTCCAAGATGTATCATTAGATTAGAGCTATCCTCAAATTTTAGTATTAAATGTTTTGAAAACCTCTCTACTTTAATAATTTTTTTTTTTACTATATTTTTTTCAAAATTTTTTGGGATCTTAAACCTTAAATTTCTATTTTTTATTAATATGTCTTTAATAATCTTTCCTTTAATACTCTTATTCAAAGATTGTTTAACGATTTCTACTTCTGGTAATTCAGGCATTTCATACTATATTAGTGTTTTAATATAATTTATATGCAACAAAATCTTCAAAATAAAGCAGGACTCGTCGAAGGAGTATTTAATAAAGTTTATGATAAATACGATTTGATGAATGATTTTATGTCTTTTGGAATTCATAGGCTTTGGAAAAAAAACCTTATGATTTGGATGAATCCAACAATGAACAAAAAGTATTTAGATGTTGCTTGTGGAACTGGTGATTTAGGAAAGTTATTTTTAGATTATACAGATAAGGATGGAGAAATTACTTTATCAGATTCGAATGGGAAAATGATTGAAAAAGGTAAAAAAAGACTTAGTAAATATAAAAATATAAAATGGGTAGTTGCAGAGGCAGAAAAGTTACCATTCAAAAATGATACTTTTGATTTTTATACAATTAGTTTTGGCTTACGAAATACAAAAAATTTAGATAAATCTTTATCAGAAGCCTATAGAGTTCTTAAGCCTGGTGGAAGGTATTTATGTTTAGAATTTTCAAAAATTCAAAATTCTAATTTAGATTTTTTATACAAAAATTACTCGAAATTAATTCCTCACATAGGAAAAGCAGTTGTTGGTGATAAAGACCCTTATGAATATTTGACCAAAAGTATAGAAGAATTTGTTAATCAGGAAGAATTGATTGATTTAATGAAGGAAAATGATTTTAAAAATTGTTCATATAGAAATTTATCTGGTGGAATAGTAGCTATTCATTCTGCTTGGAAAATATAATGATCAAAAGATTAATTACATTATTTAAACTCGGTAGAAAACTTGCTAAATCTGATGTTTTAACTATTTTATCAAAATTTAATAAACCACCTTTACTAATAAGTGTGGTATTTAAATTGCTTTCCTTTTCTTTTACAAAAAAAGATGTGTCATTTGATAATTTAAGTGAAGGTGAAAAATTATCTAATTCATTAGCATCTATGGGTACAACATTTATTAAACTTGGCCAGTTTTTAGCCACAAGGCCTGACATAATAGGAGATAAATTATCAAAGGAACTAGAAAATTTACAAGATAAACTTCCACCTTTTTCACAATCAAAAGCCAAAGAAATGATTAAAAAGGATTTAGGTGATGAACTATATAATTCAATAATTAATATAAGTGAACCAGTTGCAGCTGCCTCAATTGCACAAGTACATAAAGCTCAAATTAACGATAATGGGGTTATTAAAAACGTAGCAATAAAAATATTAAGACCAAATATTAAAAAAATTTTTAACGAGGAAGTAGATGCTTTGATGCTTTTTGCCTACATCATTGAGTCATTAATCAAAAAAACTAAACGATTAAAGTTAGTGGAGGTAGTATTTTTATTGAAAGAAATTACCAGTCTTGAGATGGATTTAAGATTTGAAGCGGCTGCAGCTAACGAATATGCAGAAAATACTAAAAATGATGCCGGTTTTGAAGTTCCCAAGATCTATTGGGATTATACAAGCGAAAATATAATGACCCTTGATTGGATTGACGGTGTATCTATTAGAGAGACAGAAGAGCTAGAGAAAAGGTCAATTGATACAAAAAAAATTGCCAGTGATATAATACAACATTTTTTAAGACATGCGGTAAGAGATGGCTTTTTTCATGCAGATATGCATCAAGGAAATATTTTTATAAATGAAAGTGGTCAAATTGTTCCTATTGATTTTGGTATCATGGGAAGGCTAGATAATGTCAGTAAAAGATTTTTAGCTGAAATTTTATTTGGTTTTATACAAAGAGATTATAAGAAAGTTGCAGAGGTGCATCTTTCAGCAGGACTAGTCCCGAATAATGTACCTGTTAATGATCTTGCTCAAGCATTAAGATCAATTGGTGAACCTATTTTTGGACATTCTATAAAAAATATTTCAGGTGGTAAGCTACTAAAACAACTTTTTGACGTCACTGAAAAATTTAATATGCAAACCCAACCTCAGTTACTAATGTTGCAAAAAACAATGGTAGTAGTTGAAGGAGTTGCAAGAAGATTAAACCCTGAGACAAACATATGGGAAACATCCAAACCCGTTCTAGAAAAATGGCTTAAAGAAACTAAAGATCCTATAAATTCAATTAATGAAACACTAAGAGACTCTGTGGAAGTATTAAAACGTCTTCCAAATTTACCTGAAGTAATGGATAAAGCAAACCAAGCCCTTAATTACCTTGCAAGTGGTCAAATACCCCAAAATTCAAACTCTTATAATGAATTAAATACTAAAAAAGAGGAAATGAAGTCATTTAGAAATCAATCAATTATTGGATTATTATCTCTTGTAATTTTAACTCTATTGGTATTTTAATTCTCTTCATGAAAAATAAAAAAATACTTCTAATCATATGTGGAGGAATATCTGCTTATAAAAGCTTAGAAGTGATAAGAGGCTTAAAAAAAAGAGATGTAAGTATTAAAACAATACTTACAAAAAGTGGTAAAAACTTTGTAACACCTCTGTCTATTTCATCACTTTCGCAGGAAAGAGTATATGAAGATATATTCAGTGCAGAAAATGAAGCTGAAATGGATCATATTTCACTTTCTAGATGGGCGGATTTAATTTTAATTGTGCCTGCAACAGCAAATACGATCTCAAAATTAAGTTATGGTTTAACCGACGACCTAGCTAGTACTGTCGTTTTAGCATCTGATAAACAAGTGTTTTTGGTCCCAGCTATGAATGTCAGAATGTGGGAACACAAATCAATTAAAGATAATTTATCAAAATTAAAAAGTTATGGTTATAAGATAATTGGCCCTGAAATTGGGGATATGGCTTGTGGAGAATATGGCAAAGGCAAAATGACAGAACCCTCATATATATTAGAGATATTAGAAAATTATTTTAAGAATATTGAAAAAAATAAAAAATATAAGGCATTAGTTACAGCTGGACCTACTAAAGAGTTTATAGATCCAGTAAGATTTATAACTAATAAATCAAGTGGAAAACAAGGTTATGAAATAGCTAAATCATTAAGAGATAATGGTTTTGAGACAACACTAATTTCTGGGGAAACAAATTTAGATCCAGTTGAAGGAGTTAAATTTATTTCAGTTAAAACTGCTGAAGAAATGTTTAGGGAAACTCTCAGCAATTTACCAACTGATGTTGCTATTTTTAATGCAGCAGTTTCTGATTTTAAAGTTAAAGAGATCAATAGTGAAAAAATAAAAAAAAGTGAAAATTTGGATCTTAAGTTAGAAAAAAATATTGATATTTTATCAAATATATCAAATCATAATTCGCTTAGACCAAAGATCACAATTGGATTTGCAGCAGAGTCACAAAATCTTGAGATAAATTCAAAGAAAAAATTAGACCAAAAAAATTGTGATTGGATTATTGCAAATGATATTTCTGATAAAACAATAGGTTTTGACTCTGATGATAATGAAGTTTCTATATTTTATAAAAATAAAGAAAGTGAAAAGTTATTTAAGAAAAAGAAATCTTTAATTGCATCCGAGATAGTGGATAGAGTTATCTCTGAGCTTAATTAAGTAATGGTAAAAGTTTTATTTAAGAAACTTAACCAAAAAGTAAAACTTCCAAGTTATAAAACTACTGGATCCTCAGGCATGGATCTTATGGCATGTTTAGATGAATCAGTAATAATTAAGCCAAATGAGTCGAAATTGATACCAACAGGTATTGCAATTGCAATACCTGAAGATACAGAGGTTCAAATTAGACCAAGATCAGGTCTTGCCGCGAAATCAAGTATTAGCGTGCTTAATACCCCAGGTACAATTGATAGTGATTATAGAGGAGAGTTAAAAATTATTTTATTTAACCATGGTAAAGATGAATTTACAGTCAATGATGAAGATAGAGTTGCTCAAATGGTTTTAATGCCTATTTTAAAAATAGATATTGAAGAAACAAATGAATTGCAAGAGACAGTCAGAGGATCTGGAGGATTTGGATCTACTGGTAAATAGTAAATGTTTAGTAATAAAGAACTAGAGAGATATTCAAGACAGATTATTTTAAAAAAAGTTGGTATTTTAGGTCAAAAGAAAATTCAAAATACTAAAGTTTTAGTTGTTGGGTGTGGTGGCTTAGGGACACCAGTTATTGATTTACTTTGTCGAGCAGGTATTGGTGAAATAGGTATGATGGACCATGATAAAGTGAGTATATCAAATTTACATCGACAAGTTATGTTCACTGCTGATGATGTTGGAAAGTATAAAGTTAATATTTTAAAAAAAAAAATTAATAAAATTAATAAAAAGGTAAAAGTAAAAACATATAGAGTTAAAGCAGAAGATAAAAATTTAGGAAAAATTTTGAAACATCATGATGTTATTGTTGATGGCACAGATAATTTTAAAGCAAAATTTCTTTTAAATAAATTTTCGTTTAAATATAAAAAAAAACTTTGTATTGGAGCTATAAGTAAATTTGAGGGACATATTTTTTCATTTGATTTTAATTTCAAGAAAAGTCCCTGCTTGAAATGTTTCTACCAAGGGGAACCAGCAGAAGGAGTTTTGGATTGTGAAACAGACGGTATATTAGGATCAACAGCAGTTATCACAGGTAGCCTACAAGCTAACGAGGTTTTGAAGACAATATTAAATGTTGGTAAGAATTTAAATTCTCATATTTTAATAATAGATTTATTAAATCTTAGATTTAGGAAAGTATTTTTTAGAAAAAGAACAGGATGTATATGCGAAAATATTTAATACTTTTATTACTTTTTCTTTTACCATTTTCATCAATTGCTCAGGAAAATAATTATTTTCTTATGTTAAAGAATAAAAAAGTAAATGTTAGATATGGTCCAAGCTTTGATTATCCAATTAAATATGTATATAGAAAGATTGAATTACCTCTAAAAATAATCGATAAAAAAGAAAATTTCAGAAGAGTTATTGATCATAAAAAAAATAGTGGTTGGATTCATATTTCTCAATTAAAAAAATCAAACTCACTTATTACTACCTCTGAAAAAATTCTTTTTAATAAAGCAAGTAAATTTTCTAAACCTATTGCCAAGTTAGAGAAAGGAAGATTATTAATAGCAGAAAAATTTGAGTCTAGGTGGATATTTATAAAAACAGGAAAGTATAGAGGTTGGATACAAAAAGGTGATCTTTGGGGAGTATACGAATAACCCTCTAATACTTTTTAGTTAAAATAATTAAACTAACTATTTTTGTTGTTCGCAAACATCTTTGATAACTGGTGTATTTGCACAATCCAAGCATTTTGTTTTTTGAACAATACATCCATCATCAAGAACCTGTACATCAACAACTTTATCACACTTTGAACAAATGGAAGAAATTGTTAAACCACATTTTTTGCAATTATAATTTTCTATTTGCATAAAATCAAAATAAATTTTAAAAAATTTATTTCAAGAATTAAGTGTGAGAATAATTACTATTCACAAATTTTTTTTGAGAATAATTATTAATTGCAATTTTTTTCTTAATTTTTAAATTAATTTTTTGACCGGCTTGCCCACCATTTATCTAAAACAAAATACCAAACTGAGTTTGCAATTGGTTCAACTATTGCATCAGTCATTGCAACCTTGAACGAAACATCTGAAACTAACATTAAAACTGATATAGCTATTGCAAAGTGACCAATTGTATAAATAATTGTTCTTAATATCGAACCTTTATTGTTTTCGTATATATTTTCTGCTACTTTAAATATTCCGCTTGTTAATTCCATTAATATAACTTTCTTTTTTTAAATGGGCTATCAAGCACACATGCAACCAAATGAATTCTTGCCTGTTCTCCACCATTAAAAAAATTATGGTATTTTGTGTTATTTGTTATCCAAACACTGCCGTTAGCTGGTAAATGTTTTGCAACATTTCCGATAACCATTGAACAGCCTTGATTTGTAATTATTGGTATATGTAATCTACACTCAGGGTCTTTATGCCAACTTAATACTGATCTTGGCTCTTTAAGTAATAGTCTTACTCTTCCAAGTTTAAATTTACTTTTTAAAGTTTCAAAAACTTCTTTAAAATATGTCTTTTCAAATTCAGGAACTAATTGAGTATACTTAGACTCCTCAATATCAATATCCCTTGCAACTTCTTTTCCAGTTTCGTCTGCAATTGTCCAATATTTACCTCTTACTCTATTACCCATTATAGAAGCTTTATCGTTAGGTATTTGGTTAATTGGTATTGCACCAAAGTGAGTTACACCTGGTGAATTAAATTTCTTTTTTTCTAAAATCAAATCAAGATCTTTTCTTAATCTTGAAATATCGAATTTTAACTTTGGTACCTTATAAAAATCTTTGAAGTTTAAATTTGACATAATATGGAAACCTAACTAATTCAATTTTAAATCAAATCTGTCTGCATTCATAACTTTAATCCAAGCAGAAATAAAATCATTTACAAATTTTTTTGAAGAATCATTGCAAGCGTAAACTTCAGCAAGAGCTCTCAGTTGAGAATTAGAACCAAAGATAAGGTCTACTCTAGAACCTTTCCATTTACTCTTTTTAGATTTTCTATCTTTGCCAATAAAATATTGCTCAGATTTATCTGTTTCTTTCCAGGTTGTCTTCATATCAAGCAGATTTACAAAATAATCAGTCGAAAGAGTGCCTGGTTTGTTTGTAAATACACCTTTTTTAGATTTATCAAAGTTTGTGTCTAAAACTCTCATCCCACCTATAAGAACTGTCATCTCAGGAGCTGTTAATCCCATCAGTTGAGCTTTATCCACTAATTTCTCCTCAGCTGAAACATTTGAATTCCCATTTTTCACGTAGTTTCTGAAACCATCAGCTTGGGGTTCTAACAGCCCAAATGAGTGAATATCAGTTTGATCTTGTCTTGCATCACCTCTTCCGGGTGAGAAAGGTACTTTAACGCTATGTCCTGCTTTTTTTGCAGCAATTTCTATTCCAACATTTCCTCCAAGAACAATAAGATCTGCCATTGATACAGATTTATTTTTTGTATCAAATGATTTTTTAATTTTTTTAAGAGCTTTTGCTACTTTTGATAGTTGTTTTGGGTTATTAACTTTCCAACTTCTTTGGGGCTCTAATAAAATTCTAGCTCCATTTGCACCACCTCTTTTGTCTGAACCTCTGTATGTTGAAGCAGAAGCCCAAGCTGTCGATACTAAATCTGAAACAGATATCTTTGATTTCTGAATCTTATTTTTTAACTTTTTAATATCTGTTGATTTTAACTTATATTTAGGTTTATCAATCGGATCTTGCCAAATTAACTCTTCTTTTGGCACATCACTTCCTAAATAACATGCTTTTGGCCCCATATCCCTATGAGTTAATTTAAACCAAGCTCTTGCAAATGCATCTGCAAACTCCTCTGGATTTTTATAGAAGTGTTTTGAAATTGGTCCATAGCTTTTATCCATTCTCAATGATAAATCTGTTGTCTGCATCATTGGAGGATGAGTTTTATTTTTATCATGAGCATCAGGTACCATTTTTATTTTTTGACCATTCCTCTTTGGTGTCCATTGGTGTGCTCCAGCAGGACTTTTAGTAAGTTCCCACTCGTGATTAAATAGACAATCAAAATAACCCATATCCCATTTGGTTGGCGTTTGAGTCCAAGCACCTTCAATACCACTGCTTATAGCATCATAACCTTTACCAGACTTATAGGTACTATTCCAACCAGTGGATTGGTCTTGTATTCTTGAGGCCTCTGGGTCTGGTCCTTTAAATGACTCCGATGCTGCTCCGTGAGATTTTCCAAAAGTATGTCCTCCCGCAACTAAAGCAACAGTTTCATAATCGTTCATTGCCATTCTTCCAAATGTTTCTCTTATGTCGTGTGCAGCTAATAAAGGATCTGGATTTGCATCTGGACCTTGTGGGTTAACATAAATTAATCCCATGTGAGAAGCTCCTAGTGGTTGTTCAAGATCTCTTTTTCCTGAATACCTTTTAACACCTAGCATTTCTTTTTCCGAACCCCAATAGATATCATCTTCTGGTTCCCAAATATCTACTCTACCAGCTCCAAATCCAAAAGTTTTAAAACCCATAGAATCTAATGCAATGTTACCAACCAATATAAATAAGTCAGCCCATGATATTTTTTTTCCGTACTTTTGTTTTATTGGCCACAAAAGTAATCTTGCTTTATCTAGATTAACATTATCTGGCCAAGAATTAAGAGGAGCAAACCTTTGATTTCCAGTTCCTGCTCCACCTCTTCCATCGCCTGTTCTATAAGTACCTGCAGCGTGCCATGCTAATCTTATAAAGAAAGGACCATAGTGTCCATAATCAGCAGGCCACCAATCCTGGGAGTCAGTCATTAATTTTGTTAAATCTTTTTTAAGTGCTTTGTAGTCTAGTTTCTTAAACTCTTTAGAATAATTAAACTCCTTATCCATTGGGTTAGATAAATTTGAGTGTTGACTCAAGATGTCTAAATTTAAACTGTTGGGCCAAAAGTCTCTAACTGTTTGACCTTGTCCTGCAGTATATTTTGCTGGAGTACCTGCCCCTGTAAAAGGACACTTACCTAATTCTGTTGATTTAAACGATTTGAATTTACTTGATTCCGCACTCATTTTATCTCCCTTAGTTTATAATAATTCTAATGTATCTTTTATAATAATTCTTATCTAATTGTCAATAATTTGGATATAATGCGTTAAAATGGTATTATTTCTGATCTTCTAACTTTACAAATACTTCTATTGATTTAATTTTTTTTCCTGGGATTTTAGTTTGAATATCTATTGGCCCAACATCTGAATGATTGATATCAATTAACCTTCCGTCATTCTCATCAAAGAAGTGATGGTGATGAGCTGTATTTGTATCGTAATAACTCACTGAAGACTTTATAGGTATCTCTTTGAGGTAGCCTTTATTAATAAATGCGTGCACAGTGTTATAAACTGTTGCTAAAGAAACCTTTATTTTTGCTTGATTTTCAATGATTTTAACCAATTCTTTGATTGTAAAATGAAATGTTTGATCATTATCAAATAAGACTTCACAAATTTTAATCCTTTGTTTTGTAGGTCTTAATCCTGATTTTCTTAATTTGTTTATATAGTGATCAGCGTAAACCATTACTAATTATAATTATTCTAAAGATTATCTATATTATAATGCTTGTAAATCAAGTAATAAGATTAGAAAAGTTATGAAAAAAAGTTCCTTTAATTATGATGAATTAATAAGCTGCGCAAATGGCGAACTTTTTGGCCCTGGAAATGCAAAATTACCTTCACCACCAATGCTTATGTTTGATAGAATTACTGAAATTAGTGAGGAAACTGGGGCTTTTGGTAAAGGATTAATGAAAGCAGAACTTGATATTAAAGAGGATTTATGGTTTTTTGATTGTCACTTTAAGGAAGATCCAGTGATGCCAGGATGCTTAGGATTAGATGCAATGTGGCAACTAGTTGGATTTTATTTGGGCTGGCTTGGAAATCCAGGGAGAGGAAGAGCTTTAGGAGTGAGTGCGGTAAAATTTACTGGAGAAGTGTTAAAGAATGTCAAAATGGCAACATATATTATTGATATGAAAAGGATATTAATTAAAGGTGAAACTACAGTTGGTTTAGCAAATGGAGTTCTTCTTGCTGATGATAAAAAAATTTATTCAGCTGATGGGCTAAAAGTAGGATTATTTAAATAATGAAAAGAGTTGTAATTACAGGGCTTGGTGTTGTTTCTTGTTTAGGAAATAATCAAGAGGAAGTTTATCAATCATTACTTAATACAAAATCAGGCATAACATTTTCTGAGGAATATAAAGAATTTAATTTAAAAAGCCATGTGCACGGTAAACCAAATATAAAATTAGAAGATCATATTGATAGAAAAGTTATTAGGTTTATGGGTAATGGTTCTGCATATAATTATATAGCAATGGATGAAGCTGTTAAAGACTCTGGTTTAGAAGGAAAAGAAGTAAGTAATATTTCAACTGGAATGGTAATGGGATCTGGAGGTCCTTCAATTGAAAATGTAATTCTTGCGGCTGATAAAACTAGAGAAAAAAATCCAAAGAAAATGGGACCATTTGTTGTTCCAAGAACAATGGCAAGCACAGCGTCAGCAACCCTGGCGGTTCCATTTAAAATTAAAGGAGTTAATTATACAATTAGCTCGGCTTGTTCCACTAGCGGCCATTGTATAGGAAACGCTATGGAATTAATTCAATTAGGAAAACAAAATATTATTTTTGCTGGTGGGAGTGATGAAGTACATTTTGCAATGACTGCTATGTTTGATGCAATGACAGCTTTGTCCTCAAAATATAATGAAACACCAGAGAAAGCATCGAGACCTTATGATAAAACTAGAGATGGATTTGTAATTTCAGGTGGAGGTGGAGTTTTAGTTTTAGAAGAATATGAACATGCAAAAGCTAGGGGTGCAAAAATATACGCAGAAATAACAGGTTATGGAGCAACATCAGATGGTTACGATATGGTAGCACCATCTGGAGAAGGAGCAGTGAGATGTATGAATATGGCATTAAGCACTGCTAAAAATAAAATTGATTATATAAATACTCACGGTACATCTACTCCAGTAGGAGATATTACTGAACTAAAAGCTGTTGGTCAGTCATTTCCTGACTACAAGCCTAAAATAAGCTCTACTAAATCTTTATCTGGACATTCACTTGGGGCTACTTCGGTTCATGAGGCAATCTACAGCTTAATTATGATGAAAAATAATTTTATTTCCGCATCAGCAAATATTTCTGAAATGGATGATGAAGCAAAAAATTTCCCAATAGTTACAGAAGTTGAAAAGGATGTTAATTTAAACACAATAATGTCTAATAGTTTTGGGTTTGGTGGAACCAATGCAACACTAATTTTTGAGAAAGTATAATCAATGTCTTTAATGAAAGGTAAAAAAGGACTAATAATGGGTGTTGCTAATGAAAGATCTATTGCTTGGGGTATATCTCAAAAACTTTCAGAGGCAGGAGCAGAATTAGCTTTTACATATTTAGGCGATGCTCTTAAAAAAAGAGTAGTTCCACTTGCAGAAAAGCTAAATTCTAATGTTACTTTTAGTTGTGATGTTGAAAAAAAAGAAGACGTAATAAAATTATTTGAAGATGTTAAATCTCAATGGGGCGAGATAGACTTTATAGTTCACGCAATCGCTTTTTCTGATAAATCTGAGCTCTCAGGAGAATATCTGAATACTACTAGAGAAAATTTTTTAAGAAGTATGTTAATTTCGTGCTTTTCATTTACTGAAGTTGCAAAAGAAGCCTCAAACGTCATGAAAAATGGCGGTAGCATGATTACACTTAGCTATGAGGCTAATAAAGCAATCCCTAATTACAATGTAATGGGTGTTTGTAAGGCAGCATTAGAGTCTAGTGTTAAATACTTAGCTAGAGATTTGGGGGTTAAAGGTATAAGAGTTAACGCAATAAGTGCAGGTCCAATAAAAACTTTAGCCGCATCTGCAATTGGAGATGCTAAATTTTTATATAAATGGAATGCTGATCACTCTTTTTTAAAAAGAAATGTAGATAACATCGATGTTGGAAACTCAGCATTATATCTTTTGAGCGATATGGCAGGTGGTGTTACGGGTGAAATTCACTATGTTGATGCTGGTTATAACAAAGTAGGTATGCCAGACCCAAAAAATATATCTTAAATTAATTGTTATGCTTATATTAGTTTGGTTTGTAGTTTGTATAATTTTTTTTATAGTACAATTAACTCTTGAAGGTTCTGGTCATGCACTAGAAGTTTTTGCCCTATTGACTGCAATAGCTTTATTCTTAATAAACAAACTAGGCAAGAAAAAAATTAAATAATTATAATCTATTGTGAGAAGAAATTTTTTAAAAATTACTGGAGCTTCTATATTAGGAATAATATTTTATCCTTTAGCATCATTAGCAAATAATTTAGTAGGATTTAAAAAAAAATTAAAAAAAGATGAGAGTGAATACAATATTATAAATCCAGATCTTACAAATGAGCAAAAAATAATAATGTTTGAAGAGGGTACTGAACGTGCTGGTACTAGCGAATTAAATTATGAGAAAAGAAAAGGGACTTACCATTGCGCAAATTGTGGTGTGAAACTATTTGAGTCCACTGCAAAATTTGATAGTGGAACTGGTTGGCCTTCATTCACCGAAGCAATACCAGGCGTATTTGTAACAAAAACTGATTATTCTTTTGGTATGAAGAGGACTGAATATAGCTGTGCAAATTGTGGTGCTCATCACGGCCATGTATTTAATGATGGTCCTGATGGTGGTAAAAGATACTGTAGTAATGGACTTTGCTTGCTTTTTATCCCTGAGAGTCAGTAATCAGAAAGACTTAAATCCAAAAAAAACTGCAATTATAAGGACTAGATATATTAAACCTTTTATAAAAAAGAATGCAAAACCTCCAACTAGTAAATATTTACCATACTTACTTTTTGATAAATAAGATTTTAATTTTGAATATAAATTCAATATCAATCTTTAATTTTATTCCACTCAGCCATGCCACCAGAAATGTTTTTTACATTTTTCACACCCATATCTTTCATGGTTTTAGTAGCTAAGGTTCCTTGTCCACCAACACCACAGAATACAACATATTCTTTGTCTGGATTATTTTTTATTATATCATTTTCAATTGGACTACCTTCAGCTAAATAGAATTCTAATAATCCTCTATCCATATGAATAGCGTTTCCAATTGTTCCTTTTGAAAAACTCTCCTTATCTCTGACATCGATAAATTGAACGTTAGGATCATTTAGTTTATTTTTAGCTTCTTCTGCAGTAATATTTTCTATCTCACCGCTGACAGACATTAACTCTTCAAATTTTTTCATCTTAATGCTCTTATAAATTAAATCGCTGCTTGTTTTATAGAAAGTTTGACTTTTCCTCTATCAAACCCAATAACTTTTACTTTAACTTCGTCACCTTCTTTAACAACATCTGTTACTTTAGCAACTCTTTTATCTGCAAGCTCAGAAATGTGGACAAGTCCATCTTGTTTTCCTAAGAAATTAACAAATGCTCCAAATTCCATAATTTTCATAACTTTTCCGTTATAAATTTTATTTAATTCAGCTTTAGCAGTTATGTCTTTAATCATTTGCATAGCAATGTTTCTCGACTCTTCATCTGGAGCTGCAACTGTAACAACACCTTCATCATTTACATCAACTTTAGCACCAGATTTTTCGACAATTTCTCTGATTGTTGCTCCACCTTTTCCAATGACTGCCGCAATATCTTTTTTATCAACAGTAATCTTTTCCATTTTTGGAGTATGTTTTCCAACATCGTCTCTAGATTTATCTAATGCTTTATTCATTTCACCTAAAATATGAACTCTACCATCTTTTGCCTGATTTAAAGCCTGCTCCATAATTTCAAATGTAATTCCAGTTATCTTTATATCCATTTGTAAAGATGTGATCCCATCTTTAGTGCCTGCAACTTTAAAATCCATATCTCCAAGGTGATCCTCATCGCCAAGAATATCTGATAGTACAGAAAAATCATCGCCTTCTTTTATTAAACCCATTGCAATACCTGCAACTGGCTCTTTAATAGGAACACCTGCATCCATAAGAGCAAGTGAAGTTCCACAAACAGTGGCCATTGATGATGAACCATTAGACTCGGTTATCTCTGAAACAATTCTGAATGTGTAAGGAAAGTTTTCTTTTGATGGTAAAGACGAATTTATTGCCCTCCAAGCTAACTTACCATGGCCTATCTCTCTTCTACCAGTTCCAATTCTACCGGTTTCACCAACTGAAAATGGAGGGAAGTTATAGTGAAGCATAAATCTTTCTTTTTGAAGGCCATCTAAACTTTCAATTCTTTGCTCATCATCAGATGTACCTAGAGTAGCTGTAACAATTGCTTGAGTTTCTCCTCTTGTAAATAGTGCTGAGCCATGAACTCTTGGCAATATACCTACTTCACACAAAATTGGCCTTACATCTGCTAGACCCCTTCCATCAATACGATTTTTATTTTTTAGAATATCAGTTCTTACAATAGATTTTTCTAAATTTTTTAGCTGAGAATTTACATCTAAATCAGTGTAAGCTTCATTTTCCTCATACAACTTTTTAGCTTTTTCAGTAATTTCAGAAATTTGATTTGATCTATCTTGCTTATCTCTTGTAGAAAAAGCTTTTTTCAAATCTTCAGTAAATTCCTCTTCTAATTTCTTTTTTATCTCAGAAAGATCTTTTTTCTCAAATGTCCATTCGGGTTTTCTGCATTCTTTTGCAAGATCTTCGATCATTTCTATTATCGGAACAAAACCTTCGTGTCCAAATTTAACAGCATTTAACATTTCTTCTTCAGTTAAACCATTTGCCTCAGACTCAACCATTAAGACAGCATCTTTAGTTCCTGCTACTACTAAATCTAGTTTAGATTTCTTTAATTCAGTCTTAGATGGATTGAGGACGCATTTTCCTTCAATGAAGCCAACTCTAGACGCTCCAACTGGGCCCATAAAAGGCATTCCTGAGATTGCTAAAGCCGCTGAGGATGCAATGATAGATAAAATATCTGCTTCATTTTCTTTGTCATAAGATATTACTGTTGGTAAAAGTTGTACCTCGTTTTTAAATTCCTCTGGAAACAGCGGTCTGATAGGTCTATCAATTAATCTTGAGATAAGTGTTTCACTTTCAGTTGGTCTAGCCTCTCTTTTAAAATATCCACCTGGGATTTTACCAGCTGCGTAATATTTTTCCTGGTAATTTACAGATAATGGAAAGTAATCCATATCTGGATTTACCTTTTTTGCACCAACGGCTGTTGCTAAAACAACTGTCTCGCCACATTGAGCTATAATTGCTCCATCTGCCTGTCTTGCTATCTTTCCTGTTTCTAAGCTTATTTTTTTTCCACTTAATTCTATTTCTTTTTTTACTACTTTAAACATTTACTTCCTTAAATTTAATTTTGTTAATACTGATTTATAAGACTCCATATTATTTTTCTTTAAATAGTCTAATAATTTTTTTCTTCTATTTACAGCCTTCAAAAGACCAACTGAAGAGTGCTTATCCTTTTTGAATTGTTTTATATGCTTTGATAGACTCTCAATTTTTCCAGTTAATTGAGCAACCTGAACTTCTGAAGATCCAGTATCTTTTTGATGGATTTGTAGTTCTTTTACTTTTTCTCTCATTTTTTTCCTTATTTATTAGTTTGTTTAATTAAATTTTCTATTTTTTCTGCATAATCAAAAGAATCGTCTTTTACAAAAAAAAGCTTTGGTAAAAATTTCATAACAATTTTTTTGGATAAAACTTTTCTGATCATAAATGACGACAATTTTAATTTTTCTATAATTTCCTCAGTATTTTTTCCACCTAATGGCATTACAAATATTTTTGCAGTTTTTAAATCCGGCGACATTCTTACTTCTGTAACTGTAATTTCTTTTGTAGATAAATTTGGTATTTTTACTTCATCTCTTATAAAAAGCATACCTAAAGTTTGTTTTATCATTTCGCCAACTCTTAATTGTCTTTGAGTAATGGGTTTGCCTAAATATTTCATTTAAATCGTTCTCTCAGTTATAGTTGAATTATAAACTTCTATAATATCTTTTTTTTGATAATCATTGAAATCTTTAAGAGTAATTCCACATTCTAACCCTGCAGAGACTTGTTTAGTCTGATCTTTTTCTCTAAAAATTGAACCGATTTTTCCACTAAATATTATATTTCCATCTCTGATAACCCTTGCACTAGAATTTTGGGTTATTTCACCGTCTACTACTTTAGATCCAGCAACTTTTCCAACTTTTGAAACTTTAAAAATTTCTAGTATTTCCGCTGTTCCTATAATTTTTTCTTCAACATCTGGTGATAGAAGTCCACCCATCTTACCTTTAATAAAATCTAATACTTCATAAATTATATTGAAAGATGAGATAGAAACTTTTTCTTGTTCAGCTCTTTTCTTTGCTTCTTTACTTGGCTTAACATTGAATGCAATCACTACTGCATTGGAGGCTTTTGCCAAAGTTACATCCGTTTCAGTTACCATACCAATATCTGAAAGAAGTATTTTTGGTTTTACTTCATCATGCTTAATTTTATCTATGGCATTTTTAATTGCCTCGGATGAACCATGAACATCAGATTTAATTATAATATTCAGTTCTTCTGATACGGAATTCTGGAAAGCTGAGTCTTGTGTAACAAAAGTAAGTGGTATTTTGTCATCTTTAGCCTCTTCGACTCTTGCTTCACATAAAGATTTAGCTTCTTTTTCATTTCGTAGTACAATGAAATCATCACCAGATTTTGCTGCACCATTTATACCAATAATCTCAATTGGAGTAGCTGGTTCAGCGATATCAATATTTTTACCTTTATCATTTATTATTGCTCTTACTTTTCCCCATTTTAAACCACTAACAAAATAATCTCCCGTTTTTAGAGTTCCTGCAGTTATAACAATATTTGCAACTGGGCCTCTTCCAATATCTATTTTTGATTCTAAAACTATACCTTTAGCATTTGTCTCAAAATCTGTTTTTAAATCTAATAACTCAGCTTGTAGTAAAATAGACTCTACTAGTTTATCTAAATTATTTTTAGTTTTAGTTGAAATTTCAACCATCAACGTATCACCTGATAAATCTTCAGCAATCAATTCATATTCTAATAACTGATTTTTTATTTTTTGTGGATCGGCTTCAGGTAAATCACATTTATTTATCGCAACAACAATCGGAACTTTAGCAGCTTTTGCATGTTTTATTGACTCAATAGTTTGAGGCTTAACACCATCATCTGCTGCAATTACCAATATTACTATATCTGTAAGCCTAGAACCTCTAGCTCTCATCTCTGTGAAAGCTGCGTGACCAGGAGTATCAATAAAAGTTATTTTATTATTATTATGACTAATTTGATAAGCACCAATATGTTGTGTAATACCCCCAAATTCTCCTGAAACTACATTTGCTTCTCTCAAAACATCTAGAACAGAAGTTTTACCATGGTCAACATGACCCATGACAGTAACAATTGGAGCTCTATTTTTTAAGTTTTCTGATTTTACCTCTTTTATTTTTTCAATAATATCCTCGACTTTTGTCTCACGTATGGGGTTATGGCCAAATTCTTTAACTAAATATTCTGCTGTCTCAGCGTCGATTGTGTTATTAATAGTTACTGTTACTCCCATACCAATCAAGTGTTTAATAATACTACTAGACTGTTCTGCCATTCGGTTTGCTAACTCTTTGATTGTTATTACCTCAGGAAGTTTTACCTCTCTTTTTATCTGTTGAAAAATTTCTTTGTTTTCTATTTGATTTAAGTTTCTATTTTCTTTTTGTTTAGCTCTCTTTAAAGATGCTAAACTTCTTGATTTAATTTCAGTATGATCATCACTTAGCGCTCTTGAAATAGTCAATTTTAACTCTCTTCTTTTGCCAATAGTTTTATTGGATTTATTCTCTTTTTGTGGAGACTCTCCTTTTAATCTTCTTGTGGCTCTTTGCTCTGCCAATTTTCTTTTTTCAAAATCAGAGCTAGGTTGATTAGGTGTTCGAGTTAAATTATTTGGTTTTGAAAAATTACTAACAGTTGTTTTAGGGATATTATTATTTTTTCTTGAAAATTGTGATTTTCCGACAAATTTTGAACTCTTTTTTTCAATAAAAACAGTATTTTTAGATTTTGATTTAGCTTGCTCTATACTATTAAAAGTTTTTTTGGAACTTCCTGATATTGATAACTTTAATTTTTTTTTTTCCATTTTCCATTTCTCAGTCTTTATAAACTTTATCTCTTGCTGACATAATCAAATTATCAGATTCTTGCTTTGACAGTGCGAAGTCCTCAAGGTATCCTTTAATTTTTACTCTTTCGCCTTTTATCATGTCATATGTTCCTGTTAACTCATCTGAAGCTAAATCTGCTAAGTCAGTTAAAGTTAATATTTTTTGTTCTCCTAATGTTACTAGCATTCCAGGTGTTAAACCTTCGTGAGTAATCAGATCATTTTTTAATCCAAGGTCTTTTATTCTTTTCGAAATCTCCTCTTGATCTTTTTCGTAAAATTCTTTTGCTCTATCAATAAGTTCTTTAGCTGTTTCATCCTCAATACCTTCAATCTTAACAAGTACTTCTGGAGAACTATCTTTGATATCGTCAATCGAAGAAAATCCCTCAGCAACCAAAAGTTGTCCTAAAGTTTCATCCAATTCTAAATTTTTAACAATATTGTCTGTTTTCTCCTTAAATTCTAATTGTCTTCTTTCCGAGTCCTCTTGCTCTGTCATTATATTTATTTCATAATTTAGAAGTTTAGTTGCTAGTCTTACATTCTGACCTCTTCGGCCAATTGCTTTACTCAAATTCTCCTCTGTTAAGATTACGTCAAGTTTTTTTGCATCATTGTCAACATTTACTCTTTGGACTTCAGCTGGAGATAAAGCATTGGATACGACTATAGCAGGATCTTCAGACCAATTCACAATATCTATTTTTTCCCCCTGAAGTTCGTTGACAACAGCTTGAACTCTACTACCTCTCATTCCAACACAAGCTCCAACAGGATCTAAAGAGGTATCTATTGCTTGAACACATATTTTTGCTCTGCTACCAGGGTCTCTTGAGGAAGATTTTATTTTAATTAGACCATCATAAATTTCAGGTACCTCTTGCACAAATAGTTTTTCCATGAATTTTGTGTGGGATCTAGATAAAAAAATTTGTTGTCCCCTTGGTTCTCTTCTAACGTCTAAACAATATGCTTTAACTCTATCACCTGCTTTAATATTTTCTCTTGGGATCATTTCATTCTTTTGAATTATTGCCTCTGTTCGACCTAGATCTACAATTACGTTTCCGAATTCTAATCTTTTTACAATACCACTTAAAATTGTATCTTTTTTATCAATAAAATCACTATATTGTTTCTCTCTTTCTGCCTCCCTAACATTAAAGCTTATAACTTGTTTTGCCGTTTGTGCAGCAATTCTTCCAAAATCAAATGATGGTAAAGGCTGGAGAATTTCATCTCCAATTTTTTTACTACTATTTGAGTCATTTAATTTTATTGCATCTTGTAAAGTAATTTCAATATTAGAATTTTCTGGTTTATCAACAATTAATAGCTTTTTAAATATTCCTATATCTCCATTGTCTCTATTAATTTGCACTTTTATCTCATTATCAGATCCAAATTTTGATTTAGCTGCTTTAGCTATACCAGTTTCCATAGAATTTATAATTAGTTCTATATCTATAGATTTCTCTAATGCAACAGCTTCTGCAATTCTTAACAACTCTAGTTTATCTGCTCTCTTATTTAACATAATTTTTACAAAAAAAAATGGGCCTTAGCCCATTTTGAAATTTCAACAATGTTTGTGAAATATAGTTATTTTTAATAAGTTTACAACAATATTTACTTGCTAAAAACCCCAGATTTATCAGTTTTTTCCCATGAGAATGATCCATCGTTCTCAGGAATTCTGCCAAAGTGGCCGTATGCAGCAGTTTTCTCATATATAGGTTTGTTCAAACCAAGCATTTCTCTTATTCCTCTTGGACTTAAATCAAAATTTTCTTTTATAAGTTTTTCAACGTGTAGATTTTTTTCCTCATCATTATCAAACAAATCTACATAAATTGATAGAGGTTTAGATACTCCTATCGCATATGCTAATTGGATTAAACATTTATCAGCAATTTTTGATGCTACAACATTTTTAGCCAAATATCTTGATGCGTATGCTGCCGATCTATCAACTTTTGTAGGATCTTTACCGGAAAATGCACCTCCTCCATGAGGTGCAGCTCCACCGTATGTGTCAACAATAATTTTTCTACCAGTTAAACCACTGTCTCCATCTGGACCACCAATTACAAAGTTACCAGTAGGATTAATATAAATCTCTTTTTCATCAAGACTGCCCAATAGGTTTTTAGGGATTGATCTCTCTATGTAAGGTATACAGAGTTCTTTAACTTGAGCCAAATTAACATCTTTGGAATGTTGTGTAGAAATAACTACTGATTTTACAGCAGCTGGTATACCATCTTTGTACTCTATTGTAATTTGACTTTTTGAATCTGGCTCAATTCCATTAAGCTTATCTGATTTTCTATCTTCAGCCATTAATCTCAATATTTTATGTGAATAATGGATTGGAGCTGGCATCAATACGTCTGTTTCATTACAAGCATAACCAAACATAATTCCCTGGTCCCCAGCACCCTCATCTTTATTTCCTGCAGAGTCTACTCCCATCGCAATATCTGCTGATTGTGAGTGTAAATGTGTTTCAATTTTAGTTTGCTCCTTCCAAGAAAAGCCATCTTGATCATAGCCAATATCCTTAATACAATCTCTGACTTTTGAGATTAACTCATCTTCTTTAAGCTCAGGTCCTCTTACTTCTCCAGCTAATACAACTTTATTTGTTGTTGTTAAAGTTTCACAAGCAACTCTTGCTTGGGGTTCGGAAGCTAAAAAACTATCCACAACCATATCTGAAATTCTGTCACAAACTTTGTCTGGGTGTCCCTCTGACACTGACTCACTAGTAAATAAAAAATTTTTCTTCATTAATTCTCCCTTATTTTAAAAAAAAAAATTAAACTAATATAAATAGATAGAAAATAAAAGAAGATCTTATTACCATGAGAACCAAAGAATGTTTTGTTAGACTTTTTGAAAGATTGTATCTCAATAAATCCCTTATCGGTTGTTAAGATTTTATCAATTACCTGTCCTTTTGGATTAATAAAGGCTGAAATCCCATTATTTGATGAACGGATGACTGGCTTGCCTTCCTCAATAGATCTGAAAATTGAGTGAGAGAAATGCTGAGATGGACCAATAGAGTTTCCAAACCAACCGTCCTCAGAGATGTTTAATATAAAATCATAATTTTTTTCACTACTATTTATTCGACCAGAATAAATAATTTCGTAGCAAATAAGTGGGACGAAACTAAAATTATTGAAACTAATTAGATCTCTTTGATTATCTGCAGAGAAAGATTGATAACCTTGGGTGATTTTTTTAAATCCTAAATTACTTAATATATTTTCAAATGGTAAAAACTCACCAAATGGTACCAATTTATTCTTATAGTATTTTTGTAAAATATTGAGATCTTTATCTACTAGTAAAAGCGAATTATAAATTTTTTGTTTTTCATTTATATTCATTCCAAAAATAATCTTATGTTTTTTTGAAAAATTTTTTGAAAAAAGAGATTTTAATTTTTTAAGGTCCTCAAAGTCAATAATTGAGAGAATACCTTCAGGTAAAATAAATAGTGTTTCCCTTGATGGCTTTGGTTTAGAAATATTAATCAACTCAAGAACAAATTCATTGGTATTTTCATTTTGAAAATATCTAATTATATTAATCGTAGGGGAAATTATCTTAATACTAAAACCTAAATCTTTTTTTTCAGTCAACTCAAACTGCCTCAAATTTGAGTTGCCCCAAAAATAATTAGTAAAAAGGGCTAATAAAAAAAAAATAAATATACCTACTTTTATTTTTTTTTTGTAATTAAAAAATAATATAATTGGAAATAAAAATAATAGAATAACTAACGAATTAAAAGCATATGTCCCTGTTATGGAAAGTATTTGAATAAATTCTAAATAATTTACTAAGCTAAAAGCAATTAAATTCCAAGGAAACCCTCCAAATAAAAAACTTCTAATATATTCAAATATAGACAAAATAGTAGCAAAAATCAAAATTGATAAAAGATTTTTTTTAGGATTTAAAAATGAAAAAACTAGAGTTGAAAAACCATAAAATAATCCTAAAAATAATGGAATTAAAATTAGAGCAAATGGTATTAGAGGTTTAAAGATATCTTCAAAAGTCAACGAATTTGTTATCCAATATAAATTTGAAATAAAGTAGCCAAATCCAAATATCCATCCAATGTTAAATGAAATTATTTTATCTTTTGAATAAAGTAATAATATCCATAGAAGAGCTGGGTATGATAAGAAATTTATATAGAATAAATTGTAGGGTGGAAGGCTAAAAGAGGATATTAGACCAAATAAGAATACAAATGAGAATAATAGAATTTTATTTTTATTTAATAAAGTCAATTTAATTTATGAAAATATTTCAATATTAATTTTTCTTTTTTAAACATTTTTTTAAAATCATTTAAATTCTTATGATCATAGCCAATTAAATGAAGATATCCATGTATCCACATTTTATCAAACTCTAGAAAGAAATTTGTTTTTTTTGATCGTTTTTTAATAATTTCAAAGCTGATTGCTATATCACCTACATATATTCTTTTTTTCTCTTTAATTTTAATTGGAAAGGATAAAACATCAGTAGTTTTATTTTTTTTTCTAAATTTAAGATTTAAATATTTCATTTTTTTATCATTGGTCAGAAGTATCGAGAATTCGTGATTTTTTCTGGCAAATAAGGGCTTTTTAGATAATATTTTAAGTCTTTTCTTTAAATAATCGTTTGGCTTTTTTATAATTTTTTTCCAATTTGAATAGCTAGATATTACATTGGCTTTTATCATCCGTCGGAGCTTTGATCTGAATATGCCTTAACGATTTTAGATACAAGTGGGTGCCTAACTACATCTTTATGATCAAAATCAACTACAGAAATTTCTTTTAGATGTCCCAGTAATTTTTTTGATCTGTGAAGACCTGAAAGTGATTTGTTTGGTAAATCTATTTGTGAGGGATCACCATTTATTACTATTTTCGAGTTTTCTCCAATTCTAGTTAAAAACATTTTAATCTGCGTATCTGTTGCGTTTTGTGCCTCATCAAGAATTGCAAAAGAATTTTTTAAAGTTCTGCCTCTCATAAATGCTAGCGGTGCTATTTCTATGTCACCAACTTCAATTTTTTTTTGTATCTTTTCAAAATCTAATAAATCGTATAGAGAATCGTATAATGGTCTTAAATATGGATCTACTTTTTCTCTCATATCACCGGGTAAAAATCCAAGTCTTTCTCCAGCTTCGACAGCTGGTCTCGATAAAATAATTCTCTCTATTTTTTTGTCTAATAACATTGTTAGTGCTATGGCAACTGCTAAAAAAGTCTTACCAGTTCCAGCAGGTCCAGCTGAAATGATTATGTCTGACTCCTTTAAAGCCCTGACATAATCTTTCTGTCTTTCAGACCGTGGTATTACAGACTTTTTAGGAGTTTTAATTATATATTCTACTTTTTTTTCAGTTTTATTTTTTTCGTCAATCATAAATTCGTTTACAGAAGAAATTATATCTTTTTTTTCAATTGATCCATTATTTAAAAACTGATCAGTCAAAAATTGTATAGCATTTTTGATCAAATTATTCTTTTCTGGATCACCTTTTACTGAGATAGAATTTCCTCTAGAATATAAGCTAGTTTTTGTAATTTTCTCTAATTCTTTTAAATTATTATTAAACTCTCCTGCTACACCAAGTAACAAATCATTATTTTGAAATATTATGCTTAAAGTGTTGTTTTCAGAATATACAAATTTAAGCTCTGAGATAATTTTTTTTTTATTTAAATTACTCAATTCAAGCCGCTCGCATATTTTTACATATTGAACCAAATAAAGTGTTCTGATTACTATTTTGTATTTTTACTTTAACTATCTTACCAATTTGACTATCGTCTGCATCAAATATTACAGGAGAAATATACTTATTTCTTCCAAAATATTTTTTTTTTTTTTCCATTTTGTTTTCTACAAGTACATCGATAATTTGATTTTCCATCGACTTATTCTTTTCTTTCTGATTATTAAATAATCTGTCCTGAATTAATAATAGTCTTTCTTTAGCAGTATTTTTTTCAATCATTTGTAGTGTTGATGCTTTTGTTCCAGGTCTTGGGCTAAAAATGAATGAAAAAGAATTAATAAATTTAATTTTGTTTATTAGTTTATATGTTTCCTCAAAATCTTTTTGTGTTTCACTTGGATAGCCAATAATAAAATCACTAGAAAATTCTATTTCTTTATTAATTTTTTTTAATCTTTCATAAATATTTACATAATCGTCTACAGTATGTTTTCTGTTCATTAATTCTAACATCCTATTTGATCCACTTTGGATAGGTAGGTGGACAAACGGCATTAGTTTTTGACTGGATGAATAACAATCAATTAAGTCGTCTGTCATATCTCTAGGATGTGAAGTTGTGTATCTTATTCTCTCTAACTCTGAATATTGATTTAAGTAATTTATTAAATGAGAAAGTCTATACTCTTTGGAATTTTCTACATGTGAATAAGCATTAACATTCTGTCCTAACAGAGTTAATTCTTTCGCCCCATTTTCTATTAACTGTTCTGCTTCAGATATTATTTTATCGAATGGTCTGGAGTACTCTGGACCTCTTGTATAAGGTACCACACAAAAATGACAAAATTTATCACATCCTTCTTGAATTGTAAGAAATGATGATATTTTACTATCCTTATTTTTTATTTGATCAAAGTATCCAAATTTTGATATAGTATCAAATTCAGTTTCTTCTTGTTTTAAATTTATAATATGTTTTTTTAATACATCGTTTACTTTGTGATATGATTGTGGACCAAGTATAATATCTATATATGGTTCTCTATTGACCATTTCTTCATTTTCAGCTTGTGCAACACATCCAGCTATTACCATTATTGGTTTTTTTTTATCTCTATATAATTTTTTAACTCTTCCGATTTCATCATAAACTTTATCTTTTGCTTTATCGCGTATATGACATGTGTTTAAAATATAACAATCTGCATTTGACTGATCATCAGTTTTAATAAATCCTAACTTGCTTACAGAGTCATATATTCTATTGGAATCGTACTCATTCATTTGACAGCCGAAGGTTTTAATAAAAATTTTTTTTCCTAACATTTTTTAAATTAAAATCAGAGTTTAAAAAAGCTTTGCATTTATTTTTTTTTAATACCATACAGCTCTAATTTATGATCCACTAAATTATATCCGTACTTTTCAGCAATTTTTTTCTGTAATTTATTAATCTCATCATCAACAAATTCTATAATTTCACCTGTTTTAATATCAATAAGATGATTATGATCGTCATTCATTTCATATCTAGCTTTTCCTGATTTAAAATCATGCTTTGTTAATATACCTGCTTCTTCAAAAAGCTTTACAGTTCTATATACAGTCGCGATACTAATCTTAGTATCTATCTTTGAAACCCTATTATATAATTCATCAACATCAGGATGATCTGATTCTCCATATGCTTCCTTGGACTCTAAAATAACTCTTGCAATTGTTCTTCTTTGGTCGGTTAATTTAAGTCCTTTTTTTTGAAATTTTTGTTCTATTTTATCTGACATTTGGTAATTTTAACTCTAATATATGGGATTAATCAAACTTTTATTTGATAATTTTTTTTTATCCATCTTAATTAAATTTTTGTAATTATTGTTTGATAAATCATGAGATTTAAAACCAACTAGAATAGCATTATTTACCAACGATATTGCTTTGGCTACTGATAAAGAAATTCTAAGACTGGTAAATTTTCCAGGTCCTAAATTTACAAAAATTTTATCAATATTACTTATCTTGTATTTTTTTTTGTTTAAAAAATTTAAAAGTAATACCATAAATTTATCAAAGTTTTCTCTACTGTTAATATGTTTGCTAGTATATAGTTGTGTATCAGCAATGATCACAAAAACAATTTCTTCATTAGCCGCATCAATTATTAAATTTATCATTATTTACCTATTTTTTTTAAATGCTTATGCAGATACTGTAAACAAGAAATATGAACCTAAAGAAAAGGGAATTTTGGCCTTAATGTATCATAGATTTGAAGAAAACAAATATCCTTCAACTAATATAAAAATTGATGTATTTCGAGAACATTTAAATATTATTAGAGAAAATAATCTCTCATTTTTAAATCCAAAAAACTTTGAATTAGAGTTTAATAAAGTAAGTAAAGAAAAAAAAGTTTTAATAACTATTGATGATGCATTTTCCTCTTTTTATTTAAATGCATGGCCAATTCTAAAAAGAGAGAGAATTCCATTCATTTTATTTGTTTCAACAGAAGCCGTAGGTAATAAAGGTTATATGAGTTGGGATGAAATTATAGAGATATCAAACGAGGATTTTGTATTTATAGGAAATCACTCACATTCACATGAATACTTAGTAAAATATAATTTTGAAAAATTTGAAACAGATATTCTTAAGTCAATAAAAATATTTGAAAAAAATCTTGGATATAATTCTAAATTTTTTTCATACCCGTTTGGCGAGTATAGTTTAGAACAAAAGAAATATATTACTGAAAAGTTTGACTTTGCTTTTGGCCAACATTCAGGAGTTATAGATTTAAATAAAGATAAATATGAGTTACCTAGATTCCCCATAAATGAGAAGTATGGAGAACTTGAAAGATTTAAATTTTTAATTAATCTTTTGCCAATTCAATATAAAGTCATAATTCCAGAAGAAAAATTTTTACTAGAAGCTAATAATCCACCTGAATTAGTAATAGAATTTTTTAATGATCAACCTAAAATTAATAAAATAAATTGCTTTTCGAATGAAGGTGGAGATTGGAAAGACTCTAAACTAAATTATAAAAAAGACAAAATTGAAGTTATTTTTACTGAAAAATTTTTACCAAGAAGAGGAAGAATTAATTGTTCAATGAAAGATAAAGATGGATGGAGATGGTTTGGAACCCAGTTTACTCTAAATTAGATTTTTCATTTTTAAACTTGTTGGTAAAATATCTACATCATCAAAATCAGTTAAAGCATTCTGATTAATAATTTTTTTAAGAACTTCAGTATATTCTTTGCCTGTTTCTGCGTATTTTTCTAAAAAATTAACCAGTTTTAAACTGTCTAACTTTCCATCATTATCTCTTTGAATTGCTCGTTCAATTCTAAATTCTTTATAGCTAGCATGCGTATTTAAATTTCTTTGATAAGCTCTTACAGAAGCTTTTAAAATTTTAAACTTAGCAACTTTGTGTTTTTTATCCTTTTCAACTTCTAGAGGCTTAATGCCTTCACCAGACCATGTCCATTGTCCAAATAATGCATTTCCTTCTTGCGCAAATCTCGAACTTCCCCAACCAGTTTCCTTAGCTGCTTGAGCTATTGCTAGTGAAACTGGAATTTCATCCATCCTTATCTTTAGTTTTGTTAAATCCTTGTTTTGTAGACCATACTTTTTAAATTTAAGTTCAAGCCATGCTTTGTCTCGTTTTGAAGTATTATTTTTATTTAAAATTTCAAAAAGTTTTTTTCGGTCAAGTCTTATTTTAAGATTTTCCTCAATGATCAATGGTAATACAATTTTAATAAATAATTCTTTTCTTTTTTTTGAACTTTCAATATTTTTTAGCTCCTTAGGGAGTTTTGTTAATTGGTTGCCCGCATTTACTAATTTAGTTTTTTTAACAGTATCAAGATTATATTTATTTTCTCTAAATAACTCTTCAATTGTTGATGCACTTAATCTTTGAGGATCCTCTTCATTTTCATCTTTTCCAAAAACATCAATATCCTCAAAGATATTCCACGAAAATCTGTCTTTAATAGAATACTTAATTATATTATTTTTTTTATTCTGTTTATCTAGTATTTCATCAAAGTTTTGTTTGGAAGAATTAACCACAACTTCATTTGGTTTTAGGTTTTTTTTTAAAAAGCTTACTGAGTTTGGTAGAACTGAAAATACAAATATGACTATCAAACTTGTAAATAATGTTTTAAAAAAATTAAGATTGCTGTTATATTTATTTTTACTAAAATTTTTTTTTTTCATATCTCTATTATTTCTTTATATTTTATAGAATTGATATTATACAGCTAAAACTTCTTTAACTTCAGGAATGTAGTGACAAAGAAGGTTTTGAACTCCTTGTTTTAAAGTTAGAGTTGAAGATGGACATCCTGAGCAACTACCTTTTAACACAACTGTTACTTTTCCATCTTTAAATTCTTTAAATGTTATGTCTCCACCATCTCTTGCAACTGCTGGTCTAATTTTAGTTTCTAATATCTTTATTATTTTATTTTCAATTTCGCCGAAATCTTTTTGATTATAATCTATTTCTATTTTTTTATTAATGATAAATTCATTACCTTCATCATAGTATTCATTGAGGTGGGCAATCACTATATGCTTAATATTTTCCCATTTTTCATCTTGAGATTTGTTAATTGATAGAAAATCCTCACTCAAAAATATGCCTGTAACACCATTTATTGATAAAATATTTTTTAATATAGGGATTTCTGTTTGATCCTCATTTAAAAATTCATAAGGACCATCATTTGATACTTTTTTACCAGGTAAAAATTTCAAAGAATTTGGGTTTGGTGTTTTTTGTGTTTGAATGAACATAATAATTATATAGTCATTTATTATTAAATTTAAAGAATTTTAAAAACCTATTATTTTCTTCATTTCTTCTATCTTCTTTCCTGCAATTTCCTCAGCTTTGCTAGCCCCTTCCTTAAGAACTTTATCCAAATATTCTTTATTATTAATTAATCTTTTTATTTCATCAGAGATTGGAGAAATTTTATTTGATAAGATTTCAGCCAAATCTGTTTTTAAATCAGAAAAATTTTTTCCCCCAAATTCATCTAAAGTTTTATCCAAAGTTTTATTTGAAATGCTAGAATAAATTCCAAGTAAATTTTTAGCTTCTGGTCTTTCTTTTAATTTTTGTTCCTCATTTGGAATGGGAAAAGAGTCTGTTTTTGCTTTTTTAATTTTATTAATAATTTTATCTTTAGTATCAGTTAAGTTAATTCTACTAAGGTCTGACGGATCTGATTTACTCATTTTTTTTAAACCGTCTTTTAAACTCATTATTCTTGAAAAATTTTTTTTAATTAAAGGTTCTGGAACTTTTAAAAAATCATCACAATTAAAATCTTTATTAAATTTTTGAGCTATGTCTCTTGTTAACTCTAAATGCTGTTTCTGGTCCTCGCCAACTGGTACATGTGTAGCATCATAAAGCAATATATCACTGGCCATCAATATCGGATAAATATAAAGACCTACGGAGGCTTTTTCCTTATCTTTACCAGCTTTTTCTTTAAATTGTGTCATCCTATTTAACCAACCCATTGGTGCCATACAACTTAACATCCATGAACCTTCTGCATGTGCATGAACTTGTGACTGTTTAAAAATAATACTTTTACTTGGATCAATACCACTTGCTATAAACGTTGCAGCTGTTTCATGAATATTTTTTTCTAATTCATTTTTATCTTGTTTAACAGTTATTGCATGTAAATCTACAACACAAAAGATACATTCATTTTGATTATCATTATTTAAATCAACGAAATTTTTTATAGCTCCAAGGTAGTTACCTAGGTGAAGATTACCTGTGGGTTGAACGCCGGAGAATATTTTTTTGGACATTTTTTAATACTTTAAATTAATATATGAAATTTTAAAGGCTTTTATAATAATTGAAATTCCAATGTATGAAGCCAGAGTAAATAAAACAATCAAAATAATAAAAATAAATTTATAATTATTTAAATAGTCTAATGAGTTTTCAAAATAATTAATTAAAAAATAAAATATAAAAATTGTGAAAATATTTGAGATAATGATTTTTGATATTTGTGTAATAAAATTTGAACTAAATTTAAAGTAATTTTTATTTATTACGAAAATCAATAAAATAATTCCATTAAACCAAGAGGAGATTGTGGTTGCAATTGGTATTATAATAAAACCAACCTTTGAAAATAGCATCAAACTAATTGTGATATTTAAAATTACAGAAATTAAAGAATACTTAAATGGTGTTTTAGTATCATTTCTAGCAAATAAAAAAGTTGAAAAAATTTTAATAAAAGAAAATGCTGGAAGCCCAAATGAAAAATAGAACAAAGCTTTGGCAGAATTGCTAACACTTAACTTATCAAAAGAACCATAACCAAATAAAGCAGATGTAATTTGTTCCGAACCAACAATGAGAGCAAGTGATGCGGGTAAACTTAAAAATAGACATAGCTCTAAAGCTTTATTTTGTAGCTCTATAGTTTTTACAGTGTTATTTCTTTTAATATGTCTACTTAGATTTGGTAGTATTACTGTACCTATAGCAATACCAGCGATTGCAAGATTTATCTGATAAATTCTATCAGCATAATATAAATAAGAAACTGCGCTTGTCTGAAAAGATGCAATAATCGTTCCAACTAAAATATTTATTTGTGTCACGCCAGAAGAAAATATACTTGGTAAAAGTTTACTAAAAAAGTTTTTAACTTTATTATTTATTTTAAATTGAAAATTTATGTTTATTACAAAATATTTTTTTACAAATACAAATAAAAAAATAAATTGTAATAAGCCTGCAAGTGTAACGGTGTAAGATAAGTAATAAACCAAATTATCATTTAAATTCTCAGCATAAAGCAAACAAATTATTAACATTATATTTAGAATTATTGGTGCAGCAGATGCAACAGCAAATTTATTATGTGAGTTTAAAATCGCTGAAAAAAAAGATGCGAGACTAATAAAAAACAAAAAAGGAAATGTAATTCTAGTTAAGTCAATGGCAATATTTAATTTTTCTGAGTCATTTGAAAATCCTGGTGCAATAATTTTAATAAAAACAGGCATGAATATTTCAATTATTAAGATTGTAAAGAATAAGCCTAATAGCAATAGATTAAAAATTGTACTTGCAAATGAGTTCGCACTTTTTTTTGTTTTAAGTAGTTCTGAAGAATAAGATGGAACAAATGCAGCATTAAAAGTTCCCTCTGAAAATAATCTTCTAAAAGTATTTGGAATCCTGAAGGCTACAAAAAAAGCATCTGCTAAAGGTCCTGAACCAAGGTATATTGCTATGAAAAAATCTCTTATGTAACCAAGAACCCTACTTAACAAAACAAATAGACTAAATGTGCTTGTTGACTTAATGAGGTTCATAAATCATATTAGTCTTAAATTTACCTTAATAGTATATTTTATTTACCTAATGAGAAAAAACAAAATTGAACATTATTCAGATAAGGAGGCACTTGAATTTCACAATTCAAATAAATCTGGAAAGATCGAGATAAATTCATCAAAACCGATGACATCGAAGAGAGACTTGGCTTTAGCTTACTCTCCAGGTGTAGCAGCCCCAGTTAAAGAAATTTTTGAAAATCCAGAACGTGCATACGATTTCACTACAAAAGGGAATTTAGTTGCAGTAATCAGCAATGGATCTGCAATTTTAGGTTTGGGCAATTTAGGTGCAATCGCATCAAAACCTGTTATGGAGGGCAAGGCAGTATTATTTAAAAGATTTGCAGACATAGATGCCATAGATTTAGAGATCGATAGCAAAGATCCTAGAGAAATAGTAAATAGTATAAAAAATTTTGCTGTTAGTTTTGGAGGTATTAATCTTGAAGATATTGCTGCTCCTGATTGTTTTATAATTGAAGAAAATCTTAAAAAAATTCTAGATATACCTGTATTTCACGATGACCAGCACGGAACAGCAATTATTACATCAGCTGCTCTTATTAATTCAATTCATATTACTAAAAAAAAAATTTCTAAAATTAAAGTTGTTGTAAATGGTGCTGGAGCATCTGCTATGGCATGCTCAGATTTATTTTTAAAATTAGGAGTAAAAAAACAAAATTTAACAATGATTGATAGTAAAGGTGTAATTAATTCAAATAGAAAAGGTTTAAATAAGTGGAAACTAAAGTATGCAAAAAAAACAAATGATAAAAACTTAAGCGATGCATTAAAAAATGCAGATTTTTTTTTAGGATTATCATCCGCGGGTATTCTTAAAAAAGAAATGATTAAAAAAATGGCAAAAAATCCAATTATATTCGCATGTGCAAACCCAGATCCAGAAATTTTACCAGAAGAAGTTTACAAAATTAGTAAAGATGCAATTATAGCAACTGGCAGATCAGATTATGCAAATCAAGTTAATAATTTAATTGGTTTTCCTTATATTTTTAGGGGAGCACTTGATGTAAGAGCAAAGACAATAAATGAAGAAATGAAAATAGCTGCTGCTAATGCAATTGCAAAATTAGCTAGAGAAAGAGTCCCAGACGAAGTTACTGCAGCAATGGGTGGGGATAGACCCAAATATGGTAAGGATTACATTATTCCATCCACATTTGATCCAAGATTAATAAGTGTAATACCAGTTGCGGTAGCAAAAGCAGCAATCAAAACTGGAGTAGCTAGAAAAAAAATAGAAAATTTTAATTTATATGCTGAACAATTAAAACAGAGGTTAGACCCATCAGTAACTATCCTTCAAGGAATTAATTCTAAAATTAAAAAAAATCAAAAAACTGTAGTATTTGCAGATGGTGAGGATGAAAATACGCTTAAAGCTGCAATTGCATTTAAAAATGGTGGTTTAGGAACTCCTATAATTGTTGCAAAAGAGAAAGTCATCAAACAAAGACTTAAAGAGATTGGATATGGAGAAAATCTTAATATTAAAATTGTAAACTCTACAAACAAACAAATGAGAGATAAATATGTAAAGTTTCTTTTTCAAAAACTACACAGAGATCAAGGATTACTTGAGAGAGATTGCGACAGGATGATCAGAAATGATAGGGTAATTTGGGCATCTTGTATGGTTGAATGTGGAGATGCAGATGCAATGGTTACAGGTAATACTAGAAGATATTCTCAATCACTAGAAAAAATAAAGAAAGTAATATCTGCCAGAAAAGGCGAAATCATGTTTGGATTAAATATGGTTGTTAGTAAAGGCAAAACTGTATTTATTGGAGATACATCAGTTAATGAGTATCCTTCATCTGATGAATTAGCAGATATAGCAATTTCGTCAGCAAGAGTTGCAAGATTATTTGGGTTTGATCCTAAGGTTGCTTTTTTATCTCATTCGACATTTGGTCAGCCAATAACAAGTAGAACAAAACATATAAGGGATGCGGTAGAATTATTAAAAGAAAAAAAAGTAGATTTTAAATTTGATGGTGATATGCAGCCAGATGTTGCTCTTAATGCAGAATATTCTGATTTGTATCCTTTTTCTGAGATAGTAGGAAATGCAAACATATTAATAATGCCTGGTCAACATAGTGCAGCAATTTCGAATAAAATTATGAAAACATTGGGAGGTGCTAAAGTTATTGGTCCATTATTAATCGGTCTTGCACAGCCAATAGAAATCGCACCATTACGATCCTCTACTTCTGAAATATTAGATTTAGCTTCTGTTGCTGCTTATTCGGCTGGGATAATTAAGTATCAAAAAACAAAATAAAATATTTTTTATTTTTTAACAACTCTTAGATCATCAACCAAGAAAATACTTGTAATTACATCCTCAACATCTAAAATTTGTTTAGCCTCTTTGATAACTTCATCTCTTTCATTTTTATTTTGCGCTATACCATAGATATATATTTTCTTTTTATAAGTATCTATATTGTAGTTAACAGCCTTAATTTTTTTACTTCCAATTAAAGTTGCTCTTAACTGTGAGGTTATTAATATATCTTTTGCAGATCTTTTGAAATTAAATTTTTCTTTAATTTGTAAATCATTCTTAACAGATCTAGCACCTTTAATCTCCCAAGCTAACTTTGTAATTTTAAGTTTGTCTTCAACAGAATTTACTTTTCCTGTAAGAAAAATTCTTCCATCAAGAATTTTTGTTTTAACAGAAATAATATAATTTTTATCCTTTGATAATAATTTCGCTCTTAAATTTTGTTGCATAATAGAGTCATCGATTTGAGTTCCAAGACTCCTTGGATCAAAGGCAATTGAAACACCAGTTCCTAACAGTCCTGAAGAAGAGTATCCGACACAACTCGAAAGTATAACGAAACTAAACAATATTATAATTTTTTTAATTTTCATTCTTTATTTCTAGACAATACTTATAGATAAGTTTTTTAGAAATTTCTCTGTTCTCTGAGACTTTTTTTACAATATCCTTAATTGACATTTTTTTAATTAATATTTTAACTTTTTTTTTATCAGACTCATTAAGTTCTTTATAACTGAATTTTTCTTTTTTTGTTTCAGAAATAACAACAGTTATCTCTCCTTTTCTTGAAAAATTTATATTTGATAATTCTTTTACAGGTGTTCGAATATATTCTTCATGATATTTTGTTATTTCTCTACAAATTATGATATCTCTTTTCAAAAAAAATTCTTTTATATCATCAATTCTTTTTTCAAGTTTATTCGGGGATATGAAAAATACAATTGAACTTTCAAGCGATAATAATTTATTGAATAATTTTTTAATTTGATTTTGTTTTTCTGGGAGAAAGCCACAAAAATAGAAATTGTCAGAAAAACCACTTATTGAAATTGCTGCACTTAATGCAGATGCACCCGGAATTGGGAATACTTCTATTTCATTTTTCTCACATTCTTTTATCAATATTCTCCCAGGATCTGAAATGGTAGGTGTTCCTGCATCTGAAACTAATGAAACTATTTTATTTTTTTTAAGAATTTCTATAACTTTTGCTAAATTTTTATTTTCATTAAACTTGTGATTTGAAACGAGTTTTTTATTTATTTCAAATTTCTGAAGTATTTTTTTTGTAACTCTTGTATCTTCACATAAAATTAAATCAGAATTTTGAAGTATTTTGATTGCTCTAAATGAAATATCACCCATATTTCCAATTGGTGTAGCAACACAATATAGCCCAGGTTTAAATTTATTATTGTTTAAATTCATATGAATTGTTTATGTAAATATATTATTAAAACTTAAATGAAAACTTTAATTAAATTGATAATATTTTTTGTAGTAGGCTACTGCCTTTTTGGTCAAAATATATATGCAACTGAAAAAATTAAGATTGGATTAATTGTCCCTTTAAGTGGTGAAAATTCTTTAATTGGTGAAAAAATTATTAAATCAACAAGAATGGCAATAAATAAAATAAATGACGATAGAATTGAGATAATTCCTAAAGATACAAAATCAAATCCTATTGACGCTCTAAAAGTATCAAAGGAATTATATAAAGAGGGTGTAAAGATTATTATTGGACCAGTTTTTAATGAAAGCACAAAATATCTTGATGATCTAAAGGAAATAACATTTTTATCTTTTACAAACAAATTAATAGATAATCCAAAAAATGTAATTAGTGCAGGTGTTAATGCTATTTCACAATTAAAAACAATAAAAAAATTTAATGATAAAAATAATTTATCAAATAGTATTTTTTTAATACCTAGATCACAATTTAAAAAAGAAATTGAGGAGGCAATTAACAAAACAAAAATTAATTATAAAGAAGTATTTTATTATGACAGAGACCCAACTAAACTTACAAAGCAAATTGAAGATTTAACAAAGTACCAAATAAGAAAAAATAATCTCAAAAATGAGATTAAAAGACTAGAGAATTTATCATTTAAGGATAAAGAAAAAAAAATACAAAATTTGAAGAAAAAAGATACACTCGGAAATATTGGTTTTGACTCAGTTGTTATTGCTGATTTTGACGAAAATTTGAAAAGCGTTGCCACTTCTCTTTTATATACAGATGTCTCATCTAAAAGAGTTTTTTATATAACGTTGAACCAGTGGTTTGATGAGAGCCTTTTACAAGAAAATTCACTTCATCCAATATATTTTCCTTCAATCAATAAAAGTAATTATGAGCTATTTATGAACGATTTCAAAAATACTTATGGTTTGGATGGAGATCAACTTTCCTTTTTAAGCTATGATTTATTAGGTTTAGTATATTTTTTAATTTATGAAAATGATTTTCAAATTTCAAAAAAAATATTCTATAAAAAAAATAAATTTAAAGGGAAAATAGGGATTTTTGAAATAAGCAAAAATACGATCACTCATCAACTTAACTTCTATAGCATCGAAGATAATAAATTTAAAAATATTTTTTAATTTTTTTAAATGCATTGTAACGATGGTCTATCCTATATTTTTTATTTGGCTCCATCTCGCCGAAAGTTAATCTTTTACCTTTAGGAATAAAAATTGGATCGTAACCAAAACCATTTTTTCCTCTCTTCATATTAGAGATTCTGCCATCAATTTTTCCAATTTTAGATACAAATTTGCCATTTGGCCAATAGATTGTGAGTACACAAATAAATCTTGCACTTAAACTCTTCTTTTTCCAATTGTTATCTTTTTTTGAAATTTCTCTAAAAACTTTTCTAATTGCTAAATTGAAATTTCTTTTTTTTCCTGACCAATCTGCTGAATATACACCAGGTGCTTTGTCTAAAATATCGATTTCAATTCCTGAGTCATCTGACATACAAATTTTATTAGTTTTTTCTGAAAAATATTTTGCTTTTAAAAGTGAGTTTTGTTTAAATGTAGTTCCAGTTTCTATTGGACTGGGTATTTTATCTTCCAAATTTGAGTAAATTTTTAAACTTTTGGGTAGAAGATCTGCTATTTCCTTAAGTTTTCCTTTATTATTTGATCCAATGAATATCTCTTTAATTTTTTTTATAGGCATCTAGAAATTATACTTTTTCTTACCATATAAACAATATGGACAAGGAAGAATTAAAAGAAAATGCGGAAAAAAGTACTTTGAGTGAGAATGAGATAAATGCTCAAACAAAAGAAAATGATAATCCAACTAAAAGAAATGAAGATAAAAATTTAGAGACCGAGACAAAAGAGGATATAAAACTTACTCCAGAAGAAGAATTAGAAACTCTCAAAGATAAGTTAGCTAGAACGTTTGCAGAAATGGAAAATCAACGGAGAAGATTTGAAAAAGAAAAAGAAGATGCGTATGAATATGGAGGATATTCTTTTGCTAAAGAGGCATTGAATTTGTTAGATAATCTTGAAAGATCAAAAGCGACACTAGAAAATGATGAAAATTTAAAAAGCACAGACGCACAAAAAAAAATCTTAGAACATTTAAACATTATAAATGACGATATGCTTTCAATATTTAAAAAAAATAATATTGAACCTATAAAGTCAATTAACCAAAAACTTGATCCAAATCTTCATCAAGCAATGATGGAGATTGAGGATGATAAAAAAGAACCTGGAACAATCGTTCAAGAAATACAAAAAGGATTTATGATGAAAGATAGATTATTGAGACCCTCTTTGGTTGGTGTTTCAAAGAAAGTTTTAAAAAATGAAGAAAAAGAAGTACAAAAAGATGAAAAAAACCAATAAAACCAGCAAAAATTTAAATATTGTAGATGGTTGTAGTATAAAAATTAGCACTTATATGACGATCAGGTATTAATTATGAGCAAAGTAATAGGAATTGATTTAGGTACAACAAACTCTTGTGTAGCTGTCATGGAAGGATCACAAGCTAAAGTTTTAGAAAATGCTGAAGGTGCAAGAACAACACCTTCTGTTGTCGCATTTTCTGAAAATGATGAAAAATTAATTGGACAACCTGCAAAGAGACAAGCAGTAACTAATCCTGAAAATACAATATTTGCTGTTAAAAGATTAATAGGAAGAAATTTTGATGATCCATCTGTTAAAAAAGATGTTCAGACTGCACCATTCAAGATTGTTAACTCTGATAAAGGAGATGCTTGGATAGAGGCTAAAGGTAATAAATATTCTCCATCTCAAATTTCTGCTTTTACACTTCAGAAAATGAAAGAAACTGCAGAGAAATATTTAGGCCAAGAAGTTAAACAAGCTGTAATAACAGTGCCAGCTTATTTTAATGATGCACAAAGACAAGCAACAAAAGATGCTGGAAAAATAGCAGGATTAGAAGTTTTAAGAATTATTAATGAGCCAACTGCAGCATCTCTTGCATATGGATTAGATAAAAAAACAAACAGCAAAATTGCTGTTTATGATTTAGGTGGTGGTACTTTTGATGTATCAATACTTGAGTTAGGAGATGGAGTATTCGAAGTTAAATCTACAAACGGAGATACTTTTTTAGGTGGAGAAGATTTCGACAATACGATCGTTGATTACTTATTAGCTGAATTTAAAAAAGAAAATGGTATTGATTTAAAATCAGATAAATTAGCATTACAAAGACTTAAGGAAGCTGCAGAAAAAGCAAAAATTGAATTATCATCCGCTGCTCAAACTGAAATAAATCTGCCGTTTATTACAGCAGACAAAACTGGTCCTAAACATATTAATATGAAAATGACTAGAGCAAAACTTGAGGCTCTTGTTGAAGATCTTATTTCTAGAACTATTCCACCATGCGAAACAGCTCTTAAAGATGCTGGTTTAAGTGCGAGCGAAATTGATGAAATAATACTTGTTGGCGGTATGACAAGAATGCCAAAAGTGATAGATGAAGTTAAAAATTTCTTTGGTAAAGAGCCAAATAAATCTGTGAACCCTGATGAGGTTGTTGCTATGGGAGCTGCTATTCAAGCAGGTGTCTTACAAGGAGATGTAAAAGATGTATTATTACTTGATGTAACCCCGCTTTCACTTGGAATAGAAACATTGGGTGGAGTTTCGACAAAATTGATTGAAAAAAATACAACAATACCAACTAAAAAAAGTCAGGTTTTCTCAACAGCAGAGGATAACCAACCAGCAGTTTCAATTAGAGTTTTACAAGGTGAAAGAGATATGGCTTCTGACAACAAGGTTTTAGGTAACTTTGAACTAGTTGGGATAGCTCCTGCTCCTAGAGGTGTTCCTCAAATTGAAGTCACATTTGATATTGACGCAAATGGAATAGTGAATGTTTCTGCTAAAGATAAAGGGACTGGTAAAGAACAGAAAATCCAAATTCAGGCATCAGGTGGTTTAAGTGACGAAGAAATAAATCAAATGGTAAAAGATGCTGAAACCAATAAAGAAGCTGATAAAAAGAAAAGAGAAGCTGTAGATGCAAGAAATCAAGCTGACACTCTACTTCATTCTACTGAAAAGAACTTAAAAGAGCATGGTAGTAAAGTTTCCGATGCAGACAAAAAGGCTATTGAAGATGCATCTGCTAACGTAAGAAATGCATTAAAAGGAACTAATGTAGAAGAAATTAAAAAGAAAACTCAAGATTTGGTTCAAGCTTCAATGAAACTAGGAGAAGCTATTTACAAATCACAACAAAGTACAAAACCTGGTGATGCACCTAAAGATGCAAAAGATGAAGGGAAAAAAGACGATAATGTTGTTGATGCAGACTTTGAAGAAGTAAAAGACGATAAAGAAAAAAGCGCCTAAACTATCAACCATTTGTCTATAACTAGTTATGGCAAAAAGAGATTATTACGATGTCTTGGGTGTTAATAAAAGCGCTAGTTCAGATCAAATTAAAGCGGCATACAGAAAGCAAGCAGTAAAATATCATCCTGATAAAAATAAAGGTGATAAAGGAGCTGAAGAAAAATTCAAAGAAGCTTCTGAAGCCTATCATGTTCTATCAAACTCAGAACGAAAACAAAATTACGATAACTTTGGACATGCCGCATTTGAAAATGGTGGAGGAGGTGGAAGAGGTGGTTTTGGAAACTTTGACTTTTCTGGCTCTTTTTCAGATATTTTTGAGGACTTTTTTGGTGAAGGATTTGGTGGGGGCGGGAGAAGGTCAAGAAGATCTAACAACCGTGGATCTGACTTAAGATATGACCTCTCTATTAGCTTAGAAGAGGCTTATGCAGGAAAAAAACAGGATATTAAATTCTCAACATCAGATAGATGTGATACTTGCAGTGGTTCAGGCTCAAAACCTGGACAAAGCGCAAGTGCATGTTCTATGTGTGGAGGACATGGACAAGTACGTTCTAGCCAAGGTTTTTTCACTGTTCAGCAAACATGTCCTCAATGTGCTGGTTCAGGCGAACAAATTACTGATCCTTGTACAAGTTGTGGAGGTCGAGGTAAAAAGCAAGCAAGTAAGCGCCTTTCTGTTACAATTCCTAAAGGAGTAGATGATGGAACTAGAATTAGATTATCCGGAAAAGGGGAAGCAGGTTCAAGGGGAGCTAGTAATGGTGATCTATATTTATTTATAAATGTAAATTCTCATGAACTTTTCAAAAGATCAGAAGAAAACTTATTTTTTGAATGCCCAATTTCCATTGCAGATGCAGCGCTTGGAACTGAATTGAAAATACCAACAATAGATGGTGGAAAGGCTAAAATAAAAATTCCTGCTGGAACACAAAGTGGAAAACAATTTAGGTTGAGAGAAAAAGGAATGCCATTAATGAGAGGAAATGACTATGGAGACCTTTATGTACAAGTGAATACTGAAGTGCCAGTGTCGTTGAATAAAGAACAAAAAGAATTACTTGAAAAATTCAGAGAAATTGAAAATGAAAAGTCAAATCCTAGTATTAAAAAATTCTTTAAAAAAGCAAAAAGTTTTTGGAAAAATTAAATGAAAAAAAAAATTAAATATACAATTTTTGGAATTATTTATGTTTTGGCTATTTTAATTCTTGGTGCCTATTTTTATAAAGAGGGAATTGGTATAATCTAGCACTTTAAAGTTTCAATGATGAATAAGATAGTCTGGTTTAGATATGATCTAAGAGTTTATGATAATAGTGCTTTTGCTCAGGCAATAAAAGATGGAAATGTTCTTCCTATTTTTATTGTTGATAAAGAACTTTTTAAATTAGAGACATCAAGCTCTTTTCATTTGAGATTTATAGAAGACTCATTAAATGATCTTAAAGAAAAATTAAAAAAAAAATATAATTCAAATTTATCTATTTATTACGGTAACACTAAGGACATATTAAAATATTTGATACAGGAATATTCTATTAATAAAATTTACTCAAATATAATTTTTAAACATAAATATTTAATGGATTTGGATAAAAATTGTGGAAATTTATTTAATGACCTAAAAGTAAAATGGATACAGACAAACCAATTTGGGATTGATTTAAATCATAGAAAGAGATTTAAATGGGCTTACAATTGGAATAAATTTATTCAGTCTGATGAAAAATATTATAAGTTTAACTGTAAATTTATAAACATTAACAATAATTTTGATTTCAAAGACGTTAAAACAAATAAAATCAATGGAAAATTAATACAACTCGGTGGAAGAGATAAGGCAATTAAACTATTAAATAGCTTTATTGAGACAAGGTCTGAGAATTATCAGAGAGAAATGTCATCTCCAGTAAGTGGAGAAATTGCCTGCTCCAGGTTAAGTCCACACATCACTTATGGAACAATATCTTTAAAAGAAATCCATAGAAAAATTACAGATAAGCTAAAAAAAAGTTGCACAATTAATAAAAGAAAATCACTTGTAGCTTTTAAAAGTCGTCTTGCTTGGCACTGCCATTTTATTCAAAAACTGTATGATGAACCAGAAATTGAGTATAAGAATTTAAATAGTGCTTTTGATATATTGAGAAAAGATTTTAATGAAAAATATTATGAAGCTTGGAGAACAGGTTTCACTGGCTATCCATTTATTGACGCTTGTATGAGATATTTAGAACAAAATGGTTGGATCAATTTTAGAATGAGGGCTATGTTGGTTTCATTTGCATCTTATCAATTGTGGTTAGACTGGAAACAAACCTCTAAACATCTTGCAAAATTATTTACTGATTATGAGCCTGGGATACATTATTCTCAATTTCAAATGCAATCTGGAACCACAGGAATTAATTCAATTAGAATTTATAACCCAATTAAACAATCATTAGATCAAGACCCAAATGGAAATTTTATAAAAAAATGGGTACCAGAGTTAAAAAATATTCAAGGTAAATTAATACACGAGCCTTGGAAACTAACTTATATTGATCAAAAAAGTATAAATTTTGAATTGGGAAAAGATTATCCATTACCTATTGTTAATAATCAAAAAACAACCAGAATCGCTAGAGACGAAATATGGAAAGTGAAAAAATCAAACCAAGCTAAAGAATTGTCGAAGTTAATAGTTCAAAAACATGCAAGTTTAAGTTCAAGAAGATAATTAATCTCTTGCCATTTTAATAAAAATATCACCCATACCACCTTGAACCTGTTCTAATGGTGCATTATTTCTTAATTCACAATAAGTTCCTGTGTATTCATCTTTATCTATGGCTGCAATACTCTGTTCATTGCATTTTGATGAATTATGTAAAAGACCAATAACAAGTCTATTATCTATTGAAACAACTTGTTTATTGTCCAGATTATCTCCGTCGCAGAAATAATTTCTATTTACTTCTCTAGGAAAATCTTTTTTTCCACATGGGTTTTTAATAGTTAAGACAGAAAATTCTTTTTCTCCATCTAAGAATTTATATTTCATATTTTTAACTTGAGAATATTTCATTAAATCACATGAACATGGAAAACAGCATTTATAGTAAAAACCGCATATTTTTTCACTATTTTCTGAGCTTTTTAAATAAACAAAATCTGGTTTACTGTTTGGAGATATTAAAGAACCCGAAACAGCGCAATATAATTTATTATATTCTATAAAATCTTGATGAGTAATTTTTTTATCTAAAATATGTTTAAAAAATTTTGGACCAGCGGCATTTCTATTTTGATCAGGAAAAATCTTTATCCAATCTTTAGCAAGATCCTCATAATAATTAAAGTCTTTTGAATACAATGGTTTTATAAAACAAAAAGTAGTTATTAGAAAAAATATAAAAATAGTTTTTAAAAAATTAAATTTTTTATTTTTTTTAATAAGTATTTCTGTCATATTATTTCTGTCTTATTTCTATTGTTTTATTTAATTCATTTACATTAATTGTTTCTGATAATCCATTAGTCCAAATAACATTTATAAGTATATTTTTTTCACCTTCCCTCAAACCATAGTGAGCAACAGGCTCCATTTGACATAAATACCCTGAGCCAGCATCTATGGTTTTTGCGTGTTTTCTTAAATTTGAACTTAAGATAACAGTTGCCCCTCTTGCTGGTGCACCGAATTTATTTATAGGTTTAATTCTTATATAATTGAAATCTGTTTTTATATTTGCCTTGTACATTGTTAATGGCTGCATACCGGACTCTCCATGTGAAATTAGTAATTCTAAAATTCCATCCTCATCTATATCTGCAACTGCCGCTCCTGTCCCTAAACCGTTAGACTCATATGCATTTTGAATTGCTATCTCTTCAAAGAAACCATTTTCTTTAATCTTGAATAATTTATTTGGCTCACCAATATTATTCATAAATATTTCATCGTAACCGTCATTATCAAAATCTGCTGATATTACAGTTCTTATTTTAGTTGGAATATTGTAAGTTGGAGTGGCAATATCTTTAAATTCGTTATTTTCTAATACAAAAGCTCTATGATAACCGTTCCAATTAGAGGTAACTACATCTAATCTACCTCTATAAAGTATATCTGATAAAACTGTACCTCTTCCATTTTCATATTGATCATCAACTTTGTAATCTTCTGCTATATCTTGAAAGAAACCATCAGAATTATAATATAAAAAATTTTTACCTCTCTCGTTTGCAGCAAATATATCAGTTTTTCCAGATAAAATATTCCCTGCCACTACAGCCCTTCCACCAGTTATTTTATTCAGTTTAAGTTTCTTGGCTAAATCAAATACTTGACCTGTTTTTAACTCATAAAACCTAGTTGGACCACCATAATTTGCAACATATATGCCATATTTTCCATCTCCGTTTCTATCCACACACACAACTGATCTACCAGCAGTAAGGTTCAAATTTTTTTTGTTAATATCTTTTTCGAATAAATCAATAAAACCATCAATACTATTATCAATTAATCTATCTGAATATTTTTTTTCTCCACTGTATGTATCTGTATTTAAAAAATAAATTTCTTCAAAACCATCTTGATCAATGTCACAAGCTGCAACTCCTATAGTTTTTCTATTAACATCGTCAAAAATTTCATCTTTATTTATATTTATCAATTTTCCATTTTGATAAGACAATGCCAAGTTTGAAAATCCAAATCCAGTTACTACAAATTCATATTTATTGTCTTGATTTACATCTGTAACAGAAACACCATAGCTTAGCCTAAAATCATTATTATCAATCAAAGATGTTATATCCTTAAAAAAGTCAGCTTTGGATTGATTGATAAACATGAAAAAAAATAAAATCAAAAGTAGTTTTAATTGGTATTTAATAGGCATAATTGTTGTATATTGTCAAAAAAATATATTAAATTAATTTAATGAGCAAAGTAAATTTAGCGATATCTGGTTGCATGGGACGAATGGGCCAACAATTAGTTAAATCCTCTAGAGTTGATAAAAATTTTAAACTAACAACTCTTACGGAAAATAGATTAATTAAAAAAAAAATTTCTGGAATTAAACCTAGTTTAAATACTGAAAATTCTTTCAAAAATGTTGATTTAATTATTGATTTTACAGTCCCTAAATGCACTTTTGAAATTCTTAAAATTGCCTCAAAACTAAAAAAAAGAATTGTTATTGGTACAACTGGATTCTCTAAGAAAGAAGAAAATCTTATCAAAAAATTTTCAAAAAAAATCCCAATATTAAAAGCTGGAAACATGAGTTTAGGTATAAATTTATTAATGTATTTAACTGAAATCGCGTCTAAATCATTAGGGGACAACTTTTTAAGTAAAGTATATGAAGTTCATCATAAACATAAAATTGATCATCCTTCAGGAACTGCTTTAATGTTAGGTAAAGGAATTGCTGTTGGTAAAAATAAAGATTTTTATAATTTACTTGGGAAAAAATATTTAAATAAAAAGAGTTTTCCTTATGGAAAAAAAATAAATTTTAATTCAATAAGAAAAGGTAATACTGTTGGCGAGCATGAAGTCAAATTTTCGAGTGGAAAAGAAATTATTACTTTAAATCATGAAGCATTTGATAGAGCTTTATATAGTGAAGGAGCATTAACAGCTGGGAAATGGTTAATGAAAAAAAAGCCTGGTTTATATTCTATGCGGGATGTTTTAAACTTTAAATGAACGAAGAGCAAAGAGCAAAAATTGTTCTTCGAACTTTAAATAAAATATACCCTAAAACACCTATTCCTCTTAAACACAAAAATATTTTTACCTTATTAGTTTCCGTTCTTTTATCTGCGCAATGTACAGATGTAAACGTTAACAATGTTACTAAAAATATATATCCAAAATATAATAAGCCTGAACACTTTGTTAAATTGGGAAGAAAAAAAATTGAAAAACTTATAAGAAGCATTGGGATTTTTAGAATTAAAGCAAAAAGTGTTTATAATTTATCAAAAACTTTAGTTGAAAAATATAACGGGAAAGTTCCAAAAACCTTCGAACAACTTGAAGAATTACCAGGCGTTGGGCACAAAACAGCTAGCGTGGTCATGTCTCAAGGATTTGGACATGCTGCTTTTCCAGTGGACACTCATATACATAGACTTGCACAAAGATGGGGTTTAACGAATGGAAAAAATGTAGTTCAAACAGAAGAAGATCTAAAAAGAATTTTTCCAAAAAAATATTGGAATAAGTTACATCTACAAATAATTTACTATGGAAGAGAATACTGCAAGGCTAGGGAGTGTTATGGTTTATCTTGTAAAATCTGTACTACTTGTTATCCTAAGAGAAAAAAACCACTTATAACCAAGAAAGCATAAATAATGAAAATATTAGGAATTGGAAATGCAATTGTAGATGTAATTTGTAAGGTAGAAGACGATTTTATAACTAAAAATAATTTGACTAAAAGTACTATGAAATTAATTTTTGATCATAGAGAATTTAAAGATTTACTATCTAGTCTTAAAATAGAAAAAACTGTTTCAGGAGGATCAGTTGCTAATTCAATTGTTGGGCTATCCCAACTTGGTAACGAAGTAGGATTTATTGGTAAAGTAAATGACGATGATCTTGGTGAAAAATATGAAGATGGTCTAAAGCAAGAGAATGTTAAATATTTTTATTCAAAGAAGAAAGAAGAATTACCAACTGGAACTTGTTTAATATTAGTTACGCCTGACTCTGAGAGAACTATGTGTACGTTTTTAGGAACTGCCGGTAAAATTAATGAAAATGATGTAAGTTCCGATGCAATTAAACAAAGTGAAACAATACTTCTAGAAGGCTATCTTTGGGACGAAGGTGAACCCAAAGAAGCTTTTGAAAAAGCAATTCAAAGCGCAAAAAAAGTTGCAATGTCATTATCAGATCAGTTTTGTGTTGATAGACATAAGCCTCATTTTTTAGATTTAGTTAAAAATAAATTAGACATAACTTTTGCTAATGAGCAAGAGATAATGTCTCTCATAGATGCAAAATCTTTTGATGAGGTAATTGATTTCTCTAAGTCAATAGGAAAAATAATCGTTTTAACAAGAGGTGAAAAAGGTGCAGTTGCAATTAATGGAGATGATGTTGTTGAATGTGGAATAAAAGAAGGTCTAAAAATTGTTGATTTAACTGGAGCTGGAGACCTATTTGCAGCAGGATTTTTGGATGGACATTTAAATAAAATGTCATTGAAAGAAAGTTTGGATAAAGGAACTGAAATGTCTTCCAGAGTAATTCAACAAATTGGGGCTAGGCTTTAAAATTATTTTTTTTTCTTTTAAAACTTCCTTTACCTTTTTTAGGCTTTACAATACGAGTTTTATATTTTGGTGTTAGTAAATCTTTTGCAATAAGATTTTTTTTTTTCATTGAATAATATAACCTGCCTTAGAACTTTTTATAAAGTTCTCATCATTAAAAATATTATTTATTTTTTTCCTTAATCTATAAATATGTGTCTCAACAGTATGAGTTTCTAATTTAGAGTTATGACCCCATACTTCAGTTTGTAATTTACTTATTTTTACAGGTTTTTTTGAATTATACAAAAATATTACAATATTTGCTTCTCTTTCTGTTAAATTAAGACTGTTTTTTTCATCAAATATTTTTCTAGAATTCAAATTTAATTTATAAGTGCCAATATCTATCTCTGATTGCTGATTATATTTTTTTTTTAAAAAGTTTATATTAACAAGTTCTATAAATCTATTAATCTCAATTGGGTATTGATCTATTATGATTTGATTTTCAATATTTTGTTTTTTACCTGATATAACAAGATAATTGTTTAACGTTTTAAAATTAAGATCAGCCAATTTATTTATATGAATAAAACTAAAATTAATGTGATTCTCTAGTTCATTAAGTATTTCATATAAAATTTTAAAATCATAAATTACTAAAGTTTGATTATTCATATATAATAAACAATATGACAATTATTTTAAAAAATAAAGCAACTCTTCTTTTTGATGATTTTATTTTCAAGTGCTCCATTGGCAAAAGTGGGTTAGCTAGAAGTAAGTTTGAAGGGGACAAAAAAACTCCAATTGGAAAGTTTACCCTGGGTAATCTTCTCTATAGAAAAGACCGTAATCCTAAGCCCACAACAAAATTAAAATGTATACCAATTAAAAAAAATATGGGCTGGTGCGATGATATCAAAAGTAAAAAATATTATAATAAGTTAATAAATATTAGAAAAAATGTTCGATATGAAAAATTATATAGAAGAGATTACAAATATGATTTTTTAGTTCCAATAAATTACAATACCAAAAACACTAGAATTGGGGCTGGGAGCGCAATTTTTATTCATTTAACAAAAAAATATAATCCAACTACTGGATGCATAGGGCTTCAAAAAAAGGATTTTTTAATTTTATTAAAATTAATCAATAAAAATACAAAAATTAAGATAACCTAGCCTCTTTGACCAAAGATATTAGATCCAATTCTTAAGTAAGTTGCCTTATATTCTATCGCGTTTAAATAATCCGATGACATTCCCATACTTAATTCCTTAAGATTAATTATTTCACTAAGTTCAATCATTTGAGAAAAAAATTTAGTGGAGTCCTCATTAAATGGTGGAATACACATAACTCCTATTATACTAAGATCCAACCCTTTTGAGAAATTGTAAAAATCTAATAGTTTTTCTTTTACTATTCCCGATTTTTGACTTTCATTTCCTAGATTTACTTGAATAAAAATTTTAGGTCTCACATTTTGTTTAATTTGTTCTTCAGCAATTTTTTTTGCTAATTTTTCATTGTCTAGTGAATGTATATAATCAAAAATTTTTACAGCAAATTTAACTTTGTTTGTTTGAAGTTTTCCAATCAAATGTAAACGGATATTTTTATTTTGATTTTTGATATCTGTCCATTTTTCAATTGCCTCTTGAACTTTATTTTCACCAAAGTCTAAATGTCCATACTGAATTAATGGTAAAATGTGATCTATTTTAAAAGTTTTAGAAACTGCTATTATTTTTGGTATTCTACTTTTTTCTTTTAATTCAAGTAGTTTTGAATTGATTAAGCTTTGAATTGATATTAAATTTTTAACAGTTTCATGCATAAAAAAATTCTTAAACCATACTACTTTATAAAAGAATTTAAAAAAAGTATCATTGATAAACAAACTATAAATACATCTATAATTTATAGAAATTACAAAAAAAAATACAGAGTAAATGAGATTATTTCTATAAGAGATTATTGTAGAAAGAAAAATATTAAATTTTATTTGTCAAATAACATTAAATTGTCAATAAGTTTAAATTTGGATGGTGCTTATTTGCCATCATTTAATGATAGCTTCACTCATTTAAATTATAATTTTAAAAAGAATTTTATACTTATTGGATCAGCCCATAATTTAAGAGAGATCAGAATAAAAGAGAAGCAAAAAGTAAAAGAAATTTTTTTGTCGTCATTGTTTAAAGATAACAGAAATTATTTAGGTTTGAATAAATTTAATCTATTATCAAATTATTCTAAAATAGACGTTATTGCTTTAGGTGGTATTTCACAAGAAAATATCAAATTAATTAATCTTACGAAATCTATTGGATTTGCTGGTATTTCATATTTTAAATAAAAAAAAGGCCCCTAAAAAGGGGCCCTTTAATATAATTATTTGACTCTTTAATTAGAATGCAAATGCAAAATTGACTTCATAACCAGTGTTATCTGCAGTTCCAGTTCCAGCTACGTTATCAATTGTTGAGTGAGTTCCAGAAATAGTCATTCCACCACTTGTGTAAGAGAAACTTACACCTGTAGCATCCTGATCTTCTGTGCTAGACTCAAAATCAATCTCTGAGACATTGTATGAAATTGATAGATCATCACTTACAGCATATGAAACACCGATTGCTGTAAAGTCCTCGTCTTGAGAAGCAGTACCTGAATCTGTTTCATTTACTTGGTATCCAACTGTGATTGCACCTATTGCGTATACAGCAGCAAATGCAGTTAAGTCAGCTTTTCCAGTAATACCAGATGTAGGTTGGTTATTGTTTTCACCCGCTGCAGCATAGATAGATAGACCTTCTATACCTGTATATAAAGCACCATATTCTGTTGAGCTTTCAACAACACCTACTCCACCAGATGGAGTGTAAGATGCTTTAAGTGCTAAACCGTCCATTACAGTGTAGTCGTATACAAATCTGTTAACAGAACTTGCAGCATTTGCAGCACCAGCTTGTGTTCCAGCAACAGCTGTACCATGAGCTTCTTCGTTTGCAGAAGGAGTTACGTCATCCCATGCACCGATTGGTCCTGATGTACCACTTCCTGAGAAAGTTAGTTTACCCATATCACCTGTGTCGATAGATATACTTCTATCATCAAGTGCACCGTTGTCTAATTCAAATGCAGTTGAAATTGTGAAACCATTATCCATTTCACCACTTGCATCAAAACTGATTGAGTCAGTCATTGACCAACCATTTCCAAGATCTGAATTATCCTCACCATTGAAAAAGATTGAAGTAGCGCCTGATACACTTAGAGATGCTGCTTGTGCAGATCCCGCTGTTACCAATGCAGTACCTAATGCTGTCAATCCTATTTTTTTTAGATTGTCCATATTATTACCTTTCGTTAATTGTTTAATATTAAACAGGATTTATTTATCAATTATTTCCATTAATTATCGGAATTATTGGTTTAAATTATTTATTTTTGTTAAAGTGTTGTATTTTTGCATCACTAAAAATGCCTTTTAAATGTTGTTTTTTTTATCTATTTTAAAAAAAAACTTTTTAATCTCTGATTTTTTCATTTATTACTAAATTTCAGGAAAATTATGTCATATTTATTTAAGTCTCGAGTCACTTCTATTTTGTTAATATTATTGGTTGCATTATATTCATGTAAAGGAATACCAGGAGCAGATGCTAGAAAGTATCCACCAAATCCAAAAGAAAGAGTAAAGAAAAACTTAGAGGAAGGCAGAGGTTTCAGATTAGATAATGCAATATCTGGAAGTGGAAAGGGTGGAGATTTTATGTTTGCAAGCGCAAACGAGCTTTGGAGAGCCTCTTTAGATACAATAGACTTTATGCCTCTTTCTTCTGTAAATTACAGTGGTGGGATTATTATTACTGACTGGTACTCTGATGGAAATAACATCAATGAGTCTGTAAAAATAAGTATTAGATTCTTAACAAATGAAGTAAGAACTGATGCATTAGATATAAAAGTGTTTTATAAAAAATGCAATCAAGTATCAAATTGTAAAATAGAAAATAAGACTGGATCACTTGTTGCAGAACTAAAAAAAGAAATTTTGAGTAAGGCTGCAATTTATAAAAAACAAAATAAAGATAAAAACTTCAAACCTTACAAAGGTAGAGCAGTCGATACTACGAGATAAATTTTATTAGAACTGTGACCTCTTCAGAAAGATATAATTTTAAGACCATAGAAGAAAAGTGGCAAGAGAAGTGGCGTATTACTAAGGCTTTTTCAAGTAAAATTGATACTACAAAACAAAAATTTTATTGCTTGGAGATGTTTCCTTATCCATCAGGAAAAATTCACATGGGCCATGTCAGAAATTATACTATAGGAGATGTGTTATCTAGATATAAGTCTCTAAAAGGTTTTAACGTAATGCATCCAATGGGTTGGGATGCGTTTGGTATGCCAGCAGAAAATGCTGCTCGTGAAAATAATTTAAAGCCAAAAGATTGGACTAACGAAAATATTTCAAATATGAAAAATCAATTAAAAAAACTAGGACTTTCAATTGATTGGGATAGAGAAATTTCCACATGTTCTGAAGAATACTACAAACATCAACAATTATTTTTTCTAGAGCTATATGAGAAGGGATTAGTTTATAGAAAAGAAAACTATGTAAATTGGGATCCAGTCGATCAAACTGTTCTTGCTAACGAACAAGTTATTGATGGTAAAGGATGGAGATCAGGGGCTACAGTTGAAAGAAAAAAACTTAACCAATGGTTTTTTAAAATCTCAGAATTTTCTGAAGAACTTCTAGATGATTTAGAAAAATTGGATGAATGGCCGAATAAGGTCAAAATAATGCAAAAAAACTGGATAGGCAAATCTTTTGGTTGCGAAATATCTTTTAAAACTGAGGGTGATCTGCCAATTAAAGAAATAAAATGTTTTACAACAAGGCCTGACACCTTGTTCGGATTTTCTTTTTTAGCTCTTTCAATAGACCACGAAATATCTAAATATTTTTCAGAGAATAGTGAATTTCAAGAATTTAAAAAAGAGTGTCAAAAAACTGGGACTACCGAAGAAGCACTTGCAATAGGTGATAAAATTGGATTTAAAACAAACCTAAAAGCAATAAATCCGCTAAATCCTAACGAAAAAGTTCCTGTTTTCTTTGCTAATTTTGTTTTAATGGATTACGGATTTGGAGCTGTCTTTGGTTGTCCAGCTCACGATCAAAGAGATTTTGATTTTGCGACAAAGTATAATCTAGATATTAAAACTGTAGTAAGACCTGAGGAGGAGGATGAAAATTTTAATGTAAAAAAAGAAGCGTATACAGGATCCGGTATACTAGTAAATTCACAATTTTTAAATGGTCTAAAAGTTCCTGAAGAGTCAATTTCTAGGACAATTGAAATTTTAGAAAAAAAAAAGATTGGGAAAAAACAAGTTAATTTCAGACTTAAGGATTGGGGAGTTTCCAGACAGCGTTATTGGGGATGTCCAATACCTATTGCATATGATGAGGCAGGAAACGTAATCACAATTGCTAAAGAGGATTTGCCAGTTAGACTACCAGAGAATATTGATTTAAATACAAAAGGTAATCCATTGGACTCTATGACTGATTGGAGAAACGTAATAATTGATGGAAAAAAATATACTAGAGAGACAGACACGCTTGATACCTTTGTCTGCTCATCTTGGTACTATCTTAGATTCTGCTCACCTAAAGAAACTAAATATGGATACAAAAATGAGGATATCAATTATTGGATGCCTGTTGATCAATATATTGGTGGAGTAGAACATGCTATTCTTCATCTTTTGTATTCTCGGTTCTTTACAAAAGCTCTTGGTTACAAAAATAAAAGTTTTTCATTTAATGAACCGTTTAAAGGCTTGTTTACTCAAGGTATGGTATGTCATGAAACTTATAAGGATCAAAAAAATAATTGGATAAGTCCTGATGAGGTAGAGTTAATTGAAGGCGTATATTACAAAAAAGGTGAACCAAACAATAAAATAAATGTTGGACCATCAGAGTCAATGTCAAAATCAAAAAAAAATGTTATAGACCCTGAAAATATTATAAAAAATTATGGTGCTGATGCAGTCAGATTGTTTATATTGTCAGATAGTCCACCTGAAAAAGATGTTCAATGGTCAGATCAAGGTATGACAGCATCATATAAATTTTTACTAAAGCTATGGACGCTTCATCAAAAAATTAAAAAAAAAATTAACATCAAAAGTAAAAAAGGTAATGAAAAATTAGATAAATTTACAAATCAAATGATTAGTAAAATTACAAATAATCTTGAAAATTTTAACTATAATGTAATCATTGCTAATATTTATGAGATATATAATTTTTTAAATAAAGAAATAGAAAATGATATTGATAATAAGTTACTAAAAGAAAATTACATTAAAATCTTAGTTCTAATATCTCCTGCGCTACCTCACTTTAGTCATGAGTGTATAGAAGATCTAGGTCACATTGAGACATTAAATTGGCCATCAGTAAATAAAGACCAGTTAAATGAAAATAAAATTGATTACGTAATCCAAATTAATGGGAAAAAAAGAGCTATTTTAAATGAAAATAGAGACATCGATCAAGAAAGCCTTTTATCTAAAGTAAAAAAGAATAAGTTATCAAATAAGTATTTAAAAGACAAATCTATTAAAAAAATAATATTTGTGAAAAACAGATTAATGAATTTATTAGTAAATGAATAAAATTTTTTCAAAGTTAATTACAATTGCTCTTATTTTTGCAACATTTAGTTGTTCGTATAAACCAATATTTTCAGAAATAAATTATAATTTTCAAATTGAAGAAATAATTTTATCAGGTGATAAAGGTATAAATAGAATAATTGAAAAAAAATTTTCCATGATCATGAAAAACCAAAATTCAGAAAAAAAGAACTTTTCTGTAATTATAAACTCAATCAAGAATAAAGAAATTATCTCAAATGACAGTAAAGGTGACCCGTTAAAATTTGAAATTAATATTGCTGTAGCTTATAAAATATTAGAAAATGGTAAAATAATTTTAGAGAGAAAGATAGAAAAGAGTAATATCTATAACAATAAATCTGATAAATTTGAGCTTGATCAAAATGAAAAAAACATAACTAATATTCTATCTGAAATAATTAGTGATAATATAATCTCCTCAATTATAAATTTAAATGATAATTAAAAGTTTTGAATTAGAAAAGTTAAATTCTTTTGAATTCAACTTACATTTAATTTATGGAAATAATGACGGAATAAAAGAAGATATTATAAAAGATAATTATTTAAAAGATTTTAATGGAGATATATTAAAATATGATGAACAAGAAATTTTAAACAGTAAAGATGAATTTATATCAAGTTTATTTACAAAATCACTTTTTGAGACTGATAAAATAATTATCATTTCAAGAGGTTCTGATAAATTATTTAATTTAATAAGCGAAATTTTAGAAAAAGAAACAATCGAAACTAAAATTATAATTAAATCTGCAAATCTTGAAAAAAAATCAAAACTTCGCAATTTATTTGAGAAGGAAAAAAGAATAATTTGTACTCCAGTTTATGATGACGATATACGTTCTTTGAGCTCTATTATAAATAGTTTTTTGAGAGAACAAAACTTTAATTTATCTCAAGAAATCAAGAATATACTTATCGAAAGATCAAAGGGGGATAGAATTAATTTGAAAAATGAATTACTAAAATTGAAAAGTTTATCAATTAGTAAAAATAAATTGAGCACAGAGGACGTGATTAAACTTTCAAATCTTGCAGAAAATTATAGTGTGTTTGAATTATCTGATAATTATTTAGCTAAAAATTCTAAAAAAGTTTCTAATATTCTTAATGAAAATAATTATTCTTCTGAAGACTGCATATTAATTATAAGAACTATACTAAATAAGTCTAAAAGACTTTTGAAAATAAGAACTGAGGTAGATAAAAATTCAAATATTGATCAAGTTATATCTACCTTCAAACCTCCTATATTTTGGAAAGAGAAAGATATTGTAAAAAAACAGGCTCAATCATGGTCAACCTACGAGGTGAGGAAAATAATATATAAAATTAATGATTTAGAAGCCTTAGTTAAGAAAAATACAACAAATTCTATACTTTTCGTCTCTAATTTTGTAAGTAATTACTAGTAATTTTGTTTAATAATCTCCACTAGCCTATCAAGCTGATCGGCCCCATTATACTCTAAACTGATAGTTCCAGAGTTATTTCTTTTATTCTTAACAAAAACTCTCATTCCAATTTTATCTGTTAACTCTTCTTCAAGACTTACAATATTTGGATCTTTTTTCTTTGAAGTACTATTAGAACTAGATTTTAACATTCTTACCAAATTTTCAGTTTGTCTAACTGATAATTTTTTTGAAATAATTTTCTTTGCCAAATGAAGAGCATTATCTAATCCAACCAAAATCTTTGCATGACCCTGAGATAGTTTTTCTTCAATTATAAATTCTATTATTTCTTGTGGAAGATTAAGAAGTCTCAAACAATTAGATATATGTGCTCTACTCTTACCAATGAATTTTGATACTTTATCTTGGTCATAGCTAAATTCATCTATTAATCTTTTATATCCTTCAGCTTCCTCAATTGGATTTAAATCTTTTCTTTGAACATTTTCGACAATTGCAAATTCTAATGATTTAAGATTATCTACATTAATTACAACTACAGGCACTTCATGTAGCCCTGCATATTGTGCTGCCTGCCATCTTCTTTCTCCAGCTATTATTTCGAATTTATTTTCTTCATCAGATGACGGTCTTACAATGATAGGTTGGATAATACCACTTTCTCTTATAGAGTTAGTTAATTCCTCTAGACTAACTTCATCAAATTTTTTTCTAGGTTGATACTTATTTCTAACTAGTGAGCTAATTGAAATATTTTTTTTATCATCAATTTTTTCACTATCACCTATTAAGGAAGATAATCCTCTTCCAAGTCCTTTTTTTGATTTAAACGGATTGATCATGCTGCACTCTCCACTGGTTTATCTTGATTTAAAAATTCTTCTGTAAAACTGAAATATGCTCTGCTGCCTGGACAGGTCTTATCATAAATAAGAACAGGAACACCGTGTGAAGGTGCCTCCGATAGTCTGACATTTCTTGGTACAGCTGTACTATAAACTTTATCCTTAAAATAGTTTCTTGCCTCTGTTTCTACCTCACCTGATAATTTATTTCTCTTATCATACATAGTCAGAAGTATCCCTCTTATGTCTAAATTTGGATTTAGGTTTGATTTTATCCTTTCAATTGTTTTCATAAGCTGTGTCAGTCCTTCTAGAGCAAAGAATTCTGTTTGAAGAGGTACTACGAGAGCATCAGAGGCTACTAATGCCATTATTGTTAGAAGGCTTAAAGATGGTGGGCAGTCAATTATGATATAATCATAAGATGGCTCAGAATTATTTAAAATCGATGCTAATTCGTCTTTTAATTTAAAGGCTCTCCGGCTGTCACCTGCTGTCTCAACCTCTAGCCCTGACAAATCAACATTTGATGATATTAAATCTAAATTATCAAAGCTAGTAGGCTGTATTACATCTGAAATTTTTTTATTTCCATTCAATACATTGTAAATTGTTTGATCAGAACTTGTTGTGTTAGATAATCCAAGACCTGTCGTGGCATTGCCTTGTGGATCAAGATCAATTACAAGAATTTTTTTTCCTTTCATTGTTAAACCAGCAGCAAGATTGATGACGGTGGTTGTTTTACCCACTCCGCCTTTTTGGTTTATGACCGAAATAATTTTTCTACTCATATTTTTTTTTTAAATTTGAAATTTTTACTACTGATGATTCTTCACTTGTTAAACTTTTCATTTCCTCGACGTCAAATTTCCATTTTAAGGAAACATCTTGCAAAATTTTTTTTCCACTTTTGCCTAAATACATGACTATGTATTTAAAATTTTTAAAATTCTTTGTTGCTATGTCAAAAATCACAGGCAAAGGTTTAAATGCTCGGCAAATTATTACATCAGTTACTAAATTTTTCTCCTCGAAAATATTTTTTTGGTTAATTTCAGCTTCTAATTTGAACTTTTTTGCCATTTTTTTTAAGAAATTACTTTTATGATAACTCTTTTCATAAAAAATTAGCTTAAAACCTTGTCTTTTTGATTTCATCAAAATACCCAAAACTATACTAGGAAGCCCTGCACCTGAGCCGAGATCAGTACATACCTTGATATCATTTTTATCAATAAATTCAATGGTTTGAGCACTGTCATAAATATGCCTTGTATTTATTGACTTTTCTGTAGTTGAACTTATCAAATTTATTTTCTTGTTTGTACTTAAAATTGACTGAGAATATTCTCCTAACTCCTTAAGTGTTTCACGTGAAACATTTGGGATATAAATTTTATCAGTTTTTATTATTTTCGAATCAATCAAGCTATATGCTTAATAGACTTTCTTTTAACATGAGACAACAAAATATATACTGCTGCTGGAGTAATTCCATCTATTCTAAGTGCCTGACCAAGTGTTTTTGGCTTTATTTCCTTAAATTTTGACTTAACTTCATTTGAAAGTCCAGAAAATTGATCATAATCTAGATTTTCTGGTATTTTGAGATTTTCATCCCTTTTAAACGCTAAAATATCTGCATTTTGTTTCTTTAAATAACCCTTATAGTGAGCCTTTATCTCAATTTGCTCATCAATTTCACGTGAAACATATTCAATTTCTGGCCAAATATCCCTAATTTTACTCATATTTACTGACTTTTGCCTTAATATTTCTATTGCATTTCTTTTAACGCCGTCTTTTGCAATGTTTATTCCAAATTTAGATGCCTTTGATGGGGAAATTAGAGAATTTTCCATCTTTTTAAGACTTTTTTCCAATTTTAAAGCTTTCTCTTTAAATATAATTTTCCTTTCATCTAATATTAAACCAATGTCAATTCCTTTTTGGGTAAGTCTAATATCTGCATTATCAGATCTCAAAGATAGTCGATATTCTGCCCTTGAGGTGAACATTCTATATGGCTCAGCAACTCCTTTTGTTACTAAATCATCTATCATTACTCCAATATAAGCTTCAGATCTATCAAGTATAAATGGCTCCATACCCTTTATAGAGAGAGCTGCATTAATTCCAGCTATCAATCCTTGAGCTGCTGCCTCCTCATAGCCTGTTGTTCCATTTATTTGTCCTGCAAGGTATAGATTTTTAATTTTTTTTGTCTCTAAAGTTAGGAACAATTCCCTTGGGTCCACAAAATCATATTCTATTGCATATCCAGGTCTTAAAATTTTAACACTTTCTAAACCATTGATATTATTGCATATTTCTTGCTGTATTCCAGCAGGCAGTGAGGTTGAAATTCCATTAGGGTAAATTGTATTATCATTTAGACCTTCCGGCTCTAAAAATATTTGATGCTTTTGCTTATCTGCAAACTTTACAATTTTATCTTCTATTGATGGACAATATCTAGGACCAACTCCTTGGATACTTCCTGAGTACATAGCACTACTTTTTATATTTTTAGAAATGATCTTATGCACTGCTTGATTGGTATAAGTCATCCTACATGAAATTTGTCTGTTAATATTTTTTTTTGTGAGAAAAGAAAAAAAATATGGATCTTCATCTGCATGCTGCTCTTCAAGTTTTTCGAAATTAATTGTCGTTGCATCAAGTCTTGGAGGTGTACCTGTTTTTAATCTTCCAATTTTAAAATCATATTTTTCTAATTGTTCACTTAAACCTGTTGAAGGTTTTTCATTAAATCTTCCTGCAGGTGTTTTTTCTTCACCAATGTGAATTAAACCATTTAAAAAAGTTCCTGTTGTTAGAATTACTTTTGATGATAGTACTTTTTTGCCATCTTGTGTAAGAAATCCAATTATATTGTTTTTTTCAAAAATAAACTCTGTTACAGGATCTATAAAAATGCTTAAATTACAATAATTTACAAGTTTTTTTTGCATATATTTCTTATATAATGATCTATCGCTTTGCGTACGAGGTCCGCGCACTGCAGGGCCTCTGCTTCTATTTAATAACCGAAATTGTATTCCTGATTTATCTGCAACTTCACCCATTACTCCATCTAGTGCGTCTATCTCTCTTACAAGATGACCTTTGCCCAATCCTCCAATAGCTGGATTACAAGACATCTCACCAATAGTATCAAATTTATGAGTAAATAACGCAGTGTTTATGCCTAATCTAGCAGATGCTGCTGCTGCTTCACAACCAGCATGACCACCACCAATTACAACTACATCAAATGAAATATCATTTTTCATGGATGTAATTTATTATTGATCTCAAAATTTACAAGAAAACAGTTAAAAACATCAAAAAAGTGAGTAAATTAAATATTTATTTACCTATGCAGAAATCGCTAAAAATGGAACCTAATATTTCTTCAACATCCACTTTTCCTACAATCATTCCTAAGTGTCTGGTTGCTAATCTTAAATCCTCTGCAGCTTTATCAAAATCTTCTTTAGAATTTTTTTCTTCAAAGTTTTTTAAATTTTGAACACAAGCTTCTAAACTTTGTCTATGCCTTTCTCTAGTAATTAAAGTTTCGTTTGAGCTTACAAATTTATTTTTTAACTTATCTTTTATTCGATTAATTAATTCATCTAAATTAGTTTCGTTTTTAATTGATAAAAAAATTGGATTAAATTTTTCAATTTGATGATTAATATTTTTATAACCAAGATCAATTTTGTTAATTACAATTATAGATTTTTCACTCACTAGATCATTCAAAAACCCAGTAAAATTAACACTTTCTGGCTCTATTACTATTATATTTAAATCAGCATCCTCAGCACGTTTAAGAGCTAATTTAATTCCTTTTTTTTCTATTTCATCTTTAGACTCTCTAATACCAGCAGTATCAGAGATAACAACTGGATAGCCATCTAAATTTAAATGAGCTTCAATAACATCTCTTGTTGTTCCTGCTATTTCTGAAACGATAGCTACATCACGTTTAGAAAGATGATTTAATAATGATGACTTTCCAGCATTGGTAGGACCTATTATTGCAATTTTAAAACCTTCTCTAATTCTTTCTCCAACTTTTTGATCATCTAAAATTTTTTCAATTTCTTTTCTAATTTTTTCTGAATCAATTTTAATATTTTTAATTATATCATCTGGAAGATCCTCCTCGGGAAAATCAATTTTAGCTTCTACATTAGATAAAATTTTTAAAAGCATTTCTCGAAGGGAATTAAATTTATCTGAGCTTCTACCACTCATTATTTTTAGTGCTTGTTGTCTTTGAATTTCCGTTTCTGCAGAAATAAGATCGGATATACTCTCTGCTTTAAGAAGATTTATTTTTCCATTTTGAAATGCAATTTTTGTAAATTCTCCAGGCTCAGCAACCCTACAATTTTCCAAATTTGATAGTTGGTCTAAAATTGATCGAATTACAGCAATACTACCATGAACATGTAATTCGGCCATATCTTCACCTGTGTAGCTCTCAGGGCCTGGAAACCATAATAATAATCCCTCATCAATTAGTTCAGAAGTGCTTATTTTACTGATTTTTTTGAGTATAGCCATTCTTGGTGGGGGCAGTTCATCTTTAATGAGTCTTTGAATAATTTCTTTAGTTCCAATTCCAGAGATTCTAATAATAGCTACACCTGAAACTCCAGCTCCAGATGATAACGCATATATTGTCATAAGAATTATTATAGTTTTATATTAACCAAAATTATATAATTTTATTAATGATAATTTGGTTAGCATCTTATCCTAAAAGCGGAAATACTTGGCTGAGATTTTTTATAGTTTCTCTTCTTTTAAAAGAAAATAATGAAGTAAGTTTAAAACACTTAGAGGGCATTAAACAGTTTCCTACAAACTATCATTTTAGAGGTTTCAATTTGTCAAAACTTGATCTTGGAAATCTGAATAAAATTTGTAAATATTGGACTGCTGCACAGAAAATAATAAACTCTGATAATAAAATTAGATTTTTCAAAACTCATAATGCTCTTTGTAAACTGGACAATAATATTTTTACTAATGAAGAAAATACTCTAGGCACAATTCATATTGTTAGAGATCCAAGAAATGTTATTTCCTCGGTAAATAATCATTTTCATCATAAAAGTTTAGAAGAGTCTAAAGAGTTTATTCTTGATGAAAGAAAGGGAATATTCAATAAATCTAAAATTGAACAAAGTAAAATTTTTACACTTCCTCAAGTTATAGGTTCATGGAAAACACATTATAATTCTTGGAAATTAATAAAAAAAAATTATCTTCTAGTTAAATATGAAGATCTAATAGAAAAACCTGAGTCAGAATTTAAAAGGATAGCTAGTTATTTAGAACGATTATTAAAAGTAAAATTTACCAATGAAAACGTAGCTAAAGCAATTGAATTAAGTAATTTTGATAGGCTTAAAAAAATTGAGGAAAAAGAGGGATTTTTTGAGAGTCCAATGAATTTAGAAACTGGAAAAAAGGAAACTTTTTTCAATTTAGGTCCTAAGAATGATTGGAGAAATATTCTAAATAAAAATATCTCAGATGAAATATACAAAACGTTTAAAATAGAGATGAAAGAGTTAGGATATATTTAAATTTTAAAAATGCCTTTGAATAATAATAAAATTTCAATCAATTTTAAAAAAGGTTTGGAATTGTTCAAAGATAAAAAATTTGCTGAGGCTGAAAAAATATTTAAGAAAATTTTGAAATACAAACATGACGACGTATTAATAAATTTTTTTTTAGGAGCTGCTTATTTTGAAACTAAAAAGTTTTATTTATCAACAGAAAGATTAAAAAAAGTTATATCCATTGATGATAATCATAGAGATGCAAACTTCTTACTTGGAATGATGAGTTATAATGAAGATAGATTTGTTGATGCAAAAAATCATTTAGAGAAGATTTATAATTTAAATACTAATGATACAAATGTTGCAAATTTATTTGCAAAAGTATTAATTAAAACTGGAGACTACTATAAGGCGATTAATATTTTACAAAAAGAACTTGAAAAAAAACCGAACGATTTTGATTTAATAAACAATCTGGGTTATGCATATTTATTAAATGCAGAAATTAATCAATCCATTAAATATCTTTCAAAAGCATTAGAATTAAATCCTAATAGTTCATACACTTATGCAAATCTTGGTACTTCGTTTTTTTTAAAAAATGACTTATCAGAAAGTAAAAAAATTTTTGAAAAAGGATTAGAGAAATTTCCTGAAAGTAACCAAATCTCATTTGCCTTTAGTATCTCTGAATTATCTGATTGTAATTTTGATACTGGATTTAAACTTTACGAAAAGAGGAAGAGTGGAAAAGATTATAAGCTTAATTTTAATAAAAATTATAAAGAGTGGAGAGGAGAGGATCTAAATCAAAAAGTGATTTATATAATTTCCGAGCAGGGTATTGGAGATATAATACAATTTTCAAGATATTTAATTTCGCTAAAAAAAAAATATTCGGTAAAAATAATTTTTGCAGTTAATAAAAATCTTAAACATCTATTTAATTTTGATGGTATTGAAATAATTGAAAAGGGAAATTTAAATATTAAATTTGATTACTTTCAATATTTATTAAGTCTTCCAGGAATTTTTTATAAAATTGAAAAGAAATTTGCAGAAAATATAAATTTTATCAAAATAAATAATGTTGCTTTAAACAAATGGTCTGAAAAAATTAAGACTGTTAAAGGACCAAAGATTGGCTTTAATTTTCAAGGAGATCCAGGTTATAAATTAGATAACTCGAGATCAATACCTTTTAATTCTTTTAAAGATCTGTTTTTGCAAAATGATTTAAATTTTATAAGTTTGGTCAAAGGTCATGGGGAAAAGGAATTACATAAAATCATTTTAAAAAAAAACGTTTTTAACTTTTCTAAAGATATAGATAATAATGATAATTCATTTGAAGATACTATTGCTATATTAAAAAATCTTGATTTACTTATAACTTCTGACACTGCAATTGCCCATATAGCGTCAACCATGGAAATAAAAACATGGATACTTTTAAATTTTGGTCCAGATTGGAGATGGCATATAGATATGAAATTCTTTAAATGGTATAAGAATTTAAAGGTTTTTAGGCAGGAGTCTGACCTTAAGTGGGATAAGGTCATAAAAGAAGTAAGAGCTGAATTGAATAAAAGTTTTTAGATAAAAGTTTATTATGAGGGTTTATTCATTGAATTAAAAAACTCTGCATTATTTTTTGTTGTTTTAAGTTTTGAGTTTATAAAATCAATTGCATCCATCGATCCCATTGGTGCAATAATTCTTCTTAATACATTCATTTTTTGCAGATCATTTTTATCGAAAATGAGTTCTTCTCTTCTTGTTCCTGATTTAGTTATGTCTATGGCTGGATAAATTCTTTTTTCAGAAATCTTTCTATCTAAGATGGTTTCACTGTTACCAGTTCCTTTAAATTCCTCAAAAATCACTTCGTCCATCCTGCTTCCCGTATCAATAAGGGCTGTTGCTATAATTGTAAGGGACCCGCCCTCCTCAATATTCCTAGCTGCGCCAAAAAATCTTTTGGGTCTTTGGAGAGCATTTGCATCTACACCACCAGTTAAAACTTTTCCAGAACTTGGTACGACGGCATTATAGGCTCTTCCTAGTCTTGTGATCGAATCTAATAGAATTACTACATCTTTTTTGTGCTCTGTAAGTCTTTTAGCTTTTTCAATAACCATTTCAGCAATAGCAACATGACGCTGTGCTGGCTCATCAAAAGTTGAACTTATAACTTCACCTTTAACTGTTCTTTGCATGTCTGTAACTTCTTCTGGTCTTTCATCAATTAATAAAACCATCAAGTAACATTCTGGGTGATTAGCAGTGATAGAATTAGCTATGCTTTGCAAAATCATTGTTTTACCAGCTTTTGGTGGAGAAATAATTAATGATCTTTGACCTTTCCCGATTGGGCTTACTAAATCGATTAACCTTGGAGTTAAATCGGGTTTCTTTTCAATTTTATTTGACTCAACTTCCATTCCTAATTGCTTGTTTGGATAGAGAGGAGTTAAATTATCAAAAGCAATTTTATGTTTGAATTTATCTGGTTCTTCAAAATTAATTTTACTTACTTGCAAAAGTGCAAAATATCTTTCTCCATCTTTTGGAGATCTTATTGGTCCCTCAACAGTGTCACCAGTTCTAAGACCAAATCTTCTTATCTGACTTGGACTTACGTATATATCATCTGCTCCTGGTAAGTAGTTCGATTCCATCGCTCGCAGGAAACCAAATCCATCTTGGAGTAATTGTAAAACACCACCACCAGTAATTTCTTCACCTTTCTCTGCGAGTTTTTTTAAAATTGCAAAATAAATTTCTTGCCTTCTTAAAGTACTAGCATTTTCAATACCTAATTTTTCAGCTTCAGTTATTAATTTTTCAGAGCTTTTTTCTTTTAATTCTTGAATATTCATGTAAGGAGATTTTTGTTTAAGATATATTAGATATATACACTGTTTTAAAAATTTCAACCTTAGATAGGTTTAAAAACTACAATAAATACAATAAAAATAAGTAAAACTGTGGGTATTTCATTGATAATTCTATAAAATTTTGATGATTTTTTGTTTTCTTTTAGTTTTAGTAAACGCATGCATTTGCCAAGGTACTCATGATAGATAGTTAAAAATATAACCAAAATTATTTTAAGCTGAACCCATAAAAAAGCAAAACTATCGATACCGTTAATCCAAATTAAAATAATTCCAAAAAGCCAAGATAAAATCATAGCTGGCCTCATTATATAGTTGTAAAGCTTTCTTTCCATCGTCTCAAAGATTTCAGTTGCTTGTTCTTTTTCATAATTTTCTACATGATAAACAAATATCCTTGGTAAGTATAAAAGACCAGCCATCCAAGAAATAACAGCAATCAAATGAAGAGATTTAAATAAAAGATAACCACTCATAAATTATAAATTTTTTGATACTAAATGTTTTAATAAAAAGATATGATCTTCACTATCATTTAAACATGGGACCATCTCAAAATTTTCTCCACCTGATTTAATAAAACTCTCTTTACCCTGAATAGATATTTCCTCCAACGTTTCGACACAGTCAGATGAAAATCCAGGGCAAATAACTAAAACACTTTTTTTACCTTCTTTAGGCAGAGCTTCAAAAGTTTTATCGGTATAAGGCTGTAACCATTCTTGGGGGCCAAATCTTGATTGAAAGGTTGTTTTAATTTCGATCTCTGAAAACTTTTCTGAGATTAGCCTGGTAGTTTTATGACAATAACAATGATATGGGTCTCCTTTATCAAAATATTTTTTTGGTATTCCATGATATGATGCAATTATTAAATCAGGCTTCCAATTAATTTCACTAATTTTTTTTACAATACTATTTTTAATTGCCTCAATGTAGAGAGGCTCAGACTCATAATGAGGAATTATCCTAAGATTTGGCTGCCACCTCATTTTCATTAAAGTTCTATAAACTTCATCACAAACTGTAGCAGTAGTTGCTGCAGCATATTGCGGGTAAAGAGGAAGTATTATTAAATTTTCACAGCCTTTTTTTTGAAGATTATGGATTTTGCTTTTAATACTCGGACTTCCGTATCTCATAGCAAAATCAACAATTAAATTGTCGTTTCCTATTTGATTAGACAGTTTTTCTGCTTGTTTCTCTGTAAAATATCTTAGAGGAGACATATTTTTATCTTCCATCCATATTTCTTTGTAGGCTTTTGCTGTTTTGGATGGCCTAAAAGTAAGTATGAATAGATTTAATATTAGCTGCCAAATTAAGGGATTTACTTCAATAACTCGTCTATCTGATAAGAATTCTTTTAGATATTTTCTTATATCTAACCAACTTGTTGAGTCAGGCGTACCAAGATTTATAATTAAAACACCCGTCTTACCATAATTAATTTTTGGATGATCTGGTGTCATTTAAAATTTCTTACAATCTTTATTAATTCTTCAACCATTTCAATTTTAGTTTCAGGGAGTATCCCGTGACCTAAATTAAAAATGTATGGATGATCTTTAAAAATACTAAGATATCTTTCAACTTGTATTTTGAGAGTTTTTTGATCAGTTAGTAAAATTTTTGGGTCAAGGCCGCCTTGTATTGGTATATTGATTTCGTTAATTATTTTCCTTGGTTCAACATGATAATCTATATTTATGGCGTTAGGTTTAACAATTTCACAAAAATTTTTATAATCTTTAATACCTCTGGGAAAACATATAACAGGAACTCCTAATTCTTTTACATATTCAACTATATTAAAGGTAGGCATATAAATATATTCTGGAATCTTATCTTCTAGCAATCCAGCCCAACTATCAAAAATTTGAATAACTTGTGCTCCAGCTTGAATTTGATTTTTTATATGAAGCTTTAAAAACTTCTCTATTATGGTTAATAATCTATTTATTAAAAAATCATCCTTAAAAAAATCAGTTGATAAACCTTTTTTGGGTGAAGATTTATTAATCATATAAACTAAAATAGTCCAAGGTGCTCCAACGAAACCGATCATATCTCTATCTTTCATTAAAGGGTCTCTTGAGGTTTTTGTGATTGCTTTATAAACTTTATAAACCTTTTCAGTAAAATTTATCTCATCGATATTTTTTATTTTTTTTAAATCCAATTCACCTAATTTAGGTCCAAAATTTTTTTCAAATTCTACTTTTTGACCAAGTCCGTAGGGCAACATTAAGATATCTGAAAATATTACAGCTCCATCAAATCCGAACCTTTTAATAGGTTGTAGAGTAATTTCAGATGCTAAATTACTATTTAGACAAAGTTTTATGAAATTTTGGTTTTTTTTTCTGATTTCTCTAAATTCTGGCAGATATCTTCCTGCTTGTCTCATCAACCATATAGGGTTAGTTTTAGTATCTTGTTTTTTTATGCAATTAGTTATGGGACTCATATAAATAGATATATAATATTTACTCTATTAGTATTATGTATTGTGAATAACGTAAATTAGTCAATTTCCACACTTAATTAACTTATTATTAATAATTTCTACCTTAATTTAATAAGGTATTTATTAGGTAAACTAAGCTTTCTAACATTTTTTATGTATTTTGTATAACTATAACCACATTTTATAATTCGGTTAACCTTACTTGAAAAAAACAAAGTTCTATTCATCTAAAGAATAAATCTGCATTTTTCTTATTTTACTAATAGTTTATAAACATCTTATACATGAAAAACTTATACCAAATATACCTAATATCAGATTCTACTGGAGAGACACTGGATAGAATTTTTTTAGCTTTAAAAGCTCAATTTCCTAATTTTGAATATGAAACTAACCATTTTTCCTTCACTCGTACTGAAAGCCAAACTTTAAGTATTTTAAAACAAGCTAAAAAAGATAAAAATTCAATAATTTTATATACAATAGTTAATAGCAAACTTGCAAAGTATCTCACAGTAAAAGCTTATGAGAGAAAAATACCATGTTTTGGTGTTCTCGGGGATTTAATATTAAATTTTTCAAAAGTTCTTAATCAAAAAGCTTCCCATCAACCGAGTGGTCAACACATTCTTAACGAAGAATATTATGATAGAATTGAAGCTATTCAATTTACCATGAGCCACGATGACGGTAATCAAACTGATGATATAGAGAAATCTGATATCATTCTTTTAGGAGTAAGTAGAACAAGTAAAACCCCAACAGCAATTTATTTAGCTAATAGAGGTTTTAAAACTTCAAATATACCTTTAGTAAACAAAAACTCTATCCCATCAAAAGTTACAGAAAAAAATTTTTCTCCTTGTGTGGTTGGTTTAGTGACAGAAGCTGAGAGATTATATGATTTAAGAAAGAATAGATTAAACTCTTTAAAAGAAGATCAAAATAGTGAGTATGTTAACATTGAAAAAATTAGAGATGAGCTGAGTAGTTCCAAAAAAATATTTAAAGAGAATAATTGGCCGACAATAGATGTTACGAGAAAATCAGTTGAAGAAACAGCTGCGTCTATAATTAAAATTTATGAAATAAAAAACAAAAAAAATGCCTAATATTATTTTAGCCTCAAAAAGTAAAGTTAGAAAAGAAATATTAGATAGTAATAATATCAATTGCAAAGTTGAAATGTCAAATGTTGATGAAGATCCAATAAAAAAAAGTTTATTAAATGAAGGGGCCTCACCCGAAATTATTTCAAAAAATCTAGCAGAATTAAAAGCTAACAAGGTAAGTCAAAAATTTAATAATACTCTAGTTTTAGGAGCAGATAGCGTCATAGATTTAACTGGAGAATTAATATCAAAACCAGAAAATAGAGAAGAGGCTTTAAATATTTTAAAAAAACTTAACGGAAAAAAACACTCTTTAATTAGTTCAGTTTGTATATCTAAAAATGGATCCATGATTTGGAACTATACTGATAAAGCTTACTTGACCATGAAGGATTTTTCTGAAAATGAATTAGCCATTTATCTAAATAAAATAACCGATGAGGCTTTATATGCTTATAATGTCTACCAAATTGAAGGGGAAGGAAGAGCCTTATTTTCAAATATTGATGGCGATGAAAATACTATAATGGGCTTGCCTATCAAAAAAATAAAGGAATATCTAGAATTTCAAAAATGAAAAAATTTTTAGTAATAGGCAAACCAATTGAACACTCTTTATCTCCAAAGTTACATAATTATTGGATAAAAAAAAATAATTTAGATGCAATTTATGGAAAATTGGAAACTTATGACAATGATTTGTCTGAACTATGTAAATCTATCAAAAAGGGAGATTTGGAGGGTTTAAATGTTACTGTGCCTTTTAAGAAATCAATAATACCTCATTTAGATATTTTAAGTAGTAATGCATTAAGGACACAATCTGTAAATACTATCTCATTAAATAAAGGTCATTTAATTGGAGACAACACTGATATTAATGGGTTTGAATTAAGTATAAGAAAATTGAATTATGATGTTAGTGACAAAACAGTTTTGATATTAGGTGCTGGTGGTGTCGTACCATCAATTATTTTTTCGCTGTTAAAGATGAAAGCATCAAAAATATTTTTGAGTAACAGAACAAAAAAAAAGGCTGACAATTTAAAAAATTTATTTAACGAGATTAATGTTGTTGAATGGGGTGATTTGCCAAATTTTGACATGATAATAAATGCCACTACTTTAGGTTTAAATAAAGTAGATAAATTTGGCATAAACTTTTTTCAAGCTGGTCAAAATAAGCTTTTTTATGATGTTATATACGCACCATTTCAAACAGAGTTTTCAGAGGCAGGAAATGCAAAGGGTAATTCAATTGAAAATGGTTTATATATGTTTTTATTTCAGGCCCAAAAAGCTTTTAATATTTGGCATAATGTTGAACCACAAATTAACAAAGAATTAGTTGAATTTCTAAAAAACTGAAACTGTGAGATTTATAATTGTACATGATTAGAGTTGGAATAATTGGTGGAATTGGTTCAGGGAAATCTTTCATTGCAAAGCTTTTTGGATGTCCAGTATTTAATGCAGATAATGAAGTAAAATATATTTATAAAAGTGATAAACTATGTTTCAATAAACTAAAAAAAAAATTACCAAATTTTATTAAAAATTTTCCTATAAAAAAAAAAGAGCTTGCATTAGCGATCAGCGCAAATAAAAAAAATCTTAAATTAATATCCTCAATTGTTCACCCATTAGTAAGAAAAAGAATGAAAAAGTTTATAATAAAACATAAAAAACAAAAAATGATTGTTCTTGATATTCCTTTACTAATCGAAAATAAATTAAATAAAAAAAAAGATACTCTAATTTTTATTCAATCTAAAAATTCTAACGTCTTAGCGAGGCTAAAAAAAAGACCCAATTTCAACGAAAAATTAATTAGGAGTCTTAAAGAAAATCAGGTCATGTTATCAAGAAAGAGAAAATTAGCTAAATACGTAATTAATAATAATTTCTCAATTAAAATAATGAAAAAAAGAGTTAAATTAGTTAAAAATAAAATTTTAAATGAAGGAAATAGTTCTAGATACTGAAACTACAGGATTGTCGGTTAAAGATGGGCACCGAATTGTTGAAATTGGATGTATTGAATTAGATAATTTAATCCCAACTAAAAATATATTTCATGTTTATTTGAACCCAGAGAGAAAGGTGTCAGAGAAAGCTTTTCAAGTTCATGGATACTCAGACGAATTTTTATCCACTAAACAAAAATTTGGTGAAGTTGTTGAAAATTTCTTATCTTTTATAGAGGATAAAAAAATAATAATTCACAACGCTGAATTTGATATTGGGCATTTAAATAATGAATTAACCTTAATTGGAAAGTCTAAAATTAGTAATTCTAATATAATTGATACTTTAGAACTTGCTAGGAATAAATTTCCTGGCTCTGGGATAAGCTTAGATGCATTATGTAAAAGATTTAGAATTGATAATTCTAAAAGAGAAAAACATACTGCTTTGATTGATTGTGAGTTACTTGCAAAAGTATACATAAATTTGATTGACCAAAGAGAACCATCTTTAAATTTAGTTAATGACAGTATTAATATGCCTTTATCAAGCAAGAGCCAATTAGATTATTTTAAAAAAGTTATTATTCCAAGTGATGAAGAATTATTAAACCATAAAAACTTTTTAAAAAAAAATTTAAAAAAAAATTTCTTTTAATTTAATCTGGCTTTATATAACCCTTCAAAATCTATTTTTTTTCCAAATTTTAGATTTGGTAAGCCTGCTTCTCTTAAAATTGTAAGGAATTTTTTTTCTAATTCCGGGTAAATTCTAATTTGCAAATCACATAAAACAATTTTTTCTAATTCATCCTTTTTAATTTCCAAGTCTAAAATATCTATTACAGTAGCATATTTAATTTGAAAAATTCCTTTATCCTTTTTTTTATTTTCATTTTCATAAGTTAGGGTAGTTAAAACTTCTATCATTTTTCTTTTAAGAGGTTTTGAATTTATGTTTACTTTCATTTTATATTCTGGGATGGTATTTCTTACAGTCACTAGAGTTTCAGGGCTTGGTATTTCAACTGATAAATCTTGTATATAACTTACAATAATTTTATATTTATTTTCCATCTTTATCCTCTATATCTTCATATTCACCTTCTATAAAATTTTTTTCTTTATTTTTGTTTTTTGGTGAATATTTTTTTGAATATCTACTTAAAATAATTTTTCTAGTTATAGGAAAAAGTAAAAAGATACCTATTATGTCTGTTGCAAATCCAGGTAATATTAGTAGTAAAGCTGCAAAAGCAATTGCAGCACCAGAAACTATCTCATAAAGAGGTATTTCATTTTTGACTAATTGGGACATACCTGATTTTAAAGTATTGAAACCTTCATACCTCGCATACCAAATACCAACAACTGCAGTCAATAATATCAGCAAAATAGTGTTTAAAGCTCCAATTTGTGAGCCAACTTTTATGAATAAGTAGATTTCAATTAGAGGTATACCCAAAATAAGAATTATTGCTGTGTTCATTTGTCTATAATGTAAATTGCAGGTTGAAATTAATCAACATAGTAAATATTATTATTTTATGAGTTATAGCTTTGAATATATCGACATAATATTATTAGCAATGATAGCTGGTTTTATTTTCCTAAGATTAAGAGGTATTTTAGGTAAAAAAACTGGTTACGAGGAAAATATTAACCCAACCTTTTCGCAAGAGGTTCCTGAAACTAAAACTTCACCTGTTTTAAATGCTGAAACTTTTGATGATGCTGCAAAAAAAGATTTCTTAAACGGTGCAAAGATAGCTTATGAAAGTATAATCACTAGCTTCTCTAAAGGAGATCTAAAATCAATTAAAAATCTTTTAGCAAAAAATGTATATGAACAATTCGATGAAGCAATCAAAGATAAAAAGGCAAGAAATGTAACCTCTGAAACTACATTTATAGGCATTAGTTCAGCTGAAATTAAAGAGCATAATCAAAATAAAAATATGCTTGAAGTGAGTGTTGAATTCGTAAGTGAAATTATTTCTTGTATTAAAGATAAAGACAATAAAATTATTTCAGGTGACTCCCAAAAAGTTAAAAAAGTTCTCGACACCTGGAAGTTTACTAAAGATAGTACTTCTAAAAATCCTAACTGGTTAATAGTAGACACTCAGGCTTAGTTGATAAAAAAAATATCAGAAAAAGACAAACAAGACTGGCAAGATTTTATAAATAGTTCTGATAAATTAGAAAATAAAGATTTTAAAATACTTAAACCAACTAAGAGATACGTCGAAAAATCCATTGATTTACATGGTTATACTTTAAAAGAAGCAAACCAAAAAATGACTTCATATATAGAAGAATGTTATATAAATGGGGTTAACAAAATTAATGTAATCACAGGAAAAGGTCTAAGATCAAAAAATCTAAATGATCCATACCAATCTAATAATTTAAGTATATTAAAACATTCAGTTCCTAATTTTATTAGAAGTAGTGATCATTTAATGAGTAAGATTATAAGTATTGATTTTGAAGCTGTTGAAAATCCATCTGTAGGAAATTTTGATATTTTCTTAAAAAAAAAAAAATAATAATTATAAAATAAATTTTGAAAGATCTGCGTCTTTAACAAGTTCACCAATATTTTTTTTAATATATTCTGAGTTTATACTAATCTTCTCACCAGCTCTATCAGTTGCCGTAAAACTAATCTCATCTAATACTCTTTCTATGATAGTATGTAGTCTTCTAGCACCTATGTTTTCGACAGTTGTATTGACCTCACTCGCAATTGTTGCAATGGTATCAATTCCATCCTCAGTAAATTCTAAATCAACATTTTCGGTCTTTAGTAAAGCCTTATATTGCTTTATTAAACTATTGTCTGGCTCTTTTAGGATTCGTTTAAAATCCTCACTATTTAATGCATCTAGCTCAACCCTTATTGGTAATCTCCCTTGAAGTTCAGGCAAAAGATCTGATGGTTTTGCCAACTGGAACGCACCTGATGCTATAAATAAAATATGATCTGTTTTAATTGGACCGTATTTAGTGCTCACAGTTGTCCCTTCAATTAGAGGAAGTAAGTCTCTTTGAACACCTTCTCTTGATACATCGCCACCGACTCTATCAGTTCTTGCTGAAATTTTATCTATCTCATCTAAAAATACTATACCATTATTTTCAGTAGTATTTTTTGCTGATTTAATAATTTTGTCTTGCTCAATTAATTTATCAGCCTCTTCATTAAGTAAAATCTCATGAGACTCTTTAACTGACATTTTCTTTTTCTTAGCCTTTTGGCCCATGGATTTACCAAGCATATCTGAAATATTAATCATTCCAACGTTAGCGCCAGGCATACCAGGAATCTCAAATGATGGCATTCCTCCACCACTTTCTGTAACGGCTATCTCAATTTCATTATCGTCTAAATCACCATCTCTTAGTCTTTTTCTAAAACTTTCTCTCGTAGCAACACTTGCTTTATTTCCAACAATTGCATCAAGAACTCTATCCTCAGCTAACTTTTGTGCTTTTGCATGAACTTCCTTTCTTTTTTTCACTTTTTCCATTGCAATAGCAATTTCTAATAAATCTCTAATAATTTGTTCAACGTCTCTTCCAACATAACCTACTTCAGTAAATCTTGTAGCTTCAACTTTTACAAATGGTGCTTCAGCTAATTTTGACAATCTTCTAGATATTTCAGTTTTACCTACACCCGTTGGTCCCATCATTAAAATATTTTTTGGAAGAACTTCATCTTTCATATCACCTTCTAAAGCTTGTCTTCTCCATCTATTTCTTAAAGCAATTGCTACAGCTCTCTTTGCATTATTTTGTCCAACAACAAATCTATCTAATTCAGAAACTATTTCTCTTGGAGATAATGAATTTTGAATATTATTTTTTTCTTTTTTTAATTTAGTGTTTGGTAGAGTTGTAACGTTTGATTTTTCCATTTAAATTTTCTCTATATTTAAATTATCATTAGTGAAAACACATATTTCAGAGGCAACTTTAATTGCTTTTTTTGCAACTTCCTCTGCTGATAAATCTGTATCCATTAGAACCTTTGCAGAAGCCAATGCATAATTTCCGCCAGATCCTATTCCAATTACATCACCCTCTGGCTCTAAAACATCACCAGTTCCTGATATAATAAAACTATTTTCTTTATCACCCACAGCCATTAAGGCTTCTAATCTTCTTAAATATTTATCTGTTCGCCAATCTTTAGCTAATTCGACAGCTGCTCTTGCTAGATTTCCAGCATGTTTTTCTAGTTTAGACTCTAATCTTTCAAATAATGTTAATGCATCAGCTGTAGATCCGGCAAAACCTGCGATCACATTTCTTTTCTCAATCTTACGAACTTTATTTGCAGTTTTCTTAATAACCGTGTTTCCCATGCTAACTTGTCCATCACCTGCAACTACTACTTCTTTATTTTTTCTTACTAATACTATTGTTGTCATGAGATATAAATGGATACTAAATCTAATACTTCAAGACCAAGGCTAGAATTATTGCCATAATTGAATAATAGATATATACCTTTTCCAGATTATGAAACGTAAAGCCAAAATAAATAGAAAAACAAAAGAGACTAGCATCAGTGTTGATTTAAATATAGATGGAAAGGGTAAGTACAAAGTTGACACAGGTATAGGATTTTTAGATCACATGCTTGAACAATTATCTAAGCACTCTTCTATGGATATGAATATTAAAGCAAAAGGCGATACGCACATTGATCTTCATCACACAACAGAAGATACAGGAATTGCAATTGGTGAATGTTTAAAAAAAGCATCAAAAAAATTTGTCGGTATTAAAAGATATTCTCATGCAATGATACCAATGGATGAAACATTAACTAGAGTTGCAATTGATGTTTCAAACAGACCCTATTTAATTTGGAAAGTAAAATTAAAAGTAGAAAAATTAGGTGAAATGGATACAGAATTATTTAAAGAATGGTTCCAAGCTTTTTCACAAGCTGCAGGAATTACTTTGCATATTGAAAACATTTACGGAGATAATAGTCACCACATAATCGAATCTTGTTTTAAAGGATTAGCTAGATCATTAAGAGCTGCCTTAGAAATGGATCCAAGAAATAAAACTACTATACCTTCTACAAAAGGTTCTTTATAAATTTAATGAATGTCACAATTGTTGACTACAATTCAGGAAATATTAGTTCAGTAATAAACTCTTTTAAAGAAGTTGCAAAAGACAAGGTAAATATTGAAGTAACTTCAAATCTTGAAACAATTAGATCTAGCGATAAAGTTGTATTGCCTGGACAAGGTTCTTTTAAAAGCTGTATTGACGGTCTCAATAGCATTGACGGTTTGATAGATATTCTTAATGAATTTGCACTAGAAAGTAAAAAACCAATTCTTGGTATTTGTGTTGGCCTTCAAATGTTTGCTGATATTGGTTATGAGGAAATAGAAACAAAAGGCTTGAGGTGGATCCCAGGCAAAGTATCTAAAATTGATAACAAAGGTGGTAAATTTAAACTTCCACATATTGGTTGGAACGAGATAAATATAGTTAAAGAAAGTAAGTTTTTTAAAGATATAAAAAATAGATCTCATATGTATTTTGTACACAGCTATAAATTTACACCAGATGATAAATCCGTAATTACAGCAACAACAGATTATTCTTCTAATATTGTTTGTGCGGTTGAAAAAGAAAATATATTTGGTACCCAATTCCACCCTGAAAAGAGTGATAAAATTGGACTTAAAATAATTGATAATTTTATAAACCTATAGAAAATGAATATTTTTTTAACGATAGGCTTTTGAGTAAGATGATTGAAAAACTAATAAAACTTCCTTTGTTAAAAAGACTGATTCCATCAATACTCACAAGATATTATAGAATAACAAAAAAAAGTAGAAAATATTATCAAATTGGAGATATAAATTTTTTTTTGGATTTTTTAGATCCCATGGACAGAGAAATAATTTTACATAAAAATTATGAGCACGATCAGGTTAATTTTATAGAAAAAAAAATGAGTAATAATTCTTTTTCTCACTTTATTGATATAGGATCAAATTCTGGATATTACACTTTTTATTTTGCAAATAAATTTAAAGAACTAAAAATTAATTCTTTTGAACCAAATGCAGATGCTTATAATAAATTTTTAAAAACCTTAGATATAAATTCTTTTAAAAATATAGAACTTTTTAAATTTGGTTTATCTGACATAGAAAAAAAAATTCAAACAAAAGCTTTAGTCAGACATGGATATGTTCAGTCAAATTTAACAATTTTAGAAAATGATATTAATTCAAAAGATGTTGAAGATATTAAAAATTTTAATAATAAAAGTTTAGATATAAAGGATATTATTGTAAAAGTTGGAGATAACATTTTTAATTTCAAAAACAAATTCTTATGCTTCAAAATAGATGTTGAAGGTCATGAAATTTACACTTTGAGAGGTTTTATTAGTAATTTGAGAAATAATAAATGTTTAGTTTTAATAGAAATTTTTGATTTTAATTTTTATAAAGTAAACGAATTTTTTAAAAGTATAGATTATAAACAAACTTATTATTTTAAAAATACCTCTTACTATGTTTTCTCAAATATAAATTAAAAACGATGAACATAATTTTATGAAAATATTCCCCGCAATAGATATTAAAGATAAGAAGTGTGTTAGATTAGTAAAAGGAGATTTTGATAATAAAACCGAATATGAAATGTCACCTGTTGAACAAGCTGGTAAATATAAAGACCACGGATTTAAAAATTTACACATAGTTGATTTGGATGGAGCATTAACTGGAGAGACTTTAAATATTGATATTATCGAGGCAATTGTCAGTAAATTTGATCTTAGAATTGAAGTAGGTGGAGGTATAAGAAACTTTAAAAGTATTCAAAAATATACTAATGCAGGTGTTGAGAAAGTAATTTTAGGTAGCGGTGCAATCAAAGATAAAAATTTTTTAAAAGAGGCCTGTCAAAAATTTCCTGGAAAAATTGCTTTAGGTCTAGATGCTAAAGATGGTTATTTATCTGTATCTGGCTGGAAAGAAAATTCAAACCTAAAAACTTTAGATTTTTTAAAAGATGTAAATGATTTTGGAGCTAGCAGATTAATTTATACAGATATAAATAGAGATGGCATGAAGCAAAGCCCAAACTTTGATGAAACAGAAAATGTTGCTATTAATTCAAATTGTCCTGTTATTATTTCTGGGGGTGTTTCTTCAATAGACGATATTAAAAAAGCTAAAAAATTAGGAAATAAAAATATTGAAGGAATTATAGTTGGTAAAGCCATATATGATGGCGATATTAAATTAGATGAACTTGCAAAAGAGATAGATGCTTAAAAATAGAATTATACCTTGCTTGGATGTTAAGAATGGGAGAGTTGTAAAAGGTATAAACTTTATAGATTTACAAGATGCAGGTGATCCAGTTGAGCAAGCAAAAATTTATAGTGATGGCGGAGCTGATGAAATTTGCTTTTTAGATATAACTGCCTCAAATGAAAATAGAGATACAATTTACGAGGTTGTGAAGGATACTTCTAAAAAATGTTTTGTGCCCTTAACAGTTGGTGGTGGAGTTAGAAGTGTGGATGATATTAGTAAACTTTTAAACTGTGGAGCTGATAAAGTTTCAATTAATACGGCTGCAGTACAAAATGCTGATGTTGTGGTTAAAAGTTCAAAAAAATTTGGTTCTCAATGTATTGTTGTTGCAATTGATGCTAAAAAAAATGGAGATAAATGGGAAATTTTTACCCATGGGGGTAGAAATAATACTGGAATTGATGCTTTAGAATTCGCAAAAAAGATGGAAGAGAGTGGAGCAGGTGAGTTGTTGGTCACTTCAATGGATAGAGACGGTACCCAGGTAGGCTATGACATTGATCTGATGTCTAAAATTTCTACAATAGTAAATATACCCACAATAGCATCAGGAGGAGTTGGTGATCTTGATCACTTAGTAGATGGTATTAAATTAGGCAATGCTAGTGCTGTTTTAGCAGCATCTATATTTCACTACGGTAAATATTCTGTCCAAGAAGCTAAAGAATATTTGGACTCAAAAGGAATACCTGTTAGGATTTGAGATGCTAAATACATTTGAAAGTCTATTTAAACTTGCAAGAGAAAGAAAATCTTCTCCAGTTGACGGTTCTTATACCAATAAACTTTTGAGTGATAAATCTTTGAGCAAAGCGAAAGTTCTAGAAGAAATAAATGAACTCATCGAAGCCGTTGAGAAAGATTCAAATAAAATTCACGAAGCTGCAGATGTGTTTTATCATCTAGCCATGTACCTTGAGGCAAATAATATTAAAATTGAAGATGTAATGAGTGAATTAGATAAAAGAAAAAAATGAGCCATAGATTTTACAAACCAGTAAGATCAAGATTACAAAGAAGTGAATTAGCAGTTCCAGGTTCATCTCCTGAAATGTTTGAAAAAGCTCTAAGTTCAGCAGCAGACTATGTTTTTTTAGATCTTGAGGATGCTGTTTCTCCTAATGATAAAATTACTGCTAGAGCAAATGTTATTAAATCTCTAAATGAAATGGATTGGAGGGGAAATGGTAAAACTATTTCTGTAAGAATAAATAGTTTAGATACTCAATATATGTATTCAGATTTAATTGAGGTTGTTGAACAAGCTGGAGAAAATGTAGATACAATTCTAGTTCCAAAAGCTGGAACAGCAAGTGATATTTATATGGTTGATTGTCTATTAACACAAATTGAAACAAATAAAAAATTGAAAAATAAAATTGGAGTCGAGTGTTTAATTGAAACTGCATTAGGAATGTCTAATATAAAAGAAATTGCAACTTCAAGTGAAAGATTAGAAGCGTTACATTTTGGTGTTGCAGATTATGCTGCTAGTTTAAGAGCGAGAACAACTGTTATAGGTGGGCTTAACGAAAATTATCCAGGAGACCAGTGGCACCATGGTTTATCTGAACTAGTTATGACTTGTAGAGCATATGGAATAAGAGCAATTGATGGACCTTTTGGAGATTTTAATGACCCAGATGCTTATACAGAGGCCGCAAAAAGGGGTGCTGCAATCGGTATTGAGGGCAAATGGGCAATACACCCTGCACAAATTGAATTAGCAAATAATGTATTCTCTCCACCAGAAGCAGAGGTTACTAAAGCTAAAAGAATTCTAGAAGAGTTAGAAAAGGTTGCAATTAAAGGAAAAGGAGCCGCACAGCTTGACGGTAGAATGATTGATGCTGCATCAGCTAGAATGGCCGAAAATATTGTAAACATCGACAAGTTAATTAATAATAAATAAATAAATTTATGGATATCCACGAATATCAAGCAAAAAAAATACTTTCAAATTTTGGAGTAACAATTCCAAGAGGTGGAATTGTATACAGTCCAGAAAATGCTGAGAATAAAGCTAGAGAGATTGGTGGATCAAGATGGGTAGTAAAAGCACAGATTCACTCTGGTGCGAGAGGAAAAGCAGGGGGAATAATTGTTTGTAATAGTCCATTAGAAGTTGCTCAAGCAACAGACAAATTATTAGGAAAAAAATTAGTTACTAATCAAACAGGCCCTGAAGGTAAAATAGTAAATAGAATTTATATTGAAGAAGCAACAGATATAGAGCGAGAACTATATCTTGGTCTAGTTTTTGATAGAAGTACAGAGAGTATTATGGTGGTTGCATCAACAGAAGGAGGTATGAGTGTTGAAGAAATTTCAAAAGAGAAACCAGAAACTATAATCAGATCGAAAATTGAAGTTGCTGTTGGAATGCAAAGTTTTCAAGCTAGAGAATTATCATTTGGTTTAGGAATAGAACCTGATTTAATTAGAAGAGCTTCTGAAACTATTATTGGATGCTACAAGGCATTTAGCGAACTAGATGCGACAATGGTAGAAGTTAATCCGTTTGTTATTTCAAAACAAAAACAGATTTTAGCACTAGATTGTAAAATGAGTTTTGATAACAACGCAATGTTTAGAAGAAACCAAGTTTCAGAACTTAGGGACAAGACGCAAGAGGACGCAAAAGAAGTTTTTGCATCGGACAGAGGTTTAAACTATGTCAGCTTAGACGGAAATATAGGTAACATTATTAATGGTGCTGGTCTTGCGATGGCATCAATGGATATGATTAAACTAGCTGGTGGAAGTCCTGCAAATTTTTTAGATGTGGGTGGTGGCGCTACTCCAGAAAAAATAGTTAAGGCATTTAAGCTAGTTACTATGGATGAAAAAGTTAAAGTAATTCTTGTGAATATTTTTGCTGGTATAAACAGATGTGATTGGGTTGCAGAAGGCATCGTGGAAGCTCTTAAAAAAATAGAAGTTAATGTTCCATTGGTTATCAGATTAGCAGGTACAAATGTTGATAAAGGAAATCAAATTTTAAAAGAGAGTAAGATAAATTATATTGAAGCAAACACTTTAGAGGATGCAGCTAATAAAGCGGTTGCAGCGCAGAAAAAATAGAACATGTCAGTATTAATTGATAAAAACAGTAAGATTATTATTCAGGGTTTTACAGGAAAAATGGGCTCTTTTCATGCAGATGAGATGATCAAGTATGGTTCTAATGTCGTTGGTGGAGTTACTCCAGGAAAGGGTGGTTCTAAGCACCTAAATTTGCCGGTATTCAATACAGTGAAAGATGCAGTTGGAGAAACGGCAGCAGATTCATCAATTTTATTTGTACCACCTGCTTTTGCAGCCGACTCAGCAATGGAGGCTGCCGATGCCGGAATTAAAACATGCGTAGCAATTGTAGATGGAATACCTTCTCATGATATGATCAAAATAAAAAGATATATGAGAAGATACACAAAAAGTTCTAAAATGACTTTAGTTGGTCCCAATTGTGCAGGTATTATTAGTCCTGGAAAATCAATGTTAGGAATAATGCCAGGTCATATTTATAAAGAAGGAAGAATTGGGATTATAAGTAGATCAGGAACATTAGGATATGAAGCAGCTCAACAGTTAAAAAATTTAAACATAGGAGTTTCAACAAGTGTGGGTATAGGAGGGGATCCTATAAATGGAAGCTCATTTAGAGATATAATTGAAAAGTTTGAAACTGACGATGAGACAGATGCAATTTTAATGATAGGTGAAATAGGCGGACCACAAGAAGTGGCAGCTGGAGAATTTGTAAAAGAAAATATGAAGAAACCAGTCATAGCTTACATAGCTGGAATCACTGCACCAAAAGGAAGAGTAATGGGCCATGCAGGTGCAATAGTCTCAGCTTATGGTGAGAGTGCGATCGAAAAGGTTGAAATTTTAAAAGAATGTGGAATTATAATTTCTAAAAATCCATCTGTGATGGGCGATACAGTAAAATCAGTCCTAGAAAAAATATAATAATGAGCTACGACGATAATAATATATTTGCTAAAATATTAAGAAACGAGATACCTTGTGAAAAAATTTATGAGGATGAATATGTTTTATCATTTCACGATATAAATCCACAAAAAAAAATTCATGCTTTAGTAATACCAAAAGGAAAATATGTTGATTTAGATGATTTTAGTCAAAACGCCTCTCCTGAGGAAATGGTTGGATTATTGAAAGGTATTAATACTGTGGCAAAGAAATTAAATATATCTGTAGATACAGGTAAAGGATATAGAGCATTAGCCAATATCAGTGAGAATGGGGGACAAGAAGTGCCACATTTACATTTTCATTTGTTTGGTGGTGAGAAAATTGGTAAAATGGTCTCGTGATAGTTAATGTTGATAGAAATTTTCTGGAAATCAATTCACTTGAAGAACTTAACCCCTCGAAAAGCCCAGGCCCAAGTTTTAAAATAACAGAAGTCAACCCGCCAGATTTCCAATTGAATAAGTTTTTTTATAAACAAATTGGCCGAAATTATAGATGGATAGATAGACTTTCTTGGACAGATAAGAAATGGATCGAGTATGTTCAAAACCCAAGAATAAAAACGTTTATTTTAAAAGAAAATAACAATCTAGCAGGTTATTACGAAACTATCCGAGACATTGATAACAATCATTCAGAAATTGCATATTTTGGGATACTAGAGGAATACTTTGGAAAAAAATGTGGTGGCTACCTTCTTTCAGAGGCAATTAATAATTTATTTGAGGAAGGAATGATAAGAGTTTGGCTACACACTTGTACATTAGATCATGAAAATGCAATTAAAAATTATTTAGCCAGAGGAATGCAGGTATTTAAATCTGAAAAAATAAATATTGAGGTTAATTAATATACCTTTGTATTGAAAATATATTTTCATTAACATCAATATTTGTATTAATTTCACTTAAAAATGTTTGTATTAGGTTTTGGTATATATCTTTGGTTTCCCAACCTACTAAATCTAGACTTTCTTTATCAAAAAAAATCTTGATAAGATTATTTTCATATTCAAAATTGAAAACATAATAAAACGGATAGCTATTATCATCCTTTACCTCATTCATTTTTGAAATTAAAAATTTCTTATCAAGTATAAAATTTAAAGGTGTTTTATCTAAAGGATATCTATAATAATTTTTAATTTTATCTGAATTAATAACTAGTGACTTACCGTTTGAAACTAATATTTTGTTATAGATATCATTATACTTACAAAAAATTTTCTTTGGGTATAAAATAATGCACTTACCCTTTTCAACATTATTGTTGTCTATTCTTTGAATGAATTTAAATTCTAAAGAATTTATATTTTTTAAATGACTTATAATCTCTTGATTAGAGGAACTGTTTGCATTCAAATTAAATAAAAAAATAAAAAAAAAAACCAAGTATTTTTTCATTTAAGAACTTCTCTTTTGCCTACATGATTTGCCTGGCTTACTTCTCCGTTTTCCTCCATTTGGTCAACTATCCTAGCTGCTCTATTATAACCAATTTGTAATTTTCTTTGTAAAAAAGATGTTGATGCTTTCCTTTCAGTTTTGACTATTTCAAGAGCTTTATTATACAATTCATCTAGGTTATCATTGTCTTTCACATGACTACTTCCTTCTTTTTCATCTGCAAAATGGAGAATTTCATTTACATATTCTGGTTCAGCTTGATTTCTTAAATAATTGTTTATTTTTTCAATTTCCACTTCTGATACAAATGGTGCATGAATCCTAGTCATTCTATTCGCTGAAGTCATATAAAGCATATCTCCTTTTCCAAGTAATTGCTCAGCGCCTTGTTCGCCTAGAATTGTTCTACTGTCTATTTTAGATGTAACCTGGAATGATATTCTAGTTGGGAAGTTAGCTTTTATTGTTCCCGTTATCACATCAACACTTGGTCTTTGTGTAGCCATAATAATATGTATCCCTGCAGCTCTAGCCATTTGCGAGAGTTTTTGAATGTAATTTTCTATGTCTTTTCCTGCAATAAGCATTAAATCTGACATTTCGTCAACAATTACAACTATATAAGGCATTGAAATCTTATGTTTTTCGTTATATCCGTCAATGTTTCTTACTCCAACTTTTGTCATTAGCTTGTATCGATTTTCCATTTCTTTTACTACCCAACCTAACACTGAGGCAGCTCTTTTTGCTTCAGTTATTACAGGACATAATAAATGTGGGATACCTTCATATGTTGAAAGCTCCAACATTTTCGGATCAATTAATATAAACTTACACTTTTCAGGGGAGTGTTTATATAAAAGTGATAAGATTATTGTATTTATACAAACCGATTTTCCTGATCCTGTAGTACCAGCTATAAGCAAATGAGGCATTGTACTCAGATCTCCTATTATGGGCTGCCCTGAAATACTTTTTCCTAGTGCAATTGCCAATTTTACATCTTTTTTTCTAAAATTAGAGTCAGAAATTATCTCGCTTAAAAAAACATTTTCTCTTAACGGCTTAGGTAATTCAATACCTACAGTATTACTTCCAGGTATAGTTGCAATTCTAGCGGACTCCGAACTAGTATTTCTTGCAATATCCTCTGAAAGATTAATTATTTTTGATACTTTAACGCCTGGTGCTGGTTCAAATTCATACAATGTAACTACAGGCCCTTGGCTAACTTTTTTAACCTCTCCCTCAACACCAAAATCTAATAATATTTTTTCTAATGTTTTTTCATCAATCCTATTTTCTGACAAATTTATATCTTTTTTGGATGGGATTTTTAAAAAGTCAATGTAAGGTAATTTGTATTTAATAGTTTTTTTGTTTGATGATGTAATCTTTTTATCGAAAATAAAATTTTCTTGAACTCTAGTTTCATTGTTGATGTAATCAATTTCACCTATTAAATTTTCATCGTAATTTTCATCCACACTTTTTGGAGGTAATTTTTTTGATTTAGTAAAAAAAGAAATTAGATACTTAATAGATTTAAACTTAAAATTAATACTTAAAAGAAAAAAAATCAGCATTACAATTACTAAAAATCCATAACTTATTTGGTGATTTAAATTTATTAAACTCACTAAAAATGTTTCTTCAAATAAATTACCTAGAAATCCATTATTTCCATTTGTTGGTAGCCAGAACGTTTCAGTATGGAAAACAGTAAAAAATAATGCTCCAGTAATTGAATATAAAATTATGAAAAATACACTTTCTACTATGAATAAAATTTTCTTATCAAGCATCACTGACATGGATATAAAAAAAAATGAAATCGGTATTAATAATGAAATTAAACCTATTGATTGATATAAAAGGTCGGAAGTATAGCTACCTGTTGAACCTAATAAATTTTTAATCTCAGCATTTTCTGGAAAAATAAAATTTGGATCATCAGGTGAATAGCTAATTAATGAAATAAGGAGTAATACAGATAAAACCAACAAAACTAACCCAAAAAGCTCTGATAGTCTTCGAAACAGAAAATTAGCTGTTTTATCAAAGAAATTTTTTATTTTCATATTGTAATTAATGATTTGTCACTTTGTATCATTTAATTTTTGTTGATAAAATTAAATAATATTATGAATATTTGCTTACTAGGAAACAATTTAACAAATCTTGTTTTAGCAAATATATTTCTAAGCAAAAAGATTAATGTAGATATTATATCTAGTGTTTCTGCGCCAGCATTAAAAAATACAATTAGAACGATTGCAATTTCAAACGAAAATTTCAAATTTTTAAAAGAAAATATTAAGAACTTTAAAA
>QBZW01000009.1 GCA_003282205.1 Pelagibacteraceae bacterium AG-337-G04
TTTGAATAAATTTGACCTTTTTTGTTCAATATCCTTTTGGCTTCTTGGGGCAAAGTATCTTTAAAAGATCTTAGTCCTTGAACAGATTTAGTTCTCTGCTTAGTATTGTATTTAAAATTCATATGATAAGTCAAAACATACCAAATAAAATTTTAAATTGGTACGATAATAATAAAAGAGATCTTCCTTGGCGAAAAAAAGTCTCTAGAACCCAAAAAGAATATTTTACACTTGTGAGCGAATTTATGTTACAGCAAACACAAGTTAAAACGGTAATTCCATATTTTGAAAATTTTATTTCTAAAATCCCAAATTTAAAAAGTTTATCAAAAGTAAGAGATGTTAGATTGATGAAATGTTGGGAAGGATTAGGGTATTATTCAAGAGCTAGAAATCTTAAAAAATCAGCGAAGTATATTATAAATGAATTTAACGGCCAGCTTCCAAATAATGAGGAGGATTTAAAATCTCTTCCCGGAATAGGGGATTATACATCAAAAGCAATCTTGGCAATTGCATTCAATAAAAAAATAATTCCTTTAGATGGAAATGTTGAAAGAATTTTAAAAAGAGTATTTTATTTAAAAAAAGAAAAAGAAATTTCTAAAGAAAATTTACACCAAAAAAAAACTTTTTTTGGAGAAACAATTAGAGCTAGCGATTATGCTCAAGCTATAATGGAAATAGGTGCATTAATTTGTAAACCATCCAACCCACTTTGTCATCAATGTCCGATTTCACAAAATTGTAAATCTTTTAAAAAAAATGACTTTACAATTATTAAAATAAATAAATTTAATAAACAAAAGTTTTTTGAAGCAAATATTTTTCAAAACAAGCAGAATAATTATTATCTTTTAAAAAATAGTAAATTTAACTTTTTAAAAGATATGCCTATATTCCCTATGAATGAGATACCCAAGATAAAATTTAAAAACCATGTAGGAAAAAGGATTAATATAAAAATGTCGAATATGGATATGAAAATAGCAATTAATATGAAAAATAATTTACCAGAGAAAAAGGATGGATTTTTTGTTGATGTTAAAGATTTAAGTAATTGGACTTTACCTTCGTTTACAAAGAAAATTCTTAATAGTATCAAATAAATTAATGAAAAAAATTGCAATTATTGGTGGAGGAATATCTGGCTTATATTTTGTAAATCTTTTAAAAAATCAGAAAGATTTTGAATATAAAATATTTGAAAAAAAAGATAATTATAATTTTCTTGAAGGTTATGGAATTCAATTATCAGTAAATAGTATAAAATTATTAAATGCTATAGGATTTCAAAATCTACCTGCGTCTGAAGTTAACTTTCCGTCAAAAGTTAATTTTATACAAGCAAATAATTCAAAAAAAATCTGTGACATAGACCTTACACAATTTAATGATCCATTAAATCGATATACAACACTAAAAAGATCAACATTATTAAAATTCTTATTTCAAAACGTACCAAAAGAAAAAATTAAATTTAATTCAAATATAACAAAAGTAGAAAATTCAAATGGCATCACAATTTCTTTTGGAGACAATAGAAATGAGAAATTCGATTATTTAATAATTTCTGACGGAATTTTTTCAAAAACTAGGTCATTGATATTTAATGAAAACATATATCCAAAATTTAATCTTAATGTTGCACTTCGTGGTAAATTAACGGGTGACTTTGGCAGTGATATTTCAATATATATGGGATCAAATAATCACTATGTGATCTATCCTGTAAATCAAAATAATGAATACAATTTTGTAGCTATTATAAAAAAAAAATTATCATCAGATGAATTAAAAAATTATGATTTATTCAAATCACAGAAATTTTTGACCTCTTTAGTATCAGGTTTACAAAAAACAGACCATACAAGCTTTGAAAATTTAAGTGAATTAAAATCATTTCCTGTTTACGTTAGCAACGAATTTCCAGGTTACAATAAAAAAAATATATTTTTATCAGGTGATGCTTTATTCACTTCCCCTCCATCATTTGCTCAAGGTGCTTCCCAAAGTATTGAAACTGCAAATGATATATTGAAATGTATATTAAGTGGTTCGAATGATATTTATGAAAAAAGAATAAAGCACATTAACTCAATAAAAAAAAAATCGGCATTTAATCTTTTTTCTTTTCATTTATCAAACCCTTTCAATGTTTACTTTAGAAATGTTGCGTTGAGATATTTGTCAAGAAATAAGATATTTTTGGATAATTATTTGGGTAAAATATACAAAAATTAATAACTAAGTAAACTTAATATCATTTTTTTTTAAGGAGAACACAGATGACATAAGTCTTTTTGTGTATTTATCTTTAGGTACATTTATTACATTATTTGTATTTCCCATTTCTATAATTTCACCATTATACATTACAATTATCCTATCAGAAAAATATTTTACTACAGAAATATCATGGCTAATGAGTATTATTGTAATATTTAGTTTTGTTTTAAGATCGTTTAAAAGATCTAAAATTTGTGATTGTATTGTAACATCTAAAGCAGAAGTTGGTTCGTCACAAATTAATATTTGTGGTTTTAGTATAATTGCTCTTGCAATTGCTACTCTTTGTCTTTGACCTCCTGATAATTGATTTGGAAATCTGTTATAATAATCTTCAGATAAGCCAACTAATCTTAGTGTTTTAATAACTTCCTCTTTTACTTCACTTTCAGATTTATTTTCATTTATTGTTAAAGGTCTTGAGACTATGTATCCAATAGTATGAATTGGATTTAGTGTAGAATAAGGATCCTGAAATACCGGTTGTATTATTTTCGCACGATCCGAAATCTCAATATCCTCAATATTTTGTCCTTTAATTTCTACTTCGCCATCATCTTTATTAATTAAACCATTTATTATTTTAGCTACAGTTGATTTCCCAGATCCAGACTCACCAACTATCGCTATAGTTTCTCCACACTTTACATCAAAAGTTACTTTCTTAACTGCATATATTATTTCAGGTTTTTTAAAAATTTTGGCTGGTAATTTATAACTTTTTGAAATTTCTTTTACTTTAATTATTGGAGTATCTTTAATTTGATTTTTTTTTTGTTCATCTTCTAATTTGAATAAACAATCTAATAGTCCTTGAGTGTAAGGGTGATTTGGTTTTTCTAGAACTTTTAAAGTTTTTCCTTTTTCAACAATTTCTCCATTTTTCATAACCACAACATTATCTGAAATTTGAGATACTACTCCCAAATCATGGGATATAAAAATTAAAGCCATTCCAATTGTCTCTCTTAAATCTGAAATTAATTGAATTATTTCTTTTTGAACTGTTACGTCTAATGCGGTGGTAGGTTCATCAGCAATTAATAAAGAAGGATTGTTAATTAGTGCAAGTGCTATCATCACTCTTTGTCTTTGACCTCCAGATAATTGATGAGGATATTGATCCATCCTCTGCTTGTATTTCGGTAATTTTACTGCATCTAAAATTTCTAGTGCTCTTTCAATCCCTTTTTCAACACTTACATTGTTATGATATAAGTATGTTTCTAAAAGTTGCTTTCCTATTGTGTGAACAGGGTTAAGAGCTGTCATAGGCTCTTGGAAAATCATTGAAATTTTTTTTCCACTAATTTCTTTGTAAAAATTCTTATTATCTAATTCATTTAAATTTTTATTTTGAAAAATTATCGAACCAGAGGATACACTTGCTTGTTTTGGTAAAAGTCTCGTAAGTGCTAACATAGATAAAGTTTTTCCACTTCCAGACTCACCTACGATACCTAAACTTTCTTTTTCATTTAAATGGATACTGAAGTTTTCAACAGTCTTTAAATTTTTATTATTTGATTGAAAGCTGATTTCTAAATTCTGTATATTTAATAAATCACTCATTCTTCACTAACCTTGCTATTTGGATCTGTAATATCTCTTAATCCGTCTCCCATCATATTTATAGATACCACTAGTGTGAAAAGTGCAATACCAGGCAAAATAATAAGCCAAGGTTGAAAAAAAATCGCTTCTTTGCCTTCAGCTATAAGTAATCCCCATGATGGTGTAGGTGGTTGAATTCCAACTCCTAAGAAAGATAAGCTTGCTTCATTCAAAATGGCAATTCCTACCTCAAGAGTAAAAATTACAATAATTTGACTGAATGTATTCGGAATTATATCTCTAATAATAATCTGAAATTTACTTGCACCAATCGCACTAGCCGCAGTAACATAATCTAAACTTTTTATTTTTTGAGTTGCTGATCTTGAAACGACTAAAAAAAAAGCCCAATGAGTTGCTCCAATTACAAATATAACTACTGTTATTGATGGTCCTATTAAAAAAACAATTGTCATTGCGAGCAAAAGTCCAGGCAACGCTAATTGACATGTAAGCAAGTAGCTTACAACTTGGTCTACCCAACCTCCGAAGTAACCAGCACAAACTCCCAAAGAGACACCAATTATCATACCAACACATGCCGCCCCAAAACCAATGGTTAATGAAATTCTTGTTCCATATAAGATCCTTGCAAAATAGTCTCTTCCATTTCCATCTGTTCCAAAAATATATTCCCAACTTCCACCTTCTTTCCATACTGGAGGCAGAAGTCTTTTAGTTAAATCCTGCTCATAAGGTGATACGTCCAAAATTATTGGGCCAAATATTGCAAACAAAAAAATTATAATTAATAAAGATAATCCAAATTTAAAACCACCATGATTTGAAGATTTCCTAATAATAAGGTCTTTTGGTCTTAAATTATAAATTTCATTATCAAAGGATCTTGGAAACAATCTTTTTATAAAAGTTTTAAATATCATAATCTCAACCTTGGATCTAAATAGGCATTCAGAATGTCAGCCAAAAGATTGAAAAAAAGAAAAATAATTGCAAATACAAATACTAAAATCTGGACTGTTGGTATATCTGCACCTAAAATAGATTCTAAGGCAAGTCTACCCAATCCATTAATTGCAAAAACAGACTCTGTAATGACTGAACCTCCAAACTTATTTCCTAGTTGAACAGCTAAGACACTTACCACAGGTAATAGAGCATTTCTTAAAGCATGATTAAATACCAGTCGCCATCCATAAAAACCAGAAGAGCGTGCGGTTCGAATAAAATCTGCGTTTATAACATCTAATAATCCAGTTCTCATTAGCCTCATTACTGCTGGCACTGAGCTTGCTCCTAAAACAATTGACGGTAAGACAAAATGAAACAAAGTTTTATCCCCAGAGACTGGAAATATCGGAATAGCTAGTGCAAAAATTAGTATCATTATTAGTCCCAACCAGAAGTTAGGCACCGCTTGAGCTGTTACGGCTATACCAAGTGCTATTCTATCTATCAAAGAATTAGGATTTAATGCTGCCAAAATTCCTAATGGTATAGATATTAAAATTGTAACGCTTACAGACATCAGTGCTAAAGTTATTGTTTCAGGCGCCCTATCTATAAGTAAAGAAATTACTGGTTTGTTCCAATAATAACTTATTCCTAAATCTCCTTGAAAAATTCCTGAGAACCATTCAAAATATCTAATTGTTATACTTCTATCGAATCCGTATTGTTCTCTTATTTGCTCTATTTCTTCAAATAAAGCATCTTCTCCCGCTATTGCTTGAGCCGGATCAATTACATAATTAAGTAAAAAAAAAGTAACAATTGAAAGTGTTAGACCAACACTCAAAACTACAATTAATCTTCCGGCAATAAATCTTAACATTTGTTATTTTTAAATTGCCGGAATTATTACATATTTTACTTGTAAATAGACAACTCTATTTCCAAGTTATGTTCCACAACCTTGGATATCCATCAGGATCCAGTTTAAAGTCAATTGATTTGCTAGATAAAACTCCCTCAGAGTACGACCATAAAGGTACCCAATAAGCTTGATCAGCGATCAGTTTTAGACCTTGTGCATATAAACTTTTTCTTTTTTCAACATCTAAAGTTTGTTCAGCACCAAGCATCAACTCATTTACTTTTGGATCTCCAGATAGATTTCTGTCTCCTTTTGCAGGATCTCTCCAATGTATGTTAGAAATTGTCGCTGTATCTGGTGATGCAGTTGAACCCCATGTTCCAAAATAAGCTCTTATCTCTCTATTTTTTCTTGCTTTGTTTAATGCAGAGAGCTTTCCGTGCTTTAAGTTGACTTTAATACCAACTTTACCAAGATCTTCAGCCATTGCTTGAGCAGCTTCTTTGTCTCTATACGACCACAAATCAAGATCAAATCCATTTGGATAACCTGCTTTTGCTAAAAGTTTTTTTGCTCCTTCTGGATTATATTCGTATTTTTTTACATCTTGAAAACATCCAAATACAACTGGGTTGCAAGCTGTATGTACTGCTTTTGCTGGTCCACCTATCAAGTTTTTTGCAATACTATCTCTATTAATTGCATGGTTCATTGCTCTTCTTACATCAAGTTTAGTAATAGGATTTCCTTCACCTGAGTATCCTCCTGCATCAAGAACTAAAAAACCAACACGTAAACTTGGACCAAGCTGGTAATCAGCTTTCCCAGTTTTAGCCATTGCTTCCCCAATGTCTTTCTTGACATTGTACATCCAATGAATTCCACCACTCATCAATTCTGCTTGTTGAGTTCCCATATCTGGAATTGAACGAATAATTACATTTTTAATTGCGGGCATACCTTTTGGTCCACCGTAATAATCATCATTTCTTACAAGTACTACTTCAACACCTGGATCAAACGAAACTACTTTATAAGGTCCAGTTCCATTTAACTCATTTAACTGAGCACTATCGTTCCAGTTACCTTCAGTTCCCATAATACCATTTTTTCTGATCTTAATTCGGTACAAGTCATTAAAAAGATTTGCATATGGATACTTAGATTTAAATCTTACTGAATGTTTTCCAGTTTTTTCAATACTTTCCATCCATCCTTTTATTTTTTTACTTCTTCTGTTTTTTTCGTTTTTTACAATAAAATTGTAAGTGTATACTACGTCATCTGCAGTTACATTAGATCCATCATGAAATTTTGCATTCTTTCTCAAGTTTATATCTATTGTAGTATCGTCTACAATTTTATAGTCAGATGCAATATCTGGTACATAAGATAAATCTTCTCTATTGACATAGAATAATCCACTATCAATCATGTCTCCTAAAATTAAAAACTCTGTTTTTGTTCCATAATGATAATCTAATTGTGTTAACTCTCTTGAAAATGCAGCAACAAAAGTATCATCTGATTTGTCAGCAAAAACATTAATTGGAAACATTAATGAAATTAATAATGTTATTATTAATGATTTTAATTTACTCATTTTTCCTCCTCAATTACTAATAAGTTAACATCAAAATAGAAAAATTAAAATATTACTTTATTTTTTTTGTAATATTTATATGAAATAATTAATAGTCTTGTAAAAATGAAAAATATACAGAATATTGAGCCAGAGTATTTGCTACTTAAAGAAAACTTGTGGCAAAGTTACGCAAACGTTGAGGCTGAAATGGCTATAGCTCAGAGTCAAGTTGGAATTATTCCAAAACAGGCTGCAATCAACATTAAAAAAAAATCAAATTTTTCAAAAAAAAATTTTGCCGAAGTTGAAAAATTGCAAAAAAAAAACAAAAAAACTATTTTATCAATTGTTAAAGTTTTAGCAAAAAAAAGTGGAGAGTCTGGTGGCTATGTTCATTGGGGTGGTACAACACGTAATATCATTGACACAGGAAATAAACTCATATTTAGAGAAATTCATAGATCAATCCTTAAAGAATTATCGATTAGCATTAGAAAATTCTCGATTATATGTAAAAAAAATTCAGATGTGCCTATGATGGCACGAACAATGGCAAAAAATGCATTACCTATAAGTTTTGGATTTAAAATAGCTGGATGGTTAGAAAGTTTAATCAGATTAGATAAAAGATTTATAAGTGCTGAAAAAAATTATTTTACTTTATTTTTTGGCGGGGCGGTCGGTGCTATGCATGGATATAAAAATAAAGGAAAAAAATTTACAAACCAATTGGCTAAAAATTTAGGATTTTCAAATTCTTTAGTTCCCAATAGAGTTTCTTTAGAAACAAGTATTGATTTTATAAATTCACTATCATTTCTAGGTGTTGTTATTGGTAAAATTTCAAATGATATATATATGCTCATGCAACAAAGCATCGACGAACTATCTGAAAAGCAGGGTAAGAATCAAATAGGCAGCTCGACTATGCCTCATAAAGTAAATGCCTATACGATATACCAGGTTTTAAGAGATGCATCTTTATTAAGAGGAAAGGCATCAGGTTTATCAGATAGTGCATTAACGCTTTTTGAGGGAGACTCAAAAAACGACTTCGTATTAGAAGAAATTTTGAAGGACTCACTTATTTTATCATTTAATTTATTAAAAAATTTCAATTTATTGTTAAGCAAATTAATTATTAACAAAAAAAAAATGTTAGATAATTTGATCAAAGAGAAAGAATATATTGCCTCTGAAAATATAATGTACAAGTTGGGTAAAAAAATTGGTAGACAAAGATCTCATGCATTAATTAATAAAATAATAAAAAATTCGATTAATAATAAAAAATCTATTATGAGAGAATTGTTAAATAACAAAGAGATTAGTAGATATATAAATAAGAAACAAATGATAAATTTTTTAAATCCATTAAATTATCTAGGTGAAAGTAAATCTATTAGTTTATCAACTTATGCTTATTCTTCGAGGTATCTTAAAAATATTCAAATTAGAATAAAAAAAAAAAATTTGAGTATATTTTAGAAATTAATTTTGAAGATCCTCTTTAAATTTCTTTTCATTTTTATTTAAGGCATCTCTGTATGCTATATAGCTAACTGACAATATTACAATCATACCGCCGACCCATGTCCAAATATCAGGAATTTCTAGAAATATTGTATATCCAATTATTGATGTCCATATCAATTTCGTGAACCTAAATGGCATTACGAAACTTGTCTCTGCTAACTCCAAAGCTTTATTTGAACAAAACATTACAATGGTTCCGCATAAGGCGATACAAACTAATAAAAGTGATTGATTGAAATTAGGAGTTTGCCAATTAAACAAAGCTATAATAAACAGAATTGGGCTTATAATAGTTAATCCATAGGTCATTATGGTAATTACACTATCTGTTTTGGTCAAATATTTAACAATTATTATTACAAAAGCGAACATAAATGTTGCTGTTATAATTATTAGCGATCCTAATTCTAATTCTATAAAACCTGGTCTTAAAACAATTAAAATTCCAACAAATCCAATTAGAAGACCAATTGTTCTGTGAATTTTTATAACCTCTTTCAAAATTATAATCGATAAAACCGTTGCGTATAATGGAACAGCGAAAGTTAAAGCTGCTGCCTTTTCCAATGCGATAAGGCTTATGCCAGTGAAAGTTAATAACATCGATATTGAATTAATAGTACCTCTCAATAAATGAATTTTTAAATTTTTTGTTTTAAAAACATTAATTTTACTTTTAATAATTATTGGTGAGAGAATTATCAGGCCAAGAAAAGCTCTAAAGAAAGCAATCATAAAAGTGTTTAATTCAGATGATAAATATTTAATAATAAGGAACATTATTGATGATGCCAAGGTTCCACAAATGGTCAGAATTATTACGTATAACTTAATATTATTCATTGATCAGACTTATTTCTATACCAAATATAATTAATTCAAAGTAATTGAAATGAATTCTAGATATTTGATGGTCTCAATTTATTTCTTAATTCGTCAATAGGTTTTAGAGAATTGCCAGATTTATAATGCCAAAATGTCCATCCATTACAACTTTCAGCGCCAATAATTTTTGCTGCAACTTTATGAATTGAACCTTCCGATTTTAGATATTTTATACTACCATCGACCATGATTTTGGCATTCACTTTTTTCTTTTTATCATAAATTTCTGTACCAGGTTTAATTAAGCCCATCTCAACTAATGATCCAAAAGGAATTCTTGGTTTTGATCTATTATTTTGAAGTGTATCCAGATATTCGTCTTTAATAACATCTGTATTGTCTAATCTTTTTTTTGTAGCTTCAAAATAATTTTTTTCCTTTTCAATTCCAAAATACTTTCTACCTAATTTTTTAGAAACAACAGCTGTGGTACCTGATCCTAAAAATGGATCTAAGATAAAATCATCTTTATTTGATGAGGCTAATATTATTCTATGGAGTAACACTTCTGGTTTTTGAGTAGAATGGACTTTTTTTCCATTATTTTTCAATCTTTCTTTGCCATTACAGATTGGAAAGTTCCATGTAGATCTCATTTGTAGGTCATCATTTAAGCATTTCAATGATTGATAATTGAAAGTATATTTCGACCCCTCACTTTTTGATGCCCAAATAAGTGTTTCATGTGCGTTAGTAAACCTTGTTCCCCTAAAATTTGGCATTGGATTATTTTTATTCCAAATTACATCGTTTAGTATCCAAAAACCTAAATCTTGCATTGTAGCACCCACTCTAAAAATATTATGATAACTACCAATTACCCAAATCGAACCATTCTTTCTCAAAGTTCTCTTACATTCTTTTAACCAATCAAAAGTAAATTCATCATAACTTTTAAAACTTTCAAATTGATCCCATTTATCGTCTACAGCATCTACTTTAGATGTATCTGGTCTACTCAATTCTTTTTTTAATTGAAGGTTGTAGGGGGGATCAGCAAAAATAAGATCAAAAGTTTCATCAGGAATTTTTTTTAATTCCTTTAAACTATCTCCATTTATAATTGTGTTTTTTAAAATTTTATTACTCATTTTTTAATAATTAATTAGACTCCAGAGTAGAGTCACCGTCAACCTGAGATTGAATTATTTTGAGTTTACTTGTTACTATTTTTTTCTGTGACTCAATATGTTGTGTGTAGGATTGAATGTTTTTCGATGAAATCTAGTTACTCCATATTTTCTGATAGCATCAATGTGATCTCTAGTTCCATATCCCGCATTTAAATCCCACTTATATTTTTTAAAACTTTCTGAAATTTTAAACATCAGTTTATCTCTTGAAACTTTTGCAATTATTGATGCTGCTGATATTTCTTTAATTTTTTGGTCTCCTTTTATTATAGTTTTAATAAGATAATTTCTTAATTCTGGTGATTTATTTCCATCTACAAGTACTAAATTTGGTTTAACTTTTAGTTTTTTTATAGCTCTCTTCATGGCTAATAAACTAGCATTTAAAATATTAAGTTTTTCTATTTCCTTTATTGAGGCAGACCCTATTGCCCAAGTAGAATTTTTTTTTATGTATTTTGCCAATATTTCTCTATCTATTTTACTTAACTTCTTTGAATCTTTTATCTCTCTCTTTTTAATATTTTTTTTTAGAATAACAGCCGCAGCATATACTGGACCAATCAAACTTCCTCTACCAACTTCATCAACTCCAGCTATAATTTTTCTCATTAAGTAATTAAAAAATGATATATAAGAATTCCAATTATCAAACCTTTAAAAAAAGTAATCCACAATAACCCATAATTTGAAATATTAAGTTTTTCTCTCCACCAATTTATATATTTTTTATGTATTTCTATCATCGTAAAGTTAGACTGATATTCTTAATTCATCAATTTTCTTCCTGATTTGTTTTAAATCAGCCCAAGAATATTTTTTTTGTTCAGCTTGTCTTAATAAATATGCTGGGTGAAATGTAATCATTGTTAAGTATGTTTTATTATGAATGATTAAATCTTTCCAGACGCCTCTCTCTTTTGAAATTTTTAATTTAGTTCCGAAAAGTGACTCCATAGCTGTACTACCCATCAGAATTAAAATTTTAGGATCTACGATTGAAATATGTTTTCTAAGAAAATTTGAGTATCTATTAATTTCTGAAGGTTCTGGCTTCCTATTGTTTGGTGGTCGATAGTTAACAACATTAGTGATATAAATATTATTTCTTATAATTTGAATGGCCTCCAACATTTTATTCAATAATATCCCAGCATCTCCTACAAATGGCTTTCCCTGTTCATCTTCTTTTTGACCTGGTCCTTCACCGATAATCATAATTTTACTCTCGCTATTTCCATCAGCAAATACCAACTGGTTTGCATTATTTTTAAGCTCACAATTATCTATGTTTCCTATTTCATTCCTCAATTCTGAAAGTAGTTTTTTTTTATCTTCTAGCTGTGGTTTAGTTTTCAGTCTGTTAATTGGTTTATCATTAAATATGTACTCAATTTCGTTTGAGTTAAGGTTTTCAAGGTTTAATATGTCATTTTGATTTTTGAGTTTTAAAGTCATAAGTTAAATTATGAAAATTTTATTAGTAATTTTATCATTTTTGGCACTTCAAACCAGTACATATTCAAGCACTTCTTCAAATAATCAATTCAACCAAAAGTATCTATCTAATTATTTTTCTGCTCTGGTCTCATCAGGTAATCAAAAAAATGATGTAGCACTTGATTATTTTAATTCATCTAAATTTCTAATCCAAAAACATGATAATTTTTTAAAAAAGTATGTATTTTCCCTAGTTTTAAATGGACAAGTTAAAAAAGGAATAGACCAAATAAAAATTTCAAAAAATGATATTAATTCAAATACTTTCGAGCTTAACCTTCTTCTTTTAGTTGATAGCTTTAAGAAAAAAGATTTTAAACAAGCAAATAAAAGAATCAAGGAATTTCAATTGGAAAAAGATAATGGAACTTACGAATATGTAATTTTCAAAATTTTAAAAGATTTTAATTATCTGTTTCTTAAAAATGAGGCTGTAGGAGACAATAAATATGGATCATTAAGTTTAATTTCAACTGCATTTCAGAATTGTTATTTAAACTCACAAAAAACAAATTTATATTTTGACAGATTATTAAATAGCTCTGATGGAGATTACTCAAGGTATATGTATTTTTATTTTGCAAATCTGATTGAGAATAAAGAACTAAAAAAAGTTAATGAAGTATCTCAAAGAATTGAACCTTTGGGAGATAGTATATTGCTACATCAAATCAAAGATTGGATCGATAATAAAGATTATAACAAATTTAAAACTCATTTCTCATGTAAAAATGAAAATGATATTTTGGCCGAGATTTTTTATTTAGTGTCTAATTTGTTTTCCACACAAAATATTTTTGATCAATCAAATTTTTATTTAAGAATATCAGAGTATTTAAATCCTAAATTCTATTTTAATAAAACTCTGCTAGCCGAAAATTATTATCTAAATAAGAATAATTACCTGGCAAATAAAATTTTAGAAAATTTCAAAAAAAAAGATAAATTATATTTTTGGTATAAAACAAAAAAGATTGGGAGAATACTTTCTGAAGATAATTCAGAAGAAGAAGCTGCAATTTATATTAAGAAGCATTTCAATTCTATAAAGTCTCCAACTTTAAAAATCCTTTACGACTATGCAAACATTAATAAAGGTTTTGAAAATTATGAAATTGCTATCGAATATTACACCGAATTAATTAAAAAAGTTGAGAAGAATTCTTATGCTCTCTCAAGGATTCTATACAGAAGAGGTAGTAGCTATGAAAGAATGGGAAATTATGAAAAAGCTGACAAAGATATGTTGGAGAGTTTAAAGATTTACCCAAATGAACCTTATACTATGAATTATCTTGCTTATAGTTGGTTAGAAAGAAACCACAAAATAGATGAAGCAATAGAAATGATACAGTCAGCTTATAAACAAAAAAAGGATGATCCATATATAACAGACTCTGTTGGTTGGGGATATTATTTGATTGGTGATTATATTAACGCTGAAAAATATTTAAAAAGAGCCTTGCAGCTTATGCCAGACGATCCAATTGTAAACGATCATTATGGCGATGTTCTTTGGAGACTAAATAAAAAACTACAAGCAAACTATTATTGGCGTGCTGTTCTAGAGCTTGAAGAAACAGAAGATAAAATGAAATCAAAAATAAAATCTAAGTTACTAGTGGGTTTAGAAAAATCATAATTAATGAGATTTGAAAAGATTAAATCACATGCAAAAGTTAATTTATCTCTCAATGTGCTAGGAAAACGAAAATCAAAACTTCATGATTTAGAAACGCTAATTGCTTTTGTCGACTTACATGATCAAATTTATATTAAAAGAACAAATAATAAAAATCATATATTAAAATTTTCAGGACATTTCTCAAAAAAAGTCCCAAAAGTAAATACCGTAAGTAATTTGCTAAATATTCTGGATAAAAAAAAAAAATTAAAAAATCATAAATATTCAATTTTAATAAAAAAAAATATTCCTCAAAAAGCTGGACTTGGTGGAGGTTCAATGAATGCGGCCTCTTTAATAAATTACTTTGAAAAAAAAAATAAAATTAATTTAACATTAAAAGAGAGATATAATTTGTGTTCAAAAATAGGGTCAGATGTAATCTTGGGTATTGATCAAAAAAATTTAATTATTTCTTATAAAAAAAAAACTACAAAATTAAAAAAAAACTTAAAAATGTTTACTTTAATGATTAAGCCAAATTTCGGTTGTTCTACTAAAAGTATTTTTAACCGAGTTAGACATTACTCAAAACCACAATTATCAAAAATAAGGTCAAAAAATATTGACTTTAACTTAATCTCAAAGTTAAAAAATGATTTAGAAATCATATCTACAAAAAAATATCCTAGACTTCAGAAACTTAGAGATTATTTTTCAAATATTGATAAAAATTCATATGTAAGAATGACAGGATCTGGTTCAACAATCGTTGGGTATTTTAAGTCCAAAAAAGCCGCACTAAATGCAAAGAAATTATTAAGAAAAAATTATAAAAACTATTGGTGTAATTTATCAAAAACTATATAAAGCTTTTTTTTTGTGTTATATGAAATTAATTTTGGGGTGTAGCCAAGTGGTAAGGCAGCGGTTTTTGGTACCGCCATCCTAGGTTCGAATCCTAGCACCCCAGCCACTTATGTACAATTTTTTTAAAAAAATCTTTAAAATAAACAATAAACTTACTCCTAAAGATAGCTCTTTTTTAAACATTTATAAAAATACTGAAATTTCAAAACTTTTTGACTCGATATCAAACTTTAATGACGAAAGTGAAATTAGATATGTTGGAGGTTGTGTGAGAAAAATATTAAGTAAAGAGGATGTGAATGATATTGACTTAGCCGTAAATTTAAATCCAAGCCAAGTTAAAGTATGTTTGCAATCAAACAATATCAAATTCTTTGAAACAGGCATAAAACATGGAACCATTACTGCAAATATAGGAAAAAAAAATTTTGAGATTACATCATTAAGAGAAGATATAGATACCGACGGAAGACATGCAAATGTTAGATATACAACAGACTGGTTGAAGGATTCATCAAGAAGAGATTTCACCATTAATTCTATTTATGCAGATAAAGATGGAAATTTGTTTGATCCAAACGGGGGTGTCAAACATATAGAAGAGGGCAAGGTAATTTTTATAGGTAATTCAGATAAAAGAATTCAGGAAGATTATTTAAGAATTTTGAGATATGTTAGATTCTTTATTAATTATAGCAATCACCCCCATAATTCATCAGTTAAAAAATCAATCAAGCAAAACATTGCTGGTGTAGCTAATCTTTCAAAAGAAAGATTAATGAGCGAATTAAAAAAAATTATTTTATCAAAAAATTTTTTGCAATTACCAAAAGACTCTTTTTCATTAGAAATTTTAAGAATAATTTTTCCCCAGCTTGTTAATCTTGATAATTTAGAAAAAATAAATGAATATTCAAAAAACATATTTGACAAAAAAACATTTATTTTTTTAATTTCCTACTTAACAATAGACGAAACTGATAATGCTAATTATTTTTTATTTAAGTATAATATATCAAATGAAGATAAAAAAAGATTAAAATTCTTAATTGAAAATTTTAAATTATTTTCTGAAAAAGACTATTTCAGTAAAAAAAATCTTCAAAAGATTTTTTATTTTAATAATAAATCTTATGTTGTTGATTTAATAGATTTAAAAATTTTTAACTCTAAAACAGCAACAAAAAAACTAATTGAACTAAAAAAGTATTTTGAACAATTTGAGAAACCAATTTTTCCATTAAAAGCCCAAGATTTACTAGAAAAATACAAATTTAAAGAAGGTAAAGAATTTGGACAAAAAATTAGATTATTAGAGCACATGTGGTTAAATAATAGCTTTAAAATAAGTAATAAGGAAATTGACAAGGTATTTGGCAATTAAATATATTTAACGTCTTTTATTTCAAAATTTTTTACACCTGCAGGTGTTTTAATTTCAACTAAATCTCCCTTATTTTTACCAATCAGACCCATCCCTATTGGAGATTTAAAATATATTAGTTTTTCTTTTAAGTCCGCTTCATCTTTTCCAACAATCTTATATTTCAGACTTTCTTCAGTATCTAAATTTTGTAACATTATAGTTGAACCGAATATAACTTTTCCATCGTTATCTAATTTTGAAACATCAATAACATTTGCTCTAGCAATAATATCCTCAACTTCTTGAATTCTTCCTTCATTGTGAGATTGTTGCTCTTTAGCTGCATGATATTCAGCATTTTCTTTAAGATCTCCATGTGATCTTGCTTCAGCAATGGCTGCAACTATCTCTGGTCTTTTCTTCTCTTTTAAGAAAATTAATTCTTCTTTTAATTTTTCTAAACCTCTAACTGTGATTGGCTCTTTTTCCATAATTCATCTCCATTTAGCAACGGGTGGTAACGACATTAAAATAGCCTCAACGTTACCATTCGTTTGTAAACCAAATTTCGTACCTCTATCATAAAGTAAGTTAAATTCGACATAACGACCTCTTTTTTCTAATTGAATTTCTCTTTGTTTCTTTGACCATTTTTTCTTATATTTTTTTAATATAATTTCTCTAAAAATATTTTTAAAACTTATTCCTACTTCTCTTACAAAACTAAAATCTTTTTCCCAATTTTCTTTTTTATAATCAAAAAAAATTCCTCCTATACCTCTTGGTTCTTTCCTATGTGGTAAGTAAAAATATTCATCACACCATTTTTTATATTTTTTATAAAAATTTTTATTATGTTTATTACAAGATTTCTTTAATTCATTATGAAACCATTTTTCTAAACTTTTATCTGTCAGGCAAGGGGTAACATCCATCCCTCCACCAAACCATCCATGAGAAGTATAAATATATCTGGTGTTAAAATGCATAGCAGGAACATGAGGGTTTTTCATATGCATTACTACAGATATACCTGCTGCCCAAAAGTTTGGATTTTTATCTCCCCCAGGTATTCTATTTCTAAATTCTTTTGAAAATTTTCCATAAACTTCTGAAAAATTTACACCTACTTTTTCAAAAATTTTTCCATTTTCTAATACTCTAAATTGGCCCCCGCCTTCATTTGAGTTTTTTCCTCTTTCCCAATTTTTAATTTTGAAGATATTTTTTTTTGCTTCTAATTCCTCTATTTCTTGACAAATTACTTCTTGTAAAGTCTTAAACCAATTTCGAGCTAATTTTTTTTTAATTGTTTGATCCATAAATATTTGATTGTCTTATATTTTCTGACAAAACTATTGCAACCGAAGATGCCAGGTTCAATGATCTTTTTTTTTCAATCATAGGTATTTTTATCCTATTTTCTAACCTTTTATGTACCTCATTTGGAACACCGGCACTTTCTCTTCCAAAAAGTAAAGTGTCGTTGCCTTCAAATTTAAATTCAGTATAAATTGTACTTGCCTTAGTAGTCATTAAAACAATCCTATCATTTTTTTTTGCTTCAAAAAATTCATCAGAACTTTTATAAACCTTCATCATCTTCTCATCCAGGTAGTCCATCACAACCCTTTTAAAACGCTTGTCACTGATCAAAAACCCACACGGCTCAATAATCTCAAGAACAGCTCCAAGGCAAGAGCAAGTTCGAGCTATCGCAGCAGTATTTTGAGGTATATCAGGCTCATAAAGTGCAATTTTAGGCACCGATTTAGTTTTTTTGTGTGTCATTGTTACCATGGAAAAATAACGTTTTTCTTCATATATGAAATCATATATTAAGAAAAAATTAAAATAATGTAATAAATGTCCGATTCAGAAAAAAAGAAGCCAAATAGAAGAGATTTTATATTAACAGCAACAACGGCTGCAGGGGCAGTCGGCGTTGGTGCAGTTGTTTGGCCGTTAGTTGATCAAATGAATCCTGATGCGTCTGTAAAAGCATTAGCAAGTACAGAAGTAGATATAAGTGCTGTAGAACCTGGTCAATCCATAACAGTTTTGTGGAGAGGTAAACCAGTTTTTATTAAAAGAAGAACTACAGAAGAAATTGAAAGTGCAAGAGCTGTAGATTTAAGTGAGCTGAAACACCCGGAAAAAGATGAGGATAGAGCAAAAAATCCAGAATGGCTTGTAATGTTAGGGGTATGTACTCACCTTGGATGTGTACCTTTAACCGATAAAGGTGACTATGGTGCATGGTTTTGTCCATGTCATGGTTCACACTACGATACATCTGGAAGAATTAGAAAAGGACCAGCACCAACTAATATGGAAGTACCAAAATACGAATTTGTAAATAGCAATACAATAAAGATTGGATAAAAAATTTTATGAGCGATCACGAATATACACCTAAATCAAAAGTCGGAAAATGGTTTAATGATAGACTTCCATTACTAACTCTTGCAAACCATTTAACAGAGTATCCTACTCCTAAAAACTTAAATTACTGGTGGACATTTGGAGGAATTCTTACTTTTTGCTTAATTACTCAAATAATTACTGGAATTGTTTTGGGCATGCATTATGTAGCTCATGCTGATTTAGCATTTCAGAGCGTAGAACACATAATGAGAGATGTGAATTATGGTTGGTTAATTAGATATGTGCATGCAAATGGCGCATCTATGTTTTTCTTAGCTGTTTACATTCATATTTTTAGGTCTTTATATTACGGCTCATATAAATCACCAAGAGAAGTTATTTGGATTATAGGTATGTTGATTTATTTTTTGATGATGGCAACTGCATTTATGGGATACGTTCTTCCTTGGGGACAAATGAGTTTTTGGGGAGCAACAGTTATAACTAATTTATTTAGTGCTATTCCTTTAGTAGGTGAGAGTATTACGAATTGGCTATGGGGAGGTTACTCGGTAGATAATCCAACTTTAACAAGATTTTTTAGTTTACACTATTTGTTTCCTTTTTTAATTTTAGGACTAGTAGTTCTTCATATTTGGGCACTACATGTACCTGGAAATAATAATCCTATCGGAATAGATATAAAAAAACCATCTAAAGATACTGTTCCTTTTCACCCATACATTGTTATAAAAGATGCATTTGCTCTTTTAATATTTTTATTAATATTTGCATTTTTTGTGTTTTTCTCACCAAATATTTTGGGACATGCAGATAATTATATTGAGGCAAATCCGTTAGTTACCCCAGCTCATATTGTCCCTGAATGGTACCTATTACCATTTTATGCAATATTAAGATCAGTCCCTGATAAATTACTTGGAGTAATTGCTATGTTTGCTGCAATATTTGTATTAGTAATTTTACCTTGGTTAGATACTTCCAAAGTTAGATCAACCGTTTTTAGACCGATCTACAAACAGTTCTATTGGTTTTTAGTTGCCGATGTTTTAATACTTGGATATGTGGGTGCAATGCCTGCTGAGGGAATATATTTATTGATAGCAAGAGTTGCTACGGCTTATTATTTTGCACATTTCCTAATAATTTTGCCATTTTTAGGCTTTAAAGAGAAAACAACCCCATTACCGCTCAGCATAACTGAACCAATTTTAGGTGGATCACCAGACATAGTAATGGCTAGAAATAATTCTAACTTTAAAGAAAAACTGTGAGAAAATTAATTAAATTATCTTTTTTTTTTATTTTAGTTTCATCTTTATTTTTTACAAAAGCAAATGCAGCAGGAGAACAACACGATCTTTTGGAAGTAGACTGGTCTTTTAAAAGTTTCTTTGGCAAGTTTGATAGAGCATCATTACAGAGAGGATATCAAGTTTATACTGAAGTTTGTGCTTCTTGCCATTCACTTAAACATTTAAGTTATAGAAATCTTGCAGAAAAAGGTGGACCAGAGTTTACAGAGCTTGAGGCTAAAGCAATTGCCTCAAATTTTGAAGTTATAGATGGACCAAATAGTGATGGAGAAATGTTTGAAAGACCTGCAAAATTATCAGATAAATTTGTGATGCCCTATGCAAATGTTCAAGAAGCAATTGCAGCAAATGGTGGAGCATATCCTCCAGATATGTCAGTTCTTGTAAAAGCTAGAAAAGGTGGAGCAGATTATATTTATTCTGTTTTAATGGGCTACGATGAGCCACCAGCAGGTATGGAACTTGACGATGGTGTTTATTACAACAAATATATGTATGGTAATAAAATTAAAATGTCCTCCCCTTTAGATGATGACATCGTAGAGTATTCAGATGGAACTAAAGCTACAGTAGACCAAATGGCAAGGGATGTAACAACATTTTTACAATGGACTGCTGAACCTCATTTAGAGACAAGACATAAACTTGGTTTTAGAGTGATCTTATATTTATCAGTTTTAACTATTTTAGTTTACTTTAGTATGAAAAAAATCTGGTCACGTATTGAAACGGAAGTTTAAAATATCCCCATCTTCTACAATATATTCTTTACCTTCTAATCTCATTTTTCCAGCTTCCTTAGATTTTAACCAACCTTGGTTTTCTAAAAAATCATTGTATGAAATTGTTTCAGCTCTGATAAATCCTTTTTCAAAGTCAGAATGAATTTCTCCTGCAGCACTTAGTGCAGTAGAATGCTTTGTAATAGTCCAGGCTCTAGTTTCCTCAGGTCCTGATGTAAAAAATGTTTTTAAGGATAAAAGTTCATATCCCTTTCTAATCAATGAATTAAGCCCTGTCTCTGAAATATTTATCATTTTCATATAATTTTTTTTTTCATTTTCATCTTCTAGCTGATTAATTTGATTTTCAATATCTGCTGAAATTATTAATGTATCTTTTTCACCAAATTTTTTCATAAAGTCTACGGTATATTTATTTATTGAATCAATACTCTCTTCATCTACATTGCACACATATAGTTTTGGTTTTATACTGAGAATTCCACTATTTTTTATAAGTTTTTCATCAAATTCATTTGTAATTAATGAAAAATCTCCATCCTCATTGATTATTTTTTGAGCAATCTCTAACAATTTTTGTTCCTCATTATCCACATTTTTTTTATTTTTCTTATCAAGTCTTTTTTGAATAGACTCTAAATCAGCCAACTTCATTTCGGTTTCTATTACCTCCAAATCTCTGATCGGATCGACGGTAGAGTTAACATTTTGAATATCATCGGAATCAAAACATCTAATCATATGAATAATTGCATCAACTTCTCTAATGTGAGATAAAAATTTATTACCCAAACCTTCACCTTTAGAGGCTCCTTTAACAAGACCTGCAATATCAACAAATGTAATTGTTGTATTAATTTTTTTTTTAGAATCAGAAATAATAGCTAGCTGATCAAGTCTTTCATCCGGGACTGCAACAATACCAATATTAGGATCAATTGTACAAAATGGAAAATTTTCTGCTTGTGCTTTATTAGAGTTTGTTAAAGCATTAAATAAAGTAGACTTACCAACATTTGGTAAGCCAACGATTCCGCATTTAAAACCCATTTAGTTGTTATTAACTGTACTAGAAAATAAGTCTAATTTTTTATCTATCAAGATAGTTAAAGATTTAATTATATTGCTTGTAATAGAATCTAAATGAACCTGTTCATCTTCGTTAAAGTCATTTAATACAAAATCAGAAATAGATGTTTTGTTTTCTGGTTTTCCTATACCAATACGCACTCTTGAATATTCTTTTCCAATAAACTTATCAATTGAAGCTATACCATTGTGACCTGCATTTGATCCACCAAATTTTGCTTTAATTTTTCCAAATTCAATATCTAAGTCATCATGAAATACAATTACATCCTCTGCATCTATCTTGAAGTATTCTAGTAGTTCTCTTATACAAATTCCAGAGTTATTCATAAATGTGAGAGGTTTAATTGCATATATTTTCTTATCGCCGATATTTCCAGTAGTTAGTAAACCCTTGAATTTTGGTTTTTGTTTTGACAACCCAAATTTTTGATTTATTGCGTCAACAATTTTAAAACCTATATTATGACGATTATTTTGACTATTTGGAGTCGGATTACCTAAGCCAACAAGTAGCAACATATCAATTAAATTTGGAAAAAAACTTTCACTATTTGTTATTTTTTATCTGATGAAGACTTATCTTCTTCCTTAGATTTATCATCCTCAGCTTTTTCACCTTCGGTTGAAGTTTTTTCACCTCCTTCTGTAGCTGCTGCCTCAGCTCCCTCTGCAGTTTCACCTTCGGCTCCCTCTGCTGGTTTTTCTGGCTCTTTAACTACTGTTGGTGCTGCAACTGTGGCAATTACGAAGTCTCTTCCTTGAATTGTAGGTGTAACATTTTCTGGTAAATTAATTGAGGAAATCTTTATACTCGTACCAATATCTAAACCTTCTAAATCGACAACAAGCTCATTAGGAATATTTTCAGCTGGACATCTTAGTTCTACTTTACGTCTTACAATATTTAACACTCCTCCTCGTTTAAGCCCTGGAGATAAATCATTATTTATAAATTTTACAGGTATTTCTAAAATAATTTTTCTACCTTTGACAATTCTCATTAAATCAAAATGAATTGGCTCGTCAGTAATACTATCAAATGCGATACTTCTTGTTAAAACTTTTTGTTCTTTGCCATCTAGATTAATAGAGATTACATTTGAAAGAAAATTTTTCTTGTTTATTAAATTCTTTAGTTCTTTTGTAGTTATTGAGATTTTTTCATTTGGTTCTTCTCCTCCATAAACTATACCTGGAACGTTACCTTTGCTTCTAAGATCGTTAACTTGGCCTTTTGTCTTAGTATCTCTTATTGTTGCTTGTATTGAGCTCATAAAAAGCTGGTTTTTAACCGACATTTGTTAATTTTACAAGTTTTATTTAAATAGATCTGAAACAGATGTTGAATTAGAAATCCTTTTAATTGCTTCAGCTAATAATATAGATATTGATAATACTTCAATATTTCTCACTTTTTTTAATTTATCTGAACTATCAATACTGTCTGTAATAACTAAGTTTTTAATTTTTGAATTTTTTATCTTTTTGACTGCATCTCCACTAAAAACACCATGTGTAGCATAAACATGAACTTCTTTTGCACCTCTTTTGACAAGAGCATCAGCTGCATTAACTATTGTTCCTCCTGAGTCAATTATATCATCAGTTAAAATACAAATTTTATTTTTAACATTTCCTATCACATTCATAACTTGTGATCTTCCTGGACTTGGTCTTCTCTTATCAACGATTGCTAAACCAACATCCAATTTTTTTCCTAAAGCTCTTGCTCTTTCAACTCCACCAACATCAGGCGCAACACAAATTATATTTTTGTTTTTTATTTTTCTTTTAATATGCTTTGCAAAGATTGGAGTAGCAAACAAGTTGTCTACAGGAATGTCAAAAAAACCTTGAATTTGACCAGCATGTAAATCTACCGTTACCACCCTGTCAGCTCCAGCATTTGTTATTAGATTTGATACTAATTTTGCAGATATAGATGTTCTCGGCACAACTTTACGATCCTGCCTTGCATAACCGAAATAAGGTATTACTGCTGTAATATTTTTTGCTGATGACCTTTTAAGTGCGTCTATGCAAAGAAGCAATTCCATCAAATTATCATTCGCCGGTGAGGATACAGATTGAATTATAAAAATACTATTTCCTCTTATATTTTCGTTAATCTCAATATAAATTTCACCATCTGCAAATTTTCTAATACTAGTATTAACCAATTTGTTTTTAAGATTTTTTGAAATTTTATTACTTAACTGTTTGTTGCTATTTCCAGTGAGAATTTTCATTTTGTGAGAATATTCTATTTAATCATAATTACTGAAATATTTCTACCATAATCATTTATTTTATTTTTAATTGATCTTCTAGCACTGAAAAAATTGTTACTTAATATATAAGTATCTTTTTTGATAATTTCAATGTTTTTAACCCCCAATTTCAAAAGTTCATCTCTAATATAATTATCTAGACTAAAATATAATTTATTATTTTTTTTTTTAAAAAACTTTTTATTAGACTTTCTTTGTTTAATAAATCTATCAAAAAAATCTTTTTGAACTTCATAGTTCTCTCTTCTTATACAAGGACCAATTACAGCTATTAAGTTGTTAAAATTACTTCCTTTTAATGCAAGTTTTTTTAATGTATTAGTTATTATTTTTTTATATGCACCTTTCCATCCAGCATGAAGTGCACTAATGAGATTATTAACCGGGTCATATATAAAAACAGGTGCGCAATCAGCTGTCAGAATTCCCAAGGCAATACCTTTTCTATCAGTTATTATTGAGTCGCCTTTTAATTTTTTTTTTGGGATTTTGCTAACATTATGAACAATTTTACTATGAATTTGATTTAACAATATAAGATTGTTTTTATTACACCCAATTCTTTTACAAACTTCTTCTAAATTATTCCTAATATCTTTAATTTTATCTTTTGATCCTAGACCACAATTTAAACTTTTATAAATACCTTTTGAGACACCTCCCTCTCGATTAAAAAAACCATGTCTTATTTTTTTATATTTAGAGAGTTTTTTTGATTTTAACATCATTCAAAACCAAAAAAATCATTATTTTTATTTTTGTATCCAAAAATTACTTTGAAAAGGTTGCCCATTTGCTTTTCTTCAAGTAGCCGGGCTAAAGTTTCTTTCATATATTTTTGCTCTGAATTACTCATTTTTTTTTCTAAAATCTTTGCTCTTTCAATTATACCCATCCTTTCTAAAAAAAACTTTTGGGTAACTATTTTTTTTACTTTTAGATTATTTTTAAAGAAATACTCTTTTAATAAACTAAAATTTACTAGTGAAGTTATATCTGCTTTGCCGAGATGTCTTAACATTGTATCAGCTGAAATCTTTTTATTGTCCATCACTGCTTGTATGGTGTTTGTACTATTGCCATTCAAATACCCGTAATCAATGAGTAAAATTCCACCTGATAGTTTAGAAATTTTTTTTATCATTGGATTTAATTCTAAAAACCCCTTTTTTGGAAATTCAATAAATTTTAGTTTTTTTAATGTCTCAAATACTTTAATTCGAGCTATGTCATTTTTGTTAACTTTTATAAACTTTTCAATAATATTATCTTCGTTTTTCACTAAGTAGCATTTTTCAAATAACTCATTATTTATATTAGAAAATTGTTTAATTGGGATTGCATCAAAAAATTCATTACCAAAAAAAATTACCGGTCCATCTTTTATTGAATTAAAGTTTTTGATCCATTTAATATATTTGCTTTTTAATTTCTGCTTTTGTATTTTTTTTAAAAACGCGCTTTTCTCATACAAGTGAATTTTTATAGCTTTGTTTAATTCTGGAAATTTTTTTAAAGTATTAACTACAACTTTAGTCAAACTTCCATCCCCTGGTCCAAGTTCTATAAAATTAAATTTTTTTGGTTTACCAAGCTTTTCCCAGGTAGAAACCAACCATATACCTATAATCTCTGAAAATAGATTTGATATGGTAGGGGATGTTACAAAATCTCCACTTTTACCAAATGGATTTTTACTAGAGTAATAACCTATCTTTGGCTCATATAGAATTTTTTCTATAAAATCATCTATAGATATTGGTTTTTTTAAGGTAATTTTAAATTTTTTGAGATTTGGTTTCATCATTTCTTTTAAAATAAATTAAAATCCCAATTAAAATCATTATCGCACTTAAAAGTATCCCCATACTAACATGTCCAAATAAATATCCAATCTGCATGTCTGGCTCCCTAAAAAATTCAGATATAATTCTAAAACAACCATAAAGTATTAAGAACATCATAGAACAGGTTCCGATTTTATAATTTTTGTTAAAAAAAATTAAATTCATTAAAATAAATAAAATAAACCCCTCTAAAAATGCTTCATATAATTGAGAAGGGTGCCTTAATTTATCATCGTAGTTTGGAAAAAAAACTCCCCAACTTGAGTTTGTAACTTTTCCAACTAATTCTCCATTTATAAAGTTCGAAACCCTACCAAATAAAATTCCAATAGGTGCTGTAATAGAGACTAAATCTAAAAAAATAAAAATATCTTTCTTGTTTTTTTTTGAAAATAAGTAGCTTGAAATAATGATACCAATTAAGCCCCCATGAAATGACATTCCCCCATTCCAAATCATAAAAATTTCGATTGGGTTATAAAAAAAATAAGGAAAATTATAAAAAATTACATACCCTAGTCTTCCCCCAATGATAATTCCTATTATCAAATATGATATATAATCTTCAAATAATTTTAGAATGATATCGTTTTTAATAAGTATTTTTTTACAATATACCCAACCAAAAATAATCCCAAAAATATATGATAATGAATACCACCTAATACTTAATGAGAATATTTCAAAAGCTACTGGGTCAAAATTATTGGTAAACATTTGTAAAATTTATTATAAGTTATTAAATATTATTCTAGTAAATAATTATTATGTCAAAATCAAGATTCGTATTTGATAAATTCGCAAAGTTAATCGAACAAGGTTTGATTAATTATAAGGATATATCGGACGAAATAATCTCGATACTAAAATCTAAAAGAGATGAAATCGTATTTAAAATGAAACTGGCAAGCAAAGAAGAAGTTGAAGTTTTACATAAGAGAATTAGTAAACTTGAAAAAAAGTTAGAAGAGAGAAAAAAAATAAAAAAAATTAAGAGGGTAAAGAAATAGTCACTTTTAAACCACCCAATTTTGATTTATCAAACCGAATATCTCCTCCATGGGACTTTACGATATCAGATGATATAGATAATCCCAAACCTACACTTGATTTATTTTCTGACCTACTTTTATCAATTTTATAAAACGGTTTTATAATATTAGGAAATTCTGATTTATCTACACCGGGACCATTGTCCTCAATTGATAAAAAAATAATTGAGTTTTTTTTTTCTAAATTGATTGATATTTTTTCTGCAAACTTAATTGAATTATCTATTAAATTATTAATACACCTTGTTATTAGATTTTTTCTTCCATTAAAATAAATTTTTTTTGTATGATTAATCTCAATATTATTATTTTCATACTTAGAAATTGTTTCATTTAGAAGCTCTGTAATATCGAAAGTTTCAGTTTTATCTTTTACACCTGTCCTTGTAAATTGAAGATACTCGCTTAGCATTTTTTCCATTTCATCAACGTCTTTTGAAATTTTTTTTGATAGATCTTTATCTTTAATTACTGCAAGCTGAAGTTTTATTCTTGTAAGTGGTGTTCTTAAATCGTGACTTATGCCAGATAGCATTTCGGATCTTTGATTTAAATGTCTTAAAATTCTTTTTCTCATTTTTTCAAATTCAAGACCTGCTTGTCTTATTTCAAGTGCCCCTGAGGGTCTAAACTCCTCAATATCTTCTCCTCTTCCAAAACGTTCAGATGCTTGAGCTAATTTGGTTATTGGTCTTGTTTGATTTTTTAGAAAAATAATGGCTATCGCTATCATCAAAATTGCGGGCACGGTTATCCATAAAGTAAATATCCTAATAGAGCTTGTTTGAATTCTTTCTTTTGGAAAGAATATTTGCAAAACCCCATCTCTAAATTTAATTCTTAAGTCAACAACTTCTTTATATGAAATAGTATTGAACCAGTGTTCACCAATTTTAGGCTTAAGCTCTCTTCTTAATGTTCTGTCCATTGGACTAAACCATCTCTCAACTTTTATGTCAGGTAATTTTTCATTTTCTAAAAATCTAACTGAAAAGCTAAAATTTTTGTTATAAAGATCTGTAACTATCTTTTTATTGTATTCACTTTCATTGTCATAAATATCAATAATCGTAACTATTTCGCTCACTAAAGCTTTTGTTAAACCTTTATTTGTTTTAATCCATAAACTATCAAAAAAAACTAAAGAGATAGTTATTTGTATAATTAATATAGGTATTGCTACAATAAGTAATCCTCTATAGAATAATCTTTTAGGTAGTATATCTTTTAGAAATTTATTCAATCCAAAGGACATATCCTTCACCTCTTATTGTTTGTAAATATTTTGGGCTTTTTGGATTTTCTTCTATTTTTTTTCTTAATCTTGTAACTATTACGTCGATTGATCTTTCTTTATTTAAATCTATTAAACTCACAATTTCTTCTCTTTTAAAAATCTTTCCAGGTGCATTAATCATTTTTTCTAAAATTAGTTTTTCGGTATTATTTATTTTCAATCTTTGGTTATTTTTGTAAATAAATAGTTTCATAAGATCTATTTTTATATTACCAAATTCGATTATACGCTTTATTTCTAATGATTTAGTTTTATTTAAAATATTATTTATTCTTAAAATTAATTCTTTAGGTTCAAAAGGTTTAGTCAAATAATCATCTGCACCAATCTCTAAACCCTCAATTCTTTCAGATGGTTCTCCTTTAGCTGTTAAAAGTAAAATTGGAGTATTAATTTTTTTTTTGTTTTCTTTAGTAAATTCTAATCCAGTTTTCCCTGGCATCATTATATCTAATACTATTAGGTCAAATTTAATAATTTTTGTTTTTTCAAATGCATTGTTTGCATCTTTAGAGGTTGATACAATATAGTTATTCTGATTTAAATATTCTTTAACTAGGTCTCTAATTCTATCATCATCATCCACAATCAAGATATGGGCTTTAAAGTTTTTCATTAATAATTTTTTTAAGAACTTTGTCAAAACTTATAACATCGTTAGAATTTGAACTTAAAAATGCATCATAAATTCTTTTTTTTTGAACAGAAAAAATTTCATCAAATATTTTTTCTCCATCCTCTGTTAAATAAACATGTTTAACTCTTGTATCTATTTCATCTCTTTTGAATTCTATAGCTTTAATCTCTGATAAATCGTTTAGGACTCTATTTAAACTTTGTTTTGTTACTTTAAGCTTTCTCAGTAAACTTGAAATAGTAATACCCTCATATAAAGATATAAGGTGAATTGCTTTATTGTGAGCAGTTCCTAATGCATGCTTATCTAAAACTTTTTTAGCATCAGCGACAGTTTCCCTATACCCATTGAATATTTTTTCTATATATTCTTTTAATTGATGATCTTTTAAATATAAAAGTTTTTTCATAATGGTAAGTTATATTGACATATTATATATACAAAGATATTTTTTTCTAAAAAATAAATCAAATGATACCGTTCGATAAAAGAGAGGGAAAAATCTGGTACAATGGTGATCTTGTTGAATGGCAGGATGCTAAATTACATGTCATAAGTCACGGACTACATTATGCGAGCTTAGTTTTCGAGGGGCTAAGAGTTTATGACGGTGAGATTTTTAAATTAGAAGATCACACAGATAGACTTTATCACTCAGCTGAAAGAATGGACATTTCAATTCCATACACAAAAAATGAAATTAACAAAGCTTGCAATCAAATAATAAAAATTCAAAAAGTACAAAATGGATATGTTAGACCTTTTGCTTGGAGAGGAAGTGAAATGATGGGCGTCTCAGCTCAAAAAACGAAAATTAATGTTGCAATCGCTACTTGGGAGTGGGGTGATTATTTCGACCCTAAGTTGAAAACTGAGGGAATTAAATTAAATATTTCTAATTGGCGTAGACCAGCGCCAAATACTATTCCATGGGATAGTAAAGCAGCAGGTTTATATATGATTTGTACACTTTCAAAGCATGAAGCGGAGCGACAGGGATATAGTGAGTCGCTTATGTTAGACCATGAGGATCATGTGGCTGAGTCAACAAGTGCAAATATTTTTTTTAAAGATAAAAATGGAGAACTTCATACTCCAATTCCTGACTCTTTTTTAAATGGTATTACAAGACAAACTGTAATTGAATTAGCTAAATCAAAAAATATTAAAGTTCATGAAAGAAAAATTAAACCTGATGAATTAAGAAACTTCGAGGGTTGTTTTTTAACTGGCACAGCTGCTGAAATTACACCAATATCTCAAATTGCAGAAAATAATTACAAAGTTTGTGATGTTATTTTAGACTTATTGTCCAGCTACGGAAAACTAGTAAGAAAAAAAAGAGCTGCTTAACTTTTATTGTCTTCAGATATAGCATGGTCAATACCTTTTCTTAAATATTCATAACCAGTATATAAGGTAAGAAATGCAGAGAGCCACAATAAAATTATACCAATAGTCTGAGCATTATAATCTTGAAAATTAATTAATTTATTTCCAGTTTCTCCAGTTAATAAAACAGAAATACAAAACATTTGAAGAAATGTTTTTACTTTAGCTAAACTTGATACAGGCAGTTTAACACTTCCTTTAGCTAAAAATTCTCTCAATCCTGAAATCAATATTTCTCTTGTCAGTATTATTATGGCTGCTATTACCTCAAAGTTTTTAATTGTTCCATCCATTACGAGCAATATCAGTGCTGTCGCAACTATTATTTTATCAGCAATTGGATCTAATAATTCACCAAGTTTCGACTCCTCTTTGAACATTCTAGCTAATAATCCATCCAAGAAGTCAGTAAATGAGGCAATTACAAATAAAGCAAATGGAATTATATCTCCATAAAATCCAGGTAAAAAAAATGTAAATACAAATATAGGAACAATTATTATTCTACCAATTGTGAGGTAATTTGGGATTTTGATTTTCATTCGTGAAAGAAATTATATATCTTTTTTGCAACTTTTTCCTCAACTCCTTCTACTGTTTTTATCTCATCTAAGCTCGCAGACTCAACTGCCCTTGCAGACCCGAAATGATTTAAAAGAGCCCTTTTTCTTATAGATCCAATACCATCAATTTGGTCAAGTAAAGACTTGCTAATTCCCTTTTTCCTCTTTGCTCTATGAGCACTTATTGCAAATCTGTGAGATTCATCTCTTAATCTTTGTAAAAAAAAGAGGGTAGGATCATTTTTTTCAAACTTAAATTCTTTACCATTGTGAAAAAAAGTTTCATTACCACTATTCCTAAATTTACCTTTTGCAATGGCAATCATTGGAATATCATGTAGTCCTAATTCATTAAGTGTTTCTCTAGCCACTGAGTATTGTCCTTTTCCACCATCTACTATTACTAAGTCTGGCATTGTTAAATAGTTATCTTTCTCTTGAACAGCTCTTTTAAATCTTCTATTTAAAACCTCACGCATCATCCCATAATCATCTTGTTCATTTTTCTTAATCTTAATATTGAATTTTCTGTATCTTTTTTTTATAAAACCTTCCTCACCAAATGTTATTAGCGCCCCAACACTATTAGTTCCCTGAATATGACTATTGTCATAAACTTCGACTAAATTAATATTATTTTCTAAATCAAATTTTTGAGCTACATTTTCAAATAGCTCTTTATTATTCTGACTTTCATAAATTTTTCTATTTAAACTATCTTTAGCATTTTTGAGTGCTTGATTAATAACTTTAAGTTTAGATCCTTTTTTTGCTACTGAAATATTTATTTCTTTATTTTCTTTTTGTGAAAGTGTTTTTTCAATTAAAACTTTTTCTTTAATATCTTCACTTAAAATTATAGAGCTTGGTACACTTTTGTTTTCATAGAATTGAGATACAAAAGAATTAAGGATTTCTTTTATGCTATCATCTGGATCATGTTTTGGAAAAAAGGCTTGATTTCCCCAGTTTTGTTTTGATCTATAGAAAAAAACTTGAATACAAGTTTTTCCAGACTCTTTGTAGCCAGCTATAACATCTGCTTCTACTAAATTTGCTTCGTTGATTCTTTGAGATGACTGAATAATATTTAAAGATTTAATTCTATCCCTCAATATTGCAGCTTTTTCAAAATCTAAATCAGAACTTGCTTTTTCCATTTGACCTGATAAATTTTTTTGAATTTTTCTGGATTTCCCTGATACAAATTCAATAGCATTATCAACCGAAAACTTATATTCATCTTTTTCAATGTATCCAACACATGGTCCTGAACATCTTTTAATTTGATAAAGTATGCATGGTCTTTCTCTTTTTTTAAATACTGTGTCGTCACAAACTCTTAGTTGAAAAATTTTCTGGATCATTTTAATAGTCCAATTTGCTGATCCAGCTGAAGCAAATGGTCCGAAGTAAAAACCTTCTTTAGTTTTTTTTCCTCTATGTCTCCTAATTTGAGGCCAATTGTCTTCATTTCCAATAAAAATAAACGGAAAAGATTTATCGTCTCTTAAAAGTATATTGAATTTAGGTTTATATTTTTTAATTAAGTTTGCTTCTAAGAGAAGGGCCTCACTCTCGTTTGATGTACTTGTAATCTCAATTTTTCTTGTTTGAGATAGCATTCTTTCAGTTCTAATAATATGATTTTTTTCTGAAACATAACTCTTTAATCTGTTAGGTAAATTTTTTGCTTTACCAACATAAAGTATGACATTATTTTCATTTAGCATCCTGTATACGCCAGGTAGTTTGGGTATAAGAGGGAGTTCTTTTTTAATTGCTTCTTTGCCTATATCAGAGCTTATCATGACTTCTTTTTTTTGATATTTGAATACCAACAGATGAACATTCTTTCATGATTTCTAATTTCTCAATTTGAAGACTTATTTTATCAATTCTTTTGTCTTTAAATAGTTCATCGAATACATCTTCCGCTAATGTTTCAAGAAAATTATAGTGTTTATTTTTTATAAGTTTTTTTATCAGTTTTACAATTTTTGCATAATTTACAATAGATTTAATATCTTTATCATTTGAAGGTTTCTTATTCTCATAGTTTACCTCTAGATTAAATTTCACTTTTTGAGACTTTTCTTTTTCTGTATTGTAGTAACCAAGTTTTAAATCCAGAACTAAATCTTTTATTAGAATTTTTTTCTCGTAGTTAAAAAAATTTTTATTATTGTCTATTTTAACAATTTTAAGATTACTATTTCTCATTTTATTTAATTTTTGAAGCAATATATTCTTTAATTAGTGGATGATAATACATAAAACAATCAGCCCAATCAATTGAATGTGCTTTTTTTAATGGTTCTTCCCAATTTGATCCCGCTAATTTACATTTTTTTCCATTAATTTTTTTCTTTTCAGAAACTACTACTCTATTAAAATTAGGGACATCTTCCATCCAGTCAGAGGTTAATCCCTCAAAATGGTCCATAGGATGAGTAAAAATTAAAATTGGTGCGTTTCCTTCTTTAATTATGTCAATATGTTTTTGTCTCAAATCAGCAATCCCAGGATATTTTTTATGAAATTTTTTCATAGCTTCTTCATATCCAACTTTCTTGACTTTAAATTTTTTTGATATTGTCCAATTGCATGCTGGCATTAATGATATACCTCCTCCAACTTCATTCATGTATTTAGCTGTTAACAATAGTGTTGCCCATCCTCCACAAGAGTGTCCCGACATAAAAATTTGTGTCTTTGGTACTCCCATGTTAATAAATTTTTTAATTACTTTTAAATTACCTTCAACTCTTCGATCCATTTTTGAAGTTCCTGGATATGGTCCCTCCCATTTACTCAGCCAATATCTGGCTCTTGATAATTTAGCCCCTAAATCACCTTCGAGTTGACCTTGGCAGTGAATATAAACCATAATTTCTTTATCATTTATTTTATCACCAGCAAGCTGAGCCCAATTCCTTAGTTCTGATCTTTGGAAGCAATCTTTTAATTTAACGTCAGTTCCATTAGAACCGTGATTATAAATTATTATTATTTTATCTTTTGGATTCTTCACTTCAAAATTTTCATCAATTTTAATTTTATCTTTCCAATTATTTGTTGGTATTACAAAACCATCTTTTTTTATACTTTCTTTTGGATTTGCATAGGCGCTGCTGCTTAATATTAAACTAAGCATGATAATTACTAAAATCTTTTTCATATTATTCAAGTCTTGAAGCAATATATTCTTTAATTTGTGGATGATAATGCATAAAACAATCAGCAAAATCTATTATGTGTAAATTTTTTAATGGCTCTTCCCAATCTGATCCTGCTGTATTACATTTTTTTCCATTAATTGTTTTCTTTTCAGAAATTACAACTCTCTTAAAATTAGGAACATCATCCATCCAGTCAGAGGTTAATCCTTCAAATGGTTCCATAGGATGAGTAAAAATTAAAACTGGTGCTTTTCCCTCTTTAATTATATCAATCTGTGCTTGTCTCCATTCAGCCATACCAGGATATTTTTTATGAAATTTTTTCATAGCTTCTTCATATCCAACTTTCTTGACTTTAAATTTTTTTGAAATTGTCCAAAAACATGCAGGCATTAATGATATCCCTCCACCCACTTTTTCCATGTATTTTGCTGTTAGCCTTAATGTTGCCCACCCTCCGCAAGAGTGTCCCGACATAAAGATTTGTTTTTTTGGTACTCCCATGTTAACAAATTTTTTAATTACTTCTAAATTACCCTCAACTCTTCGATCCATTTTTGAGGTTCCTGGATAAGGTCCTTCCCATTTTTTCATCCACATTCCTCTTTTTCCTAACTCAGCACCTAAATCACCTTCGAGTTTACCTTGGCAGTGTATATAAACCATAATTTCTTTATCATTTATTTTATCTCCAGCTAGTTGTGCCCAATTTCTAAGCTCTCGTATCCAGAAGCAATTTTTTGATTTAACATCATTTACATCAGAGCCATGGTTATAAATTATTATTATTTTATCTTTAGGATTATTTACTTCAAAATTTTCATCAATTTTAATTTTATCTTTCCAATCATCTGTCGGTATTATAAAACCATCTTTTTTTATACTTTCTGATGCATAAATATTGGTGCAAAACAAAAAGCTCATTAAGATAATACCTAAAAATTTTTTCATTCTTTTCCTCCCATAATATCCGGTGTTTGCCAGTTGAGGTTTTGTCCACTATCAATAGCTAAGACCTGACCAGTAATAGATATATTTTTAATAAAAAAGTCAACAGCGTTGCATATTTGTTCAACACCTACTTGTCTTTTGAGGGGTGTTGCCATGTATTGTTTTTTAAAATGCTTTTCATTTTGCCTTTTGTTCTTAATTGTAGGACCTGGAGCAATTCCGTTGACTCTTATTTTTGGAGCTAAGCTCATTGCACTAGTCTTTGTCAAAGTATAAAGACCTGTTTTACTAATAGTATAAGAAAAAAAGTATGGAGTTAGTTTGAACACTCTTTGATCAATTATATTTATAATATTATTATTTTTTCCTCTAATATTTTTTGCAAATTCTTTTGAGAGAAGAGCAGGTGTTCTTAAATTAGTTCTCAGGTGATACCCCCAACTCTCGGTAGAAAAGTTTTCTAATTTATCATTTTCAAAAAGTGATGCGTTGTTTATCAGACAGTCAAAATATTTAAGTTTGTTTTTTGCAAACTTAACAATTTTATTAACATCACTTTCTACACTTAAATCTCCTTTGACTAAATAAACCTTTGTTCCATTTTGTGATAACTCTTTTTTTAACTTTTCAGCATTTTTTTTCGATTTGTTAAAATGAATTACAATTTCTATTCCCTTACCAGCTAGTTTTTTAGCAATAGCAGCACCAATTCTTGTGGCCCCACCTGTAATAATTATTTTATTTGCTTCCATTTCTTCTTACCTTTTTGAGCTCTAGTTCCCGGCATACCCATTGTAGATCTTCCTTTGGGGTATATTTTATTCTTTAAGTTATATTGTTTTACTTTTGGATTAAGTGTAACTTCTAACTCAGTACTTTCAAGTTTTCTAATCTCATCCCTTATTTTAGCTGCTTCCTCAAATTCTAAGTTTGTTGCAGATTCTTTCATTTTTTTATTTAGTGCCTTTATATGTTTCTTTAAATTTCCACCAACATTTGCACCTGTTCCAATAGTTACATAGTCTTTTTCATAAACACTCTCTAACACATCACTAATCTCTTTTTTAACAGTTGAAGCACTAATTTTATTTTTTTTATTATATTCAAGTTGAATATTTCTTCTTCTTTCAGTTTCTTTTATTGCTTTTTTGATACTTTTAGTTTCTTTGTCAGCATACAAAATTACTTTGCCATCTAAATTTCTAGCTGCTCTTCCAATAGTTTGAATTAAAGATGTTTCTGATCTTAAAAATCCCTCTTTATCAGCGTCTAATATTCCAACTAACGCACATTCAGGAATATCGAGTCCCTCTCTTAATAAATTTATCCCTACCAAAACATCAAATACACCTAATCGTAAGTCTCTCATAATTTCTATTCTCTCAAGGGTATCTATATCTGAGTGTAAATATCTTACTTTGATACCATTTTCATGTAGGTATTCTGTCAGATCTTCAGCCATTTTTTTAGTTAATGTCGTAACCAACACTCTATAATTTTTCTCGATAGTCTTTTTACATTCATGCATCAGATCATCGACTTGATTTTTTGCTGGTTTGATTTCAACTGGTGGATCTATAAGACCAGTAGGTCTAATAACTTGATCTATAAATTTTCCTTTTGTTTGTTCTAATTCCCATGGTCCAGGTGTAGCCGAGACAAAGACAGTTTGAGTTCTCATCATATCCCATTCCTCAAACTTCAGTGGCCTGTTATCCATGCAAGATGGAAGTCTAAATCCGAACTCAGCAAGTGTACTTTTCCTTGATCTGTCTCCTTTAAACATTCCATTTAACTGTGGTACTGTGACGTGACATTCATCTACAAATATTAATGTATTGTCTGGAAAATATTCAAATAAAGTAGGAGGGGGCTCACCAGGTTTCCTTCCTGATAAAAATCTTGAATAGTTTTCAATACCAGCACATGAACCAGTTGCCTCTATCATTTCAAGATCAAACTTTGTTCTCTCCTCTAACCTTTGGGCCTCAAGCAATTTATTTTGCTCTTTGTGTTTTTTAAGTGTTATTTCTAATTCTTTCCTAATATTAATTACTGCCTGTTCAATTGTAGGCTTTGGAGTTATGTAGTGGCTGTTTGCATAAACTTTTACTAAATTTAATTCTCTTACAAGATCTCCTGTTAAAGGGTCAAATTCTTCAATTTTTTCAAGTTTATCTCCAAATAAACTTAATCTCCACGCTCTATCTTCTAAATGAGATGGAAATATTTCTAAATACTCACCTCTTGCTCTAAATGTTCCTCTAAAAAAATTCTGATCATTTCTTTTATATTGAAGAGCAATTAAGGATTTAATTATTTGTTCTCTATTATAATCATAATTTTTTTGAATAGTTAATGTCATTTTGCTGTAAGCTTCAACAGAGCCTAATCCATAAATACAAGACACGCTGGCAACTATTAGAACATCGTCTCTTTCAAGAAGAGAACGAGTAGCAGAGTGCCTCATTCTATCAATTTGTTCATTAATTGATGCCTCTTTTTCTATATAAGTATCTGATCTTGGAACATATGCTTCTGGTGTGTAATAATCATAATATGATACAAAATACTCAACAGCGTTGTCTGGAAAAAATCCCTTCATCTCCCCATAAAGTTGAGCAGCAAGAGTTTTATTTGGAGCAAGAATTAGAGCTGGTCTATTAGTTTCTTCAATTACTTTAGCCATTGTAAATGTTTTTCCTGATCCTGTTACACCTAATAAAACTTGATTAAATTGGTTTTTTTTAGCACCTTTAACCAAATTTTTGATTGCTTCAGGTTGATCTCCAGCAGGTTTAAAGTCAGATTTAATTTTGAATTTTCTTCCACCTTCAAGTTTCCCGCTTATCTTAGGATTTTTACTTTGAATATCTGTAATTAAATCTTGATATGTATTTTCCATATATTAAATAAAGTAATAGAATATAAACAATTTTCAATGAGCATAATATCTAACAGTTTAAAAAGAATTAAACCCTCCCCAACAATAGCTGTAACTCAGAAAGCGCGAGAATTAAAAGCTGCTGGAAAAGATGTAATCGCTCTTGGAGCAGGTGAGCCAGACTTTGATACGCCTGAAAATATTAAAAAAGCAGCTGTAAAGGCTATAAAAAAAGGTGAAACTAAATACACACCAGTTGATGGAACACCTGCTATTAAAAATGCAATTATAAAAAAATTTAAAAGAGAAAATAAACTTAATTATAAATTAGATCAGATAACTGTTGGCACGGGAGGCAAACAAGTTTTGTATAATGCTTTTGTAGCAACATTAAATAAAGGTGATGAAGTTCTTATACCAGCTCCATTTTGGGTGTCTTATCCAGATATGGTTTTACTCGCTGGAGGTAAACCAAAATTTATTAAATGTGGAGAAGAAGATGGATTTAAATTAACACCAGCTAAACTTAAAAATGCAATTACAAAAAAAACCAAATGGATAATTTTAAACTCTCCATCAAATCCTACAGGTGCAGCCTATACAAAAAATGAAATTATTGGTTTAGGAAAAATATTACTTAAAAATAAAAATATTTTTATTTTAAGTGATGATATTTATGAGCACGTAAAGTTTGATAATTTTAAATTTTTTACAATTGCACAAATCAAAAAACTAAAAGATAGAACATTAACAATGAATGGTGTAAGCAAGGCATATGCTATGACTGGATGGAGAATTGGTTATGCAGCTGGGCCGCAAAATATTATATCTGCAATAAGAAAAATTCAGTCACAATCGACTTCTAATCCATCATCTATAAGTCAGGCAGCTGCTGTAGAGGCTTTGAATGGAACTCAAAGTTTTATCAAAAAAAGAGCCAAATCCTTCAGTGAAAGAAGAAAATTTGTTGTTAATTATTTAAATAGCATAACAGGGATTACTTGTTTAATGCCAAAAGGTGCATTTTATGTTTTCCCTAGTTGTAAAGGTCTAATAGGAAAAACAACAAAAATTAAAAATGATACAGACTTTGTACAAAAGCTTCTTGAAAAACAAAATGTTGCAGTGGTACAAGGATCTGCTTTTGGATTAGAAGGGTATTTTAGAATTTCTTATGCAACTTCCATGCAAAAATTAAAAGTTGCAATGCAAAGGATTAAGTTATTCTGTGAAAGTTTAAGCTAAATTTAGCTTTATCACAGATTTTGCCGCGTCAACTACTGAAATTTCAGGCTCTATAAATTTCATTTCAAGAATTTCTTCAGCATAAGTTGTGTCTGTTTGCATCTTAAGTCCTAAATCAGGAACTAAATTTTTTACACTTGAGTCTAAGTAACTTATAAGTTTAACCATAAAATTAGGTAATTCTTTTTTAGGAAGTTTTTTTGCGTGACTTGGGATATTTTCAGCCATTATTTTAGACAATTCTAGTATAGATCTTACCCCGGACCCAACAATTAATCTTCTACCTTCAGCTTTTTTATTATTTAAAGATAAAACATGTGCTTTGGCAATATCTTTAACATGAGATATCATGACTGAAAATTTTGGAGCTGCTGGGTATTTACCTTGGAGTAATTGTTTAACATATTCCATTGATGTACAGCTTTTCTCATTCAAAAAGTCTCCCAAAACAAAACCAGGGTTGACACATGTGAGTTTATTTTTAATACCTTTGCTCTCCATAAGTTCCCAAGCAGCTATTTCGGCTCTTGTTTTAGATACAAAATAATCTGTAGTTTTATCCCACTCTAGGTCTGTCCAATCATTTTCACCAAATGTATAAGGGTTTGTTCTATTTGGTTTTCTATACATGCAAACTATAGATGACGTTTTTACAATATGTTCAACTTCTGCTTCTATTCCAGCATTTAAAACTCTTAAAGTTCCGTCTTTTGCAGCAGGAGTAAGTGACTCTCTGTCATTTGAAACTTTCAATGGAAAAGGAGAGGCAACATGAATGATATATTTACAACCTTTTGCAGCTTCATTCCATCCATCATCTTTTAGTAAATCTAACTCAACAAAAGATAATTTCTCAGTTGAAACATTATTTTCTTCTAATGTCTTTTTAGTTTGTTCTATTGGGTTTTTATTCCTCACCGTTCCTAAAACTTCAAAGCCTGAGTTTAATAATTCTATAGCTACATGTTTTGCTACAAAACCACTTATTCCAGTTAATAATACTTTACCGTTCATATGGTTAATAAATTACTTGGTTTTTTTCTTTTTTTCTAAACCAAATAATGGAGAGTTTCGGAACCGTAAAACAAGAATTGCAATCGCGATTAAAACAATAGCGCCAGCTTCATATAATAACACCTCTGGATTTATAGATTTACCTTGTAAAATTATAAATCTAGACAGAGCAGTAATCGCAATAAACAATGGAAGTGTAATTTGAATAGATTGACTCTCCCAAAATACTCTTACCATTGCCAGAACCTCTAAGTATAGAAAAAGCAATAATAAATCAGCTAGTGTAACTGTTTTAATGGATATCATTTGATAAACTTCCATACCAAATGCAATTATTGTTGCTACAAGAATTATCACTAAGGCCAATAATTGTATCTGTTTAACAATATTTTCCATTTCTCTCTTATAGATGATATTTAACTAATTTGAAGCCAAATATTTTTCAGCTTCTAATGCAGCCATACAGCCCATTCCTGCTGCAGTTACAGCTTGTCGATAAATTTTATCTTTGACATCTCCAGCTGCATAAACACCTGGAATATTTGTTTCTGTAGAATCACTTTTAGTAATTAAATATCCTGTATTATCCATTTCCAATTGGTCTTTAAATAATGCAGTTGCAGGATCATGTCCTATAGCAATAAACAAACCATCAATTTTTAGTTCCGTCACTTTATTAGAATTAACATTCTTTATTTTTAAACCTTTTACATTTTTTGGTTCCTCGTCACCAATTACTTCTTCAACAACTGAGTCCCAAATAATTTCAATTTTTTTATTTTCCATTAATTTCTTTTGCAAAAGTTTTTCTGCTCTTAATTCATTTCTTCTGTGAATTAATTGTACTTTTGAGGCAAATTTTGTTAGAAACATTGCCTCTTCAACTGCAGCATTACCACCTCCAACTACAGCTACTGTTTTATCTTTGAAAAAGAAACCATCACATGTAGCACATGCTGAAACTCCAAATCCTTTGAATTTTTCCTCAGAGTCAATATTTAACCATCGAGCTTGCGCACCAGTCGAAATTATTATTGAGTCTGCAGTATATTTTTGTCCACCGTCTCCGATTGCTTCAAAAGGTTTAGATTTTAAATTTACAGATTGTATATGGTCTTCTACTAAATCAGTTCCCACCGCTCTTGCTTGTTCTCTCATTTGTTCCATTAGCCATGGTCCTTGTATTACATCAGCAAAACCTGGATAGTTTTCTACATCAGTTGTAATTGTTAATTGGCCACCTGGTTGCATACCTGCGACTAACATTGGTTTCAGCATAGCTCTAGCAGCATAAACTGCAGCAGTGTAACCCGCTGGGCCAGATCCAATTATTAACACTTTTGTATGTTTAGTTGGTTTTTCACTCATAGAGGTCTATATAGTTAATAATGAACAAATTAAAAGGTATTTTATTGACCGAGGGTATGCACGGTATGTTGAGCCAGGTTGAAGGGTTAGCTAAAGCTTTGGATATCGATTTTACTCACCACAAGGTTGAACTAAATAATTTATGGAAGTTAATTCCATCAAAATTTACGCCAATTTCTCAAAGTGTTTATAAAAAAATAAATCAATCAGATTATGATTTAATTATATCTTGTGGACGAAAAAGTATAATTCCATCTATTCATTTAAAAAGTATTTCAAATAAAAAAGTCTTTAATATTCATATCCAAGATCCAAAAATAAATTTTAATTATTTTGATTTTATAGTAGCACCAGAACATGATAAAATTAATGGTTCTAATATTATTACTACAAAAGGCGCTCTTCATTATCTCACAGAAAGTGAAATATTTGAGAATAAGGAATATTTAAACTCTTTAATAAAAAAAGATGATAGAAAAATTTGGTGTTTAATAATGGGTGGACCCACAAAATACTACGATTATTCAACTAAAAATATGAAACATATTTTTTCAATTTTTTATAAACTTTTAAAAAAACATGATTTTCAACTTGTTGTTGTTCCATCAATGAGAACACCTTTGAATACCATTCATTATGCCAAAGAATTTTTTGGAGAAAATCATACCATAATAATGAATGTAGATAAAAAAGCCTATTTATCAGCTCTAGCCATTTCTGAAAATATTATTGTTACTTGTGACTCTAGCTCAATGATTTCAGAGGCCGCATTGACTGGAAAACCTGTTTATATTGCAAACATTTTACCTAAAAAAAATGATATAAGATTTCAAAGATTTAGAAATTTATTTAGAGAATTAAATATAACAAGAAATCTTGGGGAAGAAATTGAAACTTGGACTTATCAAAAACTTGATGAAACTAATAGAGTAGCAAAAATTATAAAAGAAAGAATAAGTAACTAATGTCATATTTAAATTCTATACTTAATGATTCAAAGAAATTTGATAGTCCATTTGTGCATTGGGAATTAAATAAACCTCTTAATAATCAGCAGATAGACGAGATAATAGGTGCTGATATATCTGATCCTTCAAAACATAATCTTAATTATGATGGTACTAGAGCAATTGATGGAGGTGAGGGGAAGTTTAGAGAAGGTATTTCAAACGGTGGGAAAGCCTTAAAATTTAGATGTTTTGTTACAAAGGAAAATTCTAATGAATTCCCAGGACTTACCAATTTAATTAAAGAACTTCAAAATAAAAAAACATATCAAAAAATATCTGAATTAATTAATAAAGATCTTTCAAATTCTTATGTAAGAGTTGAGGTAATTTGTGATCGTGAAGGTTTCTGGTTAAAACCACATTGCGATATTAAAGAGAAACTTATGTCTTGCTTGCTATTTGTTAACAAGCATAATGAAAGTGAGGATTTAGGAACTGATTTTTATGATGAAAATTTAAAACTCATAAAAACACTCCCCTATAAAGATAATTATGGATATTTTTTTTCAAGTGGGCCTGATACATGGCATGGAATGGAAAAAAAAGAAATAATTAAAGAGAGAAGATGTTTGCAAGTAAATTATGTTACATTTGAAACCGATTGGAAAGTTGATTAATTTTCTTGAAGAGATTTCACTCTAAGTTTTTTTGTTTTAAGAGAGTTTATGGCCTCTAAAAAAGAATAAGCAGTTGACATGTTAGTACAATAAGGAATTTTATTTGCCAAAGTTCCTCTTCTTAAAGCCAATGCATCATTAATTCTATTTTCGCTATTTCCACCACCTGTATTTATAACCAAAGCAATTTTTTTAGAATTAAGGATATCTACTATATGGGGTTTGCCACTACTTACTTTGTTAATTTTTCTACATTTCATTCCATTTTTTATTATGATATCTGCCGTTCCTCTAGTGGCTGATAAAGTAAATCCAAGTTTTACAAGTCTTTGAGCAATACCAATAATTTCTTGTTTATGTGAATCTTTAACAGACAAAAATGTTAAACCTTTGGTTGGTAATGAGTTTGCTGCCGCAATTTGACTTTTAGCAATTGCCATTCCAAAATCATCATCAAATCCCATCACTTCACCTGTTGATTTCATCTCTGGTCCGAGTAATAAATCGCTGTTTGGGAATTTGTTGAATGGAAATACAGCCTCTTTAACAGCAAATTTTTTGTTTGTTTTATATTTTAATTTATATTTTGAAAGTTTTTCACCTGCCATTATTCTAGATGCAATTTTCGCTAACGGTATCCCATTAGCTTTTGATACAAACGGAACTGTTCTACTGGCTCTTGGATTTACTTCTATTACAAAAATTTCATCTTTCTTGATTGCAAATTGAATATTTAAAAGTCCTTTAACCCTTAATGCTAAGGCTAATTTTCTAGACTGAATTTTTATTTCTTTTAAAAGATTATCTTTAATAGAAACTGGAGGTAGACAACAAGCTGAGTCTCCAGAATGCACTCCTGCTTCTTCAATATGCTGCATGATACCTGCAACGTAAACATCTTTCCCATCTGAGATAGCATCTACATCAACTTCCATTGCATGATCTATAAATTTATCAATTAAAATTGGATTTTTTTCTGAAGCTTTAAAAGCTTCATTAATAAAATTTTTAAGTTGACTTTTATCATGAACAATTTCCATCGCTCTTCCACCTAAAACATAAGAAGGTCTAACAACAACAGGTAGTCCAATTTTTTCACTTATTTTTATTGCTTGATCAAATTTGTAAGCAATTCCACTTTCCGCCTGTTTCAAATTTAATTTGATCAATAGATCTCTAAATCTATCCCTGTCTTCTGCAAGATCAATTGAACTATATTGAGTACCAAGTATTGGTAATTTATTCTTATGTAAGAATTTTGCTAATTTAATTGGAGTTTGTCCTCCAAATTGAGCAATAACCCCTATAAGATTTCCTTTTGATTTTTCCTTTAAAATAATATTTTGAACATACTCCTCAATAAGAGGCTCGAAATAAAGCCTATCACTTGTGTCATAGTCTGTTGAAACTGTTTCTGGGTTACAATTAACCATAATTGTTTCAAATCCAGCTTCTTTAAGTGAAAAGCTTGCCTGACAACAACAATAATCAAACTCTATTCCTTGTCCAATTCTGTTTGGGCCTCCTCCAAGTATTATTATTTTTTTCCTATTACTAGGATTTGCCTCACACTCAGTATTCAATGAAAAGTTTCTTTGGTATGTCGAGTACATATATGGAGTAAAGGATTTAAATTCTGCAGCACAGGTATCTACTTTTTTAAATACTGGTAAAACTTTAAGTGCAACCCTTTTAGATCTAACAATTTGTTCATTAATTCCAATAATTTCTGATATTTTTTTATCTGAAAAGCCAATTGATTTTATTCTATTAAATTCATTGTATGTTTTAGGAATACCTTTCTTCTTTAAATACTTTTCCTCTTCCACAAGATCTTTAATTTGGTTTAAAAACCAAGGATCAACTTTTGATAATTTGTATATTTTATCTAATGATATATTTTTTCTAAAAGCTTCTGCGATCAATAATAGCTTGTTAGGAATATTAACTTTTAAATTTTTAATAATATCTTTTTTTGAGTAATTAAAAATATTGTCTAATCCCGAAAATCCAGTTTCTAAAGATACCAACGCTTTTTGAAAAGACTCTTTAAAGTTTCTTCCAATCGACATTGCTTCGCCAACAGACCTCATCGAAGTTCCAAGAACTGCTTTTGTGTTGGAGAATTTTTCGAATGTAAATCTTGGTATTTTTGTAACTACATAATCAATTGTTGGTTCAAATGAAGCTGGAGTAACTTTTGTTATTTCATTTTTCAATTCATCTAAAGTGTATCCCACTGCAAGTTTAGCTGCTACTTTAGCAATAGGGAAACCCGTTGCCTTCGATGCAAGAGCAGATGATCTCGATACTCTGGGGTTCATCTCAATTATAACCATTCTTCCATTAATAGGATTTATTGCAAATTGAACATTTGATCCTCCTGTTTCAACACCAATTTTTCTTAAACAGGCAATAGATGCATTTCTCATAACCTGATACTCTTTATCAGTTAAGGTTAATGCTGGAGCAACTGTAATAGAATCCCCAGTGTGTATTCCCATTGGATCTACATTTTCTATTGAACAAATTATTATACAGTTATCTTTTTTGTCTCTTACAACCTCCATTTCAAATTCTTTCCAGCCCTCTAATGACTCCTCAATTAAAACTTGATTTTGAGGCGATTCATTCATCCCATTTTTAACGAGTTTAAAAAAATCTTTTTTGTTTTTAGCAATACCCCCTCCCAAACCACCTAAAGTAAAGGATGGTCTAATAATTGCTGGTAATCCAATCACTTTCAAACATTTAGCTGCATCTCTAAAATGATTTATAATTCTTGATTTTGGAAGATCTAAACCAATGTCCGACATATTTTTTCTAAATTTTTTTCGATCTTCAGCATTTTCAATTGCTTTTGACTTTGCGCCTATTAATTCAATTTTATATTTTTTAAGTAACCCAAATTTTTCAGCACTTATTGCTAAGTTTAATGCAGTTTGACCTCCCATGGTCGGTAAAATCGCATTAGGTTTTTCTTTTTTAATGACTTCTTCTAAAACAGGAATTGTGATGGGTTCAATATAGGTTTTATCAGCAACTCCAGGATCAGTCATAATAGTTGCAGGATTTGAATTTATTAAAACTACCTCAAAACCTTCATCTTTAAGAGCTTTACAAGCTTGTGTACCCGAATAATCAAATTCACATGCTTGTCCAATTATTATTGGGCCTGCTCCAATTACTAATATTTTTTTAATGTCTTTTCTTTTTGGCATGTTTTTTTACATCTTGAATAAAGTTTTTGAATAAATATTTACTATCTTGAGGGCCAGGATTTGCTTCTGGATGATACTGAACAGAAAAGACAGGTTTGTTTTTTAACTTAATTCCTTCAATAGTATTGTCAAAAAGTGACTTATGAGTAATTTGAATATTCTTAGATAAGCTTTTTTCTATAACAACAAATCCATGATTTTGACTTGTAATCTCAACTGAATTATTCATAAAATTTTTGACTGGATGATTAGCACCTCTATGACCTAATTTCATTTTTTTTGTTTTTGCATTTAAAGCCAAAGCTAAAATTTGATGACCGAGGCAAATTCCAAATATAGGATAATTTAATTTAATTAATTTTTGAATCGTATCAATTGCATATTTTCCAGTGGCTGCTGGATCTCCAGGTCCATTTGATAAAAATATACCATCTGGTTTTAATTTCACAATTTCATGAGCAGTTAATTTACAAGAAACTACCTTTACCTCACAGTTATAATCTGAGAAATATCTTAAAATATTTTTCTTAATCCCATAATCAATTGCAATAATTTTAAATTTCTTTATTGTATTCTTTTTATAGCCGACATTCTTTTTCCACGTTTTAAAACCTTTCCATATATAAGTTTTTTTTGTTGATACTTCTTTTGCAAGATCTAATCCATTTAAGCCAGGCCATTTAACTGACATATTAGTTAGTTTTTTAATGTTAAATTTACCTTTTTTATTATTTGTAATAGTGCCTTTTGGAGCACCCTTATCTCTAATTAAGTTTGTTAAGCTTCTAGTATCTAATCCAGTTAATCCAACAATTTGATTCTTTTTAAGCCACTCATCTAATGTCCGTAATGCTCTATAATTTGATGGAGAAGTAATTTCGGAATTAAATATTACACCCCTCGTCCAAATTTTATTAGACTCTAAATCCTCATTATTTGTTCCAACGTTTCCAATATGAGGAAATGTAAAGTTTATAATTTGTCCAGCATAAGATGGGTCTGATATAATTTCCTGATATCCTGTTAAAGATGTATTAAAACAAACCTCTCCAGTTGAAGTTCCTTGAAATCCAAGGCCAATACCTTTGAAAACTAGCTTATTATCCAGAACTAAAATACCTGTAGGAAATTGATGATTAATTGCAATTTTATTTTTTTGTTTTTTGATCAATTACAACTCATGAGTTAAAGGTCTATACAATAAAACCTTTTTTTGCGCAACACATCTAATGTATATTTTGTAAAAAAAATATTTTTTTTTTTGAAGAATATTTTTAATACGCTAAAATTAAATATGTCATTAAGGAAAAGTATAGAGTCAGACTATAAAACAGCTTTAAAATCTAAAGATAAAAATAAAATATCAACTTACAGGTTAATTTTATCCGGTGTTAAAGATTTAGATATTAACAATAGATCTGGGGCAGAAAAAAAAGATACAGATGATGAAGATATTAAGAAGTTATTAAAAAAAATGATTAAACAGCGTAGCGAATCAATTGAATTGTATAAAAAAAATAATCGTAAGGATCTTCAGGATATAGAAGAACAAGAAGTTGGAATAATTAGCCAATATCTACCTAAACAGATTAGCGAGGAGGATACTAAGAAAATTTGTGAAGAAGTGATTAAATCAACAGGTGCAAACTCAATTAAGGATATGGGAAAAGTTATGGGCGAATTGAAGAAAAATAATGCTGACACTATCGATTTTTCTAAAGCAGGAGCAATTATAAAAGAATTATTAAATCAAAAATGAAATACCCAAAAGAGTACTTACAAGAAATAAAAACTAGATTAAAAATTTCAACTGTAGTTTCAAAAACAGTTAGTTTAAAAAAGAGAGGAAAAGAATATGTTGGCCTTTCACCATTTAAGACTGAAAAAACACCATCATTCACAGTAAACGATGAAAAGGAATTTTATCATTGTTTTAGCACCGCTGAACATGGAAATATTTTTGATTTTGTAATGAAAACTCAAAACTTAAAATTTGGCGAGTCAGTCAAATATTTAGCAAATTTAGCAGGAATGAGACCTTATACATTTTCAAGAGAGGATGTGATCAGAGAAGAAAAATGGAATAAGTATAAACTGATATATGCTAAATACGTTGAATTTTATAATAAAGATCTTTTTAAAAATCCGTTAGCAAAAGTTGCAAAGGATTATCTAAAAAATAGAGGTTTGACAATTGATGAAGTAAAGAAATTTAAAATCGGATATGTTTCAAATGAAGACAATTTTAAAGAAGACTTGTTCAAAGAATTTACTGAAAATGAAATTAAAGATACAGGATTATTTTATTTTGATGAAAATAAAAAAAAATATTTAGACAGGTTTAGAGAAAGAGTCATTTTTCCCATCAATAATATTTCAGGTGATCCAGTAGCTCTTGGTGGAAGGATATTAAAAGATAATAAATATCTTGCCAAATATATTAACTCTCCGGAAACTCAATTTTTTAAAAAAGGGTCTAATCTTTACAATTTAGATTTAACTAGAAAACTTTCAAACACTATTAATAGTGTTTACCTTGTTGAAGGTTATATGGATGTTGTAGGTCTTAGTAAAAATAAAGTAGATAATGTCGTTGCAAATCTAGGGACCTCTTTAACTACTAGACAAATATTAACTCTAAATCAATTTTTTCAACATATCATTATTTGTTTTGATGGAGATGATAGCGGATATAAAGCAGCTCTAAGAGCGGCTGAAAACACTATTATTGAGTTAAAACCTGAGAAAGAAATTTCTTTCTTATTCTTACCTGACAAGCATGACCCAGATAGTTTTGTAAATGAAAAAGGAAAAGAGTTTTTTGAAATTTTTTCAAAAAATACTTCAGTTCCCATTCACAAATTTATATTCAACCACTATTTTAGAGATGTAGATGATAACCCTTCATCTAGAGCTATTTTTGAAAAAAAGTTAAGATTAATTTCATCAACTATTAAAGATGAATTTATTAAAAAGTATGTGCTTGAATATTTTCTAGAAAAAATTTCTGAATTAACTCCTAATACAAATTTTAAATATAAAAAAAATTACTCGAAGCCAACAAAGTCACTTAAATCAACACAAAACTATTATAACGAAACTAAGTCTTTAAAAGCTGTTGATATTAAGGAATTTTCTTTTTTATATGTTTTGTTAAAAAGACCTGATCTTATAAGAGATAATATTAACCTAGTTGAAAATGTAAAACTATTTAGTAGTGAAAATAAATTATTATTTAAAGAAATAATAAATCAAACTAACAATTTTGAAAATGATGATATTGAAAATTTAAATATTGATAGGAATTTGATTGACAGAGTTTATAAATATGCATCTGTTAAGCATATATTGATTAAAAACTTAAAAGATGATCAGAAAATTGTTGAAATTTTATCTGAGATAATAAGAGACCTAAAAAACTATGAGCTTGAAGTAAGAATAACAGACTTAGAATCACGATTTTCACAGGATTTAAGCGAAGCAACATTTAACGAGATAAAAGAGCTTAAAAAACTACAAAAAATCAATTAAATAAAACTGAGAATCCCGTAGATTTTTTTTATTTTAGCATTATATACATTTTGAACTTTTTAATTGTGGAACGTATAATTACAAAATCATTTGCAAGATTAATGGGCAGAGGTGTCCATAGAGGTTTTATAACATATGAAGAATTAAATAAATCCTTAGGAAAAAGAAATCTATCTAATCGAAATCTCGAACAAGCTTTCATACATATCTTAGATGAAAAAGTAATTTTAGTTGAAAAAAAAGCTGACTTTAAAGTACTCCGAAAAAAAGAAAATGGATTAAAAGACGAGGGTAAATCTGTCGAAAAAAGTGATGACCCTATCAGAATGTATTTAAGAGAGATGGGGGGAGTTGAATTGCTTTCAAGAGAAGGTGAAATTGCGATCGCCAAAAGAATAGAAGCAGGTAAAGATGTAATGTTAAATGCATTATCCCAAAGTCCAATAACAGCTCAACAATTTTTTGAATGGAATAAACAACTTCAAAACGATGAGATACTAGTCAGAGAAATTATAGATATAGATACTAATTATATGGAGGATGAAGATACTGGCCAAAGCGCTAAACAAAAAAAGTCTGAAGACAGTAATAATAAACAAAGCGAAGAAGAAGGAAATAATGTAGAAGAAGACGAATTTAATCCAACGCTTGCAGCAATGGAGACTGAAATTAAACCAAAGGTTTTAAAAACAATTTATAATTTAACTAAAGACTATAATAAGTTAATTAAATATCAGAATGAAAAGCTTGAATGCATTCTAAATTTAAAACAATTTTCATCATCTAAAGAAAAAAATTATAAAAAAATCGTAGACGATATATTGGAAAATATAAAAACACTTCAATTGTCACCCTCAGTTTTGGAAGAATTGGTACAAAAACATTATGTTGAAAATCGTAAAATAATTTCTCTTGAAGGGAACCTTTTAAGATTTGCTTTAAATGAGAAAATTTCAAGAGAAGAATTTATAAAATTTTATGTAGGTAATGAAATAAATCCAAAATTAAAAAATTTTTTAGATACTAATGAAATTTGGAAGAAATTTTTTCAAAAATATAAAGTTGAGGTAAAAAATATAAAAGATAGATTAATTGAAATTAGTAACAGATTAGGTCTCTCTGTTACTGAATTTAAACAATTAGTAAGCAGAGTACAGAAAGGTGAAAAAGAGTCTCGTATTGCAAAAAAAGAAATGGTTGAGGCCAATCTTAGATTAGTAATTTCAATTGCAAAAAAATATACAAATAGAGGTCTTCAATTTTTAGACTTAATTCAAGAGGGAAATATTGGATTGATGAAGGCTGTTGATAAATTTGAATACAGAAGGGGGTATAAATTTTCTACATATGCTACTTGGTGGATAAGGCAAGCAATAACTAGATCGATTGCAGACCAAGCTAGGACAATAAGAATACCAGTACACATGATTGAAACAATCAATAAAATAGTTAGAACTCAGAGATTAATTTTAAGTGAATTTGGCAGGGAAGCGACACCAGAAGAGCTAGCACAAAAATTAAGAATGCCATTAGAAAAAGTAAGAAAAGTACTTAAAATTTCTAAAGAACCTGTTTCTCTTGAAAAACCTGTTGGAGATGAAGAGGATAGCAGTTTGGGTGATTTTATAGAGGATACCAAAGCTTTAGCTCCACTTGAGCAAGCTATTAAATCAAATTTAAGTGAAGCTACGACAAAAATTTTATCAACTTTAACTCCAAGAGAAGAAAGAGTTCTAAGAATGCGTTTTGGCGTTGGTATGAATACAGATCACACTCTTGAAGAAGTTGGATTACAGTTTTCTGTGACAAGAGAAAGAATTCGTCAAATAGAGGCAAAGGCACTTAGAAAATTAAAACACCCTAGTAGATCAAAACAATTAAAAAGTTTTCTTGAAAGTTAAAGGGCCGTTAGCTCAATAGTAGAGTACTGCATTGACATTGCAGGGGTAGTTGGAGCGTAACCAACACGGCCCACCAAAAAGGCGATTATCTATAATTGATAACTGTTAAAAAATGAGATAATTAATAATATTTTTGGGCCTGTAGCTCAGTTGGTTAGAGCAGTACACTCATAATGTATTGGTCCCAGGTTCGAGTCCTGGCGGGCCCACCAACTATTTAATTATGAATTCTTCAAGAGATTTAAAAAGATAATTAACATCACCATCATTATTTTGAATTATGGATTTAAACTCTTCTTTTTGAGTCCTTGCCAAGCTTAATCCCTCTACCATCAAATCTCTAATCAATGGTCTTTTAGGATTTTTTGTGTAGACTCTCCAATCTATTTTTATTTCTGGATTTTTAGATGTTTCTTCAAGAACCGTATTCACAATAGTATATTTTTCGTTTATTATCTTTTCTGAAACTACACTTATTTTTGGATTAGAGTAATCTACTAATCTACTTGAAAAATTTTTTAAAAAATAGCTCCTAAATAATTTTTTATATAGTATTTTTTGGTCTTCATTTAAATTTTTTCGATATTTACCCAATGTGTACATTCCTATACCATTTATATCTACATTGGTTTCTGCAATATTATTTAATTTAATAATTTTTGCCTCAACTGGATCAGAACTTGATAATATCAATGATGCCTCATTTACTATCTCAGCAATTAAAATACTTGGCTCTTTTGCAATTACTGGACTAAATAAAAAAAAAATGGTGAATAAGACTGAAAAAATTTTTCTTTTGATCATTAATAATTATTGGGTATCTATTTCTTCCCAATCATCATCATTCATTGTTTCTGTTGTTTCATCTAAATTTTGTATTTTCCTTTTTCTATCTTGTAAATATAGACTTCTCACTGATGCGTATAAATCTAATGAATTTTTTTCAAGATTGTCAAATGCTTCTAAGTTTTTTGCTCTAAAGTCTATCCCGCCCGCTAATCTTGAGTAATAATAATCAGAATTTTCTAAGTATCTTGTATCATTGGCAACGGTAACATTATACCAAGCATCTCCTCCTGAAAAATTTGCAATTGATCCAACAGCATCTCTCACAGTTGTAGGTCCCAAAACAGGTAATATGAAATAACAACCCTCTTTTACTCCCCATGTTCCAAGAGTTTGACCATAATCTTCTTTATCCAATTTATTTAGTCCATAATAGGAGGCTACATCAAAAATTCCAGCTATACCAAGAGTGGTATTAATTGAAAATCTTAGAGCATTCACTCCTGCATCTTTAAACTGTCCTTGTAAAATATTATTTGGAATAGTCACAACATTTGATAAATTACTTAGAGCATTACTTGTGCCTGATCGTATTGGTTTTGGAAGATATCTATAACCTTTAGCAGCTGGTTTAAAAAAAACTTTGTCTAGCCCTTGATTAAAAGCAAAGATACCTCTATTTACAGTTTCAAAACAATCTTTAACGTCACTATCTTGCTCTGCACTTTTAGAACTAATTTTAACAGTTCCATCTGATCCTGCATATGTACTAAATATTAGTAATTGAGAAAACACTGCAATTATAAATACTTTTAAAATCTTTTTCATTAGGATCTTTTATATTATATCTTTAATTTATTTAAAGATTTAATTGTTTGAAATAATGCAGAAAAATGTTGAAAAAATGACCATTAATTACTCACCTAATTTTGATCTCAAAAAAAGAGATAAAAGAAAAATAAAGTATTTAATTTATCACTATACAGGAATGAAAAACGATAAATTAGCAATTAACAAATTAACGAATTTCAATTCTAATGTAAGTTGTCATTATTATATAACTGTAACTGGGAAAATTATTCAAATGGTCCCAGATTTATATATTGCTTGGCATGCTGGGAAATCTAATTGGCTTAATGAAAAGTCTTTGAATAATAAATCTGTAGGAATTGAAATATCTAATCCTGGCCACGAATATGGATATAAGAAATTTAATGATAAACAAATTAAATCGTTAATATGGATCACAAAAATTTGTATAAAAAAATATAAAATTGATAAAAAAAATATCGTAGGTCACTCAGATATAGCACCTTTGAGAAAAATAGATCCAGGAGAAAAATTTCCTTGGAAATTTTTAAGCAAAAGAAAAATTGGAATATGGCACAATATTAATTCAAAAATACTTAAATCTTTAAGAGGAATTAATTCAGAAACAAATTTAAATAAGTTTGTTATTTACCTAAAAAATATTGGTTATCATATACAATATTCAAATTTAAATGATTTAAAAAAAATTATAAAAATTTTTCAGATGAAATTTAGACCTGAATTAATTGATGGAAAATTAGATGCAGAATGTTATATGATAGCAAAATCCCTTGTTAATCTTAAAAAATAATTAATTGAACTTTATCATAAATTTTATATTGTCCTTTTGCCAGATAAAAGACTTATCGCTTTATTTATTAAAGAGGAAAGTCCGGGCTCTACAAAGACACAGTGCCAGTTAATGGCTGGCGGGGGCAACCCTAGGGATAGTGCCACAGAAAATAAACCGCCTTATCAAGGCAAGGGTGAAATGGTGTGGTAAGAGCACACCGGCTATGTTGGTAACAGCTAGCGCATGGAAAACCCCACTGGGAGCAAGACAGAGTAGAGATGACACTGTTAGAAATAACTAAAAGCAGTCTTTGGCTAGTCATCTGGGTTAGTTGCTTGAGCCTTAAAGTGATTTAAGGCCTAGAGAAATGATAAGTTTAAACGACAGAACCCGGCTTATATTTTATCTGGCAAAATCATAACCTTATAGTTTTTATCTCTTATTAAATTAAATCAAAGTCTCTATTTAGCTGCATTGTAAAAATTTAGAACAAATAAAGAATACTAGACTACAATATTAGGTGTTGACGATTAAATTTAAAACCCATAATATCCCATAAAATCCCAAATATGGAATTTATGGATTATGTTTTTATCTACTTACGAAAACAAACTAGACAAAAAAGGAAGGGTGTCCGTGCCTGCTAGTTTTAGAAGCTATCTCTCTAATACGGGATACAACGGAATCGTATGTTTTCCATCATTTAATAATCAGTCAATTGAGGCTTGGCCTCAAGATAGAATTGAAAAAATTTCAAATTCTATAGACTCATTGAATCCATTCGACGAGAAAAAAGACTATTTTGCAACATCAATTCTTTCTGAAAGTGTCAATTTACAATTTGATAGTGAAGGAAGAATACTAATTACACAAAAATTATTAAATCATGCAAATATAAAAAATAGCATGGTGTTTGTTGGCCAGGGAAAAACTTTCCAAATATGGGAGCCAAAAAATTTTGAAAAATTTAGGGTATCAGCGAGAAAAAAATCAAATGCTAATAGGGCTAACCTTAAATGGGAACAAAAATTTAATAACTAAACGGGGGAACAAATGACAATTAATTTTAAGACACCAGATATAAAAGAGTTAAAACCTAGAATATTAGTTTTAGGTATAGGAGGAGCAGGAGGGAATGCAATCAATGGAATGATTGAGTCAGGTTTGCAAGGAGTAGAGTTCATAGCTGTAAATACTGACGCACAAGATTTAAGATTGAGCCATGCACAAACTAAAATACAAATGGGACTAAATTTAACAAAAGGATTAGGCGCTGGAGCAAAATTAGATATAGGAGAAGCTGCTGCTGATGAGTCTTTAAATGAAATTGTTAATGTACTTCAAGGATCTAACATGGTCTTCATAACTGCAGGAATGGGTGGCGGAACTGGAACGGGTGCTGCGCATGTCATTGCCCGTGCTGCTAAAGAATTAAATATACTTACAATAGGAGTAGTCACTTTACCTTTTTTATATGAAGGTCCTTCAAGAATGAGAAAGGCAAATCAAGGTCTTGAGGAGTTAAGAAAACACGTTGATACAATCATAGTAGTTCCAAATCAAAATTTATTTAAAATTGCAAGTGAACAAACCACATTTGAAGAGTCTTTTGCACTTTCTAACGATGTATTAAAACATGGAGTACAAAGTATTACAGACCTTATGGTAAGACCTGGTTTAATTAATTTAGATTTTGCTGATGTTGAAACAGTTATGAGTTCAATGGGTAAAGCTATGATGGGTACTGGTCAGGCTGAGGGCGAAGGCAGAGCAGTTAAAGCTGCAGAAATGGCTATAAGTAATCCTCTTATAGATGACTATACATTAAAAGGAGCCAAAGGCTTACTAGTCAATATCACTGGTGGAAAGGATCTTAAACTTTTTGAGGTAGACGAAGCTGTAAATAAAGTTAGAGCTGAAGTAGATCCAGAAGCAGAATTAATAATTGGAGCAATTACTGATGAGAATCTTGATGGTTTAATGAGAGTTTCAATAGTAGCTACTTCTCTGGATGGTCAACAACCAGAGCCGAAATCTGTCATTAATATGGTTCATAGAATACAAAATAGAAATCCTGGATATTCTGATTTTTCTAACACAGGCTCTTCTCAAGCGTTTACATTCTCTAACCAAAACAGCTCAATTATTACAAATGGTGCAAATGCTCTTAAAATAGAAGAGGAAATTAAATCTGAAACTGAAAGTCAAGCAACATCTGAAACTGATAGTTCAGAAGAATTAGTAAGTTCGACAAATTTTGAGAAGGAAACAAATACTGAAGAGAACGAAACATATACAGCTTCCGAGCAGTCTTTTGGAGAAGATGAAAGCAACTCCTCTCCATCAAATGGATTAGAGAATTTTAATTTTGATGATGAAACACCTGAGCTGTTTAATTCTGATGGATCAAATAATGAAAATGAAAACGAAACTTCATTATCAACAGAAACAAGTACAACAAGAGAAGACGAAGACGATTTAGAAATTCCAGCATTTTTGAGAAGACAAAAACATTAATGGTCTTCAAAAAAATAAATGAATGCCACCATAAATCTGGAAAACAAACATTTTCCAGTTCTGCTAAATGAATTAATTAGCATTATTTCCCCTCTTTATGGTGGCACATTTATTGATTGCACTTTTGGTCAAGGAGGATATTCAGAAAAAATTCTTGAGAATAAACAAAACAATATTATTGCATTAGATAGAGACAAAGATGTCTTAAGCAGCACATTAAAACTCCAAAAAAAATATGATAAAAGATTTAAATTTTATAATCTTAAATTTTCTCAATTAGATCAAATCAAATTAAAAAACCATGAAATAAAAGGAATTATTTTTGATTTAGGTTATTCATTTAACCAAATTAAAAATTCTCAAAAAGGCTTATCATTTTCTAATAAAGGAAAGCTAAATATGAGAATGGGTATAAATGATTTATCAGCAAATGAGATTATATCCAATATGGATGAAAATAACCTTGCCAAAGTATTTAAAGTATTTGGTGATGAAAAATATTCAAAAAAAATAGCTAAAAAAATTGTAGAACAAAGGAAAGATAAAACCATTCAAACAGAGGACTTAGTTCAAATTATAGATAATGTTAAAAAATATCAAAAAACAAAAATACATAATTCCACTAAAGTTTTTCAGGCTTTAAGAATTTTAGTGAATAAAGAAATTAGTGAATTAATAAATGGCTTGATTAATTCTTTTAATTTAATTCCTACAGGCGGCATCATAGCTGTAGTTAGTTTTCACTCAATAGAGGATAGAATTGTCAAATATTTTTTCAAACACTATTCTGAACAAAAAAATTCTTCAAGATATTTACCTGAAACAGAAGTTCCAGAAAGATGCTTTAAATTAATTAATAAAAAACCTATTTTACCTGGCTTAAATGAGATAAAAAACAACCCACCTTCAAGATCAGCTAAATTAAGGTATGGAATTAAAACTAATGATAAATGTGATTTTAGTAAATTTAGAGAAAAATTTAAAAATTTAATAAATGTTGAGGATCTAAAATAATAAAATGAAAAAACTATTTTTTTTTGTACCTATAATTTTTTTAATATTTGCAACTACTTTAACTAAAAACTCAACAAAAAAACTTGATAAAGAAATTTTTGAATTAAAAGAAAATATTAGCATATTAGAAGATCGTTATGAACTGACTTTACTTGATTACAGTATTTTAACTTCACCAAAAAAACTAATGGAGTATCAACAATTTTACTTTGAGGATAAATTTGTACAAAAAAAAATAGAAAATTTGAGCAATATTGAACTGTTAGATGATAAATTAAAAATTAATAAAATATTTAAAATTGATGAGTGAATTAGATAATCGCTCTCAAAATTCTGACAATTTTGATGATAGCTTTTTATATAAAGAAAATAAATCATATCTTAAAATATCTTTTGAAAGAGTAGCATTTATTTTTTTTGTATTTTTCATTTTAGCAATTATATTTTCATCTAAGGTAATATTATTAAGTATAAAAAAAAATCCTGAAATTAAAAAAATAGTTAAAAAAGATAATTTCAGATCAAGTATATTAGATAATGAAGGAAATATTTTAGCTAAAAGCGTTCCTATAGTAAATATAGGAATTAATCCTAATTTAGTAATTAATAAAGAAAAATTGTTAATTTCTCTTAAGTTAATCTTTCCTGATAAAAGTTTTGATAAGGAAATGTATGGAAAGAAATTCTTTTATGTAAAAAAAAAAATAAGTCCTGAAAAACTTGAACAAGTTCTTCTTTTGGGTGACAAATCTTTTATTCAAGAGGATAATATAGCAAGAGTGTATCCTAATGGAAATTTATTCAGTCATGTAATTGGTCAAATTGATAATGATAATAACGGTATATCAGGAATTGAGAAATCCTTTGATTATGAACTAACGACTACAAAAGAACCTTTAAAATTAACTCTTGATAAAGATCTACAGTATTTAATTAAAGAAGAGTTATCGAAATCCAAAGACATATTTCAAAATATTGGAAGTGCTGCAATTCTAATGGATATTAATGATGGTAACATTTTATCAATGGTGTCTCTTCCAGATTTTGATCTTAACAAAAGAGAAAAAATAAAAGATGTGAAATATATTAATAGAGCAACAAAAGGTGTTTATGAATTTGGATCTGTTTTTAAAACATTTACTTTTGCAGCAGGTTTACAATACAATGTTGTTAAACCAGAAACAGAATTTAAAGGTCTTAAAAAAAAAATTACGTGTGCAGGAAACTCTATATCTGAATATGATGATAAAATACCGTCAGATTTAACGGCAGAAGAGATTCTTATTAGATCAGGAAATATTGGTTCAGTCAGAATAGCTGAAAAAGTTGGTATCGAAAATTATAATGAGTTTCTTCAAACTATTGGAATTATATCAAATTTAGAATTCGATATACAGGAAATAGGCAGAACTCAGTTAGGTAGATGGGGTAAATGTAAACTTGCAACAGTTGCATTTGGTCATGGGATAGCTACAACTTTATTACAACTTTCAAAAGGCTATTCAATTATAAGTAATGGAGGATATGAAATAACACCAACATTATTAAAGAAGGAAAAACTACCAAGACAAAGAATACTTAAAGAAAACTTATCAGAAACAATAAACCCCATTCTTAGAAAAATAGTATCAACAAAAGAGGGAACGGCAGGTTTTGCAAATGTAAAAGGTTATGAAATAGGGGGAAAAACAGGTACTGCTGATCAACCTTCAGAAGGTAGATATTCTAAAAAAAAAATTAACACATTTGCCTCAGTTTTTCCAACCTCAGATCCTAAATTTGTATTAGCAGTAATGTTGGATGAACCTAAAGCAAACAAAGAATTTGTTTATCATTACAGAGATGACAGATATCCTTATAAAGGTAATTGGAGAAACACAGCAGGCTGGACTACTGTATGGGTAACAGGTCAAATAATGGATAAAATCGGGCCAATTTTAGCCACAAAATATTAAGAGCGTAAATCATGTTACTTAAAGACTACTTTCCAAATCTTCAGAAAAAATACCATAAGTTTAGTTTTAAAGGGATAGCTTTTAATTCAAACGAAGTAAAAGAGGGTTATATTTTTTTTGCATTTAAAGGGAGTAATACAGATGGAAATTTGTTTATAAAAGATGCAATTAGAAATGGATCAAAAATAATAATTAGTGATAAATTTAAGATAAATAACTGGAAAAATAACATTTTATTTTTAAAAAATGATGACCCAAGAAATTTATTAGCTAAATTTAGTTCTAAAATATTTAATAAAAAACCAAACAACTTAATAGCAGTTACTGGAACAAATGGTAAGTCATCTATAGTAAATTTTTATTTTCAAATTCTTACATATAATAAAATTAAAGCAGCTTCAATTGGAACATTAGGTGTTAATGGTTTAAAAGTAAAAAAAAAATTTCCAAATACTACTTTTGATACCATCCAAATAAATAAAATTTTAAAAAAATTAAAAGAAAAAAAAATTGAAAATGTTATTTTGGAAGCCTCGAGTCATGGATTAAATCAAAATAGATTAGATGGATTAGAATTTGATATTGGTATATTTACAAATTTAACAAGGGATCATTTAGATTACCACAAGACTTTTAAAAATTATTTAAATTCAAAATTAATACTATTTAAAAAATTATTGAAAAAAAAATCTTATGCTATTTACGATAATGATTTAAAAATTTCATCAGATTTAAATAAAATAACTAGATATAATAAAATCAAAAAACTTACACTAGGATATACCAAATCAAGTTTTGTAATAATTGATCATCAATTTTTGAAAGATGAACAAAAAATAACATTCAGATTTCATAAAAAGCAATATTCTTTTTCAACCAAATTAATTGGAAGAGTTCAAATTAAAAATTTACTAATGGCAATTATGGCAGCAATGAAAAGTAAAATTTCATTAGAAAAAATTTTAAAAATTACTCAAAATATAAAGCCTGTAAATGGAAGATTAGAAAAAATTGGTAACATTTATAATAATGGAATTGTTATTCTTGACTATGCCCATACACCAGATGCTCTGATAACCTGTATTAAAAATGTAAAGGAACAATTTAAATTAAGAAAAATTAATCTAGTATTTGGATGTGGGGGAGAGAGAGATAAGCCCAAAAGAAAATTAATGGGTACAATTGCTAATAAATATTGTGATAAAATATATTTAACGGATGACAATCCAAGAAGAGAAGACCCGAAAAAAATAAGAGTGGATATAAAGTCTAAAATTTCAAAGAGCAAATTATTGGAAATACCATCAAGAGAAAGTGCAATAAAATCTGCAATAATGGATATTAAGTCAAACGAGATAGTTATTATTGCTGGGAAAGGACATGAAGTTTATCAAGAATATTTTACTCAAAAATTCTTTTCAGATAAAAGCTATATTAAAAAATTCATTAAGATAAAAAATAAATCTTTATATAGAAATTGGAAATCAAACATTGTTTCTGAAATAACAAAAAAAAATATAAAAAAAAATACCAATATCAATGAAGCTTCAATTGATTCAAGAAAAACACAAAAAAATAATATTTTCTTTGGCATAAAAGGAAAAAACTTTGATGGAAATAAATTTGTAAATCAGGCATTTAAAAATGGAGCTTCTATTTCTATAAACGAGAACAAAAATAAAAAAAAATTCAAAAATGATATATATGTCAAAAACCCATTAAAAACATTTTCGGAAATTGCTAAACTGGTAAGAGCATCATCTAATATTTCCTCAATAGCAATTACAGGCTCTTCAGGCAAAACTACATTAAAGGAGATGCTGGGGCAAATGATGAGTAAAATATGTCAAACATCCTATTCAAAAAAATCATTTAATAACAAATATGGAGTTCCAATCTCTTTATTCAATATAAATAAGAAGGATAAAATTGGTATTTTTGAAGTTGGGATGGATAAGAGAGGAGAAATTGATTTTTTAACTAAAAAGATAATGCCTAATGTCGGGGTTATTACAAATATTTCGTATGCTCATATCAAAAACTTTCAAAACTTAAAAGGGATTGCTCACGCTAAAGCAGAGATAATTAACAATATAGCTCAACATGGATCAATCGTTTTGAATGCAGATGATAATTTTTTTAAATTTTTTAAATCTAAATCTATAAAAAGAAAATTAAAAATAATTTCATTTGGAATAAACAAAAAATCAGATGTAAATTTAATTCATATAAAAAGTGGAAAATTAAATTCTATTATTCACATTAAATATAATGAAAAAAAATTGAAATTTATTATTAAAAAACAATTAGAAAATTATATTTATAATATTTTATCAACTTTAGCAGTAATATCTCTATATTTTGATTTAGAAAAATTAGATAAACTTTTCTTTAATGATTATAAATTTCCAGAAGGAAGAGGAGATTTAAATATAATTAAGTTAAAACAAAAAAAAATTAATCTTTTTGATGAAAGTTATAATTCTAACCCTTTATCTCTTCAATTTGCTTTAAATAAATTCAATAGTTTAAATACTAAATCTAGCAGAAAATTAATTCTATTAGGTGATATGCTGGAACTTGGAAAATATTCAAAAAAACTTCATATAGAGGCTGCCCACTATATTAATGCCACTCAAATTGACAAAGTTTATGTATATGGGAAAGAGGTTATTAAAACATTTAACAAAATTAAACCACAAAAAAGAGGAAAAATACTAAGTTCAAAAAAAGATATCTTAAATTTTATAATAAATGATATTAAGAATAGAGAATATTTAATGATTAAAGGTTCCAATTCCACAGGCCTAAATAAAATAAGTCAAAGCCTAAAAGCAGGAAAAATTAATGCTTTTTAGTCTATTTTCTAATCTGGTTGAAGTTTTTAGTTTTCTTAATGTTTTCAAATATTTAACTGTAAGAACGGGTCTATCAATGTTCACATCTATGATAGTAGTCTTTTTAGTTGGAGGTCCACTTATTAATTATTTTTCCTCTCATCAAATTCACGACCCAATAAGAGAAGACGGACCCAGTGAGCATATAGTTAAAAAAATAGGAACACCTACCATGGGAGGTCTAATGATTTTACTAGGCATTTTCTCAGGTGTAGTTTTATGGGGTGATTTTTCGAATCCTTACAATTGGTTCTTGCTTTATATAACAGGCTCTTTTGGATTACTTGGAGCTTATGATGACTATCAAAAAATAAAAAAAAATAATTCAAATGGTATAAGTTCAAAAAAAAAAATTATAATTCAAATTATTTTAGCATTATTCGGAATTTTGATACTTTATTTTTATAGTGGATCTAACGAACTTCTAAATCTATATTTTCCATTTTTTAAAAATTTAATAATTAATTTAGGGTGGTTTTTCATTCCATTCTATTTATTTGTAATTGTAGGATCATCCAATGCAGTTAACTTAACTGATGGACTTGATGGTTTAGCCACAGTCCCAGTAATATTAGTTGCAGCATGTTTTGCTTTTATTAGCTATGTAACAGGAAATACAGTTTTTTCGGGCTATTTGCAAATTACATATATTGAGGGAGTAGGAGAAGCATCAATTTTTTGTGGGGCAATAATAGGATCTTGTTTAGGATTTTTATGGTTTAACGCACCACCGGCTAAGATATTTATGGGTGATACAGGTTCCCTAGCATTAGGAGGGTCATTGGGGGCAGTTGGTATTATCACTAAACATGAAATTGTTCTTGCTATAACTGGAGGACTATTTGTACTAGAAGCTGTTTCGGTAATTGCTCAAGTCATATCATTCAAACTTACTGGCAAAAGGATATTTAAAATGGCACCAATACATCACCATTTTGAAAAAAAAGGCTGGCCAGAGTCCACTGTAGTCATTAGGTTTTGGATTATTTCAATTATCTTAGCAATGATCGGTCTAGCAACATTAAAACTAAGATAATGAATGAAAAAAAAATTTATTTTAAAAATAAAAAATTTTTAATTTATGGTTTTGGTAAATCTGGAAATGCTTGCTTTAATTATTTAAAAAAAAATAATATCTGCGCAATTTTTGATGATAACAAAAAAAATATTCCAATTAAGTTTAAAAAAGAGTTAATAAATATTCACAAATTAACATCAGTTAACTTTGATTTTATTGTTTTAAGTCCAGGGATAGATATTAAGAAATGTAAAATTTCAAGTTTTTTGAGAAGAAATAAGTCTAAAATTATTACAGAGCTTGATATATTTGCAATTAGTTATCCAAATATAAATAAAATCACAATTACCGGAACAAATGGTAAGTCGACAACATCAAAACTATTATATGAGGTTCTTAAAAATAATAAAAAGGATGTAAGACTCACTGGTAATATTGGATACCCAATATTAATGGAGAAAAAAATTAATAGTAATACAATTTTTGTAATTGAAGCATCTTCTTATCAACTTGATTATAGCAAATACTTTAGGTCTAAGTATTCAATAATACTTAATTTAAATCCTGATCATTTAGAGAGACATGGATCTTTCAAAAATTATGTTGACGCAAAATTAAAAATTATAAAATCACAGAGTAACAAAGATTTTGCTTTTATAGAAAATGAAAATAATTTTCTAAACGAATTAATTAAAAATAATCAAATTAAATCTAAAATAATAAAAATCGATTATCTAAAATATCAAAAATACTTTAGAAAAATAAATAATATTTATTTTAATAATTCTAGTAATAAAAAAAATCTTAGTTTCGTTTTTAGTATTGCCAAAATATTAAAACTCAATTGCAAAACAGTTATTAATACCGCAAATAAATTTAAAGGTTTGAATTATAGACAACAAATAATATATAATTCAAAAAAATTGTTAATTATTAATGACTCAAAATCTACTAGTTTCTCATCAACAGTCCCATTACTTGAAAGTTATCAAAATATTTATTGGATATTAGGGGGACTTGCTAAAAAAGGAGACAAACTTTCATTAAATAAAAAATATATTCCAAATATTAAAGCTTACATTTATGGAAAAGATAGAAATTTTTTTATCAGCTCACTTCCAAACCAAATTTCTTATTATTCCTCATCAACACTCAAAAAGATTATGAAAAATTTAAATAATGATATTAAAAAAGATAAGACGAAAAAAGTAATTCTTTTTAGTCCCTGCGCTGCTTCTTTCGATCAATTTAAAAACTTTGAAGAAAGGGGAAAATTTTTTAATAATATTATAGTACTGATGCTTAAAAAAATTAGAATATGAATAAATATTTAGATAATTTTTATGACTGGTGGAAAAATATAGACAAATTTTTATTATCCCTTATTTTAGGTTTATTTTTATTAGGTCTTTTCTTTTCGTTAGTTTCCACATCTCTCATAGCATCCGACAAATTAGATACAAAATCATATTATTTTTTCTTTAAACATTCTGCTTACATAGGTTTAGCAATAGTGATTTTAATTTTTTTCTCATTTTTAAATCAAAAATTTTTAACAAAACTCTCATTTATTTTGTTCTTAGTTGCATTCCTAAGTTTGCTGCTTGTTCCTTTTCTAGGTATTGAGGTAAAAGGATCAAAAAGATGGCTAGATTTGGTATTTTTACCTAGGTTTCAGCCAGTTGAGATTGTTAAGCCATTTTTTATTGTATCATTATCATTAATGTTAACTATTCAAAATAGAAAATTATATTTTAAATACTTCTTAAGCTCTTTATTCATACTTCCAATATTAATGCTGCTTATCTATCAACCTGATATTGGACAGACTCTTTTGATATCAATGGTATGGTTAGCCTTAATATTTGTATCAGGAATTAACATATTTATTTTTTTTATATTTTTTCTCTTTGTCGGTTCAACTGTAAGTTATTTAATTTTATTTGTTCCAAAATTTGAATACATAAAAATTAGACTATTTGCTTTTTTAGACTCAAGTTCAGGCAACAATTATCAAGCTGAAAAAGCAAGTGATGCTATTATTAATGGTGGTTTTTTCGGGAAAGGTATCGGAGAAGGTACTTTGAATTCAAGAGTCCCTGAAGCGCATACAGATTATATTGTCTCAGTTATATCAGAAGAGTTTGGGGCAATTATAGTCATTGGAATATTATTTTTATATTTAATTTTTTCATACAGGGTAATGCGAAAAATTAATTTTGCAAACGAAGATTTATCAAAACTTATTTTAAGTGGATGTATATCTTTAATTTTGATACAAACATTTATTCACGTTGGTGTTAATATTAGAATACTCCCAACTACAGGAATGACCCTACCTTTCTTAAGTTATGGTGGGTCATCCATAGTTAGTACAGCAATTTTATCAGGATTAATTTTAAATTTAACAAAAAGAAAATTAGATTAAATTGACTAAAAAAATTCTTATTTCAACAGGCGGTTCGGGTGGACATGTAATGCCATCTTTATGTATATATGATGCTTTAAAAGATGATTATGAAATACAGATTTCTACAGATTTAAGAGGATCAAAATATATTAATAATAAAAATTATAATTATTCATTAATAGATGTGCCAAATTTATTCTCAAATTTATTATTGCTCCCATACAATTTAATAAGATTTTGTCTCTCAATAGTTAAATCTTATAAATACTTAAAATTAAATAATTTTAATATACTCATTAGCACTGGAGGATATATGTCAATACCTCTATGTTTAGCTTCAAATTTATTAAGTATAAAAATTTATATTTTCGAACCAAATTCTGTTTTAGGACGAGCAAACAAATTAATACTTAGTTTTGCAGAAAAAATTATTTGCTATGACGAGAATTTAAAAGGTATTTCAAAAAAACTCTTACATAAGATTTATTTAGTAAAACCATTGCTTAGAAAAGAAATCTATAAATATCAAAAAAATCAAAATACTAAAATTGCAAAAAAAAAAAAATTATTAATTATTGGAGGAAGTCAGGGCGCAAAGTTCTTCGATGAATTTATTACTAAAATTATAATAAGACTCTCAAAAACATACAAAATACAAGTTTTACAGCAGGTAATTAGTCTAAATTCAAAAGAAAATATCAAAGAATTCTATCAAAAAAACCACATAGAACATGAATTATTTGACTTTGATGACAAATTATTAACTAAAGCTGTTAATTATGATCTAGCAATTACACGGTCTGGTGCATCTACAATTTCCGAATTAGGTTTTTTAAATATTCCATTTGTGGCAATTCCATTTCCGTATGCTAAAGATGATCATCAATATTATAATGCAGAATTTTATGAGAAAAAAAAATCTTGTTGGTTAATTATGCAAAAGGATATTGATGAAGAAAGTTTTAATGATTTGATGGTAAAAATCTTTGACAATGAAAATGAATATTTTTCAAAAAAAAATAATTTAATTCAATTGAATAAAGAAAATACCTGGGTAAGAAATAAATCTAAACTAATTGAGCTTTTACATGAAAATTGATTTAGGAAAAAATGAACTTATTCACTTTGTTGGTATCGGAGGAATAGGTATGAGTGGTCTAGCTTTGATTATGAATGGTTTAGGTTACAAAGTTCAAGGTAGTGATATTGCTGATAATCGAAATATTGAAAGATTAAAAAAAAAAAAAATAAGAATATTTTTAAATCATAAAAGAGAAAATATAAAAAAAATAACTGTTATGGTGATTTCCTCAGCAATTAGGAAAGATAACCCAGAATTAGTTGAGGCTATCAAAAAAAAATTACCAGTTTATACAAGAGGAGATATGTTAGGTCATATTGTATCTTTCATGAGAAATGTTGTTATAACTGGTTCACACGGAAAAACAACTACCACATCATTAGTATCTAGTATTTTTACAGCAGGCAACCTAGATCCAACTATAATTAATGGTGGTGTACTAAATTCATTTGGTAATTCTGCAAAATTGGGAAAAAGTAACTGGTGTGTAACCGAGTCAGATGAGTCTGATGGAAGTTTTTTAAAAATTCCTTTCACATATTCTATAGCTACAAATTTAGACTCTGAGCATTTAGATTTTTATAAAAATATAAATAACCTAAAAAAAAGTTTTCTTACATTTATAGAAAAAATACCATCTGTTGGTAAAGGCTTTCTGTGTAATGACGATCAAAATCTTAAAAAAGTTTTTAAAAAATCAATAAACAAAAATTTTTATACATATGGTAAAAGTAAAAATTCAAATTTCCAAATAATAAATATAAAACAAAAAACAAATTTTTCTAAATTTGATATTAAAATCAATATACCAAGTAAAAAAAAAATAATTAAAGGAATAAAGCTACCAATGATTGGAACACATAATATTCAAAATGCAACTGCTGCAGCTTCATTAGCATTTACAATTGGTTTGCCTGAAAAATATATCAAACTTGGACTTTACAATTTTAAAGGTGTTCAGAGAAGGTTTTCTCATCTATTTAATCACAATAACACAAGTTTTTATGACGATTATGCACATCATCCAACAGAAATAAGTTCAGTATTAAGCGGTGTAAAAAACGTCCATAAAAATAAAGAAATTGTTTGTATCTTTCAACCTCATAGAATTTCAAGAGTAATATATCTTAAAAAAGAATTTTCAAAATGTTTTAAAAAAGCAGATACAGTTTTATTATGTCCAATATACACAGCTAATGAAAAACTAAGGCTTAATTTTACTTATCATTCCTTTGCAAAGTTAATAATAAAAAATTCAAATGTTAAACTAATACAGGTTGACAACGAAACACAATTACAAAGTTTTATAAGGCAAAATGCATTTGGTAAAAAAATTTACATAGGTATGGGCGCAGGATCAATATCAAACTGGATGAAAAATTTAAAAAATATATTTTAATGAAAATTGAGGATATAAAAAAATCAGTATTTAGAATAGATGGAGATATTTTTTTTGATCAGAGTATTAAAAACCTTAATTGGTTTAATATTGGTGGAAAAACTAAAATTTTCTTTAAACCAAACTCTCTTAAAGGTCTAATAGAATACCTTAAAATTTATGCTAAAAGAGGTAAAATATTTATTTTAGGGAATGGTTCAAATGTATTATTTGATGATGAAATATACCAAGGCACAGTAATAAAGTTAGGTAAAAGTTTTTCAAATATTACCTTGCTAAATAATAAAACAATTATTGCTGGTACAGCTGCTTCACAAAAAAAAGTTTCAGAATTTGCAAAGGATAATAACATTTCTGGACTAGAGTTTATGTCATGTATTCCAGGTTCAATAGGAGGCGGTATAAGAATGAACTCTGGATGTTTCAAAAAAGAATTTAAAGATATTCTTGTTTCTATTCAATTAGTTGATTTTAAAGGTTTTGTAAGAAGTATTCCTGCAAATGAAATTAGCTTTAATTATAGGTCAATAGGATTACCTAAAGATTTAATATTTTTAAGTGCAACTCTCAAAGGAAAAGAAAAAAATAGTGAGGAAATATATAATTATATGACTGAGCTTAATACAATGAAAAATATGGCTCAACCAACCAAAATTAAAACTAGTGGTAGTACTTTTAAAAATCCTATGAATCAAACAGATAAAAAAGTCTGGGAATTAATTAGATCAAGTGTTCCTAATGAAATAAGTTATGGAGATGCAGCAATTTCTAAGAAACACGCTAATTTTTTTATTAATAAAAAAAATGCAAAAGCCGCCGATATGAAATCTTTAATTAACTTTGTTAAAAAGAAAGTTAAAGACCAGACAGGTATAAAATTAGAATTAGAAATTGTGATAGTTGAATAATGGATAAAATTTTAATTTTAGCTGGAGGGTATTCCAATGAAAGAGAGATAAGCTTGATTACAGCTGAAAGCGTTACCAAAGAGTTAAAAAAGAATAAGAAATACAAACTTTTAACAATAGAACCCGACGGAAATTTTGTTAAAAAATTAAGAAAATTCAAACCAAAATTAGTACTGAATCTTTTACATGGAAGATATGGCGAAGATGGTTACATACAATCAATTCTCGAGACTGAAAAAGTAAAATATACCCACTCTGGCGTTTTGTCCTCATCTTTAGCAATTGATAAAGAAATATCAAAAAAAATATTTATAAAGAATAAAATTTTAACACCTCCATATTTAAAATTTATTTTTAAAAAAAAATTAAATTATAATAATCTAATAAAAAAAATTGATAAAACGCTTAAATTTCCAGTTGTTTTAAAGCCAATTAACGAGGGGTCCAGTGTAGGTGTTTATATTTGTAAAAAAAAAGATTTTAGAAGCAATGTAATGAAATTAGAAAAATTTAAAGACATTTTAATTGAAAAATATATACCTGGAAGAGAAATTCAAGCAGCTATTTTAGGTAAAAAAAAACTAGGTATAATCGAGCTAAAACCCAAAAGGAAATTTTATGATTATAAAGCCAAGTACAGTGCTAATGCAAAAACTGAGCATATAATACCAGTCAACTTAAGTTCAAAAAATTTTAACAAAATAAATTCAATAGCTATGAAAGCACACAAGCTATTAAAATGTAGGGGCGTGTCAAGGTCAGATTTCAGGTTTTACAACAACAAATTTTATTTATTAGAACTTAATACTCAGCCAGGTATGACCTCACTTTCTCTTGTACCCGAAATAGCGAGATATAAAAATATAAGTTTTATAGAGCTTATAGAGGAAATAATAAAAGATGCCTCGATCAACAAGTAAATATAAACTATACCTCTATATATTTTTTCTAATATTTTTAACTTCTATATTTAATTTCAAATTTTTAGATAATTATCAAGGCATGTTTAGTTTAAAAAAAATTAATATAAATGGTGTGTCTTATAAAGAAAAAAAAAATATTGAAGAAGAATTGAGTGACTTAAAAAATATAAATATTTTTAAAATAACAGATAATAAAGTTTTGGAAAAATTGGCTAAATTTAATTTTATTGAAAGTATAAATGTTAAGAAAATTATACCTTCCACTATAAACCTAAATTTATCAAAAACATCAATTCTTGGAAGAACGTTTATTAATGGAGACGAATTCTACATTGGTAAAAATGGAAAATTTATAAATTCCAATCAAATTTATCAAAAATATAATACCCCAACAGTATTTGGGGAATTTCAAATAAAGGAATTTCTAAAATTATATAATATTTTAAATAATCAACAGCTAAAAATAAATAGTGTAGAACAATATTATTTTTTTAAAAATAGAAGATGGGATCTGGTATTCTCTGATGGACTAATTTTAAAGTTACCATCTAAAAATATAATAAATTCAATTAAAATTTATAAAAAATTATTAGATAGTGGTAATTTAAAAAATACAAAAATTATTGATCTTAGAGTAATTGATCAAATTATAGTGACAAATAAGAATGATTAATTTAGATACAATAATAGACTTTGGATCCAAAAATTTAAGATTAGTGGTATTTAACCATTCATCTGAAATAATTTATTCTTCTAATATTAATACAACTGAAGTCTTAGAAAGTGAAAATTTAGATAATTCTTTAAATAAGTTAATAAGAGATGCAGAAAAAAAGTTATCAACACATTTGGTTGACGTCAATGTATTATATGATTCTTCTAAATTTAATTTTGTCGATCTTTCAATAAAAAAATCTTTTGATCAACCTACTTTAATATCAGAATATTGTAAAAGTCTTGTCAAAGAAGCAAATTTTATTGTTTCTGAAAATAATTTTAAAGACAATATTTTACATATTAGCATTAATAATATGATTGTAGATGATAATAAAAAATTAGAAAATATAGTTGATAACTTGAAAACAAAATCTTTAATATTAGAATTAAAGTTTATCTGCTTAAAAAAATCTTCAATAAATAATTTATCCAATAAATTTAAAAAAAATAATTTAAATATATTAAATATTTACTGCTCAAGTTACGTCAAATCTAAATTGTATAAAAAAGATTTTGAACATAAAAATAATATGATATTTTTAGATATAGGTTTTGAAAGATCTAGTGCATTTTTTTTTTATGATAAAAAATTTAAATTTTTTAAAACTATTCCAATTGGTGGAAATAATATTACTAAAGACATTTCAAAAGTTTTAAATCTAGATCTTAACTATTCTGAGGATTTAAAATTAAAATTTAACAAAGATGAGAATGAGATATCTTTTAATAAAAATCCTTTAAATGAAATTAATCTATATAGTGAATTAATTAAAAAAAATATTTCGATTGATTTATTGAAACAAATTATTGAAGCAAGAACAAATGAAATTGTTAAATTAGCAGTTACTCAAAATAACTTTTTTAAAAATAATATCTGTGATGTTAAGCCAACTTTAATTTTTATTGGAGGTGGTTCAAAGTTGTTATCAAATAACCTAAATATTGATTTTAATAAAGATTTCTCTGAATTAATCTTTTTTAAGGAAAATGACTCTAAGATTTTTGAGGCAGGCATGTATTATCACAAAAATGATGAAAGATTTCTTGTTAAAAATCATAAAAAAACAAAAAAAATAGGACTTTTTGAGAAATTTTTTAATCTCTTTTCTGAATAATTGTATTTTCTCGTAATATTACTTGAATATTAAATTTTCCTCAATTTTATATACTTTTCTAATGTCAGTCCTTACACAATCAACAATCGCAAATAAAGTCTCGTTTTCAGGGGTGGGGATCCATACAGGCAGGAATGTGAACGTAAATATTTTACCTGCATCACCAAATTCAGGAGTAATTTTCAAGAGGGTAGATTTAAAGAAAAATAATATTGTGATTCCAAATTTTGAAAATGTTAGTGAAGCTACTCTTTGCACAACGGTGTCGAATGAATTTGGAATAAAAGTATCAACAATTGAACATCTTATGGCTGCTTTTTTTGGTTTAGGAGTGGATAATGTCATTGTAGAGCTAGATGGCCAGGAAGTCCCAATACTTGATGGCTCAGCAAAAGATTTTGTCAAAATTTTAAAACAAACAGGCTTGAAAACTAGTGATGTTCCTATCAAATTAATTAAAATTAATAAACATGTTGAAATAGCAGAGGGTAATAAATACATCTCCTTAAACAAATCAAACACAACTTTAGAAATAAAGTTCGAAATAAACTATAAAAATCAAATTATTAAACGGCAAAATAACAAAGTTAATGTATTTGAAGACAATCTAGAGGATATATATAATTCTAGAACATTTTGTTTATTCGAAGACATTGAAAAGCTTAAGAGTCTAGGTTTGGGAAAAGGTGGATCATTAAAAAATGCAATTGTTGTTAAAGAAGATAAAATACTTAATCCCAATGGACTTAGAAATGAAAAAGAATTTGTAAATCATAAAATTCTAGATTGTATGGGAGATCTTTATTTGGTTGGTTACAGACTAATAGGATCATTAAATTGTAGACATGGTGGTCATAGTTTAACTAATAAATTATTAAGAAAAGTATTCAGTGATAATAAAAATTATTCCTTGTTAGAAATTAAGGGTAAAAATTTACCTCATTCTTTAATTAATAATCGTCATATTCTTAAATCAATTGCATAATAATTAGAATTTTAAAAAAATTCTGTTAAGATTTTTAAATGAAGTTTCAAAAAATTTTATTTTGTTGGTTCATTTTGTTTATTGTAGTTTCTTGTTCACAAAAAGAAGAAAAAGTCTCATTAATCAAAGAAAATAATTTAGAAATGCAGATGATAGAGGCTTACAATGAGGGATTAAAAGAACTTAATAGAGGAGATATTTTTTTTGCAGCAAAAAAATTTAATGAAGTTGAACTTTTATATCCTCAATCTGTTTGGGCACCAAGATCAACTTTAATGGCTGCATATTCATATTATTCTCAATTATATTATAATGATGCAATATTTGAGTTAGAGAGGTTTCTTGACAAATATAAGAATCATCCAGATACAGATTACGCATATTATTTATTAGGTGTATGTCATTACAATCAAATAATTGATGAAAAAAAAGATTTAGGAGAAATAATTAAAGCAAAAGAGTATTTTACTTTATTGAGAAATGAATATCCAAATACTGATTTTTCTGAAGACGCTCAATTTAAACTTGAACTAATTGAGGAAATACTTGCATCCAAAGAGTTATATTTAGCAAATTATTACCTTGAGAGAGAAAAATGGATACCAGCAATGAATAGATACCAAAAAATTGTAAATAAGTATGATACTACAATCTTTGTTGAGGAAGCTTTGTATAGATTGGTAGAATTAAATTATAAATTAGGTCTTGAGAATGAGTCAAAAAAATATGCAATAATGTTAGGATATAACTATCAATCAAGTGATTGGTATGAAAGGTCTTATAAAATTTTAAATAAAGAATATAAAAGGATAAAAATAAAAAACGATTTGAACAAACAAAAATCCTTGCTTAAAAGATTCAAAAAATTATTTCAATAAGATATATAATGAAAGAAATTGAAATAAAAAAATACTACAAAAAAAAAATTAAAGAACTAAATACACATAATAAATTGTATTTTGAAGACAGCTCTCCGAAAATTTCAGACAAACAATATGATGACATTAAAAAAGAAATATTTGATTTAGAAAAAAATTATAATTTTTTAAAAAGTACCTTTTCCCCTTCAAAATCATTGGGATTTACGCCCTCAAAGAATTTTATAAAATCTAGACATAGAGTTAAAATGCTATCATTATCAAATGCATTCGATATTGAGGATTTAGAAAATTTTGAAAAGAAAATATTTAATTTCCTCAACAAGAGAATTGATGTTGAATATAGTGTCGAACCTAAAATAGATGGAATTTCTGCCTCATTAACTTATAAAAATGGAAAATTAGTAATGGGTACCTCAAGAGGAGATGGTACTACAGGTGAGGTAATTACTGAAAATTTAAAAACCATTAAAGATATACCTCAGAAAATAACAAATAAAGATTTCCCAAAAGATATAGATATTAGAGGTGAGGTATTTATAGAAAAAGATGATTTTAACAAATTAAAAAATGATTTTGCCAATGCTAGAAATGCAGCATCAGGTTCTCTAAGACAAAAAAATCCACTAGAAACAAAAAAAATTCCACTTCACTTTATAGCCTATACCTATGGTTATTTTGAAAGTGATAAAATAAAGAAACAGTCTGATTTTTTAAGTTCATTGAAAAAATGGGGTTTTAAAATAAATGAGCACAATAAGGTTTTAAAAACAACTAAAGATTTAGAAAGTTTTCACAAAAAATTTGAGGATGATAGATTTGATTTAAAGTATGATGTTGATGGTTTAGTCTATAAAATCAATAATCTTGATCTTCAAAAGAGATTAGGATTTACAGCAAACTCTCCTAGGTGGGCTATAGCTCATAAATTTTCAGCAGATAGTGCATATTCTATAATAAAAGATATAAATATTCAGGTTGGTAGAACAGGCGCATTAACTCCAGTAGCAAGAATAAAACCAGTAAATATTGGGGGTGTAGTAGTTTCTAATGCAACACTTCATAATGAAGATGAAATAATTAGAAAAGATATAAGACTTGGTGATATTGTAAAGGTAGAGAGAGCGGGTGATGTTATTCCTCATGTTGTTTCAGTTGATTTAAAAAAAAGAGAAAAAAAATCCAAAAAATTTATTTTTCCTAATAATTGCCCTTCTTGTGGTTCAGAAACTATAAAAGAATTTAATAAAACAACAAAAAAATATGATGCTGTAAGAAGGTGTACAAATGAAGGTTATGATTGTGAAAAAATTGCAATTGAAAAAATTAAACATTTTATATCAAAAGATGCGATGAATATTGATGGTCTTGGAAAAAAAGTTGTGGAAAATTTTTGGGATCTCAATCTAATTAGATTTCCACAAGATATTTATAATTTAGATTATAATAAAATATCAAATTTAGAAGGATGGGGAGATCTATCTGTTTCAAACTTAAAATATTCTATAGATCAATCAAAAAAAGTTTCTTTGGATAAATTTTTGTATGCTATTGGGATAAGACATATTGGAATTGAAAATGCAAAACTTTTGGCGGAACATGTAAGGTCTATAAAAAATTTTATAATTTTAGTAAATAAGGATAAATTTAATGAATTTTTAGACATAGATGGAATTGGTGAAACTCAAATAAATTCCCTGAAAACTTTTTTTGAAAATAAGTCAAATTATAAAATAATCGAAAAGTTATCTTCCATTTTAAATATTTCTGATCTCAAATTAAATAAAGATGGTAAACTTTTAAATAATACATTTATGTTCACTGGAAAATTATCAAATATGAGTAGAGCTGAAGCAAAATCTTTAATTGAAGAGAATTCAGGATCTGTTGTAAGCTCAGTAAACAAGAAATTGAAATATTTGATAATTGGTGAAAAACCTACAAATCGTAAAGTACAACAAGCTAAAGAATTGGGAATAAAAATTTTATCCCAAAAGGAATGGCTTAATTTACTAGATTAAACTAACTAACCATTTTTTTTCATTTTTGTTTAAAAATGGTGAAATATTATTGTAAACCTCAAAGTGATACTTAAATAAATAATCCTTTTCCTTTTTGTTAAGCATTTTAAAATTAATTAGATCGGCATCGATTGGTGCCATTGTTAAATTTTTAAATAAAAGCTTAGATTTTATTTTTTTAATAAAAACCAAATTTTCGATTCTTATTCCAAAATCATTTTTTTTGTAAAAACCTGGTTCATTACTTAAAACCATTCCCTCTTTTAGTTGTACGTAATTATTTTTTGATATTCCTTGTGGTCCTTCATGAACATTAAGAAATGCTCCAACTCCATGACCAGTTCCATGACGATAATCAAGACCAATAGAATTAAGGCTCTTTCTAGCAATCTTATCAATATTATGGCCATTTTTTTCTTTATTTATATTTGTTAATGCAACAGCAATGTGACCTTTTAAAACTCTGGTAAATATATCTTTAACCTTATTTGAGACGCTAGAAAAACATACTGTCCTTGTTACGTCTGTTGTTCCCCATTTATATTGACCACCAGAATCAATTAATAGTAAATCATCTTTCCTTAACTTTCTGTTTGAAAATTTATCAGATCTATAATGTATAATTGCTCCATTTGGTCCAGATCCAGCAATTGTATCAAAACTTGGGTACAAATAGTTTTTTCTACTTTTTCTAAAACTCTCTAATTTTCTTTCTATTGTTTTCTCTGTAAGGTTATTTATTTTAAGATTTTTAATCCAATATAAGAATTTAGTTAAAGCAACACCATCTTCAATATGTGCATTAACCATATTTTTTATCTCAATTTTATTTTTTAATGATTTTAAATTATAAATTGGGTCTTCTCGGTTGATTATTTTAAATTTATAGCAGATTAAGCTCTCTTCAAAAATTGAACAAGTTTTATCATCAATACAAAAGTTCCCATTTTTTAATCTGACTAAACAATTTAAAATTTTATTTTCATCAAAAAAATATATTTTAAATTTTTTGAGACTTAATTTTATTTTTTTAATTTTTTTTACGTTTGAAAAAAAATAGATTTTTTTATTTTTTGTAATGATCATTTTACAATTAGCAACAGGAGAATTTGGAAGATCTCTACCTCTTATATTAAGAAGCCAACAAATATTTTCACCTGAACTAATAAATGAATAATCAATTTTCTTTTTTTTCATAATTAGAACTAATCGATTAATTTTTCTATTTACATTTTCACCTGCCACAATAGGATCTAAGCTAAAAAACGGATAATCACTTTCGGTCTTATTTTTATTTTCAAATTTGTTATTTAAAGGAACTAAGTTGTGATTTTCTCCAAAATATTTTTTTAAAGTCAACCAAGTAAAAAGATCGGGATCGTATCCAATTTTAATTTGCTTCTTTAAAATATCTTTAGGCCATACATATGGAATTTCACAAATCTTAAATTCTTTTCCTGATTCTTTTTCTGCTTGAATTGTGTATCTGCCATCAACAAATAAATATTTTTTATTTTTCAAAAAAATAGCAAACCCTGCAGATCCAGAAAAATTTGTAATTAATTTAAAATTATTTATTTTTGAATACTCAGTAAAATAATTATCATTTTTTGGTAAAATATAACCATCTAAATTATTTGATAAAATAATATTATTTATTTCTGCAATCATTTTAATTTTTTTTGATAACGTATCCAACCAGGGCTCTTAATTTCACTATCAGTATCGAAATCTATATCTTGGTTGAATTCAAAATCCTCTTCTTTTTCATCAACAAAATTATTATTTTTTTTAATATATTCATCTGGCAGCTCATCTACAAACCTTGATGCCATGCTGTCAATCCAATCTCCTTGATAGAACCTGTTCATAGAAAATGATATTTTAGCCAGTTTTTTTGCCCTGGTAATTGCAACATAAGCTAACCTTCTCTCTTCTTCTAATCCACTTTCACCTTTTTCCTCAATACTTTTCTGATGGGGAAATAAACCTTCCTCCCACCCAGGCAAGAACACGACGTCAAATTCTAGTCCTTTAGAAGCATGTATTGTCATTAAATTAACTTTTTCACTTTGCCAATCTTGATCTAATGATGTTGCAAGAGCAACATGTTCCAAAAAGCTTTCTAAATTATCAAATTCTTTCATCGCATTTAATAACTCCTTAATATTTTCTAATTTATTTTCATTTTCCAGGTCTTTCTTATTTTTAAGCATTTCACTATATCCAGATTCATCAAGAATTATTTGCAATAATTTATTATGATTGATTTTGCTCTTCAAATCATTTCTCCATTTACCTAAAAGATTAAGAAGAGAATTTAAACCTAATTTTGTTTTAGGTTTAATTTTGTTTTGCTCAATTAAATGTTTTGAAGCAATCTCTAATGAACATTTATTTGATTTTGCAAAATTATTTATGGCTTTTACTGTTGTATCTCCTATAGATCTTTTCGGCACATTTAAAATTCTCTCAAAAGCTAGGTCATCTTGAGGTTGAAAAACTGTTTTTAGGTATGCAACACAATCTTTTACTTCTGCTCTTTCATAAAATTTAATACCCCCAATAATTCTGTATGGAACACCGATTTTTAAAAACCTTTCTTCAAACTCTCTAGTTTGAAAAATAGCTCTCACAAGAATTGCAACTTCATTTAATGAAAACTTATTTTTTAAATTTTCAATATTAGAGCCTATTTCAGTTGCCTCATCCTTTACATTCCTAAAACAGTTTAATGTTACAAGTTCTCCGTCTTCTTGATCTGTAAAAAGTTTTTTACCAACTCTATTTTGGTTATTTTCAATAATATTAGATGCAACATTTAAAATATTTTGAGTTGATCTATAATTTTTTTCTAATCTTATTATTTTCGTATTTTCATAAACATTTTCAAATTGAAGAAAATTTTTGATTTCTGCCCCTCTCCAACTATATATTGACTGATCATCATCCCCAACACAGCAAATATTTTGATTATGTTCTGCTAAATATTTTAGCCATTCACTTTGAATGAAATTTGTATCTTGATATTCATCGACTAAAATATATTTAAACTTTTTAGAATACATTCTTGATATATCGCTTTGTCTTTGAAAAATTTTAACGGTATGAAGTATTAAGTCACTGAAATCAACAGCGTTTAAATCTATTAGTTTTTGTTGATATATTTTATATATTCCAAGAAAGTTTTTTTCTAATATGTCTTTACGCTTAAATACAACTTCTTCAGGGTAAAAGCCTTTATTCTTCCATTTATCAATTACTGCCAAAATATATCTTGGAGATATTTTTTTTGTATCTATGTTTTCAGATTTACAGATATTTTTTATTAATCTCACTTGGTCATCTTGATCAATAATTGAAAAGTTTGATTTTAACCCAGCTGCTTCTGCATGTTTTCTCAATATTTTTGCGCTAATTGAGTGAAAAGTTCCTAACCAAGGAAGACCGGTTACTTCTTTTTTCAGGAATTTAGACACCCTTAATTGCATTTCTTTTGCAGCTTTATTTGTAAATGTTACTGCTAAGACTTGATTGGGAAATGCCTTATGTTGTTTAACAATATGAGCAATCCTAGCTGTAAGAACCCTTGTTTTTCCGGACCCAGCTCCAGCAACAATCAAAAGAGGTCCATTTAAATGTAGAACTGCTTCTTCCTGACTTTTATTAAGATTTGTTAAATAATCTAAATTCATCGTTTATTTTTTTTTAATTTAAGCGATATTAAATTAATGAATAAAACAAAGAAAATACCAATATTTACTAAAGTCATTTTCTTATTATTAGTATTATTTATTACATTAGGCATTTATTTATCAATACCAGTTTTATTTAATTATAAAAGCATAGAAAATATCATCGAAAGTAAATTTTATTCTGATTTTGATATTAACTTAAATATAAATGGTGACATAAAGTATCAATTACTTCCAAAACCTCATTTATTAATTAGCGATTCATCCTTATCTATAATTGAAAATAATGATCAAGACATGTTCGTAGATATTAAGAATCTTAAGATCTTTTTGTTATCTAATAGTTTATATCCAAAATCCAAAATTAATTTTGAAAAATTTGAGATACGAAGTACTAATTTTTCATTAAGACAAAAAGAATATAATATCTTAAGAAATTTTTTTCATAATAGTAAAAGTAAACCATTTTATATTAAGAAAAGTAAGGTATTTATAGTAGATGAAAATGATGAAACTTTAATTATATCTCCAATAGAAAAAATTAATTTTACTACCTCTAAACTAGATGATTTCAAAAAATTAAATATTAAAGGAAATTTGTTTGATTTAAATTTTAAATCATTATGGAAAAAAAAATATAATTCTCAAATGAATTCACAAATAGAAGTAGATTTTGAAGAGCCTAATATTTTTATAAAAAATAACTTAAATTATAATAATAGTTCTGACTTTGAAGGATCTACAATAATAAATTTCTTAAATCGAAATATTGAAGTAGATTATGAGCGTAAAAATAATTTTATTAATGTAAACTCACCTGATAATACTTCCAACATTAAGTTTGACGCGAAAATAGAGTTATCACCGTTTTATCTCAATTCGAATATTAACTTGAATAAACAAAATTTAAATTTTTTGGTTGATGAATTAATATTTTCTATTTTAAATTTAAATCCTGATTTACTAGGTAATCTAAATGGAGATATCAAATTCCATTTAACTAATATAGAGCATGAACTTATAAGAAATGGTAATATAAGTTTAAACATAAGTCAAAAAACTGTCAATTTAAGGGAAGTTTTATTCAATATTGGTGATATTGGTTCAATTAAAACTCAAATAAAATATATTGAGGAAAATGGTGATATCATATTTAGTTCATCAAATTCTTTATCAATAAAAGATAAAAAGCAGTTTGCCAAAAAGTTCCAGATAAAATTAGATAAAGTGAAGAATATTAATGTGGTAAATTTTAAAATTGAAAAAAATATTAATACAGGACTAGTATCAATATTTGATATAAAAATTAATCAAGATGTCAATCACGGCAAAAACACCGGTAAATTAAGATATAACATTAGAAATTCACAGGAGCTTAAATCATTAGTTAAAAATATTATAAATAGTTAGTCAGGTTTTATCATTTTATGAGGATCAACAATTAAATTGTACTCTCTCTCATTTATTAGTCCTGATTTCAGTGCTTCAGCTTTTAAAGTAGTTTTATTTTTTAATGCATTCTTTGCAATCTTTGCAGCATTATCATAACCAATCTTTGGAGATAAGGCAGTTACTAACATTAAGGAGTTTTCTACTAAATGTTTAATTCTATTTTTGTCAGCTTTTAATCCAGAGATACAATACTTTGCAAAACTTTTTGTGCTATCTGAGAGAATTTGGATTGATTGAAGTACATTATGAATTATTAAAGGTTTAAAAACATTGAGCTCAAAATGACCGTGTGAACCAGCCATTGTAATTCCATTGTGGTTACCAATTACTTTGACACATACCATTGTTACAGCCTCACATTGGGTTGGATTTACTTTACCAGGCATAATTGATGATCCAGGTTCATTCTCTGGCAATACCAATTCTCCATATCCAGCTCTTGGTCCTGAACCTAAAAATCTAATATCATTTGCTATTTTCATTAAACATACTGCAGTTGTATTTAATGTACCTGAATAATTCACTATTGCATCATGAGCGGCAAGTGCCGCAAATTTATTTTTAGCTGGCTTGAAAGGCAACTTGGTAATTTTTTTAATTTCATTTACTATTTTCTTATCAAAATTTTTTTTGGTATTTATACCTGTGCCTACCGCTGTCCCACCTTGCGCTAAATAATAAATTTCATTCAGTGAAACTTTTATTCTTTTAATACATTCTTCTAGTTGAGATTGGTAGCCAGAAAATTCTTGACCTAATGATAAAGGAGTAGCATCCTGAAGGTGAGTTCTACCTATTTTGACTATTTTATTAAATTGACTCACCTTTTTTTTCAATTCTAAATTTAATAATTCTAAACTTGGTATTAGTTTTTCTCTAGTTTCCATCGCTATTGATATATGCATTGCAGTTGGAAATACATCATTAGTAGATTGGGATTTATTAACGTGATCATTGGGATGAACAGGTTTTTTTGTACCCTTTTTACCTTTTAGTATTTCAATTGCTCTATTAGAAATAACTTCATTTACGTTCATATTTGTTTGTGTACCAGAACCAGTTTGCCAAACTTTAAGTGGGAAATGATTATCTAGTTTTCCTGTAATTACTTCATTAGAAGCACGTACAATTGATTTATAAACTTTTGAACTAATATCTTTATTTTTATAATTTGTAACAGCAGCAGCTTTCTTTATAATAGCTATGGATTTTATTAACTTTGGTCTAACTAATACATCTCCAATATCAAAGTATTTTTTTGATCTTTGTGTCGATGCCCCCCAATATTTATCCACAGGCACATTTATAGAGCCAATGCTGTCATATTCTTTTCTGAATTTCATATTTTAGTTTAGAGAGTATATTTATACAATTATACATTAAATAATAATAAAATCATATAGGAGTAAAATGACAAATTTTGAAAAAGTTGGTGTGTTTATGAAAACTTTTAATCAAGATGTAAAAGTTTCATCAAGTTTAAGCACAGATAAAATTAATTCATTAAGAATCTCATTAATTAATGAAGAGTTAGAAGAACTTAAACAGGCAATATCAGAAAAAAATTTGAATGAAGTTGCAGATGCGCTAACAGATATTTTGTACGTTACTTATGGCGCAGGTCATGCTTTTGGTATTAATTTAGACAAGTGTTTTGATGAGGTTCAAAAATCTAACATGAGTAAATTGGGAAAAGATGGAAAACCAATATATAACGAATTTGGAAAAGTTATGAAAGGACCGGACTATTTCAAACCAGATTTATCAAAATTTATAAAATAACTTAAAACCAATTTGGTTTTAACACTTTTATTTTTGCATTTCCGCATTTTAGATCTTTATCAAAATTAAAGCTTTTATTTTCAAGTTTTAGTACAGCAAATGGATTTTTATTATTAATTAACAACTTTCCAATATTTTTGTTTTCATAAGTAATTTCGTCACTATTGATCTCTCCGTCTAAAACCTTAATCGCAAATAGTCTTTTATTAAGTTTATTTTTTAGTTTTATTCTAGCTGTATTTTCTTGACCCACATAACATCCTTTTTTAAAATCAATTCCATTAAGCTCTTCAAAATTGCATTCAATTCCAAATATTTTGTCTTGCAGATTGTTTGTATCAATTTGAGCAATTCCTAATTCATAACTATAATTATAATATTCATTAACATCAGAAACTTTTAACCCCAATTTTTTAATAGAAAGGTATAATTTTTCTAAATTTATAACTAGTCTAGCTCCTAATTTATCAGATCTAGGGTCTAAAATAATAGGATCTTCTCTAAATTTTATAGTAAAACCTAACTCATCTTTAGAATTTTCTAATTCTAAAAATTTTTCCTTTGTTAAATTTGCGATAACAAACTCATTGCTTAGATTTAAAATATCTACTTTAGATCTAAGCTTGTATAAATTTAACTGTTTGTATAAATTTTCAATAATTTTCTTTTCGCAATCTAAAAAATAACCAGATTTGTGTTTAATAATTACAAAATCATAAAGATATTTGCCTTGTGGGGTTAAGAGAGCTGAAAAACAACTTCTATTCTCAGATACATTTTCAATATTATTTGTAATTATATTTTGTAAAAATTCTTTAGCATCATCTCCGTTAATATAAAGAAGACCTCTATCCTCTAGGATGTAAATATTATTTCTATTCATATTGTAATATTATAACGAATGATATAAGTAGTTTTTTTATAAATGTTAGACCTAATAATCAAAAATGGAAAGTGTTATATTGATAAAGATCTCAAAGATGTTGATATAGGCATTCAAAATAGTAAGATTGTAAAAGTTGGTAAGTTAGATGAAAATGCAAGTCAATCCATTGATGCAACTGGTCTTACAGTTCTTCCTGGTTGTATTGACACTCAAACACATTTTAGAGAACCGGGTTCTACAGACACTGAGGATTTAGCTTCAGGAAGTAGAGCGGCAATTGTTGGAGGAATAACATCAGTATTTGAAATGCCAAATACTAATCCTGCAACTACAAACAAAGCAGAATTTCAAAGAAAAATAGATTTAGCAAAAAATAGAATGTATTGTAATCATGCATTTTATTTTGGAGCCACGCCCACTAATCAAAGTGAATTAGCTGAGCTTAAAGATTTAGATGGATGTTGTGGTGTAAAGTTATTTGCAGGTTCGTCCACTGGAACTTTACTAGTTCACAAAGAAGAAGACATTGAAAAAGTATTTGAAAGCACATCTAAGATTGTTGCGGTTCATTCAGAAGATGAAGATATTTTAAATCTTAGAAAAAAGTTAAGAGAAAAAGGCAATGTTCATTCACATCCAGTATGGAGAGATGAAGAATGTGCGATTTCATCTACTAGAAAGATTGTAAAAATTGCAAAAAGATTAGGTAAAAAAGCTCATATTTTGCATATTACTACAAAACAAGAGATTGATTTTTTATCTCAGAATAAGGGAGACATAACTTTTGAAATAACTCCACAGCATTTAACAATGTTTGCTCCAGATTGTTACGACAAACTGGGAACATATGCTCAGATGAATCCACCTATTAGAGAAAAAAGTCATTACGATAGACTGTGGTATGCTGTTAGAAATAATTATAATGATACTATTGGTTCAGATCACGCTCCTCATTTAAAAGTAAACAAAGACAAAGAATATCCGGATACTCCTTCAGGAATGCCCGGAGTTCAAACCTTATTACCTGTGATGCTGAACCATGTAAATGACGGAAAACTAACTTTAGTTCAACTTATGAAACTTGTTTGTGAAAATCCAGCGAAAATCTTTGGTATTATAGGTAAGGGTTTTATAAAGGAAGGCTATGATGCAGATTTTACAATTGTGGATATGAATAAAATTATTGAAATCAAAAATGAAAAAATAGAGAGTAAGTGTGGATGGTCACCTTTCGATGGACATAAGTTCAAGGGAACTCCAGTTTATACAATTATAAATGGAGATATTAAAATGAAAGATGGAGAAATCCTAGGAGAAGCGTCAGGTAAGCCCATCATGTTTGATAATTAATCTAATTTATTTAGTAAGAATATTGTTTTCTATCAAACTTTGAGTAATCTCTTCTAAAATTATTGGATCATCAATTGTTGCTGGCATTTTGTAATCTTCCTTATCAGCAATCTTTCGAATAGTTCCTCTCAATATTTTTCCTGATCTTGTTTTAGGTAATCTCTTTATGACTATAACAATTTTAAACGCAGCAACGGGTCCAATTTTATCTCTAACCATTTTAATACATTCTTTTGAAATTGTTTCGTTTTTTTTTTCAACTCCAGATTTCAAAACAACTAAACCAATAGGTAATTGTCCTTTTAATTTATCCGCAATTCCAAGAACAGCACACTCAGCAACTGATTGATGTTCAGATAAAACCTCCTCAATTGCACCTGTTGATAATCTATGACCAGCAACATTAATTATATCATCTGTTCGTGACATAATCCATATATATCCATCTTCATCTATATGACCCGCATCATAAGTTTGATAGTAACCCTTATAATTGGTCATATAATTTTCTCTGTATCTTTTATCTGCATTCCAAAGTGTAGGAAATGTTCCGGGTGGCAAAGGTAATTTAACAACTATATCACCCATTTCATTTGGTTTTGCTATTGAATGATCTGGTTTAATTATTTTTACATTATAACCTGGAACTGCTTTGCATGCTGAACCATACTTAGTTTTTTGCATTTCTATTCCAGTACAATTTGAACTTATTGCCCAACTAGTTTCTGTTTGCCACCAGTGATCTATAACAGGAACATTTAAAAGATTTTCAGCCCATTTTATTGTGTCAGGGTCAGCTCTTTCTCCAGCAAGGAATAAAGACTTAAAAGAACTTAAATTATATTTAGAGAAAAATTTTCCTTCTGGGTCTTCTTTTTTAATAGCTCTAAATGCAGTTGGAGCAGTAAACAAAGATTTAATTTTATACTCAGAAATTATTCTCCAAAATACTCCTGCATCAGGTGTACCAACAGGCTTTCCTTCAAATAAAACTGTAGTACATCCTTTGAATAAAGGAGCGTAAACAATGTACGAATGTCCCACAATCCAACCTATATCACTGGCTGACCACCAAACATCATCCTCATTGACATTGTAAATATTTTTCATTGTCCATTTAAGAGCTACGATATGGCCTCCTACATCTCTAACTATTCCTTTTGGTATACCTGTAGTTCCTGATGTATATAAAATGTAGGCAAATTCATTTGCTCCAATCTCAACACAATCTTTATTTTTTCCGTTAACAAGTGCTTCCTCCCAGCTGATTTCTAGTGGAGAATTAAGTTTTACTTCGTGATCTTTTCTTTGAAAGAAAATTACTTTCTCAACTTTGTGTTTTGCAAGTTTTAATGCTCCATCTACTAATGGTCTGTACTCAACAGTTCTCCCTGGTTCAAATCCGCAAGAGGCAGTAATTAAAATTTTTGCTTTACTATCATCAATTCTACTTGCCAGTTCATTTGAAGCAAATCCACCAAAGACTACCGAGTGTATTGCGCCAATTCTTCCACAAGCAAGCATTGCTATAACTGCCTCAGGTATCATAGGCATATAAATTATTACTCTGTCACCTTTTTTAATACCTTGATTATCTAGTGCCCCTGCAAATTTTGATATTTTTTCTTTTAATTCACTATATGTAAATTTTGCTTTACTGTTAGTTATAGGGCTATCATAGATTAAAGCAGTCTTCTCACCGTTACCATTGTCAATATGAACATCAATTGCATTGTAACAGGTGTTTGTAACGCCATCTTCAAACCATTTATAAAATGGAGGATTAGATTTGTTTAAAATCTTGGTAGGTTTTTTAAACCAAAAGATATCATCTGATACATTTTTCCAAAATTCCTCAGGATTTTGAATAGATTCTTCATAAATTTCTTTAAAACTATTTTTCATAGTGATTTGTTTTTTGACACACTTTTATAATGATTTAGTATAACAGGTTGTATTTAATTTCATAAAGTTAATAAAATCAATACTTATTGCTTCAAAATAACTCTTCAACAAACTTATTTTATTTGTTATTTAACCCCTAACTTTAGATCATTCATTAGTTTGATCTGTAGTTTAAATTTAAACTAAAAAAAACTAACTATGAGGGAGTTTTTTATGAAGACAATGAAAATGCTAGCATTAGCGGCAGTGCTTTTCGGAGCAACTACGGCAGCTAACGCAGCAACTGCCTTTTTAGCCACAGACGATTTTGTAGGTATTTCGTTTTGGTTAATATCAATGGGTATGTTAGCAGCTACAGCGTTTTTCTTTATGGAACAGGCTAACGTCAGTTCCCAATGGAGAAAATCAGTAAACGTAGCTGGATTAGTAACAGGTATAGCATTTATTCACTACATGTATATGAGAGCAGTTTGGATCGAAACAGGTGATACTCCAACTGTTTACAGATACATTGACTGGTTAATTACTGTACCACTACAGCTAGTAGAATTTTACTTAATTCTTTCAGCAGTAAGAAAAGTTGACACAAACATATTCTGGAGAATCTTAATTGGTTCACTAGTTATGTTAATTGGTGGATATCTTGGAGAAGCTGGATTCATCAACGCTACACTAGGTTTCATAATCGGTATGGCTGGATGGATTTACATTCTCTATGAAATCTTTTCAGGAGAAGCAGGAAAAGTTGCTGCTAAATCTGGAAATAAATCTTTAGTAACTGCATTTGGAGCTTTAAGAATGATTGTTACTGTAGGTTGGGCTATTTACCCATTAGGTTACATTTTTGGTTACCTAACAGGTGGAATAGATGGTAACGCATTAAACGTTATCTATAACTTAGCAGACTTTGTTAATAAAATCGCATTTGGTTTAATTATCTGGTCTTGTGCGGTATCTAACTCTACAAGAAGAGCTTAGTAACAATTAGTTACGAAATATAAAATAGGGCAAGTTTGATTACTTGCCCTATTTTTTTTTGTGCTTATATAAGAGCAATGGCTAAAATCAAATATATTGAACATAGCGGAAAAGTGCACATAGTTGAGGTCCAAAATGGGCTTACAGTCATGGAAGGCGCCGTTCAAAATGATATACCTGGTATTGATGCAGATTGTGGAGGAAGCATGTCTTGTGCTACATGCCATGTTTATGTCAAAGAGGATTGGTATGATAAATTACCAAAAAAAGAAATGGGCGAAGATGATATGTTAGACCAAGCTTATGAACCCAATTCTAATAGTAGATTAAGTTGTCAGATTAGTGTGTCAGATGATTTAGATGGTCTAACAGTACATTTGCCGGAGAAACAAGTTTAATGATCAAAACAGATGCTGTTATAGTTGGTGCAGGTCCTACAGGATTATTTTGTGCCCATCAACTTGGTATTATTGGATTGAAATGTGAAATAGTTGATAACCTGAATAAAATTGGCGGTCAATGTATTGAACTTTATCCTGATAAACCAATTTATGATATTCCTGCAGTTCCAGAGTGCACTGGTGAAGAACTTACAAATAATTTAATAAAGCAAATTAAACCTTTTAAGTTTAATTTTCATTTAAATGATAGAGTCCAGGAACTTAATAAAGAAAATGATAGTTGGATTGTTAAAACTTCCAATGGAAAAGTATTTCGGACACCAAATGTTATAATTGCTGGAGGTGTTGGATCATTTGAACCAAGAAAGTTTCCAACAAAAAGCGCAGAAAAGTTTGATGGAACTTCAGTTTTGTACTCAATTAAAGATAAAACTATTTTTAAAAATAAATCTGTAATTATATTTGGTGGTGGTGATAGTGCACTGGACTGGGCGATAGAATTATCTAATAATTCTAAAGTTTCACTAATTCATAGAAGAGATGAGTTTAGAGGCGCACCTGCGAATGTTAAAAAAATTAAAGAATTAAGTGAAAAAAATATAATTAATTTATTCACTAAATATTCAATTAAAGATGTCAAAGGAAATGGGTCTTTAGAACAAGTAGAAATTAAAAATGAAGAAGGGAAGAGTAAAATATTAAAAGCAGATTATGTTTTGGGTTTCTTTGGTTTGATAATGCAACTTGGACCAATAGCAGAATGGGGGCTTAATTTAGATAAAAAAGTAATCCCAGTTAATACTGCAAATTTTGAAACTAATAAGAAAGGTATATTTGCAATTGGAGATATATGTACATATCCAGGAAAACTCAAACTCATTCTATCAGGTTTTCATGAAGGAGCTTTAGCTGCAAGGGGTTGTTTCAAGTATGCAAGACCCAATGAAAAATATAGATTTGAATTTACAACCGCATCAAACACTATCAAAGACAGATTAGGCGTAAAATCGTGATTGAATTATTTACTGCTGATACCCCAAATGGATGGAAAATTAGCATTATGTTAGAGGAGATAAAATTTGATTACAAAATAACAAAAGTTAATCTAAGTGAAGGCGAACAACACAAACCAGAATTTAAAAAAATTAGTCCTTTTAATAAAATTCCAGTAATTACAGATCACAAAAATAATAAATCAGTCTTCGAGTCAGGTGCGATTTTGATGTATTTGGGTGAAAAAAGTAAAATGTTTTATCCTGAAGAGGACAGACTTGAGATAAATCAGTGGTTAATGGCCCAAATGGGTTTGATTGGTCCGATGATAGGACAACATCATCAGTTTCATTATTACCATCAAGGCAAAAGTGAATGGGGAGAGGAAAGATATTTCAAAATTACGAGAAAGCTTTATGAAGATTTAGAAGCAAGACTATCACAAAGTAAATTTCTTGCAGGTAAAGAATATTCAATTGCTGACATTGCAACATGGTCTTGGATTGCAAGGCATAAAAGACATGATATTGGATTAGAAAACTTTAAAGGTTTATCTAGATGGTATGTTGATATCGCCAAACGGCCTGCGGTGATAAAAGGATTTAAATTATTAAATAAGGATGCTGAAATAGATTACCCCTAAATATCAGCGTAAACCTTTTCTTCTTTCTCGTGTTTCTCTTGTGCTGCTATGCATAAAGTTGCAACTGGTCTTGCCATTAATCTTTTAAGACCAATTGGTTCTGCTGTTTCCTCACAGAAACCATAAGTTCCATTTTGAATTTTTTTTAAAGCACCATCGATTTTAGTAATTAATTTTATTTGTCTATTGATTGCTCTCATTTCTACATTTTTTTCAGTGTATGAGCTTGCTTGATCAACAATATCTGCTGATG
>QBZW01000010.1 GCA_003282205.1 Pelagibacteraceae bacterium AG-337-G04
TTATTCTTGTATATCCACCTTTTCTATTTTCATATCTTTTAGACAATGTTTTTCTAATTTTACTCGCTGACGCCTCATTTTGAAGTTTAGAAATTAATATTCTAGTATTTTGAAGCGTATCTTTCTTGCCTAGTGTAATTAATTTATCAGCCTGTGGTTTCAAAACCTTTGCTTTTGGAAGTGTTGTAGTAATTTGTTCATACTTCACAAGAGAATTAAGCATATTCTTTAATAATGCTTTTCTATGCTCTGAAGTTCTATTGAGCTTTTTATAACTGATTTTATGTCTCATTAAATAGCTTCCTCAAGTTTTTTCGATAATTCGGCAATATTATCAGGGGGCCAGTTAGGAATTTCCATTCCTAAATATAATGACATCCCTGTTAGTACTTCTTTGATTTCATTCAAAGATTTTCTTCCAAAATTAGGCGTTCTCAGCATTTCACCTTCGGATTTTTGAACTAAGTCTCCTATATAAATTATATTATCATTTTTAAGACAATTCATAGATCTTACAGAGAGTTCAAGCTCATCAACTTTTCTTAATAAATTTTTATTAAATTCAGGTTCTGTGGGCTGTTCTCTAACAATTACCTCTTGAGGTTCGTCAAAATTAACAAACATACCCAATTGATCTTGGAAAATTCTTGCAGAATAAGCAACGGCATCCTCAGCAGAAATAGATCCATTGGTTTCAACTTCCATAGTCAATTTATCATAATCAAGAGCTTTTCCCTCTCTGGCAGTGCTTATTGAATATGAAACTTTTTTTACAGGGCTAAACAAAGAATCTATGGGTATAAGTCCAAGTGGTGGTTCCTCTGGTTTATTCATATCTGCTGGGACATATCCTTTTCCACTGCTTACTGTCATCTCCATATGAAAATTTGTATTTTCATCTAAATTACAAATTACTAAGTCTGGATTCAAAATCTCAATAGTGCCTGAGGTAATTATATCTGCAGCCTTTATTTCACCAGGGCCTTTCGCATCCAAAATTAACTTACTTTTAGTGTCAGTATCACTCTTTAAAGCTAAAGATTTTACATTAAGAACTATATCTGTAACATCCTCTCTAACACCTTTTATAGAAGTAAATTCATGTAAAACTCCATCTATTTGAATTGCAGTTACTGCGGTACCTCTTATGGAAGATAAAAGAATTCTTCTTAAGGAGTTTCCTAACGTAAGACCATATCCTTTTTCTAATGGCTCAGCAATTATCTTAGCATAAGTTTTATCATCACTTAAATTAATATCTAACTTAGGTGGTTTAATAAGTGATTTCCAATTTTTAGTATTTACTTCAGAAGTTTCCATTTATACTCTCCTTTTCTTTGGTGGCCTTGAACCATTATGTGGCATTGGTGTTGTGTCTTTAATTGAAATTATTTTAAAACCTCTTGCTTGCAAAGCTCTTAAAGCTGTTTCTCTACCTGAGCCTGGTCCTTTAACTTCAACAGAAAGAATTTTCATTCCAACTTCTAGTGCTTTTGCTGCAGCTGATTCTGCTGCAACTTGTGCTGCATATGGTGTAGATTTTCTTGAACCCTTGAACCCCTTTTGTCCTGCAGATGCCCATGAAATTACATTTCCGTTCGTATCAGCAATAGATACTATAGTATTATTAAATGTTGATTGTACATAAGCAATACCATTTAATATATGTTTCTTGTTCTTTTTTTTTTTTGAATAAGAACTTTTTTTTGATTTTTTTAAATTTTCTTTATTTTGGTCTTTATTTTCTAAGTTATCCTTTTTCATAGTTATTTTTTTAAAGGTGTTAATTTTTTTCCAGCTATTGCGATTGCTTTACCTTTTCTTGTTCTTGCATTACATCTTGTTCTTTGACCACGAACTGGTAGTTTTTTTCTGTGTCTTGATCCACGATAAGTGGCTAGGTCAATTAATCTTTTTATACTTAAAGATGTTTCTCTTCTAAGATCTCCTTCTACAGAAAATTTTTGATCTATAAATTCTCTTATTTTTAAAATTTCATCATCTGTTAATTCATTAACTCTTTTAGTGTTTGGTATTTCTAAAGATTTACAAATATCTTTAGAATTTTTTTCACCTATGCCATAGATATATGTAAGTCCAATTCTAACTAGTTTATTTTGAGGGATGTTTACACCTGCTATACGAGCCATATTTCTGAGATAAAATTTAGCCTTTTATATAAGAAGTTGTTTTAAAGTCAATGTCTTAAACAGATAGAATTTGCTCAATTTTACTTGATATTTCCTCTATTTTATCATCACCATCAATTTCATGAAAATTTGATTTTTTTGAATAGAAATCTAAAACTGGTTTTGTTGTTTCCATATAAGTATCATATCTCTTAAGAATAGTGGTTAAATTATCATCAGTTCTTTTTTCTAATGCCTTCCTCTTTTCAATTCTATCTATTATAGTTTTCTTATTTACATTTAAAAAAAATATAAAATCAATTTTTTGATTTGACTCTTTTAACAAAGAGTCTAAATTTTTTGCCTGACTTAAAGATCTAGGATATCCATCAAATATTAATTTATTCTTATTTTGTGGGTCAAAAATTGCATTTTTTATAAGTTCATTAACTATTTCGTCAGTGGCAAAATCCCCTTTTGAAATTATATTTTCAATATCTTTTCCTATAATTGTTTGATTTTTAACTTCATTTCTTAGAAGATCTCCAGTTGATATTTGATAAAGTTTAAACTTTTTTACGATATTAAGTGCTTGGGTACCTTTACCTGCTCCTGGTGGTCCAAAAATAATAACATTCACTCGGATTATCTTCCAAATTTTGTTTTCTTTATTAATTGTTCATATTGTGAGCTCATTAATCTTGTTTGTACCTGAGTAACTGTGTCAATAGCCACAACTACAACAATCAAAACTGATGCTCCACCTAAATAAAATGGTATTGGATAATTAGCAATTAAAAATTCTGGCATTAAACAAACTAGGGTTAAGTATAATGCCCCAATAGTTGTTAATCTTGTTAAAATTGTATCAATATACAAAGCTGTACTTTCACCAGGTCTAATACCTGGTATAAAACCTCCATATTTTCTTAGATTCTCCGCAGTTTCATTTGGATTAAATGTTATAGAGGTGTAGAAAAACGTAAAAAAGATAATCCCTGAAGCATATAAAATCATATACAATGGTTGGCCTTGAGAAAAATATGAAGATATGTTTAAAAAAGTTTCATTTTCTGAAATATTAAAATTTGAAAATGTTACTGGCAATAATAATAACGCTGAGGCAAAAATTGCAGGAATTACACCAGCTGAATTTATTTTAAGAGGTAAATGTGATGAATCACCACCATACATTTTATTGCCCATTTGTCTTTTTGGATAATTTATTAGTATTTTTCTTAAAGCTCTCTCCATAAAAACTATAAATAAAATTGTAAGAACTAATAAGACAAAAATAAATATTATCATTACTGTAGATATAGCTCCTGTTCTACCTAATTCAAATGTAGTAACTAAAGCTCTTGGGATTTCTGCAACAATTCCTGAAAATATAATTAGAGAGATACCATTACCAATTCCCCTTTGCGTAATTTGTTCTCCTAACCACATCAAAAATATAGTTCCAGCAACTATTGTTGTAACAGTTGAAATTTTGAAAAATACACCTGGATTAATAACTAGGTCAGCTGAGGATTCTAACCCAACGGCCAAGCCATACCCTTGAACTGTGGCCAAGATAACTGTTCCATATCTTGTTATTTGAGATATTTTTTGCCTACCAATTTCACCCTGAGCCTTAAGGTTTTTAAAGTATTCTGTCACTCCGGTAAGCAATTGAATTATTATAGCTGATGAGATGTAAGGCATTATTCCAAGTGCAAATATAGCCATTCTGCTAACTGCACCGCCAGCAAAAACATTAAACATTCCAAGTAATCCTTTTTGATTACTGTCCATCATCACTTGTAATTGTTCTGGATCTATGCCGGGCAACGGAACAAAAGTTCCTAGTCTATAAATTGCAAGAATAAAAATAGTAAATAAGATTCGATTTCTTAAATCATTAGATTGTGATGACTCACTCATTATATTATTTCTGGTTTTTTATTTTTAATACACCGCCAAGTTTTTCAATTTTATCTTTTGCAGCAATTGAAGAAAAATCGGCTTCTATATCTATTTTTGAAGTTAAATTACCATTTGCTAGAATTTTAAATTTTGAATATGTTTTATTAATAATTTTACTCTGCTTTAAGATTTCTAAATTTATCAAATTTTCAGGGTTAATTCTTTTTTTATCAACAAATTTTTGAAGTTGGTCTAGATTAATTTTTGCAATTTTCCTTTTGTTTAAAGGATTAAAACCTCTTTTGGGCAATCTTCTATAAAGTGGCATTTGACCTCCTTCAAAACTTTTTATTGCAACACCAGATCTGGATTTTTGTCCTTTAACTCCTCTTCCTGAAGTTTTTCCTTTACCAGTTCCAATACCTCTACCAACTCTTTTTTTAGAGATTTTAATTTTAGTGACCGTGTTCAAAATTTTCATCATCCCCTTTTTTCAATAATTTCTGAAATTTTTTTATTTCTTATCAATGAAATGTTTTTAGGTGAATTTTGATTAGAAAGAGCCTTCATGCAGGCTCTAATTACATTATGGGGATTTGCCGTACCAAGTGATTTTGCAACAATATCTTTTATTCCTAAAACTTCACAAACTGCCCTGACTGCACCACCAGCAATTATTCCTGTTCCTTTTGGAGCAGCTCTTAATTTTATTTTACCAGCACCATCTTTTCCAAATATGTCATGATGTATAGTTCTACCTTCTCTTAAAGGTATTTGAATAAGATTTCTTCTTGCAAGTTCATTTGCTTTTTTAATTGCGTCTGGTACTTGCTTAGCTTTTGCATGAGCAACACCAATTTTACCATTTTGATTTCCAACTACCACTAAAGCTGAAAAACCAAATCTTCTTCCTCCTTTTACAACTTTTGTAATCCTGTTTATGTGAACTAATTTTTCAACAAATTCAGTATTTTTTTCCATAATTTAAAATTCCATTCCATTTTTTCTAAGTTCATCAGCTAGTAGCTTTACTCTCCCATGATATTTATAAATACCTCTATCAAAAAATACTTTTGTAATCTTTATATTTTTCGCCTTTTTAGCTAATTCCTCAGCTACAAGTTTAGATAGTTCTTTTTTATTCTTTTTTTGTGATTTTATTTCATTAGTATTTGAAGATACAAATGCTAATGTTATTTTTTTCACGTCATCAATTATTTGCGCACTTATATTTTTAGCTGATCTATTTACACTTAATCTATATCGCTCACTTGATGAAAATTTTTTAATTTTATTTCTTACTCTGTATTTTTTTCTTTGTATTTTTGACAATTTCATTATTTCTTTTTTCCCTCTTTTCTTAATATATACTGCCCCTGTTCCTTAATGCCTTTTCCTTTGTATGGTTCTGGTGGGCGTAAACTTTTAATCTCAGAAGCTACCATTCCAACTTGTTGCTTATCTGAACCTGTTATTTTCAAAATATTTTGTTTTTCTACCTGGATTTTTACTCCATCGGGTATATCAAAATTAATATCGTGGCTAAATCCTAATTGAAGATTTAGCATATTTCCTTTTAAAGCAGCTCTGAAACCAACGCCTGTTAATTCTAGTTTTTTTTCATAACCTTTGCTTGTCCCAATTATTGCATTGTTAATTAAACTTCTATTCATACCCCATAGTCTTTTTGTTTCTTGATTATTTTTTTTTGGCTTAATCATAACCTCTTTACCATCGTTTATATTTAGATCAAAAATATCTAAATCAATATTTAATGATTTTTTTCCTAAAGGCCCCTCAATGTTAATCATATTACCATTTAAAATAACATTTACTTTTTCCGGGATTGTAATGTTTATTTTACCAATTTTAGACATTAAAATACCTTACAAATTATTTCACCACCAACTCTTTGTTTTCTTGCATCAATATCAGTCATTACGCCTTTTGGGGTAGAGACAATAGCTATACCTAATCCGTTATTTACTTTTGGGAGACTTTCTGCACTAGAAAAAATTCTTCTTCCTGGTTTTGAAACTCTTTCTATTGAACTAATAACAGGATTGCCTGAACTATATTTCAAACTTATTTTTAGATTTGATTTGTTGTTTTGCTCCGATTTTACCTCATAGTCTACTATGTATCCCTCTGATTTCAATATTTCAGCAATTTTCATCTTAAACTTTGATGAAGGAAGTTCGACTTTTTTATGATTCCTTTTTTGTGAATTTTTTAATCTTGCTAACATATCTCCTATTGGATCGCTTAAACTCATAATATCCTTTCTACCAACTTGATTTAACCATACCAGGAATCTTGCCTTCAAGTCCTAACTGTCTTAATGCAATTCTTGATATTTTTAATTTTCGATAAACTCCATGTGGTCTACCAGTAATTTGACATCTGTTTCTTACTCTTACTTTTGCTGAATTTCGTGGTAATTTTGATAATTTCTGCTGAGCTTTAAATCTCTCCTCTAAAGTTAATTTTTTATCCATAATTATTTTTTTTAAACTTAATCTTTTTTTATAAAGCTTGTCTGAAAGTTTTATTCTTTTATTATTTTTGTTTATTGCGCTAATTTTTGCCATTAATTACTCCTATTGTCTTGGAATGGAAAATTTAGTTTTTTGAGAAGCTCAAAACTATGTTTTTTGTTAATAGATTTAATTACAATTGTAATATCTAGACCCCTTATTTTGTCTACTTTATCAAAGTTGACTTCTGGAAATACTATTTGTTCTTTAATACCAAATGTGTAATTTCCAAATTTATCAAATCCATTTGAATTAAGACCTCTAAAATCTTTAATTCTTGGCAATGCTATGTTGATAAGTCTATCTAAGAACTCATACATTTTATTCTTTCTTAATGTTACTTTTAAACCTGAATTAGTATTTTTTCTTGTTTTAAAGTTTGCTATTGATTTTCTAAATTTCGTAATTACTGGTTTTTGGCCTGTTATGTTTGCAAGATCATTCTGACATGAACTTATAATTTTTGAATCATTTCCATCTAATCCTAAACCCATATTTAGAACTATTTTTTGTATTTTTGGTCCCATATATAAATTTTTATATCCAAACATTTCTTTTAAACTTGGATCGATCTCATTTATAATTATGTCTTTAAGTCTTGGTTGCATTATTTTTTAATTTCTTCTTTTTTTTTAGTATCTATATTTTTTAAATTTGAAAGATGGATAAAATTTTCTATTGAGATTATTCCACCTTTTTTTTCTTTTGTTGTTTTAACATGTTTTTTTACTATGTTAATTCCTTTAACTTTTGCTCTATGTTTTTTTCTATCAATTTCTATTACTTCACCTTCTTTTTTTTTATCTTTACCAGTTAATACCTTTACTTTTGCTCCTTTTTTAATCATCATAATACCTCAGGTGCTAGCGATATAATTTTCATTTGCCCCCTATTTCTTAATTCTCTAGTTACGGGTCCAAAAATTCTAGTTCCAATTGGTTCACCTTTATCATCTGTTAACACTGCAGCATTATTATCAAATTTTACTTTAGATCCATCGTTTCTATGTATTCCTTTTCTGACTCTCACTACAACTGCCTTATGCACAGATCCTTTTTTAACTTTACCTTTTGGAATAGCTTCTTTTACTGCAACCACTATTGTATCACCAATACTAGCATATCTCCTTTTTGATCCACCCAACACTTTTATGCATTCAATTTTTTTTGCACCAGTATTGTCTGCTACCATCAATTCTGTTTGAACCTGTATCATTTATTAATTCCTATTACTTCAAATTTTTTATTTTTAGAATACGGTCTACTTTCTCTTATTGATACCTTATCTCCAATTTTGAATTTGTTTTCTTCATCATGAGCATTATATTTTTTTCTTGCTCTCATAACTTTTTTTAAAACAGGATGTTGATATTTTCTTTCAACTAATACAGTTATTGTTTTATTTGGTTTATCACTAACAACTAATCCACTTAGTATTTTTTTAGGCATTTTTAACCCCTATCATTGTTTTTAATCGAGCAATATTTTTCTTTGTCTCAGAAATTTTAGAGGGACTTTTTACCTGTCCGTTTACTTTTTGAAACCTAAAATTAAAAAGGTCCTTTTTAAGTTTAATTATATTTTCTAATTTTTGTTTTTCGGTTAGTTTTTTTAATTCTTTTTTTTTCATATTATATTCTCGTTATAAATTTACATTTTATTGGAAGTTTAGCAGATGCCTTGTATAAAGCTTCTTTTGCAATTTGTTCAGACACTCCATCGACTTCAAAAAGTATTCTGCCTGGTTTTACTCTACATGCCCAAAATTCAGGAGAACCTTTTCCTTTTCCCATTCTCACCTCAGTAGGTTTTTTCGAAACTGGTATATTTGGAAACATTCTTGTCCATACTCTTCCTTGCCTTTTCATATGTCTTGTTAAAGCAACCCTTGCTGCTTCTATCTGTCTTGAAATAATCCTTTCGGGCTCTATTGCCTTCAAACCAAAGGAGCCATAGTTCATTGAATTGCATCTTGATGCAGTACCATGAATTCTACCTTTGTGTGCTTTTCTAAATTTTGTTCTTGTTGGTTGTAGCATTTTTATGCCTTATTCCTTTCTTGGCTAAATTCTTTCGTAAAAATTTCTCCTTTATAAATCCATATTTTAATACCTATAATCCCATATGTAGTTAGTGCCTCTGCTTCAGAGTAATCTATATCTGCTCTTAATGTATGTGATGGTATGCTACCCTCTCTTAACCACTCCGTTCTTGCAATTTCATTACCACCTAATCTTCCGCTAATAGAAACTTTTATTCCTTTTGCACCTAATCTTAAAGCTGACTGCATTGCTCTTTTCATAGCTCTTCTATACGAAACTCTTTTTACTAATTGTTGAGCTATATTTTCTGCAACAAGATAGCTATTTGTTTCAGGTTTTTTTACCTCTTTTATGTTCAAAACAACTTCATTAGTTGTTAGACTTGACAAATTATTTTTAATTTTTTCAATATCTGAACCTTTTTTTCCTATTACAAAACCTGGTCTAGAAGTATAGATCGTGACAAAACATTTTTTTGTAGTTCTCTCGATCATCACTTTAGACACACCAGAATTTATTACATTTTTCTTTATGAACTCTCTTATTTTATAATCCTCTATTAAATTGTTACCAAAGTCTTTTTTCTTGGCATACCAGACGGAGTCCCAACCTCTATTAATACCTAATCTTAAACCTATTGGATTAACTTTTTGTCCCATGGCTTTCTGTTTGTTTGGTTTTTTCTGTTAGAATTATTGTTAAATTCGAATAAGGCTTCATAATTTCTGCAGCTCTACCTTTGGCTCTTGCTCTAAATCTTTTCATTACAACTTGTTTTCCACAATAAGCTTCTTTTACGATTAGTTTATCTATATCATATTGATAATTATTTTCTGCATTTGCTACTGCAGATGAAATTGTTTTCTTGATATCTTTTGAAATTCTTTTATCTGAAAATGATAAATCTCTTATTGCAACATCAACTTTTTTTCCAACTATTGATTTTAATATTGGATTTAATTTCTTAGTACTAGATCGTACATTTTTATTAATTGATTTAACTAATTTTGTATCTATTTTTTTTTGTAATTTTGACATTATTTTTTATCTCCACCTTCAACTTTAGCTTTTTTATCTGCTGGCGTATGACCAAAAAATTGCCTAGTAGGTGCAAATTCTCCAAGCTTATGTCCGACCATATCCTCAGAAATGGTAATCGGTATAAATTTTTTCCCGTTATATATCAAAAAACTAACACCAATAAAATCAGGTAGTATTGTTGATTTTCTTGACCAAGTTTTGATTGGCTTTTTAGTTGCTTCATTCTTTAATTTTTCAACTTTTTTTAGCAAACTTTCCTCTACAAACGGACCTTTCCACACTGATCTTACCATAATTTATGCTCTTTTCTTTTTCCTTCTTCTTATTATAAATTTATCTGTTCTTTTATTATCTCTAGTTTTTAAACCTTTTGCAGATTGGCCAGTAGGAGAAACTGGATGTCTTCCACCGGCAGATTTACCTTCTCCACCTCCATGTGGGTGATCTACTGGATTTTTAACAACACCTCTAGTGTGGGGTCTTATACCCAGCCATCTAGATCTTCCGGCTTTACCAATTTTAATATTTTTCTGGTCAGGATTAGACAAAACTCCAATAGTTGCCATCGAGTTTGAATTTATTTTTCTTACTTCTCCTGAAATCATTTTAACTATAGAATAATTACCATCAATTCCAGATATAGAAACTGAGGTACCAGCTGATCTTGCAATTTTCCCCCCACCTCCTGGGTTAATTTCTACATTGTGAATATCTATTCCAACAGGTATTTCTTTTAATGGTAAACAATTTCCAACTTTAATTTCCACTTTTGATCCATTTTCAACTTTGTCTCCAATTTTTATATCTTTAGGTGCTAAATAATAAAATCTTTCTCCATCATCAAATTTTACAAGCATGATATGACAGGATCTATTTGGATCATATTCAATCCTTTCAACCTCAGCGCTAATGTTAGTTTTTTTTCTATGAAAATCTATTTTTCTGTATTTGTGCTTATGACCTCCACCATGATTTCTTGATGTGATTCTTCCATAATTATTTCTACCTTTTGAAGAGTTATTGGGTGATGTTAAATTTTTAAATGGTTTTCCCTTCCATAAACTTTGCCTACTTACTAAAATTGTGCCTCTAGTACTTTTTGTATATGGTTTAAATGTTTTTAATGCCATTTTAAATTCCAGTTGTCAGATCAATATTTTGACCTTTTTTTAATGTTATTATTGCTTTTTTAAAGCCTTTAACTCTAACTTTTTTGCCTCTAGTTGTTTTTATTCTAGTTTTTTTATTTATAATATTTACTTTTGTTACATTTACTTTGAAAATTTTCTCTATGTTTGTTTTGAGATTTTTTTTATTAGCTTTTGGATGTACTTTAAAAATAATTTTATTTAGCACTGAAACGTTTGTTGATTTCTCAGTAACTAATGGAGATATTATTTTGTCATATAAATTTAGCTTTTTCATTTTTAGTATTTATTCTCCAATTCTTTTATAGATGTCTCAGTGAAAATTATTTTTTTATACTTAGCTAAATCATATGCACTAAAATGATTAACATCTGTAATTTTAACGTTAGGAAGGTTGTTCAAAGACCTAGAAATATTATTTTTTGATTTTTTATCTGCAATTATTATTGAATTTTTTGCTTCAAATTTTATTAATATATTGTTCATTTCTTTAGTTTTCAAAATTTCATTGGCAAAATCGTCTAAAATTATTAAATCATTTAATTGTTTCTTTTGAGTTATTAATGAGGCAATACTTAATTTCTTTTCACTTTTATTAAGCTTTCTTTTTTTATATTTTGTCTCTCCTTTTGGACCATGTGCTACACCACCACCTACAAAAATAGGTGCTTTCTTACTTGCGTGCCTAGCATTACCGGTACCTTTTTGAGCATAAATTTTAGAAGTTGATCCAATAATTTCATTCTTTTGTTTTGTTTTAGCTTTTCTGCCCTTGTAATTAGCATTAGTTTTATACAAAACATTGCTTACTAGCTTAACGTTTATTTTTGCATCAACTAGCTTATCTGATACATCGATTGTATTTTTTTTACCATCTATATTTTGCTTTTCAATTTTCATAAATTATTTTTTTTTATCTTTTGCTTTTTTTGTTTTTTCTAAAATCTCAATTTTTTCACTTATAGTAAGTTTCCTTAAATTTTTAACTGCTTTTTTTATTAATACTTCTGAATTCTTTGATCCAGGAATTGATCCTTTTATGTAAATTAACTGATTATCTAAATCTGTTTTAATTATTTCAAGATTTTGCATTGATCTTAACTTGTTACCCATATGTCCAGCCATTTTTTTTCCTTTAAATACTTTTCCTGGGTCTTGATTCTGTCCAGTAGAACCATGCGCTCTATGAGATATCGAAACTCCATGTGAAGCTCTTAGTCCACCAAAATTATGTCTTTTCATTGCACCGGCAAATCCTTTACCAATTGTCTTTGATCTAACATCTAAAAATTTTATGTCTTTAAAAATTTCAATACCAAATTCATTGCCCTCTTTGTATTGCTCTAAGTCTTTTACTCTAAATTCTTTTAATATTTTTCTTGCTTCTGTATTTTTTTTTGAGAAATAACCTTTCATGGATTTAGATAATTTTGAGTTTTTAATAGCTCCAAATCCAAGTTGTATTGCATTATATCCTCTTTTTTCTTTGTCTATTAACTGAACAACTCTACCCTTTTCAATTTTTAAGACAGTTACAGGAACTGACTGACCTGTTTTAAAGAACTCTCTCGTCATTCCAATTTTTCTTCCGATCAATCCAATTTCACTCATTAAATTTTAATCTCCACATCCACACCTGATGCTAAATCCAATTTCATTAATGCCTCTACAGTTGCTGGTGTAGGTTCTATTATATCAATCAATCTCTTGTGGGTTCTAGTTTCAAATTGTTCTCTACTTTTTTTATCTATGTGTGGAGATCTAAGAACTGTATATCTCTCTTTTTTTGTGGGTAAAGGAATTGGTCCTTTTATATTTGCACCTGTTCTTTTTACAGTATTTACAATTTCCTCAGTAGATTGATCTAAAACTTTATTATCGTAAGCTCTTAGTTTTATTCTAATATTTTGTTTATCCATAATTAACCTGTTTTTTTTGTCACCTCATCTTGCACATTTTGAGGAACTTTATCATAATGATCAAAAAACATTGAATATTGAGCTCTTCCTTGTGACATTGATCGTAAATTATTTATGTAGCCAAACATATTAGCCAAAGGTACCATCGCAGTTATCACTGTTGCATTTCCTCTTTGTTCTTGAGTGCTTATTTGACCTCTTCTACTATTTAAATCTCCAATAACATCACCCATATAATCTTCAGGTGTTACTACTTCAACTCTCATGATAGGTTCTAATAATTTTAAAGTTGCTTTAGTACACGCTTCTTTAAAACATTGTCTTGATGCTAATTCAAAAGCTAAGACACTCGAGTCTACATCATGATGCAATCCATCAACAATTGTTACCTTATAGTCTATGAGTGGAAATCCAGCTAATATTCCTCCATCTGCAACTGTTTCAACACCTTTTTCAACGCCCGGTATAAATTCTTTTGGTATGGCTCCACCTTTAATTTTACTCTCTATTTCTCTTCCTTTTCCGGGCTCTAATGGTTCAACGGTTAATTTAACTCTTGCAAATTGTCCTGCACCGCCACTTTGTTTTTTATGTGTATAATCATTTTCAGCAGAAGACAGTATTGTTTCTCTGTAGGCAACTTGAGGCGCTCCGACATTTGCCTCAACTTTGAATTCCCTTTTCATTCTATCTACGATTATATCTAAATGTAGTTCACCCATTCCTTTTATAATTGTTTGTCCTGATTCTTCATCAGAAGTTACTCTGAATGAAGGATCTTCTTTTGCTAATCTTCCAAGTGCTTCTCCCATTTTTTCTTGGTCAGCTTTGGTTTTAGGTTCTACGGCAATCTCGATCACAGGATCAGGAAACTCCATTGGTTCAAGCAAAACAGGAGTTTCTTTTTCTGATAATGTATGACCAGTGATTGTATTTTTTAAACCAGCTAAGGCAACAATATCACCAGCATTTGCCTCTTTAATATCTTCTCTTGAATTAGCATGCATTAATAACATTCTACCAACTCTTTCTTCTTTATCTTTGGAAGTGTTATAAATTCCAGTTCCTGATTTGACAGTTCCTGAATAAATTCTTATGAATGTCAAACTTCCAACAAATGGATCGTTTGCTACTTTAAATGCTAATGCTGCAAAAGGCGCGTTATCATCAAATTTCATTTCTATTTCATCTTCAGATCCAGGCTTTGTTCCTTTTATTGATCCAATATCATTTGGACTTGGTAAATAATTAACAACAGCATCTAGTAGTGGTTGAACGCCTTTATTTTTAAAAGCAGAACCAGTCAAAACTGGCACGAAGTCAAATCCTAAACAACCTTTTCTTATGCACTTAATCAAATCATCTTCAGAAATTTCTTTACCACCAAGATAATCCTCCATAAGTTTTTCATCTTGCTCTACTGCGGTCTCAACAAGTTCTTGACGATATTTACTTGATATTTCTTTTAAATCTTCAGGTATATCTTTTAATTCCCATGCAGCACCCAAATCCTCATTTTTCCAAACTACAGCTTTCATCTTAATCAAATCTACAACACCTTGTAGTGAAGCCTCAAATCCAATTGGAATCTGCGTAACAAGTGGTTTTGCACCTAATCTATCTTTTATCATATCAACACACCTAAAAAAATCTGCCCCAGTTCTGTCTAATTTATTTACAAAACAGATCCGTGGAACTTTGTACTTGTCAGCTTGTCTCCAAACAGTTTCTGATTGAGGCTCAACACCTGCTACGCCGTCAAAAACAGCAACTGCTCCATCTAAAACTTTTAAAGATCTTTCAACTTCTATAGTAAAATCAACATGTCCGGGTGTGTCTATTATATTTATTCTGTGATCATTCCAGAAACATGTCGTTGCTGCTGAAGTAATTGTTATCCCTCGTTCTTGCTCTTGCTCCATCCAGTCCATTGTTGCGGCACCATCATGAACTTCACCAATTTTATGACTTTTTCCCGTATAGTATAAAATTCTTTCTGTAGTTGTTGTTTTACCTGCATCTATGTGAGCCATGATACCAATATTTCTGTATTTATCTAATGTATGAGTTCTAGGCATATTTATTTACCATCTAAAGTGAGCAAAAGCTTTATTTGACTCTGCCATTTTATGAGTATCTTCTTTTTTTTTAATTGCAGATCCTCTATTTTGATAGGCGTCATATATTTCATTAAATATTTTATCTGACATTTTTTTATCTTTTCTTTTTCTTGAAGCATCAACTAACCATCTTAATGCTAAAGCTTGGGATCTTTTAGATTTTACTTCCACCGGGACTTGATAGGTTGCACCACCAACTCTTCTTGATCTAACTTCAACCGTTGGTCTAATATTATTAATTGCATCATTGAAAACATTCAAAGGTTCATCCTTTGATTTACTTTTTATTTTTTCTATCGCATCATAAATAATCTTTTCTGCTATAGTTTTTTTTCCATCATACATTATAGAGTTTATTAACTTTGGTATTATCGTTGATTTATATTTTGGGTCTATCATAGGAAGCTTTTTAGGTGCTTTACGTTTTCTTGACATTTTTATTTACCCTTTTTTGTTCCATATAAAGACCGTCTTTGTTTTCTATTTGCTACACCTTGTGTATCTAGATTTCCTCTCAAAATATGATACCTAACTCCTGGTAAGTCTTTAACTCTTCCGCCTCTAATTAAGACCACTGAATGTTCTTGTAAATTATGACCTTCACCTGGAATATATGCTGTTACCTCAAACCCATTAGATAATCTTACTCGGGCCACTTTTCTTAAAGCTGAGTTAGGTTTCTTAGGTGTGGTAGTATACACTTTAACACAAACACCTCTTTTTAAAGGTTGTTTTTGTAAAGCTGGGACTTTATTTCTAGTTATCTGTTTATCTCTACTTTTTCTTACTAACTGATTAATAGTTGGCATAAATTTTTAATATTTTTATATTTTTGATGAAAATAACTGGCGTGTTATTTGTGGCAGCGTTTAGTGAACTAGTCACTACATTCCAACCAAAAACATGGCCAAAATACATTAGAAATTGTATTTGTCAAACTAAATAAAAGCTTAAAAGTAGTTATATTTATTGGTTTATTTGAGCTTCTGAAGCTTCTGAACTCTCCTGTTCAGATAAGAATTTTTGATCATCGTCAATAGCTTTTTTATTCCAAGAATTCTTAATAGATCCAGTTCCAGCTGGCACAAGTCTACCAACAATGACGTTTTCTTTTAAACCAGTTAGCTTATCAACTTTACCTTTAATGGCAGCATCTGTGAGAACTCGAGTAGTTTCCTGAAATGAGGCTGCAGATATAAATGATTCTGTTTGTAATGAAGCTTTTGTAATACCCATTAATACTCTTTCACCTATTGCTTCTTTTTTTCCTTCTGCTTTAAGTTCCTCATTCAAGTTTTCAAATTTAATTCTATCAATTATTTCGCCAGGAAGTAATTTGCTATCACCTGCTTCTTTGACTTCAATTTTTTTAAGCATTTGTCTTAAAATAACTTCTATATGTTTGTCATTAATTATTACGCCTTGTAATCTGTAAACATCTTGAACTTGATTAACAAAATACTCAGTCAAATCTTCTATACCTAATATTCTAAGAATATCATGTGGTAAAGGTTGACCGTCTAAAAGATATTCTCCTTTTTTAATTTTTTCTCCTTGATTAAAGTTTATATGTTTGCCTTTTGGAATCAAATAGCTTGATGTATCACCATTTTCTGCTTCTATTGTAACTCTTTGCTTACCCCTCACCTCTTTACCAAAAATAACACTACCGTCGTTCTCAGCTATTATTGCACTATCTTTGGCTTTTCTAGCTTCAAATAATTCAGCAACTCTTGGCAATCCTCCAGTAATATCTTTTGTTTTAGTTGTTTCTTTTGGTAATCTAGCGATTACATCTCCTGCTGAAATTTTGGCGCCATCTTTAACTGATAAAATTGAGTCAGGAACTAAATAATATCTTGCTTCATTATCATCAGCTTTTTTGACAACATTTCCTTTCGTATCTCTTAAAGTTATCCTAGGTTTTAGGTCAGTATTTTTTGATTGTGTTTTCCAATCCACAACAGCTTTTGTTGATATGCCAGTTGCGTCATCAACAGTTTCAGCAATAGATATACCATCAATTAAATCGACATAGTTTGCTATACCATCTTTTTCAGCAATAACTGGTGTTGTATACGGGTCCCATTCACAAATTTTGTCACCTTTTTTTACTTTTTTTTCATTTTCAAAAAATAATTTAGAACCATATGGAACCTTGTAAGAAGCTACTTGTAAGCCATTTTCATCCTCAATAGATATCTCCGTATTTCTACCCATAACTATTTGATTATTTTTAGAGTCTTTAATTAAATTTGTATTAACAATTTTAAGTGTCCCTTCAGATTTAGATACAATTTGAGAATCCTGTTTAACTGAGGCTGTGCCTCCAACGTGGAAAGTTCTCATTGTTAGCTGGGTTCCTGGCTCTCCAATTGATTGGGCAGATATCATTCCAATAGCTTCTCCAACATGAACCATTTTACCTCTAGAAAGGTCTCTTCCATAACACTTAGCACATACACCTTCTTTTGAGCTACATGTCATTACTGAGTAAACTTTTAATACTTTTACTCCAGCTGCATCTATCTTTTCACATGCAGCTTCATCAATCATTTCCTCTTTTTTTATTATCACATCACCAGTTAATGGATTTTTAACATCTTGTGCAGTAACTCTTCCTAAAGCTCTTTCGGAGAGACTTACCATAATGTTACCACCTTCTAATACTTCAGAAAGCTCTATTGAACCTGGATTTTCACATTTATATTTAGTTACTGTTAAATCTTGAGCAACATCACACAATCTTCTAGTTAAGTAACCTGAGCTTGCAGTCTTTAGAGCTGTATCAGCTAAACCTTTTCTTGCACCATGTGTTGAATTAAAATATTCTAACGCTGTTAGACCTTCTTTAAAATTTGAAGTAATTGGAGTTTCAATAATCTCTCCGGATGGTTTTGCAATTAGTCCTCTCATACCAGCCAGTTGTTTCATTTGTGCTGCTGAACCTCTTGCACCGCTATCAGCCATCATAAATACAGAATTAATTTTTAATCCATCTTCAGTAACTTCTGTAGCAGAAATTCTTTTCATCATTTCAGATGCAACTTTATCTGTACATTTTGACCATGCGTCTATAACTTTATTATATTTTTCTCCTCTTGTAATAAGTCCTTCTGCATATTGACCTTCATAATCTGCAATAAGTTTTTTAGTTTCATCTATAAATTGTTCTTTATTATCTGGTATTAAAAGATCATCTTTTCCAAATGAAATTCCAGCTTTAAATGCATGTTTAAATCCAATATCTTTTAATTTGTCACAAAATATTACAGTACTTTTTTGACCTGAAAACCTAAATACGTGGTCAATAACTTCAGAGACTACTTTCTTCGGAAGCAACCTATCAATTAAAGAAAATTTGTTATTTACATTTTTTGGAATTATGCTCGATAATAGAAATCTTCCAGCAGTACTAACATGTTTTTCAAATTTAGTATTTCCCTTTTCATCCACAGTTTCAAATCTTGAAATTATTCTTGAGTGTACTTTAATTTGACCCGTTTCTAATGCGTGTTCTATTTCAGAAGTATTTATGAAATATCCATCAACTTTCTCTGATTGTACTGGAGGTTGTGATAAATAATAAATTCCTAAAATCATATCCTGACTAGGTACGATTATAGGTTTACCATTGGATGGACTTAAAATATTATTTGTTGACATCATTAATACTCTTGCCTCTAATTGTGCTTCTAAGCTCAAAGGTACGTGCACAGCCATTTGATCACCATCAAAATCAGCATTAAATGCAGCACAAGTTAATGGATGAAGTTCTATCGCATTTCCCTCAATAAGCTTTGGTTCGAAAGCTTGAACACCTAGTCTGTGAAGGGTTGGTGCTCTATTTAATATGACCGGATGTTCTCTAACTATAAGTTCTAAAGCATCCCATACTTCATTTCTCTCTTTTTCTACTAATTTCTTAGCCTGTTTGATAGTTGAAGCTAAACCTAATTTATTTAATCTTGCGTATAAGAATGGTTTAAATAATTCTAAGGCCATTTTCTTAGGCAGGCCACACTCATGTAATTTTAAATCTGGACCAACAACAATTACTGATCTTCCTGAGTAATCCACTCTTTTGCCTAAAAGATTTTGTCTAAATCTTCCCTGCTTTCCTTTCAACATTTCTGCGAGAGATTTTAATGGTCTTTTTCCAGTTCCTGTTATTACTCTTCCTCTTCTACCGTTGTCAAATAATGCATCAACTGACTCCTGTAACATTCTCTTTTCATTTCTAACGATTATATCTGGAGCTTTTAAGTCCATTAATCTTTTTAGTCTGTTGTTTCTATTTATTACTCTTCTATATAAGTCATTTAAATCAGATGTTGCAAAACGTCCTCCATCTAAAGGAACAAGAGGTCTTAATTCAGGGGGGATAACCGGAACCGTTGTTAATATCATCCATTCAGGTTTATTACCTGTTTCTATAAACGACTCTATTAATTTAAGTCTTTTTATTGATCTTTCCTCCGAAACTTTAGATTTTGTTTCTTTAATACTTTTAATTAATGATTCCCTTTCATCTTCTAAATTTATTGATTTTAGAATTTCTAAAATAGCTTCAGCACCAATTCCTGCTGTAAAGGCTTCCTCTCCAAAATCATCTTGATATTTAATTAATTCTTCTTCGCCTAACAATTGGTTTTTTTTTAATCCTGTTAAGCCTGGTTCAATTACAATAAAATTTTCAAAATATAGAACTCTTTCAACTTCTTTAAGTTTCATATCTACAACTAAAGAAATTCTGCTAGGTAATGATTTAAGAAACCATATATGAGCAACAGGTGTTGCTAAATTTATATGCCCCATTCTTTCCCTTCTCACATTAGACTTTGTAACTTCAACTCCACATTTTTCACATATAATTCCTCTAAACTTCATCCTTTTATACTTACCACATAGACACTCGTAATCTTTAATAGGGCCAAATATTCTTGCACAAAAAAGACCATCCTTCTCAGGTCTGAATGTTCTGTAATTTATTGTTTCTGGTTTTTTTATTTCACCAAAAGTCCATGATTTAATCTTCTCTGGACTCGCTAATGTAATTTTAATACTATTAAAATTTTGTGCTTCTGATATTTCAGAAGATTTAAACAGATCCGATAATTCTTTACTCATATCTTTAGTTTAACTCCACATTTAACGCTAATGATTTAATTTCTTTGACTAAAACATTGAAGGACTCAGGTATACCTGACTCAAAATTTTCTTCTCCTTTAACAATTGTTTCATAAACTTTAACTCTTCCAGCAACGTCATCTGACTTCACAGTTAAAATTTCTTGAAGTGTATAAGAAGCTCCATATGCTTCCAATGCCCATACTTCCATCTCACCAAATCTTTGTCCCCCAAGTTGAGCTTTACCACCTAATGGTTGCTGAGTTACTAAACTATATGGTCCTGTCGATCTCGCATGTATTTTATCTTCTACAAGATGATGAAGTTTAAGCATATAAATTATACCAACAGTGACAGGTCTATCAAATTTTTCTCCGGTTCTTCCATCCCAAAGGAATGTTTGTCCAGAGTTTGGTAATTTTGCAAGATCAAGCATTTTTGTGACGTCATTTTCTTTAGCACCATCAAAAACTGGTGTGGATATTGGAATACCGTTTTGAATATTTTCACATAAGTCTCTAAATTCTGATTCTGACAATTTATCAATGCTGTTTGCATAGATTTCATTACCATAAACAGATTTTAAAAATTTAGATATTTTATCTTCTTTTTCAATTTTTTTTTGATTTTCATTAATTAAGTCTGTTAGTTGTTCACCTAATTCTTTGCATGACCATCCTAAATGAGTTTCTAAAATTTGACCCACATTCATTCTACTTGGCACACCCAATGGATTTAAAACTATATCAACAGGTTTTCCATTTTCTCTATATGGCATATCTTCGACAGGCACTATTTTACTGACAACACCTTTGTTTCCATGTCTACCTGACATTTTATCACCTGGTCTAAGTCTTCTTTTAATTGCAACAAAAACTTTAACCATCTTCATTACGCTAGGCAATAAATCATCACCTTGTCTAATTTTAAGAACTTTATCTTCAAATCTTTCTTGAATATCATTTTTAGCATTTTCATATTGAGACCTTAACTTTAATAATGATTCATTCTTTCCTATATCTTCAACATTTATTTTGAATAATTCTGATAATGGGATTTCAAATATAATTTTTTCATCTAATAAAATACCTACTTCATAATTTTTAATTTTTTTTGCTAATTTGGTATTTGAAAGAATTGAGGTTGCTCTTTGCTTTATACTTCTTTCAAGTATCTCCTCCTCAACATTTTTGTCTTGTTGAACGCTTTCAATTTCTGCTCTTTCAATGGTTATTGATCGCTCATCTTTTTCAATTCCATGTCTATTAAATACTCTTACATCAACAACAATTCCACCACTACCGCTTGGCATTTTTAAAGATGTATCTGTTACGTCAATTGCTTTTTCTCCAAAAATAGATCTCAATAATTTTTCTTCTGGACCAGATGCTGAGTCTCCTTTGGGTGTTACTTTACCAACTAGTATATCACCTGGTTTAACCTCTGCTCCAATATAAACTATCCCAGATTCATCAAGATTTTTTAAAGCCTCTTCATTGATATTAGGAATATCTCTTGTAATATCTTCTTCACCAAGTTTTGTATCTCTAGCCATTACCTCATACTCTTCTATGTGAATAGAAGTGAATACATCATCTGTTACACATCTTTCAGATATTAAAATGGAATCTTCAAAATTATAACCTTGCCACGGCATAAAAGCTACAGTTACATTTTTTCCAAGGGCTAATTCACCAGTTTTTGTTGAAGGACCGTCAGCTATTATGTCACCTGACTTTACCTTATCTCCAACCCTGACCAATGGTTTTTGGTTTATACATGTATTTTGATTTGATCTTTTAAATTTTTGCAAATTATAGATATCAACACCTGATTGCGAATAATCTTTTTCATTTGATGCTTTTATTACTATTCTTTTTCCATCAATTTTATCAACAATCCCATCTCTTTTCGCTACTATAGTAACTCCTGAGTCTAAGGCAACGTCACTTTCAATTCCAGTACCAACTAGAGGAGCTTCGGGCTTTAAGAGCGGGACTGCCTGTCTCATCATATTTGATCCCATTAAAGCTCTGTTTGCATCATCATTTTCTAAAAAGGGAATTAATGATGCTGCCACAGAAACAAGTTGTTTTGGAGAAACATCTATGTAGTCTATATTTTCTGGCTTAGATAAAATAAAATCTAGATTTGCTCTACTAGAAACAAGTTCTTCAACAAATTTACCATCTTTATCCAATACTGAGTTAGCTTGAGCAATTGTATACTTGGTTTCTTCCATTGCAGAAAGATACTCAATCTTATCTTGTACAATACCATTTTCGACTTTTTTATATGGGCTTTCTATAAATCCATATTTATTAATCTTTGAATAAGTTGATAAGCTATTTATCAAACCAATATTTGGACCCTCAGGAGTCTCAATTGGGCATATTCGTCCATAGTGAGTAGGATGTACATCTCTAACTTCAAATCCAGCGCGTTCTCTGGTAAGTCCCCCAGGACCTAATGCGGAAACTCTTCTTTTATGTGTGATTTCTGATAATGGATTTGTTTGATCCATAAATTGTGAAAGCTGGGATGTAGCAAAAAAATCTTTTAAAGAAATAGTTAGTGGTTTAGCGTTTATCAAATCTTGTGGCATCGCAGATTCAACATCTAATGTAGTCATTTTTTCTTTTATCGCTCGCTCCATTCTGTAAACACCGATCCTAGCTTGATTTTCAACTAGTTCACCTACGGATCGTACTCTTCTATTTCCAAGGTGATCGATATCATCAATTTCATCTTTACCATCTCTTAAATCTAACATTTTTTTGATAATAGCTAAAATATCATCATTTCTTAAAATCGTGATTTTATCAGAACATTTTAAATCTAATCTAGAATTCATTTTTACTCTACCAACATCTGATAAATCATATCTGTCAGAGCTAAAAAAAAGATTATTAAAAATTTGAGTTGCAATCTCAATGGTTGGTGGTTCTCCGGGTCTTAAAATCTTATAAATTTCTGTGATAGCATCATTTTTGTTTTCATTTTTGTCATTCAATAATGTATTTAATAAATAAGGTCCTTTGGATATCGAGTTTGTTTTAGAAATTTCTAAATTTTTAACTTTGTTGTCAATTAACTTTTGAATTATAGTCTCATTTAATTCTGTGCCAATTTTAAATGCATCTTCTCCAGCAACAATATCTTTATGCAATAATTTCCCATATAATGATGAGCTAGATACAAGTATTTCTTTCAAACCATCGTTAACAAGTTTTTTTGCTGTTAAAAAATTTATTTGATCACCAGATTTAACCACAATTTTATTAGTTTTTGCGTCTATAACTTCTTCCGAGAAATTCTTTGCCCTATAATTTTCAGGGTCAAATTTTGTCTTCCATTTATTTAGTTTTTCATCAAAAACTAAGTTCTCCTTTTCATAAAATTCATTCACAATATCGGATTTTGAATAGCCCAGAGCTTGCAATAAAGTTGTTACAAATAATTTCTTTTTTCTATCTATTCTAAAATATAAAAAATCTTTAACATCATACTCAAAATCTAACCATGAACCTCTATTAGGAATAACTCTACAATTAAATAATAGTTTTCCACTAGCATGAGATTTTCCTTTATCATGATCAAAAAAGACACCTGGGCTTCTGTGCATTTGATTAACTACAACTCTTTGAACGCCATTAGTAATAAATGTTCCACTATTTGTCATCATTGGAACTTCGCCCATATAAACTTCTTGTTCTTTAGCTGATAAAATATCTTTTGTATTATTTTCTTGATCTATCTCATATACAACTAATCTTAGTGTGCATTTTAGTCCAGCTGAATATGTTAGACCTCTAGTAATACATTCCTCTACATCAAATTTTGGTTTTTCTAATCTATAAGAAACATATTCAAGTGTTGCCTTATCGTTTAAATCCTCAATTGGAAATATACTTTTAAATACTCTATGAAACCCCTTTATTAAATGAGCTTCTACATCATGATTGAATTCTGTAAGTTCTTTGTAAGAATTTTTCTGCACCTCTATAAGATTTGGTATCGATAAACTTTCTTTTAATTTACCAAAACTTTTTCTAATATTTTTTTTCTTAGTAAAAGATAACTGCATATATGTCATTCATCGCTGATTGATTTTTCAGCAATGTCATTCTTTCTAATTAATTTATTTAAGTTCTACTTTTGCGCCTGCTGCTTCTAATTTAGCTTTAATTTCTTCCGCTTCTTTTTTATTAACACCAGATTTAACTTCCTTTGGTGCTCCTTCTACTAAATCTTTAGCTTCTTTTAATCCGAGTTCAGTTACAGCTCTAACTTCTTTTATAACATTTATTTTTTTATCTCCAGCTGCTGTCAGCATAATTGTAAATTCATCTTTTTCTTCTGCAGGAGCTTCTCCGCCACTCGCTACTGGTGCGGCAGCGACCGCAGCTGCTGCTGTAACGCCCCATTTTTCCTCTAGTTGTTTTGAAAGCTCAGCTGCCTCTACAACAGTTAAGCTTGATAAATCTTCTATAATTTTATTTAAGTCAGCCATATTATTAGTTTTGTCCCTGGTTATTTTTTTGATTTTTCGAGCGCTAAAATAGCGATTTTTGACGCTGGTGCAAGTAAAATACTTGCTATTTTTTGGGCAGGAGACCTTAAAATACCTACAATTTTGCCTCTCGCCTCTTCTAATGAGGGTAAAGTTGCTACATTTTTTACTCCAGCTACGTCTAAAATGTCAGTACCCATGATTCCACCTAAAATTTTTAAATTTTCATTTTCTTTTGCAAATTTAGTTAAAATTTTAGCAGAAGTGATTGCATCTTCAGATAAAGCTACAGCAGTTGGTCCTGTAAAAAGATCTGACAAATCTTTACATTTCGTTTTTTCTAAAGCTATTTTTGTAATCCTATTATTTGTAATCTTAAATTTAATTCCATGTTCACGCATTCTACTTCTAAGATCATCCAATTGGTTAACTGTAAGGCCTTGGTAATGTGTTACAATCACTGCTTCAGTCGAATCAAATTGAGAAGTCATATTATCGATATATTGTTTTTTTTGTTCTTTGTTCAACATTATTATAAACTCTTATCTAATTTAAGCTGATATGATACTCCCATACTAGATGTTATGAACGCTTGTCTTATTAGATCTCCTTTTATAGTTAGATTTGATTTTTCCTTTTCTAATGAATCTATTATTGCATTATAATTATTTACTAGTTTTTCATCATCAAATGATTTCTTTCCAATACTTACACCTATATTTCCATCTTTATCATTTCTAATTTCAACCTGTCCTGCTTTAGCTTCTATGACAGCTTTTTTTATATCGTTAGTCACAGTTCCTAATTTTGGATTAGGCATTAACCCTTTAGGTCCTAAAACTTTTCCTAATTTAGAAAGTTTGATCATCATTGACGGTGTACAAATAAGTTTTTCAAAATTTAAGTCATTATTTTTTATTTTTTCAATTAATTCATCACCCCCAATCAAATCAGCGTTTGCTTCTTTTGCCTCATTTAATTTGCTATCTTCACAAACAACAGCTACTTTTATAGATTTACCAGTTCCACCGGGTAAATTTACAATTGTTCTAAGATTAATCTCATTTTTTTTTTGCTTGTTATTTATTCTAAAACTTAAATCCACAGACTCATCAAATTTTGTTGTACAATTTGATTTTATTAATTTTAAAATATTTTGTATATTTTCTGCTGGTAATTCTTTTGTATTTTCTGGGAGTTTTTTATATCTTTTTGAACTCATTATTCTTTTACCTCTATACCCATTGATCTAGCTGACCCAGCTATTATTTTTGCTGCCTCTTCCAAATTATGAGCGTTTAGATCTTTCATTTTTTTTTCTGCTATATCTTTAAGCTGTTGTTTTGTTATAGTTCCAATGATATCTCTACCAGGTTCTTTAGACCCACTTTTTAATTTAATTGCCTCTTTAATAAAATGTGATGCAGGAGGAGATTTAATAATAAAATCAAATTTTTTGTCTTTATAAACTGTAATAATTACAGGAACAGGTTTGCCTGCAAATGATTTAGTTTTATCATTGAAAGCTTTACAAAATTCCATAATATTTATGCCTCTTTGACCAAGAGCAGGTCCAACAGGAGGGGCTGGATTGGCTTGACCACCTTTGATTTGTAATTTTACATATCCACTAATTTCTTTTTTTGCCATTAACTTGCCTTTTCAACTTGGTTATATTCTAAATCTACTGGTGTAGGTCTTCCAAAAATAGAAACTGAAACTTTAAGTCTTAGCTTTTCTTCATCTATGTCCTCAACCAAACCACTAAATGATGCAAACGGTCCATCTATAACTTGAACTTTTTCCCCAACATTATATTCAACTCCTGATTTTGGTTGTGCTACACCATCTTTAATTTGACCTAAAATTTTTTCGATTTCTTTATCTGAAACTGGTATTGGAGTTCCTTTTGATCCAAGAAAACCACTGACTTTTTTTAAATTTTTTATCATATGATAAATATTATTATCCATCTCACTTTTAATAAGAACGTATCCAGGAAAGTATTTTTTTTTTCTTTGAACTCTTTTTCCTCTTTTTACCTCTGTAATATCGTGCGTTGGAACAATAATTTCTTCTATTTTGTCAGAAATTTTTGCTTTTTCTGCTTCCTCTTTAATTAACTGAGCCACTTTACTCTCAAAACTTGAGTGCGATTGAACAATATACCAATTTTTCATTAGATACTAACCTTAAGTATGATTTCTAAAAAAAACTTTAAAACTTGATCTAACAATAAAAAAAATATTGAAGCTAAAACAGCCATAGCAAAAACCATTAATGCTCCTTGAACAGTTTCTTTTGCTGTTGGCCAACTAACTTTGAATGCCTCTTGTTTTACTTCCTGAATAAATTTTAAAGGGTTAATCATAATGTTTTGAACTTAATTGGCAGGAGCGAAGGGAATCGAACCCCCAACCTCCGGTTTTGGAGACCGGCGCTCTACCAATTGAGCTACACTCCTATTGGGTTTTTACTCAATAATTTTAGTTACTACTCCAGCTCCTACTGTTCTACCACCTTCTCTAATTGCAAAATTAAGTTTTTCGTCCATCGCAATTGGTGTGATTAGTTTAACTGTAAATTTAGCATCATCACCTGGCATTACCATTTCAGTTCCAGATGGCAACTCGACTTCACCAGTCACGTCAGTTGTTCTAAAATAAAATTGAGGTCTGTATTTAGTAAAAAAAGGTGTATGTCTTCCTCCTTCTTCTTTCTTTAATACATATGCTTGTGCCTCAAATTTGGTATGTGGTTTGATAGATCCTGGTTTACACAATACTTGACCTCTTTCAACATCAGTTCTTTCAACACCTCTCAATAAAGCACCAATATTATCTCCCGCTTCACCTGAGTCTAAAAGTTTTCTAAACATTTCTACTCCAGTGCATACAGATTTTTTTGTTTCTCTAATTCCTACAATTTCTATTTCCTCACCAGTTTTGATTACTCCAGATTCTACTCTACCTGTTACCACTGTACCTCTACCTGAAATTGAAAACACATCTTCAACTGGCATTAAGAAATCTTTATCTTTTGGTCTATCAGGTTGTGGAATAAATTCATCTACTGCTTTCATCAAATCCAATATTGAGTTTTTTCCAATTTCATCATCTCTACCTTCTACTGCAGCTAAGGCTGAACCTTTGACTATTGGTGTTTTGTCGCCAGGAAATTTATAAGAAGTTAACAAATCTTTTATCTCCTCTTCAACTAAATCTATCATCTCTTTGTCGTCGACTTGGTCAACTTTGTTTAAATAAACAACAATTGCTGGAACACCAACTTGACGAGCCAGAAGTATGTGTTCTCTTGTTTGAGGCATTGGTCCATCTGCAGCGTTCACAACTAGAATTGCTCCATCCATTTGAGCCGCTCCCGTAATCATGTTTTTTACGTAGTCAGCATGACCTGGACAATCTACGTGAGCATAATGTCTTTTTTCTGTTTCATACTCAACGTGAGCAGTAGAAATAGTTATACCTCTCTCTTTTTCCTCAGGTGCTTTATCAATCTGATCATAAGCAACAAAGTTTGCTCCTCCTCCTTCTGCTAAAACTTTTGTTATTGCAGCAGTTAAAGTTGTTTTACCATGATCAACGTGACCGATTGTTCCTATATTACAATGCGGTTTATTTCTTACAAATTTTTCCTTCGACATTACTTTTTTTCCTCACTTTATTATTTATTTTTTATTTTTGGAGCGGGTGATGAGAATCGAACTCACGCAACCAGCTTGGAAGGCTAGTGTTCTACCACTGAACTACACCCGCATACCCAAGTGTACACTCCAAAATTATTTAAAAGTTATTGAATGGTGGAGGGGGAAGGATTCGAACCTTCGAAGACCGAAGTCAACGGGTTTACAGCCCGCCCCATTTGACCGCTTTGGTACCCCTCCCTAGTAGCAGGGGAAGCGTCCCCATGTTCAATAAAGCTTTAAACAACATGCGTTTTATATATTTTTATTGTACAAATGCAATACGTGAATTTAAGGAAAAATAGTATAAAAACCCTTATAAAATCATAAGCTATGACACAAAAATCATCATTTTTTATTGCTGGACGCCACGCGGTGATTGGGGCTTTAAGAAACCAAAAAAGAAGAGTTTTAAAAATTTTTTTAACTGAGGAAAGTAAAAAAAATATTCATAAACAAAATCCACATAAAAATTTATTAAAAGATCTTAAGGTTTTTTTTAAAACTAAAAAAGAACTAGATAAATATTGTAGGAGTGAAAATATTTTGCATCAGGGTTACATTGCAGAAATAGAACATTTAGAAAATCCTGAATTAAAAGAGTTCATAAAAAATAAAAAAAATTTGACATTTGTTTGTTTAGATGAGGTTACAGATCCTAGAAATATAGGTTCATTAATTAGAAGCGCTGCCTCATTTAACATAGATGGCCTGATCGTTAAAGAAAGGCATTTCCCAAGTGAAAGTAAATTATTATACAAATCTGCAAGTGGATGTGTTGAACATATAAATATTTTTCAAGTGTCAAATATAAATACTACTTTAAAGTATTTAAGAGATAAAAATTTTTGGGTTTACGGTTTTACATCAAAAAGTGATAAAAACTTTACAGACGTTAAATGGCAAGGGAATAATGTATTACTATTTGGCTCTGAAGGGTATGGTCTTAATCATCATACAAAAAAATACACAGATTTTTTAGTAAAAATTAATATTAATAAAAATATTGAGAGTTTAAATATATCAAACAGCGCTGCAATTGTTTTTCATCATATAAATCAACAGAAATAATTTCTTGATAATATATTAAATAATATTAAAAAACGCTTCGTGCCCTTGTAGCTCAGCTGGTAGAGCAATTGATTTGTAATCAATAGGTCCGCGGTTCGAGTCCGTGCGGGGGCACCACTTCCTTAATAAAATCAACGTTATATATTTTTAAAAAGTTAAATTTTAATTAAATTTATTTGTTGAGTGTAACGCTGTTGTGACGCTAGCGTGATGTGGTCAAGTAGTCGTTTAAAGTTTCTGTTCTCCAATTTCGCATTTAGCATAGTGCTCTATTTTATTCAATTCTGGATTTTTATAATACCTAATTGTATTTTTGTAAGATAAATCTAATCTATTAATCTCATTAATGTTAGTTCTATTCTCATTATCTTTTCTCCAAGATATCAATACATCATTCCATTTGGTGTTATTTTGTTCATAAAATTTATTATAACTTTTATCAAATTTATAAACTTTTTCTTCAATGGTATTTATTTTAAATAACTCATTGAACTGTATATTTTCCTCGTCTTCTTTAATCTCATTCTTTTTGTCATAACTAATATTTTTAAAATTTTCACATACTAAAATAAGTTCTTTTCCATAAACATTTCCACTAATCAACAAACCCAGAACCACGATCCCCAAAAGTTTTTTCATTTTCTGCATAATGACATTAACTTAACAATCATTGAAGAGTCTATTTTTTCAATAGAACTGGAAATTTGTGCTTTTCTTAATATTTCGTGAAGAGATCTACCTAAATGATTTATTGTGCAAGGTATGTCTCTACCTTCAAATAAAACTTTTTTTCTAAAGTCATATCTATGAGGATAATCAGTTTTATCTTCTGTCCATATTCGTGGGCTCTTTGAATAATAATAATTTTTAGTCACTATCAATCCATATATTTCTTCATAAGCTCCTTTATGTTTAGAAGATGGATTTCTACCTCCTTTAACTGGTATTGATGACTTGAAGTTTCTCACTACTATAACGATATCTCCTTTTTTTATTTGCTTTAACATTTCTAAGGAATTTTTCTTAAGTGTTATTGGAAAACCATCCGTTCCAAATTCAAAAGTACGTTTTCTATTAACCAAACCAGTTCCTTTGGAACGCATATAATAAATAAAGATTTGAGGTTCTTTATTTTTAATTAATTTTTTCTTAATACTTTGAACTGTTTCGTTAGCTATGTTTGAGGCATCTTTTTCAAACCATTTGATGAAATCATCTTTATCAATTTGAACTTGTTCAACTGGAAAACTTTCTTTGTCTTTTTCTAAAACAATTAAGAAACCTTTGTGATCAATCAAAACAGATATATCGTGACCGTGTCTATCAAAATTTGATGTATTCCACTCTACTTCTGCTGGAACAATTGTACCGTCATCTAGCTCATTTTTTTGAATATCAGGATATGAATCAAACGGAATGCTGTGTTGAGCAGATCTAATCTTTCTGCCATCTCTTAAAGAATATTTAAAACAATTTTCAGTCCAATATTTAATTAATATTTTTTCTTCCAACCATTTTTTCATAAAAAAACATTATCACTGTGACGTTAGTGTGACTAGATGAAAGTTATTTGATTGATTTTGTTGGAAACAAATATCTATTTAAAGTTTTATTCCTGATTTGTAATCAATAGGTCCGCGGTTCGAATCCGTGCGGGGGCACCACTTCTTCAGTAAAATCAACCTTATCTATTTTTCAAAATTAGAAATTTTATAAATTGGTAGCAATGAGTGTTACCATAGTGCTACCACTTTTGTAGACCAAGCAAGTGGTCGCTGTATAAAATTATTTTTTAATTGCAATTAACACCAACAATTCCTCCAACAGTATTATAAACACAACTAAAATTTCTGTTTTGATTTGCTGGTGGTGAAAGCATTTTAAGTGATTGTTGTAACAATAATAAATTTGCAGCATTATTACCTCCACCAGATGAAGATGAGGAATTGTTCTTTTTACTTAGCAAAATTGCTTGTTCTGTTTCATAGAATTTCATAGCACATTGTCCCAATTCTGGTGTTTGTTTTTTAAAACCTAAATATTCACACTTAGATATATAAGTATCCATAGTACTAAGTGATTTAGCTTGATTAAAGTCTGCGAGGCTTTTATCAAGTACGTAGACATAACCTTCTTTAGCAATGATACAATCTGAAAAGTTTTCTTGGCATTTGTTTAAAGCATTCCTATTTGCTGATGATTGAGTATGACCAGCACCATAACCTGAAGGAAAGGCATTTGGTTGTCTCGCACTAACAGCTTTTGCTTTATAAGGAAATGAAGCATACTTAGGATCTTTAAGAAAAATATCGTAGTTGTATCCTCTAACAAATGTATCAATAGGTGAATAACAACTACTTAAAAAAATACTTATAAATATAATACTAAAGATTTTTTGCATCAATAAAACTATACCACTGCTACCATAGTGTGACCAAATTAAAAATTTTTGAAGATTATTGTTGTTAACAAATAATAATTTAAAGTTTTATAGATGATTTGTAATCAATAGGTCCGCGGTTCGAATCCGTGCGGGGGCACCATCATTCAATTAAATAAATAATATTAAGTGTGATCAGATTGTCGTTGAGCAGGACATAGAAAACATTTTATTTTATTCTTGAAGCGATATATTCTTTAATAGTTGGATGATAAAATAAAAAACAATCTGCATAATCGATAGTATGTGTATTTTTTTTTAAAGGTTCAGACCAATCTTTTCCATTTATTATACATTTTTTTCCATTTATTTTTCTGTCATTAGAAATTATAATTCTTTTGAAATTGGGAACGTCATTCATCCAATCAGATGTTAATCCCTCATAATGATCCATTGGGTGGGTAAAAATTAAGACTGGAGCATTACCATCTTCCATTATTTTAATATGTTTTTCTCTTAATTTAGCAATACCTGGATAGTTTTTGCGAAATTTATCCAAAGCTTTTTCTATACCCACTTTTTTAACTTTCATTTTTTTTGAAATGATGTAGTTGCATGATGGCATTAAAGCAATACCACCTCCTACTTCGTTCATATTTTTTGCTGTAAAAAGTAATGTTACCCAACCACCACACGAATGACCAGTTATTATAATTTGTTTTTTTGGAACACCCATTTTAACAAATTTTTTAACTAGTTCCAAATTCCCTTCAACACGACGATCCATTTTTGATACACCAGGGTATGGACCCTTCCATTTTGATGTAAAATACTTAATATTAGAAATTGTTGCTCCAAGATCGCCTTCAAGATGTCCCTGACAGTTTAAATAAACCATTATTTCTTTATCATTAATTTTATCTCCTGCAAGTTGTGCAAAATTTCGAAGTTGATTTACCCACGCACAATTTTTAGTTTTGTGATCCATTGAGTCTGAGCCATGGTTATAAATAACAATTATTTTATTTTTTGGATCTAATATTTTAAATGTTTCATTAATACTAATTTTATCTGCCCATTTTTTTGTTGGAATTAAGTATCCACTTTTTAATAATTTATCAGCATAAACGCTGCTACATAGAAACATTGTTAAAGATAAAATACTGAAGATTTTTTTCATAAAGATATTGAAGTAATTTGTTTTTTCGGATCAAAGAAAGGTTTTTCAATAACTTCACATTTAAATTTTTTATCATCGATTGAAACATCTAACTCAGAACCAATTTTTGAATAAATAATATCTACTATTCCAAGTGCAATATTCTTTTTTAAACGTGGTGAATAAACTGCTGAGGTTACTTTTCCTATAACTTTATTATCAACTATTAAAGGCCAAAAAGTAGTATTTGGTCCACTTAACTTTTCGCATTTAATTTTTAAACCAACTTGTTTTCTTTTTACTCCCTCAGCTTTAATTTTTTTAAGTGCTTTTTTTCCTATAAAATCTATTTGACCATCTAAATAAACTAAACGATCTAGACCTAGTTCAAATGGATTTGTTTGAATATCAGCATCAGCGTGGTAAGAAAGCATACCACCTTCTATTCTCCTAATAGAAGAAGTATGACCTGGTTTAAGTCCAAATTCTTTTCCAGCTGCCATAATTTTTTCATAAAGATCATTGCCTTTTGATCCATCTCTTAAAAATAATTCATAGCCAAATTCGCTAGACCAACCTGTTCGGGAAACTACTAATGGAATTCCATCTAGATCTAATTCTTTAAACCAATAATATTTTATATCTTTAATACCTTCTCCAAATAACTTAATCATTATTTCAGCAGACTTTGGTCCTTGTAATTGCAATGGAGAAACATCGGGTTCAGTTATTTTAACATCCAATCCCGAGTTAACAGCTACACCTTGAGCCCATAATAAAATATCGCTATCAGACAAAGATAACCAAAAATGATTTTCTCCTAATCTTAAAAGAATTGGATCATTTAATAGGCCCCCATCGGCATTTGTAATTAAAACATATTTACATTGACCAACAGATAATTTTGATAGATCTCTTGGGGTTAATAATTGAGTAAATTTAAATGCATCTGGTCCAGTGATTTCAACTTGTCTTTCTACTGCAACATCACAAAGTATAGCAGTTTCAATTAAGTTCCAAAAGTTTTGTTCTGGATCACCAAAGTCACGTGGAATATACATATGATTGTAGACAGAAAAACCTGTTGCTCCCCATTTTACAGTTGAGTCAAAATATGGAGATTTTCTAATTTGAGTTCCAAACCCAAAATTTTTGTTACTCATTAATTAGTTTCTTTTCTGATTTGTTCTATTTTAATTTTTTTTTGAAGACTTCTATTTGAATCGTAAAGAAGATTAAACTTAATTTTTTTATTTATTTTAATAGAAATAATTTTTGCATTTCTCACTTCAAAGTTATCTGCTACTGCACTAATTGGCCTTTTTTGAATGTTAAGATTTTTAATTACAATTTTTGATTTATCACTAACTACCCTTCCTTTCCATCTTCTTGGCCTAAAAGCGCTAATCGGTCTAATTGATAGTTTTTTTGAGTCTAAGTTTAATATAGGTCCATAAACTGACATATTATAGGCTGTGCTACCGGCTGGTGTGGATACCAATATTCCATCAGAAACCAATTTTTTTATTATTTTCTTAGATCCACTTGAAATTTCTAAAGATGCAGTTTGTCTACTTTGTCTTAATATTGATACTTCATTTATTGCTATGGCCTTCTTAGTTTTGTTAAATTTATTTTTAACACTCATCTCTAAGGGTGAAATTGCAACTGGCTTTGCTTTAGACAAGTTTTTAATAGTATTCTTATTTGAAAATTTATTCATCAAAAAACCATAGCTTCCAGCATTGATTCCATAGAAAGGTTTTTTGTATTTACTATATTTTTTCAATGACGAAAGCATAAAACCATCACCACCAACAACAATTATTAGATTGCATTTACCTAATGATATACTTTTGATTTTATGGTCTAGAAAATTTTTAATTTTTTTTGATGTTTTTGTGTGATCAAAAAGAATATGAGGCTTTATCATTTAGTGGTGCCCTCGGCCAGACTCGAACTGGCACTCCATAAATGGCAAGGATTTTAAGTCCTTTGTGTCTACCAATTTCACCACGAGGGCATTAATGAATTTCATGAGTACTTATGCTAATATTTATAATTGAACAAGATTAATAAGTAAATTTTTTTTATTTTATCTCTCTGTGTACGAGGCATGTACGAGAGATCCTATAAAATCCTGGATCATTTTGCAGGTACACATTTATCTACCCAAGACCATAATTCTCCAAGAATTTCATTATAATTTGAATTTTCTATTAGAAAATCACCATTATATTCCTCAGTAACTGTCAAAGGTGAAGAATTTACATCTGCCCATTGAAGTTCGATAAGATTGTATCTTACTTCCCTTCCTTCAGTTTCAATATATTTTTTATTTTTTATTTTTTGAGTCATGCCATCATTTCTTATAAATTTAGAATTTTTAAAATCAAAAAAAAAAGAAATATTTGTCATACTGTTAATTGACACTCTTCCATGATCGAGTTTTTGATCATCTACAACAACTCTAGTTGAATAAGTTCTTTTACATGCCCATGTTTCAGATATTTCCCACATAGGTTTTGAATTAGCTGTTGATATAAGATTTAAAGATATAAAAAATATAACTAAATATTTAAACATTTCTTCTATTAAAATAATTTCTTTTAATCCATTTATAATAAAACCAAGTATAAATTAGAAAAATCGGTATTAATACAAAACTAATATATTTCATAATCCCCTGAAATGCATAGGCAAAGGGTTGAATACGTAATTCAGCGTCAATACAATCAGATAATCTTTGTTCCTCCGATCCTTGAGTTCTACCAAAATAATTATTTTTTTTACAATAATCAGTTAAAAAACCAATTTCATCGTTAGAAGTATAAAATGCAGATGTCATATACTCATGATTTTGAAAGGTATTTTTTCCCCTAATTTCGTTTATCGCCCATATTGAGGTAAACAAACCTGGTATTAATAAAAATAAGAACAATAGAGTAAAAATACTAAATTTTAAATGTTTCATTAAAATTTTGATTTTGGTTTTTTAAAACTACAATCAATAAAATTATATTCGATGATATAATCTTTGTATGTAATCTTGTAATATGCTGTACCCTTAATTCTATTTATATTTAATGAGTCAAAAAGTGTATCTGTAACTGTTGGTTTTTCAGGGATTTTAAAAGTTAAATTCTGATAACTTCCGTCATATTCATAATACTTTTCAAGTAAATTATATGTCCTTGCAGGGACTAATCTTCCTGGTGAAGAAATAATTCTTATAAATTCTCTTTTTTTATCAATATAAAATTCCCAAACTTCATAATTAGTGATTTTATTAGTTTTTTTTTGTTCCCACTTATAGCTTTCTTTATTTAATTTTTTTTCTGTAAATATTTCCTTATCCAATAAACAATAAATAATATTATCTTTTTCATTAGCGTAAACATTTGTCAGTATTAAATTTAAGCAAGCTATTATAAAAAATATTTGTTTCATGAATTTTTATTTTTCTATCTTAAAGTATTTCTCACCAGTATGAGGATCAACAAAATTATCTATTATCTTCCAGCCTTTTTTATTTATTTCCTCTAAACCCTTATCGATTTGTCCATTACCCATTTCTATTATTTCGCTTGCTTGAATTAATGAAATTTTAAATTTGTCCATAAAATTAATTTATAACATTATATCTCTATGTACGAGGGATGTACGAGAATTTCATGATAAAATTAGTCTGATTTTCTAATCTTTATTAAATGGATAATTAAAGTTATGAGATTTTATAGGATGTTTTATACTGCCATGGACCGTCACGGACTGACTCGTCTGTGAATCCCTTGGCTTTTAAGTCCTTTGTGTCTACCAATTTCACCACGACTTTAATTTAATATTTTACTACTTTACCCCATAGGGATTGAGATGGTCCATACCCTATTCGAGCATCTTCCATTTTAAGAACTCTAGTATAATCAACCATCATATTTATACCAGGTCCGTAGATCTCTATATATTTTGATAATACATCTTGGTCATCAGCCTCGACCATAAACTGATCCAATTCTAGTGGACTAATAATTTTATCAATTACATTCCATCTATAATCTTTCTTATCAAGGTTTTCTGTCAAACCTTCTGATTCTAGTAATATTTTCCAAGAACCTGCATCAATAAACCTTTTAGATTGCATTTTAATTCGTTCTACAAAAATTTCTTCCTCGATAACCTTGGAATGTGCAAACGCAACACCAACCTCATTAATAACTTTTATCCCTTTGCCTGTTGCATTTTCGATAAGTCTACACATCTCATCATCATCTAAAGAACGAGCTATTCTAGAAATTTCAATTATATCAATTCCTAGACTAACAACAGTATCCAGATAATCGTCCACTACTTTTTTTCCACCAGACATTGCAACGTCCATAATCGGATTTCCTAATGCAACTTGAACACTGTGCTTTTTGCAAGTTTCGATAAATCTCAAAAGAGATTTTTTGCTCATCATTGCACCTTGTTTCCCAGAAATCTTAAAGATATCAACAAGATTTGCATATGCCTCTAGATAATCATCAATACAATTTCCCACCATCACTGGTGCCCTAACATAATTTATGCCTGTCTCACGAGGTTTTTTCTTTCTTTTTATGAAAGATAATTTTGGAAATGTTATATCATTCATTATAAATTCTATTTATTTAATTCAATTGCCCACCAAGCCACCAAGGTAAATCAATAAATAATCCTATCAAACCATTTGGAAACTGTAAAGTTAGCAGAGAGGATAGCGACCAGAGTATTGCCATTAATACAGCAGAAATACAAATTGATGACACATAAGCTTTCCTATTATGAAATAATATAAACATGTTAATAAAAAGTGCTGCAGCGATTGGAAAACCAAATATAAAATTCATTAATAAGAAACCAATAAAACTTAAATAATAAAAAAGTTGATTATTAAAGTTTCCACTTATTTCAAAAATATTTGACCGTGCAAACTTCATCAAAGTATTATTTAAAAACGGTAAATTTTTTAAGTCTGCAATTTTTACAAAAAGTATAAAAACTAAGAGTAATAAAGCTATTACACTTAGACTTATTGGAAACAGATTAGCACGATAATCTAAACTACTAGTAAACCAAATCATTGATAAAGGTAGACAGAGTAATATGATTATATAATAAATTTGAGTAAGCTTACCTTTAATAAGATCAGATCTATAATTGCTGTCAAACTTTTGTTTTGTCAAAAGAACGATAGTAGCAAGACACAAAATTATAAGAATTATTGAAACTGGTCGAGATAAAAAACTTAAACCATACACTGCCTGAGTTTGATAGCTTAAAAGTTCAACTTTGGTTGATAAAAAGAAACCTATTAAAAGTGCTGGTCTAGACCAACCAAAGTTTTTAAATGTAATACCAATTATACCAAAAGATAGTAGTCCAATAAAATCATACCAGTCTCTATTAATATTAAAAGTTGCAAAAAATATTAAACAAACCATCACAGGTGCAAGTATGTAATATGGAACTAAAGTGAATTTTGAAATTTGAGATGAAAAACCCATACAAATTCCGGCACCTAAAATATTTGCAATAGCTAATGACCAAATCATTAGATAGGTGAGATCTAAGTTTGTCGTTACCATATCTAAACCAGGTTCAATACCAATTAGAACAAAACCTCCAAGTAATAGAACCTTATTACCTGAACCAGGTATTCCAAAAATTAATGTTGGAATTAATGCTCCGCCTTCTTTAGCATTATTAGCGGACTCAGGTGCTATAACACCTCGGATATCACCTTTACCAAATTGTGAAGTATCTTTTGTTGTTTGTTTTAAGTGACTATATGCAATCCAATCAACAACTGTTCCTCCTAAACCTGGTAAAGCTCCAACTAGACAACCAAGAGTAGAACACCGTAAAACTAAGAACCAATTTTTTACTACATCTTTTAAACCTGTAAACCATCCTTTTTTGGTATTAAGTGATTTTGCAATTGAACCTTTGGAATCAAGAAGTCCGACAATTTCAGGAATTGCAAACAATCCTAATCCAACAACGACAAGAGGAACGCCTTCTAAAAGATATAACGTATCAAATGTGTATCTTGGATCTCCTGTAATTGGAGCAGTTCCAATTGATCCAATAATTAAACCCAGAAAACAAGAGGCAATACCTTTAAATAAATTGTCACCTGTGAGAGCTCCAACCATTAATAAAGCAAGAACTACTAAAAGGAATTGTTCTCCAAATCCAAATGCCATTATTATTGGAATGGCGTAATAAATAGATATTGATAATATAAAAGCCCCAAAGATACCCCCAAGCAATGAAGCACTAAAGGCAGCACTTAATGCTCTTGCTGCCATACCTTTTTTTGAAAGTGGAAAGCCATCCATTACTGTTGCTTGAGATCCTGCAGTACCAGGAACTCCCATAAGCACGGCAGGAAAAGTATCTGAAGTTGTCGTAGGCGCCAGAACTCCAATCATCATTGCAAGAGCATGTGATGGTTCCATTGTAAAAACAAAAGGTAAAACAAGAGCTAAACCTGATGTTCCACCCATCCCTGGAAGTATACCAACAATTAAACCAAGTAAAGTACCTGCAAATAAAAATGCTAAATGAGTAGGCTCAAAAAGTTGTAAAAGTGCAGCTAATAATTGTTCCATAAAAAAAGCTGCTAGCTATTAGCTAGCAGCACTTTTTTTATTTGTTCTATTGAACTCTATATGTGAATCTATGTTTCTTTAAAGCTGCATTTAATTGTTTTTTTGTAGTGTCAGAAAATACTGCAGCCTTTTTAATAATTTCACCAGCTTCTTCTCCTATGATTAATGGAAATGGTCCAAGAGCTTTTGCAGCTTTAGCCTTAAACTCTGGGTCATTTATCATTTTAATAGCTGCATCTCTGTATGCTTTTACTATTTCATCGGATGCATCTGCTGGAAGCATCATTGCTTTAGATGCTTGAGACCATGCGGCACCTATTGCATAATAAGCTTCTAGGTCATCACCCTCAAGTTTTTTACCATTTACTTTCTCATACATTTCAGGAAATGTAGGTGCATTAGGTGCCAAAGGATTTCTAGTAACTGTACCGTCAGCTCCAATTATTCCTAATGTCATTAAATCTACAACTTTTCCTTTTTCTATTTCAGGCTTAACTTTTTTTACATAATTTGCTGCACCATGTGAACTTAGATGAATTTCACCTCTTAGGAATGCTTGATACCCTCCTGAAGATGAAAGACCAGGTATAGGTTTGGCTCCTTTGATACCAAGTTTCTCATAGATCCATATGTGAAATAAATCTGCAGATGCAGGAGTTTTCAATGCATAAAGAACTAACTTTCTTTCTTTAATTTTAGATAGATCGTGTGGCTCAGCTAAATCTGAACGTGTGAACCAATGAGTATTTTGCGGTAGTAAAACTACTGGTCGATATTCACTAAGATTATATTTAACAAGTGGATTTCCAGTCGCAACATTAACTATAACTGAAGTTGAGCATCCAAAAATAAAAGTTCCATCTGCTTTTGCATTTTTTTCAAAATAATTTGAACCTTTAATAGCTCCACCTCCTGGTATGTGCATGATTTGGACATCAGGATTACCGGGTAAATATTTTTTTAAAAAAGGTTGAATAAATCTTGCAAATCTACTTGTACCACCACCTTCTTTAAATGGTACAACCCATGTAACTGTTTTGCCTGCGAAATTCACTTCTGCATTTCCAATGGATACAAAAGAGAATAACGACATTATTATTAGTATTAGAATTTTACGCATAATTTCCCCCCTTGAGAATTTTGTTAGAGATACTATAACGTGTTCATTATGGGTCTTTCAACTAATTATATTTTTTTTATATTCACCAGAATTGAAAAAATGAAGTTTTTGGTTAGAAATTCATCTATTTGACTAATATAAAACAAAAAACATGACTAAAACAAAAAATTCGATATCAAAAGTGTTTGATTTAAATGCTATAGAACCCAAGCCAAGAACTAAATCACAATTATGGTTGAAAGATGTAGGTTTTGACGAAGGTCCCTGGTACAACGAAAGAATGGGACTTCGCGAATTAGAAGACTTTCTAGAAGTTGCTGCTAACAGGATTGATCATGTCAAAATTGCAACAATGCAAGTACTAGGACATCCAAAAGAATGGTTGGAACGTAAAATTGATCTTTACAAGAAGCATTCAATAGAACCTTACTTGGATCATGGTTACTTTGTTAAAGCTTTTAAAAAAGGAAAAGTAAATGAGGCAATTGATGTTGCGGCAGATTTAGGATTTTCTGCAATGGAATTCATGAATACATTTGGAGACATCCCTGAAAATCAAATTAAAGCTTGGTGCAATCATGCAATACAGAATGGTATGAATATAATTTATGAACATCATCCAGAAAGTGGATGGAATAAAACAAAAAAAAACACTCCTGCAACATTAAAGCAAATTATTGAGAGTGCAGAACCATTTTTTGATTATGGAGCATTTTCAATGCTTATTGATCATGAAGAAATTGAACTTCATGATAGTAACTCGAATGTGTTAACTGGAGTACTCGAACACTTTGGTAAAAATAAAGTTGCATTTGAAGTTACTTCACCAAAGGAAGCTGAAGTAAGATGGTATTCAGATGTTCTTAATTATTTTGCACTCTTTGGCACAGACTGTAATTTGACTAACATTATGCCCAGTCAAGTTATGCTCATTGATCCATTAAGGTCTGGAGAAAGACCTGCTGAAATTTTATTTGATAAGTATCCAGAATTGAGTTCTGTAAAGAATAAATAAATTATTTTATTCTTGATTAAAATTTGTTTCAATCAACAAATTTGCTTTGTAGATTTATATCTACTTCCTCTTTTGTTTTGCCAACTCTTATTTCATCGTAATAAATAGTTGCCTTAGGAATTTTAACCTCCCAATCCAATTTAAATGGTTGCTTTATAACCCTTTCACCACTATCAGGATCATCAAAAAACTTTATATTTTTTGGCATGTTTTTATTACTTCTCTCTAACCATAAACCAACATTGGGTCTATATATACCATACCTTAAAGTCATTTTTCCTGAAGAATTTCCAGTGTTAGAACTAGACTCTTTAAAAGTTTTTTTCTTAACTAATGGATAGTTGTGACTACATGAATCAATATACTTTCCATTTATCCATGTCTCAAAATATTTATATTTTGTCTCAGAAGATTTTTCTTTTGCGTAATCTGCTTTGATTATAATATCAGTCCATTCACCCTTATTAATATTTCCACAATATAGTTTGGTCCTAGCAAGACTATGATAGCCTCTAATATGTATGCCAGCTCCTTTAGTATGAATTTCCCAAATTGGCATGCCAACTCCTTTCATTTTAACTTGCCCAATAATCATTTTTGTTCCAGCCCAAGAAATATCAAACTCTTTTGGGAAAAATATACTCCAAGCGTAATATACTGGATATCCAACCTTTTTTTTTGATTTATGAGATAGTTTCAATTCCCTTTCAGTTCTTTGTGCTGACCATTTACAGTCTTGTTTATTACAAGAACCATGTGATAAAATGAATTTTTGTGACTGTTCACCCGCTCTTACAGTCTCTTTATCAATGGTAAAATGTTCCTTGATAGGTTTAGCTGTAAGATGGTGATTTTTTGTTTTTTTTAATGTTATTTCATCTGCTATCAAATTAAAGTTAAAAAAAATACCAAAAAATATATTTATAAAAATACTTTTCATTTAATTATTTTAATAGGTGTCATAGCATTAGCCAAGTCAATAACTCATATTATAGATAAGCTTTTCATAGCTTTTTTTCTGTTTGGTTTAATAATAAATTTGATAAATTTTTTAAAAAACTTTAATATTTAAAAGTTCAATTGATTTTATTTATAAAACTTTACAGCGCGACAAGAATTTATCTTCGAAATTACTTTTCATAGGATAAAAAGCGACATGCTAAAAACAAAAAAAAATATAGATATTATTCTAGCTTGGTCTGTTCATTTATTTACATGTTTTGGACTAATAGCTGGTTTTTTAGCAATTATAAGTATTTTCAAAAATAATCAAACTTCAGCCTTTTTATTTTTAGGACTTGCATTATTGATTGATGCTATTGATGGTACATTAGCAAGAAAATTTAAAGTATCTGTTTTTGTAAAAAATATAGATGGAAAAATGCTCGATAGTGTAATTGATTTTTTTAATTACATAATAATTCCATCTGTAATGATATATTGGTTTAAATTTGTACCAACACCTTTTGAAATAATTATACCTTCAGTAATTTTAATAATATCAGCAATATCATATTCAAATAATAATTTGATGACTTCAGATAACTTTTATAAAGGTTTTCCATGCATCTGGAATATATTACTTTTTTATTTGTATTTATTTGATCTATCTCAAACTTATAATTTATTTCTAATATCTGCCTGTATATTATTAAAGTTTATACCAATAAAATTTGTTCACCCATTGAGAGTAAATAAATACAGGAGATTTTCAGTTGTATTTATGGTTCTATGGTTTATTTCATCGTGTAAAATTTTATTGAGCTCAATTTTTATACTCCAAAGTAATTTTGATTATTTATTTTTTGGAATATGGTTAGTCTCAAATATGTATTTTATTTGTCTTACGATTTACGAGCTTTATAGACCGATATTTAAAAATATTTATTTAAAAATCAAAAGACAAAATACTTAAATTTTTAAATTAAAAGAAATACTAAACAAATCATTTGAGCAAAATTAATAACTACTGAAATAAAATGTGAATATTTAAATTTTTTATCCTGTTTTTCGTCTCTATATTTATTTATTAACGGCATTAATAAATAATTTGATGTAGCAAATAAAATTGTAATTGCTAATATTAAATAAAAATCTAAGCCTAATTTCCTAAGATACAAAAACGCAAATAAAACAATTAAACTTATAGAAAGATTTACATTGTAATAAAAAGGAAATATCCTCCTTATGAACTTTCGTGCATTTTCCTCATCTAATGTAGTAAACACTACAGGCGCTATGACAAAAGAAAAGAATAGCATTATTCCCAAAATCATTGATGTTAAATAAATACTAACTTGTTCAATCATAATTTAGTTTTCTATAGAATTTTCTTCTTTCATTAATATTGGTCTTCCATCATGCGCTGTATTAAGAGGTATTATTTTACCTTTATACTTTGCACACAAAGTTGGAGCACTTCTCACCTCTTCACCTAATCTGACCTCTAAATCAACTATTACTAATTTAGCATCATCTAACTCTTTTAATATTTTCATAACCTCTCCTATTATTTAATTTTAAAATTTACTTAGAGCACAACTTCAAAACCCTCAAAATTTGGAGCTCCAAGATATAAGTCTTTATGTTGACCTGCATTTTTATGAGCCAGTCTAAATGCCTCTGATTTAGTCCAGTTAATAAAATCTTCTTTTGAATTCCATACACTGTGCGAAGCATACAATGAAAATTCATCATTTTTTTCACCCTTTACTAAATGAAATTCTTTGAAACCATTAACACCATCAAGATGAGTATCTCTTTCTCTCCAAACTTTCTCGAATTCAGATTCTTTTCCTAATACAATTTTAAATCTATTCATTGCTATAAACATAAGTTCATAATAATTGATGTTATAAAAAGTAATTGCTAACAGTTTGTCGCAGCAAATAATTGATATTTCAAATAATTAGGTAGATATTCAGCATCTAAAAAAAAATGTTTTTATGACTATATATAACTTATGGAAAACTTAATAAGACATCACAAACCTCAAAATTTTAGTGACCGTGTAGCATTAGGGTTTACTAAATTTTTAAGATTTCTAGCTGATACATTCTTTAAAAAGAAGTATGGACATAGAGCAGTTGTTTTAGAGACGGTCGCTGCTGTTCCAGGAATGGTTGCAGGTATGTTGCTGCACTTAAAATCATTAAGAAAGATGCAAGATGATAGAGGATGGATAAAAATACTTTTGGACGAAGCTGCAAATGAAAGAATGCACTTAATGACTTTTATTCAAATTGCAAAACCTACTTTTATTGAGAGAATAATTATAATGATGGCACAATTTATATTTATACTTATGTACTTAATTATTTATCTATTATCACAAAGAACAGCACATAGAATCGTTGGGTATTTTGAGGAGGAAGCAGTTATAAGTTATACAGAATATTTAAAAGAAATCGAAGAAGGAAAAATTGAAAATATTAAAGCTCCAGAGATCGCAATAAATTACTGGAATTTACCACTTAATTCTAGGTTAAAAGATGTTGTTGAGGTAATCAGAGATGATGAAGCAGGTCATAGAGATGTAAATCATAGCTTTGCAGACATTTTAAATGTCAAAAAAAATGCTAAGGTAGTTAAAGAGGAGGAAATAAAAAAAAAAGAAAAAATTTAAGACTTTAAGTCAAGAATGAAAAAAATATTTATTGCTTACGGGCATCACAATACTACAAATTCATTTAATGCAGCTATAAGAGATACTTTCATCACAGAAGTTAAAAAAAATGGTTACGAAGTTGATTTAATAAATTTATTTGAAGAAAAAGAACAACTTCCTTTTTATAATCAAAATGTAAATCCACCACCACAATTAGTTCTAGATTACCGTAAAAGATTAGAAGAATGTTCAGTTATGATGTTAATAGGAAGTTGTCATAATTTAAGATTAAATGCAATTTTGGAAAATTGGGTTGATTGGGTCCTTCATCCAAAATGGTTCTTTTCATATAGATCACTAGTTCCAGGTAATAAATACTTTAAAAATTATGGTTATCCAGTACCAGGAGCTATGAAAGGTAAACTTGGTATTGTCTCAATTACTTATGGTGGTCCAATGATTACTTATCAAAATTTCTCAATTTTTGATAACATTCCATTCAGAAGAATAAAAAAAATTGTTTTTAAATTAGGTGGACTGAAAACAAAATATCTAAGATTTTACTCTGTCTTACCAAATATGGAGAAAGAAATTTTTGATAAACATATGGAAAAAGTTAAAAAATTAGCAAGAAGTCTTTAAATTAATGACAAGCTTGATTATGCTTCTTTAGTCTCCAGTAGTTATATGGCCAAGGAGTTACGAACCCAACTGCTAACATTATAGGCACAACCCACCAGGTAAGTATTGCTCCTCCTGTTAAAGCATAATCTGTAATATTCATTGCTACTTCCATACTAATCATAGAAATAAAACTCATACCTAAAGCTGTCTTCAAAGCTTTTTGAAATGTAAAATTTTGTTTAATTAATATAAATGTCTCTAAAATTATACTTGTTATCAAACCATTAATTATTGCCAAAATCATAATACTTAAAACTGGGAAAGGAATTTTTGTTATTTGAAAAAATAATATTGTTCCGAAATCACCAATAGCACAACCTAATAAGCACCAAGCTGTATTCTTAGCACTTCTTCGCCAAGTATGTTTACATTTCCAATTAAGACTTAATGTTTCAGCACTCATATTATTTAGCCATATTTTCTTTTATACACGTTTTATATTTAAATGTATCACGTTCAAAACCATCAAATAAACATTTTGATCTAACTTTTTGAAACTTAACATTATAATCTGCTGTTTCTTTTGTTGTTGTACAACCCGATATAAATAATAGTACAATCACGATTAGTAATCCCTTCATAAATACTGATATATATTAATTTATTAAAGTATTTGTGTATAAAATTGACGTATCTTAAAGAATGTATTTGTCACCAAGATACATAGCAAAAGCTATTGCAGCGCCCAATAAAATATATTTCATATATTAAGCTTATACCTAAAATAATCTGTGTTTAAAATGTGATATTAGTTCATATTAATAACGAAATTAGAACCTAATTAAAACAAATCAATATCCTAGAAATAGAATCGTGAGATTATCCTTATTCTTTTTTCTTCATATAGTTGTTTTCGTGATCCTCTTAATTGTCCATCCACATGCACGAGCTAATGATGGTTGGACAATTGAAAGTCATAATAAATATTCGATTAATATAATCAAAAAGTATTAGATATGTTTGTTGGAATGGAAGCCATGCTTATACTTAGTCTTTTTGGACTTATATTTTAATTACTTTTTTGAAGCTGATAAATAGAAACATAATGTTTCTTTTTAGGTAATGGAATAATTACAGGTACATCTGTACATCTAGGCACTATTGATTTTTTTCCATAAATAATATTTGCATCATAATTTTCAAAGTTTGTTTCTGGATGAGGATTACCATCATTAATAATTGGCCAAGCATCACATGCTCTATAACCAAATAATATTAAAGGTCTTGATCCATTAGTATGATTTAAGCCTGAGCCATGAATAGTTCGGCAATGAAAAAAAGCAACTGAACCTGCTTTTCCAGTTAAAGAAACTGATTTTTTTAAATTAATCTTATTTTTCTTAGTGTTTATTTTACCAACGAAGTAATTATCATTGCTATGATGACTAAATAGTTTTTTTCTATGAGAGCCTTTAATTACTTTTAAAGGACCATTCTTTTCGTAACAATCTTCAAGGTAAATACCTACTGTAATCAAATCATCATTTGTATGTGGGTAAAATGCAAAATCTTGATGCCATTCAACCAAACTACCTTTTTTCTTGTTAGGTAATTTAAAGTTTAACTTTCCAAGATGAAATCTGACAGTTCCACCTATAAGTTTTTTAACAATATCAATTATTTTTTTATTCCTTGATAAATCATAAAATAATTTATTATTATTCTGAGGGTTATTTAATCTTAATATTTCTTTATTTTTTGAAGAGTTGCTATTGAATACAAAATGATAATTATTGTAACTTTGTGTGCCACCTTGATTTATTATTTTTTTTTTACTGTTCTTTTCTTTTGTTACAATCTTATTAATAAGTGAATTTAACTTAAAGATATCTTTTTTTGAAATAAGTTCGTCTTTAAGTAAGAAACCGTTTTTTTTATAATGGTTTATTTCTTTATTGTTAATACTCATAAAATTATTTTAATTAAATCATATTAATTCCAATAACTTCCATTATTAAAATCAAACTCCTTTAAAGAACTTTCTTTAATTCTTACAGAATATCCAGGTTCAGTCGGAGTAACATAACCCCCTTTTTCAATAATAGCTGGATTTTCAAAATGTTCAGAGCAACTTTCAGCATATTCACTTAGAGACAGATCGTTATTTGTTATAATAAACTTGTTAATTAAATTTAAGTGCTGTACATATTCACACAACCCTACTCCACCTGCATGGGGTATCACTGGAATATTATGTTTACTAGCCATTAATAGAACTGGAATAATCTCGTTAATGCTTGCAACTCTGCAGCTGTCTATTTGACAATAATCTAGAGATTTATTTTCAATAAATTGCTTAAACATTACTTTATTTTGGATCATCTCACCTGTAGCTAGTTTAACATCTGGATGGGCATTTTTAATTTTTTTAAATCCAATGATATCATCGGGATTTGTCGGTTCTTCGTAGAACATTATATCAAACTGTTTTAATTGACTAATATACTCAATAGTTTCATTAACGCTCCATATTTGATTTGAATCGACCATTAATTTTTTATCTTTACCAATTATACTTCTAATTAATTGACATCTATGAATATCTCTTTTTATATCTTGGCCCACTTTCATTTTAAAATGCGTCCATCCCTTTTTTAAATTTTCTTCAGCAAGTTTTGTCATCTTTTCATCAGAATAACCAAGCCAACCAACAGCTGTGGTATAAGCTGGAAAAATTGTTGTGCTTAGAGAGGATGTATTTTCAAGTAATTTTTTCTTATTTTCGTTAATAATTTCTTCTGCTTCTTTTTTTGTCAAAACATCATCTAGATAAGTAAAGGAAAGTTTATCAATTAAATCTTTTGTATCTAAATCAATAATATATTGCCACAAAGGTTTTTTATAATATTTAGAAATTAAATCCCAAATTGCGTTAAAAAAAGCAGCAGCTGCTAAATGGGTAACACCTTTTTGAGGACCAACCCAACGTAACTGGCTATGATTTGTTACTTTTTCCCAGATTAATGAAATATCTTTTTCAATATCTGTTATCTTTTTGCCCTCAATAAATTCTTTAAAGTATTCAATTGATTTACAGCATAAATCATTACCCTTACCAATTGTAAAAGTTAATCCTATACCAGTAAGATTCTGATCGTCAGTTTCGATTGTTACATAAGTTGCCGAGTAATCACAATCTACATGAACTGCATCTGTACCAAGATTTTCTTTAGATGTTGGAAAACGTATATCTTGAGTATTAACCTTTAAAACTCTCATTTAATTAAAATTATATTAAAAATATAATAATCCAATATGAAAATAGTCCAGATAATATTGTAGCTATTACATTTCTTGAAAAATAACCAACTAATATAGCAACTATTGCACCAAAAATTTTTGGATCATTCATTTCAATAAATGTTCCGTAATCATTAATAAATATTCCTGGAAATATTATGGCTGGAAATACTGCTGATGGTACGTATGCTAATACTGCTTTTACTTTTTCTCCTAATAAATCTCGGTTTACTAAAGCAACCATAGTCATCCTCGTAAAATAAGTAATTATCCCCGCAATAATAATTGATAACCAGGTCATTTTTTTAACCTCAAAACTAATGCAGCAACAAATAATGCTATTAAGGGTGAAATAATTATGTAAGATTTAAAAGGTGCATCAAAAAATAACAAAGAACTTAAACCACATGTAATCATAACTATTACGTGATCTAATTTTTTTAAATCTTGAACGACAATTGCAATAAAAGTCAAAGGCACTGCAAATTTTAACCCTAATTCCTCTGGTACAAATGAACCAAGAATTATTCCTGATAATGTTGCTAATTGCCAGCAAATCCAAAGAGTTGCTCCAGTTCCTATCAAATGATAATGAAGATATGGTTCGGTTTTATTTTTTTGAAAGAACTTATTGGACTCTGCAAACCCTTGGTCTACTACTATATAGGATATTAATAACTTCTTAATAAAAGATAATTTTTCCAAATATTCAGATAAAACTGCTCCATACAATAAATGTCTTGAATTAATTACCCCTACTGAAGTAATTGCAATAAATGCGGATGCTCCACCTGAAAGAAGCTGTAAAAATACAATTTGAGAAGCACCGCCAAATATTATAATTGACATTGCATAAACTAATGTAGGGCTAAAACCTAGCTCAATACCAATAGCTCCACATACAATTCCAAACGGAATTACAGAAAACATATGAGGCGCAACAGATAAAATTCCCTTTGTAATTAGTTGTTTTTTTGTAAGCATTTAGATAGAGCAAACTATATTATATTTTTTTTAAATAAAATCTTTAAATATCATTTATATGAAAAATATTCTTTTATATAATTCTGGTGGAGGACTAGGTGATTGCATCCAATTATTTGATCTTATCACAAGTTTAAAAATAAAATTTAAAAATACTAAAATTTATTATTTAGGGGCACATGAAAATCATTTTCAAAATAGTTTAAAAGAATACAATATTACCATTCCTACTTTAAATATGAATTTGCAATATTTTGGATTTAGATGGAATCATTTATTTTTAACTATTAAAAATCTTAAAAAAAACTCTATAGATAAATTTGATCTAATAATAGATCTTCAGTCTAAAATTAGAAATACTTTAATCCTTAAAAGAATTCCAAGTAATTACTTTTATTCATCAACATTAAATTATTTTTTTTCATCACATAAAAAAAAATATTTAAATACAAAAAATAATTTAAATATAATACTAGATAATATTGGTATGTTAATAAATGAAGAAATTAATCATGAAGTTTATGATATTAATAATATTAATAAAAAATATTTTGAAGAGGCAAAAAGAATTTTACCTGAAAACAAGTATATTGGCATATCTCTAACGCAAGGTAACATTTATAGAAAAAAATCCTGGTCTATAATTAAATTCATAAATTTATCAAAGACACTTGAAGAAAAAGGATATAAGCCTGTGTTTTTTGTTAAAAAGGAGGAAAAAGATTTAATAAATAAAATTAAATCTGAAAATAACTCAGCTATTTTTCCTGAATTAAATACAAATATGTCTTGTCCAGCATTAGTAACTGCTATGGCAACAAGATTGGATAAAGCAGTTTCAATTGATAACGGTGTGATGCATATGATGGGGCTTGCAAATATTCCTATGATTGTATTATTTGGACCAACAAACTCAGAAAAGTTTGCACCCAAGATTGAAAATATTGATATCTTAGATTCAAAAATTCTTAATAAATCCGATGATATTGAAACAATAAGTGAAGAGGATGTTTTAAAATTTATTTAGTGCATTTCTTAAATAATTAATATTTAAGTTACAATCTTTATAGCCTTGTTTTACTACATTAAGATATCTTTCTGTTGGATATCTAAATTCTGTTTTATTAACCATAATATAAGTCATCACTGTTTTATTGTAATAAGTAAAATAAAGTTTTTTGTAAAGAATTGGATAATCTTCATAGACATCTAGTTTTTTTTCATCACTTTTTGATATTTCAAATAAAGCTCCAGGTACTAAAGAATTTTTGCTCTTTTCTATATCAGCAGCTCTATATTTACTTCTAAAGTTTAATTTGTAACCTTTTAGTTCGTATTTTTTTAGAAAAACAGAATCTTTACATCTCCGTTTCATTTGAAAAAGATTAAGATTACTTCCGTAAGCAAAATATAACATTACTCTAGTTCAACTATTTTAATATTTTTTGCTTTTACAAATTTAAGGATTAGTGAGTTACACAAGTTTATTTTATCTTGATCTTTTGATCTTAATACAATTGATACACCTAATTTACCTTGTCTAAAAAAAGGATAACTTCCAATTTCTACATCTTTGTTATTGTCTTGAACATCAGTCAATGAACTCGCTATCTCACTTTCGTAGGTCATTAAATTTATTGTTTTGCTAAGAATAGGGTCTCCACCAACTAATACATTTCCCAATCCACCTATCATTGCTTTTAATATTGATGGAACACCTGGAAGAGAAAAAACATTTTCTACATAAAATCCTGGAGCCCCACTTGTTGGATTTAAAATTAAATTAGCTGAAACTGGCATCTTTGCCATTTTTTGTCTACCATCATTAAAATTACCTGGTTCATAATATTTTTCTAGAATTGCAAATGCTTCTTTATGAAATCCATATTCAATATTAAAAGCTTTTGATATTGATTCTGCAGTAATATCATCATGGGTAGGACCAATACCACCAGTAGTAAACACATAATTGTATTTGACTCTTAACTCGTGCACCGTATCAATTATAGTTTGCTCAACATCTGGAATTACTCTGACCTCTCCAACAAAAATTCCAAGAGAATTAAGCCAAGTAGCCAATGTACTTGTGTTCAAATCCTTTGTTCTGCCTGATAATACTTCATTACCTATAATGATAATTGCTGAAGATATTTCTTTTTTATTAGTCATTTCTAAATATAAATAAAATTCTATGAAATTTACCAACACTTTATTAAAAGGCAAATTACAACGGAGATATAAAAGATTTTTCGCAGATATAGAAGTAAATAATAAAACTGTTGTAGCGCATTGTCCAAATACGGGCTCTATGATGGGTTTATTAGATCAAGGAAATGAGGTTTGGATTAGTGAACACAATGATCCAAAGCGTAAATTAAAATTTACGCTTGAAATGATAAAAGTAAAAAAAAAAAGAATAATTGGAGTAAATACTCATAGAGCGAATAGAATTGTTGAGCATGCTTTAGAGAATAAATTAATTAAAGAATTCAGTACAATTAAAAATATTCAAGCAGAATTTAAATATTCTGACGATACCAGATTTGACTTTTTATGTGATAAAAAAATACTAGAAGTAAAGAATACCACGCTGATAAGAGAAGATGATATTGCAGAATTTCCAGATGCTGTCACATCTAGGGGTACAAAACACCTCCAAAAATTAAAAGAATCAATTAAAAAAGGATATAAGCCATATGTCTTATTTTTAACTCAAATTCAGGGTATAAATAATTTTAGAATAGCAAATGATATAGACTCTACTTATTATAAAGAATATTTAGATGCTAAAAAATCTGGTGTAAGCTTTCTTGCTTATAGATGCAGTTTAAATTCTAAAGAAATAAAAATTGAAAAGAAAATAAAAATTATAGATGAATAATTATTCTGAAAAGTTTGAAAAAATGAGAATTGCCGGGAAACTCGCATCTAAAACATTAGATATGTTAACTGGTGAAGTTAAAGAGGGAGTTTCTACAGACAGAATTGATCAACTAAGTTATGAATTTATAAGAGATAATGGCGGTCACTCTGCTCCGCTATACTATAGAGGATTTGAAAAATCTTTATGCACATCTTTAAATCATGTTGTTTGTCATGGTATACCATCTAACAGAGTTTTAAATGATGGAGATGCAGTGAACATAGATGTAACAGCAATAGTGAATGAATTTTACGGTGATACAAGTCGAATGTTTACAGTTGGAGATATATCGATTAAAGCTAAAAACTTAATTGAAACTACTTACGAGTCGATGATGAAAGGTATTAAAATTTTAAAACCAGGAATAAAATTAGGAGACATTGGCCATGAAATTCAATCTTTTGTTGAAGGAAGAGGTTTTTCAGTTGTTAGAGATTTTTGTGGCCATGGGATTAGCAATACTTTTCATGAGCAACCTAATATTCTTCATTATGGTAAGAAAAATACAGGTCATGAACTTACGCCTGGCATGACCTTTACAATAGAACCTATGATAAATGTAGGTAAATTAGATGTTAAAGTCCTTAATGATGGATGGACAGCAGTTACAAAGGACAAGTCTTTATCTGCACAATTTGAACATACAATAGGAATTACGGAAGACTCTTATGAAATATTCACAGAATCTGTTAAAGGTTATAAGAGGCCTCCATATAATTAATGATAACACGATACTCTAGAAAAGAACTTACGGATATATGGTCCGAACAAAATAAATATCAAATCTGGTTAGATGTAGAAATTGCAGCAGCTGAAGGAATGGAAAAATTAGGAACTATTCCGAAAGGTGTTGCAAGCGCAGTTAGAAGAAAAGCTAAAATTAATGTAAAAAGAATTCATAGCATTGAAGCTAAAGTAAAACACGATGTTATAGCTTTCTTAACCTCTGTTACCGAAAAAGTAGGAATTAAAGCAAGATATTTACACCAAGGAATGACCTCATCAGATGTAGTAGATACAAGTTTTAATATTCAATTAGTTCAATCTGGAAAGATTTTAATAAAAGATATTGATCAAATTTTAAAAGTTTTAAAATCAAAAGCTAAAAAATACAAATTCACTCCATGTATGGGCAGAAGTCATGGTATTCATGCAGAACCAATTACATTTGGACTTAAATTAGCTTCTTATTATGAAGAATTTAAAAGAAACAGAAAAAGATTAATTAGCGCCATAGATGAAATATCAACGTGCGCAATTTCTGGTGCTGTTGGTACTTTTGCAAATATTAATCCTAATGTAGAAAAACATGTTGCTAAAAAACTGGGATTAAAAGCTGAACCAGTGTCTACACAGGTTATTCCAAGAGATAGACACGCATATTATTTTTCAGTTTTAGGTATTATAGCAGGATCAATTGAGAGAGTTTCAACTGAAATTAGACACTTGCAAAGAACTGAGGTTTATGAATTGCAGGAATTTTTTTCAAAAAAACAAAAAGGGTCCAGTGCAATGCCTCATAAGAAGAACCCTATACTAAGTGAAAACCTGACTGGACTAGCTAGAATGGTAAGAAGCTATACAATTCCAGCTTTAGAAAATATTGCTCTTTGGCATGAAAGAGATATTTCACATTCAAGTGTAGAAAGAAACATCGGGCCAGATGCAAATATAACATTAGATTTTGCTTTAGTGAGATTAGCAAACATTTTAGATAAAATGCTAGTTTATCCAAAAAAAATGATTGATAACATTAATATAACAAAAGGCACTATTTTCTCACAAGAACTAATGCTAGAATTAACTAAATCAGGTTTAACTAGAGAAGACTCCTATAGATTAGTCCAAGCACACGCTAAAAAATGCATAGCAGATAATCTTAACCTTTTAGATGTTGTGATGAGTGACAAAAACATTACATCTAGGATATCAACTAAAAAAATGAAAAAAATATTTAATTATTCCTCACACTTTAAAAATGTAAATTTAATTTTTAACAGAGTATTTAAATAATGAAAAAAGGTAAAAAATTATATGAAGGTAAGGCAAAAATAATTTATGCAACCAGTGACAAGAATTTAGTGATTCAACACTTCAAAGATGATGCCACTGCTTTCAATAATCAAAAAAAAGATGTCATTGAAGGAAAAGGAATTTTAAACAACAGAATTTCAGAACATATTCTTTCTCAATTAAGTAATGTTGGAATAAAAAATCATTTAGTAAAAAGACTTAACATGAGAGAACAACTTGTAAAGTTGGTTGAAATTATTCCAATTGAATTTATTGTTAGAAATATTGCTACAGGATCTTTAACAAAAAGGTTAGGAATAGAAGATGGAACTATATTGGATTATCCATTAGTTGAATATTGCTTAAAAAATGATGATTTAGGAGATCCATTAGTTAGCAGAGAACATATTTTAGCTTTTAAATGGATGGATGTATTTGAGCTAGATTTTATTTATGAAGAAGTGAGAAGAATAAATGATTTTCTTCAAGGCATGTTTAGAGGTGTTGGAATTAAATTAGTAGATTTTAAAGTTGAATTTGGAAGAATTGAAAGTGATAGCAAAAAAGAAATCATACTTGCTGACGAAATTAGCCCTGATACTTGTCGTCTTTGGGATACGCGAACGGATAAAAAACTAGATAAAGATAGATTTAGAAATAACTTAGGTAACTTAGTTGAAGCTTATCAAGAAGTAGCTATTAGACTAAATATCTTACACGAACAATCAAACATAAGGCCATTAACTTATCCCAAACCAAAAGCTGTAAAAATTAAGAAAAGATGAAAGTAAAAGTAATAGTCACTTTAAAAAATGGTGTACTAGATCCTCAAGGTAAAGCAATACAGCAAACTTTGAACGGGATGTCTTATGATAATGTTTCAGAAGTTAGACAAGGTAAATATTTTGACATTGAGATAAACGAAAGTGATGGGAGTAGAGCTAAGTCTCAAGTTGAAGAAATGTGTAAAAAGCTTTTAGCAAATCTAGTTATTGAGGATTATAAAATCTTGTAATTATTGAATGAAATCATCTGTAATTATATTCCCTGGTTCAAATTGCGATAGAGACATGGATGTTGCTTTGAAAAAATATGGTTTTAAGAATCAAATGGTTTGGCACAATGATGTTGAAATACCTAAAAGTGATTTAATTGTACTTCCAGGAGGTTTTTCATATGGGGATTACCTTAGATGCGGAAGTATTGCCGGAAAATCGAAAATAATCAAATCTGTAATTGATTTTGCAAATTCAGGTGGATTGGTTCTTGGAATTTGTAATGGTTTTCAAATACTAACTGAAACTGGTTTATTGCCAGGAATACTTCAGCAAAACAAATACTTAAATTTTATTTGTAAAAATGTTTTTGTAAAAATTAAAAACAAAGAAAATAAATATTTCAAAAAAATTAAAAAAGAAATTTTAGAACTTCATATAGCTCACAATGAAGGAAATTATTTCTGCTCAAAAGATGAATTAAAATCAATTGAAGATAATGATCAAATTGCTGTAACATATTGTGACCATGAGGGAAATGATGATGAAAAGAATAACCCAAATGGTGCCTTAAAAAATATAGCTGGTATATTTAATAAAGATAAAAATATTTTGGGAATGATGCCACATCCAGAAAGAATGATTGATCCATTTCTATCAGGTGAAGATGGGTCACTATTTTTTGAAAATTTAATTGAAAGTTTATAATGGTTAAAGTAAGTGAAAAAATAGCAATTGAACATGGATTAAAAAGTGATGAATATAAAAAAATCTGTGATCTTTTAAAAAGAACACCAAATATTACTGAATTAGGAGTTTTTTCAGCAATGTGGAATGAACACTGTTCTTACAAATCATCCAGAAAACATCTAAAAAAATTACATACCAAAGGTGACCAGGTTATTCAGGGTCCTGGAGAAAATGCTGGAGTTGTAGATATTGATGACGATGATGCAATTGTATTTAAAATAGAAAGTCATAACCATCCCTCATTTATTGAGCCCTATCAAGGAGCAGCAACAGGTGTTGGTGGAATTATGAGGGATGTTTTCACAATGGGCGCAAGACCTATTGCTAATTTAAATTCAATTCATTTTGGATCTCCAGACCATGAAAAAACAAGAAATCTGTTAAGAGGAGTTGTGAAAGGCATTGGTGGATATGGTAATTGTATTGGTGTTCCTACAATTGCTGGTCAAACTTGCTTCGATGAGTCTTATAATGGAAATATTTTAGTCAACGCAATGACATTAGGTTTAGTTAATAAAAATAAAATATTTTATTCCAAAGCTGCAGGAATTAACAAACCAGTAATTTATGTTGGCTCAAAAACAGGAAGAGATGGAATACATGGTGCAAGTATGGCATCAGCGATTTTTGATGACAAAATAGAGGAAAAAAAACCTACGGTTCAAGTTGGTGATCCATTCACAGAAAAACTTCTTCTTGAAGCTTGTCTTGAACTTATGGCTGGTAAATCAATTATTTCAATTCAGGATATGGGTGCCGCAGGCTTAACTTCTTCTAGCATTGAAATGGCGTCCAAAGGTGATTTAGGTATTGAAATAGATTTAACAAAAGTTCCTTGTAGAGAAGAAAATATGACACCTTATGAGATAATGCTCTCAGAAAGCCAAGAAAGAATGCTTATAGTTTTAGAGGAAGGAAAACAAAATGAAGCAAAAAAAATATTTGATAAGTGGAACTTAGACTTTGCAGTTATAGGGAAGACAACAAATAGTAAAAATATTGAATTGTTTTTCAAGAATGAAAAAGTTGCAGAAATTCCGATTGATTTTTTAGCGGAGAATGCACCTATATATGATCGAAAATGGATAAAAGCAAAACTTCCAAAAGAAAATAATTTTTCAAAGGAACAATTTAAATCTTTAAAACTTGGTGATTGTTTAAAAAAAATTTTAATTGATCCAAATATTGCAGATAAAGAATGGATCTGGGATCAGTATGATCATACTGTAATGGGGGATACTATACAAAAACCCGGGGGTAATGCTGGTGTTGTAAGAGTTCATGGCACAAATAAAGCTGTTGCTGCATCTGTAGACTCATCAGCAACTTATTGTCATGCTCATCCATTAACAGGTGGTAAACAAGTGGTTTGTGAAAGCTGGAGAAATATGATTTCAGTAGGTGCAAAACCAATAGCAATTACAAATTGCCTTAATTTTGGTAATCCAGAAAAAGAGAAAAATATGGGTGAATTTGTTGAATGTGTTGAAGGGATTACAGAAGCTTCTAAATATTTAAATTACCCGGTGGTTTCAGGTAACGTCTCTTTTTATAATGAAACAAAAGATAAAGGAATTAAACCAACACCTTCAATCGGAGGTATAGGATTATTATCTAATTATAAAGAAATGATGACAATGGAATTAAAGAATGAAGGTAATTATCTTTTAGTAATAGGTAAGACTGAAGGACACTTAGATCAATCAGTATTTGCAAGAAATATATTATCTGAATTTAATGGTCCTCCACCTGAAGTAAACTTGTTCAACGAAAAGCAGAATGGGATGAGTATTTTAAATTTAAGAAATAAAAATTTAATTGAGACCTGTCATGACGTTTCTTTAGGAGGAATTTTAACTGCTATATCTAAAATGAGTATTAAGAGTGGAAAAGGTGTAAAATTATTTCTTTTACAGGGCCTAGTAAATAAATTTGAGTATTTTTTTGGTGAAGATCAAGGAAGGTATATTATTGAGATTAAGCCAGAAAATTTAGAAAATGTTGAGAATATGCTTAAAAAAGACTCCATTCATTTTGATAAATTGGGTTTAGTTGAAGGTAATAAAATTACATTAGAAAATGATCTAAAATTATCAATTGACGATATTAAAGAAGGCTATAAAAAATGGCTAAAGGAATATATGGTTAATTAATGGCAATGGATTTAAAAGAAATTGAAAGCTTAATAAAAGAAGCTCTACCCGATGCTAAGATAGAAATTCAGGATCTTGCAGGAGATGGCAATCATTACTCAGCTACAGTAATTTCGTCGCAATTTGCAGGAAAAAGTAAAATTCAACAACACAAAATGGTATATGATTCACTCAAGGGAAAAATGGGCAACGAATTACATGCATTAGCAGTCAAAACTAAGGAGAACTAAATGAATAATGAAACAAATGAATTAATTAATAATGAAATTAAAAGTAACGAAGTGTGCTTATTCATGAAAGGAACACCAGATGCTCCTCAGTGTGGATTTTCTATGGCTGTTACAAATATTTTAAAAATGCTTGAAGTAAATTTTAAAGGTGTAAATGTTTTAGCTGATCAAAATCTTAGAGAAGGAATTAAAGTTTTTAGTGACTGGCCTACAATCCCACAGCTATATGTAAAAAATGAATTCATTGGTGGATGTGATATTGTTAAAGAAATGTACGAAAGTGGAGAATTAGCAAAACTTCTTGAAGAAAACGGAATAGAATTTAAGAAGAAAAGTTAAAATTAATATAAATATTTTAATTACTTATCTAGAATAATACTCAATTACAAGGTTAGGCTCCATTACAACAGGGTAAGGAACTTCCTCAAATTTTGGTACTCTTACAAATTTAACTTTTTTATTTTTTTCATCTAGCTGTAAATACTCAGGAACTTCTCTTTCTTTGTTAGCAAGAGCTATATCTATTAAAGCTAATTGTTTTGATTTGTCTCTTATTTCAATACTGTCTTCTTCCTTTACTTGATAGCTAGAAATATTAACTTTTTTTCCATTAACTCTAACGTGTCCATGGTTTATTAATTGTCTAGATGAAAAAATAGTATTTGATAATTTTGATCTATAAATTACTGCATCTAACCTTCTCTCAAGTAAACCAATTAAATTTTCTGCTGTATCACCTTTTTTCATAATGGCTCTCTTATACATATTTCGAAATTGTCTTTCATTCATGTTGCCATAGTAACATTTTAGTTTTTGTTTTGCTTGAAGTTGAATGCCGTAATCTGATGGTTTAGATGATTTAGTTTGTCCGTGTTGCCCTGGAGGGTAAGCTCTAGTATTAAAAGGACTTTTAGGTCTACCCCATAAATTTACTTTAAGTCTTCTGTCAACTTTATGCTTTGAGTTTAATCTTTTTGTCATATTATGATAATGGGTTTTATAGACATCAAAATATTTTTGTCAATCAAGGTTTTTTAGTTAGACCAGCAAATACACTTGATAAAATGCGTATTTCTTTTTTAGAGAGTTCAATTTTATAAAAAATACTTCGTAAATTTTCTATCATAATAGGTTTTTTTGCCTTTTGTTTAAAAAAATTTTGTTTTTCTAGAATAGATAAACAGAAGTTCAGCATGCTAGATATTTCTTTCTTAGTAGCTGTTTGTATTTTTTTTGATTTTTGAAAATCAACTTTATTTGTTGATATTAAGTATGAAACTGTTTGAGCTACAATTACTAGACTGTGTGATAAATTGAGTGATCTAAATTTGCTATTACTTGGAATTTGTAAAGTATAATCAGCATAACTGATTTCATCATTTGTTAATCCAGAGGCTTCTGAACCAAATAAAAAACTAACCCTTTTTGTGAAGTTTATTTTTTTTAACTCCTCTAATGAAATATGTTTAATATTTTTATTTCTAAACCTAGCTGATGTTGCAATAAGAATATCAGTCTTGGTTAATGAATTTTCAAGGTTTGAAAAAACTTTACATTTTTTTATTATATCTTTAGCACCAACAGAAGTTGCTATAATTTTATCATTTGGAAATACTAATTTTGGTTCTACTACCGATAAATTCTTAAAACCAAAATTTTTTATGGCTCTTGCGCATAATCCAATATTTTCAGATAGTTGAGGTTTGTGAAGGATAAATGAAATATTGTTAAAATTCATTAAGCACTTGCTGGTGCATTATCTTTGAATAACTTATAATCAAGACTATCTATTAATGCTTTAAATGAAGCATCAATAATATTTGGTGATACACCTATTGTGAACCAATTCTTACCATGGGAGTCTGTGCTTTCAATTGAAACTCTAGTAACAGCCTCTGTTCCTGTATTTAATATTCTTACTTTATAATCAACCAGTCTTAAATCTTTAAGATAATCGGAATATTTAGAAATCTTTTTTATGTTATTTCTGATTGCATTATCTAAAGCATTTACTGGACCATTACCCTCACCTTCACATATAATTGTTTCGCCATCTACTTCTAGTTCTGCTTTTGCTGATGAAACAATTTCTCCATATGAATTTTTCTTAACAGAAACATCGTAAGCTTTAATTATTAAATACCTTGGAATTTCACCTACTATCCTTCTAGCTAATAATTCAAACGATGCATCTGCACCATCATAACTATAACCAATAAATTCTCTTCCTTTAACTTCTTCTAAGAGTTGTTTAATTTTTGGATCATTTTTTTTTATATCGATACCTATAGTTTCTAATCTTGATAAGATATTTGATTGTCCAGCTTGGTCTGAAATAACAATATTACGTGTATTTCCAACTTCCTTAGGATCAATGTGTTCATAAGTTTTAGGATCTTTTTGTACTGCAGAAACATGCATTCCTCCTTTATGAGAAAATGCTGCAGCACCAACATATGGTAAATGTTTATTTGGTTTTCTATTTAAAATTTCATCTAATAATCTAGAGCATTGTGTTAGATGTTTAATGTTATCCTCATTTATATTGATTTCATAATTATTAGAAAATTCTTGTTTTAAATACAAAGATGGAATTAGTGACATTAAATTGGCATTACCACATCTTTCTCCTAAACCATTAATAGTTCCCTGTACTTGTCTAACTCCAGCTTGGATAGCAAATAATGAGTTGGCTACTGCATTTTCTGTATCGTTGTGTGCGTGAATTCCTAAATTCTTACCTGGGATGTGTTTTGTTACTTCTGTAACTATTTTAGATATTTCATGCGGTAATGTCCCACCATTAGTATCACATAGAATAACCCATCTGGCACCTTGGTCATATGCAGATTTAATACAACTTAATGCATATTCTTTGTTTGATTTATAACCATCAAAAAAATGTTCAGCGTCAAACATGAATTCTTTTCCAGAATTAATAATGTGTTTTGCACTTTCGCTTATATTTTTCAAATTTTGTTCTTCTGATATACCTAAAGCAACATCAACATGGAAATCCCAAGATTTTCCAAACAGACAAATCGAATTTGCTGTGGAATTTATTAAAGATGATATCATTGGATCGTTCTCAGCACTATGATCAGTTTTTTTTGTCATTCCAAAAGCTGTTAATCTAGAATTATTGAAAGTATGTTTTTTATTAAAAAATTCTGTATCCGTAGGATTGGCTCCAGGCCAACCTCCCTCGATATAGTCAACTCCTAGATTATCTAATGCTACTGAGATTTTTTCTTTATCATCTAGAGAAAAATCAACTCCTTGTGTTTGTGCACCATCACGTAACGTAGTATCAAAAATGTATATTTTATCTGACATTATTTAAATTTCCACGAGGTTTTACCATCTTTATCCTCTATTTGAACTCCTTTTTCCAAAAGTTCATTACGTAATTTATCAGCTAATTCGTAATTTTTATTATCTCTGGCCTGATTTCGCTCTTTAATTTTAGTTTCAATTAATTCATCATTTAAAATTGATTTATTTTTTTTAAATTTTTCCCATTCATCTTTAGTTTCAGTTAATAAACCAATAAAATTACAAGCTGAGACAAATTTTTTTTTATCCTCAAGATCACCTGATTGGGATTTCTCAAATAACCTATGAAGATTTGCAATATACTTAGGTGTATTTAAATCATCATACAAAGGTGAAAGCTCATCATCGGAAATTAGTTTAGGCTTATCTAATTCAACATAACTTTTGTACCATTTATCGATTGTTTTTTGACTTTCATCTAGAAGTTTATCGTTCCAATCTAAAGGTTGTCTGTACTGTGCGCTAATTAAAGCTAGTCTTAGAGCCTGGCCATTAACATTGTTTGTAAAATTGCTTATCTTTAAAATATTACCTTGTGATTTTGCCATTTTTAGATTTGATAAGGTAATAAATCCATTATGTACCCAATAATTTGAAAAAACCTCAGTTTCATTAGCACAACGTGATTGAGCAATTTCATTTTCGTGATGTGGAAATATTAAATCTCTTCCTCCTCCATGAATATCAAACTTATCACCAAGATATTTTTTGGACATTACTGAACATTCTAAATGCCAACCAGGACGTCCTCTTCCCCAAGGTGACATCCAGCCAGGTTCGTCTTCTGTGGATGGTTTCCATAGAACAAAGTCTTCTTGTTTTTTTTTATTCTTAGATTCTTCAACTCTTGATCCTGCAATTAATTCTTCTTTTTTTTTATTTGACAATTTTCCGTAATCTTTAAACTTACTAACTTCAAAATAAACGTGTTTATTGCTTTCATATGCAACGTTTTTCTTAATTAAATTTTCAACCATGATTATCATTAGAGCAATATTATCTGTTGCTCTAGGCTCAAAAGTTGGTTTATCACAATTTAAGTATTCACAATCCTTATGAAATCTGTTTGTAATATTCTCAGAAAGTTCTTTAATTGATATTTTTTTATTTTTAGACGCTTCTATTATTTTGTCGTCAATATCTGTTATATTTCTGACATAAGTTACGTTTTTATTACCATACTTGCATTTTAGTACTTTAAATAAAATATCAAAAATTACTAAGGGTCTCGCATTTCCAATATGTGGGTCATCATATACTGTTGGACCACAAACATACATTCTAATTTTTTTGTCATCAATAGGTATAAATATTTCTTTTTTATTACTTAAAGAATTAGATAAGTGAATGTCTTTATTCATCTAACTCCAATTTCTAAATCCACTAGTTAATGGAAATCTTCTATCACGGCCAAATGCTTTTGGGGTAACTTTTGGTCCAGGCGCAGACTGAAATCTTTTGTACTCTGACTTAGTCAGTAATTGTGCAGTTTTTTCTACAACCTCTCTTTCAAATCCTTTTGAAATTATTTTCTCTACAGAAATTTCTTGTTCTACCAAACTTTTAAGTATTTCATCCAAAATATCATATTCAGGGAGACTATCCGTATCTTTCTGATCATTTCTTAATTCTGCAGTGGGTGGCTTATTTATAATATTATCTGGTATTACTTGACCCTCAGGACCTTTAAATAAACTTGAAAAATTTTTATTTCGCCATTCACACAGTTTAAAAACATCTGTTTTCCAAACGTCTTTTATTGGCGCATATCCACCACACATATCTCCATACAATGTGGAGTATCCTACCGCATATTCTGATTTATTTCCTGTAGCAAGAACCATGTATCCATATCTATTTGATAAAGCCATTAACAATAGTCCTCTCAATCTAGATTGAATATTTTCTTCTGTAATACCCTTAGTAAAATTTGGATCATTAAAATCTCCTAAAATTTCCTCAATAATTTTCATGGCATCATTTATTTTTAAATTTGAATAATTTATATTTAATAGACTTGCTACTTTTTTTGCATCATTTAAACTTTCATCTCCGGTATATGGGCTAGGTAACATAATCGCTTGTACAGAACTAGGTCCAAATGCATCTGTT
>QBZW01000011.1 GCA_003282205.1 Pelagibacteraceae bacterium AG-337-G04
AGAAAAAAGAAAGCTGCTAAAAAGAAAACTAAGAAAAAAGCTAAGAAAAAAGCTAAAAAGAAAAAAAGAAGATAGTTTAGTATTCTTTTTAACTGATAACGCTTCTCATGGCGCTTGCGTGGGGAGCGTTTTTTTTACTCTGTTAGTTCTTGATTTATTGGTTCTTCAATAACTTGTTTTTCCTCTATCTTTTGTGCTTGTTTCTCTAAATTTCTCTTCAAGGCTTTATCAAGTTTTTTCTGAGCATCCTCTAAATTTGCTCCCAATACAATCTGGAATTCAGTTAATAGTCTTTCATAAGCTTTTTCAAATAATTGTCTTTCACTGTAAGATTGATCGATCATAATATCATCACCTTTATTTAGGTCTCTCACAACCTCTGCTAAATCATAAATCTTACCTGATGATATTTTAGCTTCGTACTCTTGGGCTCTTCTGCTCCACATAGATCTTTTAATTTTTGGTTTACTTTTTAAGATGCTTACACACTTATTAACCTGATTTATTGTCGCTAATGGTCTTAAATGAGATTGTTTGTTTACTGGTACCATTCCATTAGCCTTATCTTTTTCAAATTTTAACACGTAAGTCTCAACATCAATTCCACCTATATTAATTTTTTTCGTCTCAGTTATTTGACCTACTCCATGCTTTGGATAAACGACATAATCTTTAACCTTAAATAATCTTTTTTCTGTCTCTTGCTTTTTTACTTTCTTAATTTCAGGTTTTTGCTCATTATTTTTAGGTATTCTTAGCGGGTCTGTTTTGACCTCGACTTTATCTTTTTTCTTTAAATCTTTAAGTATCTTTTTTTTACTTAATTCTTTAGATACTTTCTTAATCTTTACTATCTTTGAAACTTTTTTTGTCTTTGCAACTTTTTTTATTTTTTTAATTTTTTTTATTTTTTTTTTAACTACTTTTTTAGTCTTCTTGCTATCCAAGATTTTCTTTAAAATACTTTTCATATTTATCTTTTACATCTTTAAATTGTTCGTGATCCACTGGAGGATCTTTTTTTTCATTAATATTTGGCCATAATTCAGCATACTTTTTATTTACTTCCAACCACTTTCCATCATTATCATCATTATCAGATATTATGGCGTCTACTGGACATTCTGGCTCACAAACGCCACAATCTATACACTCATCGGGTTTAATTACAAGCATATTATTACCTTCGTAAAAGCAATCCACTGGACATACTTCAACACAATCCATCAATTTACATTTGATGCATTTATCATTTACTAAATATGTCATATTTTTTTTTGACTAACCTTCCTTTTAATATCACCTACAATTTTTGGATCTAGATAAAGTAAACCTGATAATCTTCTCATTAGATTTGTTTCATACATATCAGCATCTTCATCCGAATATATAATATCCCACAATGCCTCTATGATGATTTTTTTATCCTCTTCATTTATATTTTTAATTTCTCTTGTAAAATCAAGAATTTGATTTGAGTCTTTTTCTTTTTCTTCAGCATCTTGTATTACTTTATCAATATCTTCAGTTTCGGCTCCCATTTCAATAATCGCATCTTTAATAATTTTTTTTTCTTTATCGGTATAATTCTCATCTATTCTTGCTGAATGAATTAACAAACAAGCTACGGCTGTTATTGATGGATGATTATTCTCTTTCTCAGTTTCTTTTTTTTTAAAAATATTAAACATTATTTTAAGTTAAGTTGTGAAAGTATATTAAATGGATTGTCATTAATATTCTTCTTTATATCTTTTTTAATTATTTTTTTAGATGGAATGTATTTAAAGTGAAGATTTTTATCTTTCTCATAAGTTTTGTAATTCATTTTTTTTATTAATTTCACAAAATTTTCTTTATTACAACCTAACAAATTCAGCATTTCAGGAATTAACTTAATCTCTTTAATTTTGTCTTTTGATTTAGTGTTAAAAATCATTAAAAATAATCTTTCTAAAATATCTATCCTCACGTATAAATTTTCAAATTTTTCAAATCCACATAGTAGCATTAGATTTTTATTTAATATTTTCTTTTCTTCTAGAAAGTTCAATCCAAAAGTTGGTGGTGAGAAATCAAAATTTTTCTCATTAAAGTTTTTCCATAATAAAATTCTTAATGATACAGAGCTTGGTTTAAATAATTTAAATAAAAAAATATGATACCTTCCAAATTTTACACCTAAGTTTCTCAATTTTTTTCTTTCATATTGGTTAAGTTTATTTAAATAATTTAATACCCCATCTCTTTTAACAACTCCATTATTTTCATAAAGATGATATGCTAAAGCTCTTAATTCTGAATTATTATCTTTTACATTTTTCAAATCTATTAGACTTTTTAACTCTGTTTCAATTTTGTCATTTATCCAGTTCAGTAAATAATCATTAAGTCTTGATTTTTCGTTATTCTCAATCATTTCATCAATAGTTAGCTGAATTTGTGGATTTAAATAGTCTGAACCTGGAATTAATTTTGCTATTTGGTTGCCGTTCCAATAAATTTTAAAATCATCTTTTAGTTCAACTAAGCCAGTATCAATAATTTGTGTAATTCTTTTTATAATTTCGGGAACAACGTTTTGTCGTGCAGCTTTTTTTAATGATTTAACATCAGCATCTAATGTATCAACCTTTAGATCTAATTCTAATCTTAGACCTTTTAAACGACCAATATACTGTTCATTAATCATTACTTCTTCGTCATTAACAATCTCTGTTTCAAACAATATATCTTGTTTTAAACCTCTAGCTAATACACTTGCCCTTTTATCAATAAAAGTTTTTGTTAATTCTTCATGAAGTCTATCTGATAATTTATCTTCAAGGTTTTTAGTTCTTTCTATCCAATAGTCCTGATTTTCAACCCAATTAGATTTATTTGATACATAAGCCCATGTCCTAACGTTAGCAATTCTGTTTGATAAAGAGTCAACATTTCCGTCTAATTTATTAAGTAATGACAGCTGTTCCTTCATATATTGGTTAGGAACTTTTTTATGTCTATTTGTTAAAAAATTAAAAATTTTACTCACAACATCAAAATGATGACCGTAAGTTTTCTTTACAAAATCAGGTATTTGACAACATTCCCAAAGTGTTTGTAAAATTTCAGTATTATCTTCTATTTTTATATTTGGAGCCTCTTTCAGAAAATATTTTAATACTTTTTCATCTTGGCATTCATTTATTCTTCTAAGCCAGTCTTTTTGAGGTCTTTCTTCTAAAGATTTTAACAACAAAACTCGATTAGAAAAATTTAATTTTGAGTTTCTCCAAAAGATTGTTTGTATATCTGGAAAACTGTGTGTTTCTAATGCCTCAATTTCTTCAGATCCTATTTCTTTACATTCACCTGTTGTGCCAAATATACCATCGTTTAAATATCTTCCTGCTCTTCCAGCAATCTGTCCAATTTCAGAAATATTTAAATTTCTTAACTTTTTACCATCGAATTTTTTCAAATTTGAAAAATAAATATTATCTAGATCCATATTTATTCCCATTCCAATTGCATCAGTTGCAACTAGATAATCAACATCTCCAGATTGATATAAACTTACCTGTGAGTTTCTTGTTTTGGGGCTAAGTGAGCCCATAACAATAGCAGCCCCACCTTTTTGACGTCTTATCAATTCTGCAATCGCGTATACTTCTTCAGTAGAAAAAGCAATTATAGCACTTTTTCTCTCTATTCTTGAAATTTTTTTGTGACCACCAAAAGATAATTTAGAGAGTCTTTCTCTGTTTTTAAACTCAATATCTTCATCGAGTTTTTGGATAATTTTTTTAATGGAGTTTGAACCCATTAGCATGGTAAGCTTTTCTCCTCTCATATGTAACAATCTATCTGTAAAAATATGACCTCTCTCGTGGTCATTACACATTTGTATTTCATCTATTCCAACAAATTCTAAACTTTTATCCAATGGCATAGACTCAACAGTGCAAAGAAAATATTTTGAATTTATTGGTATAATTTTTTCTTCACCTGTAATCAAAGCAACTTTTGATGGATCTACTTTTTTTATAATTTTGTCATAAACCTCTCTTGCCAAAAGTCTTAAAGGAAAACCGATCATACCCGAATCAAATGATAGCATGGTCTCAATTGCCAAGAAGGTTTTTCCTGTATTTGTAGGTCCAAGAACTGCCGTGATTTTATTTTTTGTCATTTCTAGTTTTGGTGTGCTTTTTTTAAACAATACTATATATTGTTAACTCTAAAGAACAAAAATAGGCTAAAACTAGTCCGAATCATCGAGGAAAAAGTTCTCATTTTTATTATTTAATGTTTTAAGGTTACCATAATTTCAAAAAATTAAATATATTTTTTTATGCCTCAGAAACTTTGGGAAGCTAATTTCAAAACAAAATCAAAATCAAACTTGTTTGATTTTGAAAAATTTTTAGCAAATAAATTTAATTATAAGCCTGCAAAAAATTATAAAAAATTATTTAATTGGACAATCAAAAACCCAAAGCTTTTCTGGTCTTCAGTTTGGGAATTTTCAAATATCAAAGGTATTAAAAATGATAGATTTCATTTTCCCAAAGAAATTATCAAAAGTAAATTTTTAGTAAAATCAAAATTAAATTATGCAGAAAACTTATTGTCAAAAAATGATAATACAAAAGCTGTTACTTTTATTAGTGAAAATGGATATCGTGAAGAGAAATCCTGGAAAGAATTAAATAATAATACCTTTAAATTAATTAATTTTTTTAAAGAAAATAAAATTAAAGAAAAAGATAGAATTGCTGCATACACATCAAATCAAATCGAAACAGTTGAAAGTTTTTTAGCAGCTAGCGCTATAGGAGCCATATGGTCATCATGTTCTCCCGACTTTGGTTCTCAGGGAGTTATAGAAAGATTTTCCCAAATTAAACCAAAGCTATTAATAATTACTGATAGGTATTATTATAATGGTAAAGAAATAAATATTCTTGAAAGACTACCAGTTATTCTTAAAAAAATTAAATCCATTAGCAGTGTGCTTATTATTAATTATCCAGGTAAAAAAAAATTAAAGCAAAAAAAGATAATGGGAATTAAAATTTTTCATTACAATAATCTTAAAAATAAAAAAGAGAGAAAATATTCATATAAAAAATTTGATTTTGATAAAGAGTTAGCAATTTTATATTCAAGTGGAACAACAGGGAAACCAAAATGCATATGTCATAGAGCTGGTGGAGTTTTGTTACAGCATCTTAAAGAACATAAACTTCATTGTAATGTTAAGGAAGGGGATAATGTATTTTATTTTACTACTTGTGGGTGGATGATGTGGAATTGGTTAATGACTTTTTTGGCATCAAAAGCTTCTATTGTTCTATTTGATGGTTTTCCAATGCATAAAAGAAATGATTTACTATTTAAAATAGCTGAGAAAGAAAAAATTTCTCTCTTTGGTATAAGTGCTAAGTACATTGATCAATTAAAAAAACTTAATTTAAACATTAAAAATAAATATAAACTAAATTATCTCAAAATTATTTGTTCTACTGGATCACCCTTATCATCTGAAGGTTTTGATTATGTTTATAAAAATATAAAAAAAAATGTTCATTTGGCGTCTATTGCAGGTGGAACAGACTTAGTATCGTGCTTTGTATTAGGAAATTTATATTCACCAGTTTACAGAGGGCAGATTCAAAATAACGGATTAGGGATGAATACTGATGTTTTTTCCGAAAGAGGAAAATCTTTAATAAATCAAAAAGGGGAATTAGTTTGTAAATCTCCTTTTCCTTCAATGCCAAAATTATTTTGGAATGATAAGAATAATAAAAAATATAAGGATGCATATTTCAAAAAATTTAAAAATGTTTGGCATCATGGAGATTTTGCAGAGAGAAAATCTAACGGAGGTTATGTAATTTATGGAAGATCAGATGCTACACTAAATCCTGGTGGAGCAAGATTAGGTACTGCTGAGATATATTCCGTAGTTGATAAATTTAAAGAAGTTAGAGAGTCAATTGTTATAGGTCAGAAATGGGATAATGATGTGAGAATTATATTATTTGTTGTTTTAAAGAAACCTAAGTCGTTAAATGAAGATTTATCTTTTAATTTAAAGAAGGCTATACGTAAAGATGCATCCCCACGGCATGTACCCAAAAAAATAATTGAGGTCTCAGATATACCGAGAACCAAAAATGGTAAAATAGTTGAGATCGCTGTTAGAAATACTGTTGAAGGAATAAAAATAAAAAATATTCAAGCTCTTATAAATCCTAATATTTTAAATGAATTTAAAAATTTGGATGAACTTAAGACACCATAAATACTCCTAAATTTATATAGACAATAATAATTGATTAATATTAAATAGTAATAATAATTAATAAATTGGAGTAAAAATGATAAAAAACTTTTTCAAAAGTTCTCTAATGATATTACTTCTGACACTTGGTTTGTCAGGTAAATCATTTGCTGAAGAACTAAAATTTTTTACAATTGGTACAGGAGGAACGGCTTACACTTATTATCCAGTCGGTGGAATGATTGCAAATGCAATTTCTAAACCGCCAGGATCAAGAGAATGTGGTAAAGGTGGAAGTTGTGGAGTTCCTAACTTAATTGCATCTGCTGTTTCATCAAGAGGATCAGTAGATAATGTAAATGCTATTATTTCAGGTTTAAGAAATTCAGGTTTTGCACAGTCTGATGTTGCCTATTGGGCTTACACTGGTACTGGAACTATGGAAGGAAAAGAACCAGCAAAAGATTTAAGAACTATCGCAGCACTTTTCCAAGAACATATTCACTTAGTTGCGCTTAAAAAAAGCAATATTAATTCTGTTAAAGATCTAAAAGGCAAAAGAGTTTCACTAGATGAACCTGGATCTGGTACGTATGTTGACGCTAAATTAATTTTAGAGTCAAATGGTTTAAGTACTAGTGATGTAAAAGCTGAAGCTTTAAAAGGTAAAGCAGCAACAGATGCACTAAGAAATGGTAAAGTTGATGCAATTTTTGTTGTCGCAGGTTTTCCAACAGGAGCTATTGTTGAGTTAGCATCTGCAGTTGATGTAAAATTAGTTCCCATAGATGGTGCAGGAGCTAAAGCATTAACTTCAAAATATGGATTTTTCTCACAAAGCCCAATTCCTTCAGGAACTTATGAAGGAGTTGATGAGGTAAATACTGTAGCAGTAGGTGCTCAATGGTTTACTTCTGCAAAAGAAGATAATGAGCTAATCTATCAAATCACTAAAGCTTTATGGAATAAAGAATCTAGAAAGTTAATGGATGTTGGTCATGCTAAAGGTAAAACAATAACGCCTGATACAGCTCTTTCTGGAGTAGGAGTACCATTACATCCTGGTGCAGAAAAGTTCTATAAAGAAGCGGGACTTATAAATTAAATTTATAAGTATTCTAAAATATATTGTGCCCTAGTTCTAACGACCTAGGGCATTATTATGTCTCAATTTAATATTTCTCCTGAGGAAGTTTCAAAACTTGAAGAAAAGTTTGAAATAAAAAGTAACGAAAGAAGATTAAAAAATTTTCTAAAATTATTTACGTTTATTGCATTAGTTATAATGTCAATTTACCATTTTTATGCTTCAGGATTTGGAACAATCAGAGATATACTTCATAGAGGTATTCATATTTCTTTTGTAGTCGGTCTAGTATTTCTATTTTATAATTGGAAAAGATTTCCTGATGATAAATCAAAAAGCAAAGTTCCTATAATAGATATTATTTTTTCAATTCTAGTTATAATAACTGCACTTTATCTACCTTTATTGCCTCCTGAAATATTAGCTAGCAGAGTAGGAAATCCATCAAGTACTGAAGTTATAATGGGATCAACACTTATAATTCTGACCCTTGAAGCTGCAAGAAGATCTATTGGATACACACTGCCATTAATATGTGTAATGTTTATGATTTTTGCACTTTATGGTCCAATTTTTCCTGGAGCTTTAAAGCACGGAGGCAGTAGTTGGGCAGGTTTTGTAAATCATATTTATATAACTAACCAAGGAATTTATGGAATCGCTGTTGGTGTTATGGCTCAATATGTTTTTTTGTTTATTCTATTTGGAGTTCTTGCAACACGAATAGGACTAGGACAATTATTTATTGATTTAGCAATGGTGATAGCTGGAAGATATTCTGGAGGTCCGGCAAAAGTAGCAATTTTTTCTTCAGCATTTCTTGGGACTATATCTGGGTCTTCTATTGCAAATACAGTAACAACTGGATCTTTAACTATACCTGCAATGAAAAAAGTTGGATATCCCCCACATTTTTCTGGAGCTGTAGAAGCTACAGCATCTACTGGTGGACAAATAACCCCACCTATCCTAGGAGCAGCTGCATTTATTATGGTGGAATATTTAGAATTGCCTTTAAGAGATATTTTAGCAGCTGCATTAATACCTGCACTTCTTCACTATTTTGGAATTTTTGTGATGGTTCATTTAGAGGCAAAAAAATTAGGACTTAGAGGTTTAAACGAAAGTGAGGTTCCTAAATTTATAAAAATTATACAAGATAATTGGCTTTCAATAGTTCCATTATTTATCTTGGTATATTTAATTTTGGTTGGTCGTACTCCAGATTATGCTGCAGTAAATGGAATAATTGCATGTGTTGTTATTGGATTTATTAGAAAAAAAAATAGACTTACTTTTAAAGACTTATTTGAATGTCTTGCAAGAGGCGCAAAGAACACCTTAGCTGTTGGAGCCGCTGCAACATCAATAGGGATTATAGTTGGTGTAGTTACACTAACAGGTGTTGGTTTTAGATTAGGTTATGTAGTAATTCAAACGGCTGGTGATATTGGAGGTTTTTTCTTAAATTTTTTACCTTTTAATTATTTTTCTTTAGCCGATCTAACATTATTTTTTTCATTAATATTAATTGCAATATCATGCATATTTATGGGTACAGGGGTACCAACTACCGCAACATACATAATACTAGTTGCTGTTGCTGCGCCCGCTCTCACTCAATTACAAATTGAGCCCATAGTTTCTCACTTTTTTGTGTTTTATTATGGTGTTTTAGCTGACATAACACCGCCTGTTGCTCTTGCAGCATATGCTGCTGCTGGGATTGCAGGATCAAATCCATTTACCACGGGTAATACTGCATTTAGATTAGGCATTGCAAAAGCTCTTGTGCCTTTTGTATTTGTTTATTCACCATCTCTATTACTAGTTGCCCAAGGATTTAATTTTTATGATTTTTTTGTAACTTTAATATCTGCAATGATTGGAATTGGTTTGATCGGAATTGGATTTACAGGGTATCTATTTAAAAGAGTTTCTACGTTTCAGAGATGGTATTTGGGAATTATTTCATTATTATTTATTGCACCTGGTCTAAGTTCATCAATTATTGGTTTAATTTTAGTGTTGCCAATACTTATTATTCAATTAAGAAAATAAAACTTATCCACCTAGTCCAGCATTTGGAAGAGGTCTTTTTAAAATTTTCCAAATTCCAACTGCACTTGCAATTAATTTATTTTTACATTTAAGTTTGCAATTTATAAATACCATTGACTTTGTAACTTTTTGAATTTCTACTATTCCCAATAATTCGTCTCCAATGATCGAGGGAGCTATAAATTTTATATCCAATGAAATAGTTACACATGGGTTATTTCCGCTTGCTCTATGACAAGCAGTACCTGCACCAGCATCAATGATTGTACAAATATAACCACCATGGGTTATCCCAGCTTTATTTAAATGTGTTTTTTTAATCTTGGTTTTAAACTCAAATTTTTTCTTGGTTATAGATCTAAATAATAAACCACCATTATGTTTCATGTAGCTTGGTCTATTGCTTAACTGTTCAAATTTTTTTTTCATTAGAGGATTATTGTCATAATTAGTATAAATAATAAAACTAAACAAAAGAAATAAATTACAGATTTTTCAAGTGAAATTTTCATTTATCCTTTCATTTTGGTGCGCCTGCTAGGAGTTGAACCCAGAACCTCCTGGTCCGTAGCCAAGCGCTCTATCCAATTGAGCTACAGGCGCAATTTGTACAGTTTTTTTACTTTATTAATAATGTAAATTATTTTTTTAGCAAATATTGATATATATATATTACAAAAATGAATCTAGATTTATTAGTTCCTGATATAGGAGACTTTGAAAATGTTGAAATAATCGAAGTACTTGTAAAAAAAGGCGACAAAATCAATAAAAATGACCCTGTTGTTACTTTAGAAAGTGATAAATCAAGTGTTGAAGTACCATCCAATTATGAAGGCACAATTGAAAATATAAATGTAAAAATTGGTGATAAAGTTTCAAAAGGTGATTTAATATTAACTCTATCGTCAGAAAATAAAGATGAACATGAGAAAATTAGTAAAACCCTAGATGAAAAAATTCCACCTTCAACAGAGAAATTAATAGAGGAAGCAGAAACTGCTACAAAATCTGACACAAAAGTTGAAACAAAAGTTATAGAGCCAAAACAAATCAAGCAAACAAGATTGATTAATGAGGTTAGAATGGTCAGTAGTGATGATGATGTTGATCCTGTTGAAACTAAAGAGTGGTTAGATTCATTAAGTGCAGTTCTGCATAATGATGGTTCTGAAAGAGCTCATTTTTTAATTAAACAATTAATTGACCAATCCTATAAAGCTGGATCTAAAATTCCTCATACTCAAACTACGCCTTACGTGAATACAATACCACCTGAAGAAGAAAAAAAATCGCCAGGAGATCAAAATATAGAAAGAAAATTAAGATCATTCATTAGATGGAATGCTGCTGCAATGGTAGTAAGAGCAAATAAAAAACATCCTGAACTTGGCGGTCACATAGGAACATTTGCATCAGCTGCAACTTTATATGATGTTGGGATGAATCATTTTTGGCGGGCAAAAAATAATAAATTCGGAGGTGATCTAATATATTTCCAAGGTCATAGTGCGCCAGGAATGTATGCAAGAGCTTTTCTTGAGGGAAGATTGAGTGAAAAGCAGTTAGATAGATTTAGACAAGAAGTACAAACTGGTGGACTTTCGTCTTATCCACATCCTTGGCTAATGCCAAATTTTTGGCAATTTCCAACAGTCTCAATGGGTATTGGTCCAATGTTAGCAATATATCAAGCAAGATTTATGAAATACCTAATCAATAGAGGATTAATTAAAGATGAGGGAAGAAAAGTTTGGGCTTTTCTTGGAGATGGAGAAATGGATGAACCTGAGTCACTTGGGGCAATTGGTTTAGCGGCGCGTGAAAATTTAGATAATTTAATATTTGTTGTAAACTGCAACTTACAAAGATTAGACGGTCCAGTAAGAGGAAATGGAAAAATAATTCAAGAATTAGAAGGTATTTTTCGAGGAGGTGGCTGGAATGTTTTAAAAGTTATTTGGGGATCTTATTGGGACTCACTTTTAGCAAATGATAAGACGGGACATTTAGTAAAAATTATGAATGAGACCGTAGATGGTGAATATCAAGCATTTAAAGCAAGAAATGGACTGTATGTAAGAGAAAAGTTTTTTGGCAAATATCCTGAAACAACAGAATTAGTTTCATCAATGTCAGATACTGATATTTGGAGGCTTAATAGAGGTGGCCATGATCCTCATAAAGTTTATGCTGCATACGATAAAGCGATCAATCACAAAGGAAGCCCCACAGTCATAATAGCCAAAACTATAAAAGGCTATGGTATGGGTAAAAGTGGTGAAAGTGTAAACACTACTCACCAACAAAAGAAATTGGATGTTGACGATTTAATGTATTACAGGGATAGGTTCGATGTTCCTTTAACAGATTCTCAAGTCAAAAATATTGAATATTTCAAGCCAGATGAAAATTCTGAAGAAATTAAATATTTAAAAAAAAGAAGATTAGAACTTGGTGGTTTTATACCAGAGAGAACATCATATTCAAAACCAATTAAAGCCCCAGTTAAAGATATTTTTGATTTTATGAAAAAATCTACTGATCAAAAAGAAATGTCTACAACAATGGCATTAGTAAGAATGTTAACTAATCTTTTGAGAGATAAAGATGTTGCACCAAAATTAGTTCCAATTATTCCTGACGAAGCTAGAACATTCGGAATGGAAGGTTTCTTCCAAAAAATAGGTATATATGCTCATGAGGGTCAAAAATATGAGCCAGAGGACTCAGCACAACTTTCATCTTATAGAGAAGAGAAAAGTGGTCAGGTGTTAGAAGAAGGCATTACAGAAGCTGGTTCAATGTCTTCTTGGATAGCAGCAGGAACAGCATATACAAATCATGATATTGAAATGATACCAATTTATCTTTTCTATTCTATGTTTGGCTTTCAAAGAATTGGAGATTTTGCTTGGGCTGCAGGAGATAGTCAAGCAAGAGGCTTTTTAATTGGTGCGACTGCAGGAAGAACAACACTTGCAGGAGAAGGTCTTCAACACCAAGATGGTCATAGTCATTTGTTAGCATCAACAATTCCAAACTGCATTTCTTATGATCCAACGTTCCATTACGAATTAGCTGTGATCTTTAGAGAAGGTTTAAGAAGGATGCATGAGAAAAATGAAAATATTTTTTATTATATTACAACAATGAATGAAAATTACTCTCACCCTGAAATGCCAAAGGGTTGTGAAGATGGAATTCTCAAGGGAATGTACAAAATTAAAGAAACATCAGGTTCTAAAGATGCAAAAATTCAATTATTAGGCTCTGGAACAATACTAAGAGAAATGATGGCAGCGTCAGAAATTCTCAAAAAAGAATATCAGGTCGATAGTGAAGTTTGGAGTGTTACTAGTTTTAATGAGTTAAGAAAAAATGGAATGGAAGTTGAAAGATTTAACCTTTTAAATCCGGCAGAAACAAATAAAAAATCATATGTAGAGGAATCTTTAGGCAAACAACAAGGTCCTATCCTTACAGCCACTGACTATATGAGAATAAATGCTGATCAAATAAGACCTTTTACAAAAAAGAGCTTTTATTCATTAGGCACTGATGGATATGGAAGAAGTGATACAAGAAAAAACCTAAGAAATTTTTTTGAAGTAGATAAAGAACATATAGTTGCTTATAGCCTTAGTGTTTTAGCAAATGAACAGCTTGTTGCATCTAAGTATGCTGAGGATGCATTTAAAAAGTATAAAATTGATAAAGATAAACCTATGCCAACAAAAATGTAAATGTCTGATCAATTAAATAAAATATCTGCAAGTCCAAAAGTTAGAAAATTTGCAAGAGAACTTGGAGTAGATATAAATAATGTTAAAGGGACAGCGAGATCAGGCAGGGTTGTTGAAAAAGATTTAAAAGAATTTGTCGCATCTAGAATTAATGATCCTCAGAATAATAGTGAAAGACAAAAAGAAAAAATTATTAAAAGTGAATATCAACATTCAGATTTTGGGGAAGTTGAAATTAAAGATATTCCTAGAATAAAAAAAATAGCAGCTCCACATCTCGTAAATTCGTGGACAAATATTCCACATGTAACTAACCATGATGAGGCTGATATTACAGAAATGGAAGAATTTAGAAGTTCAATAAAAGATAATTATACAGGAGAAAGAATAAAAATTACTCCTCTTGCATTTATTATTAAAGCATTGGTACTTTCACTAAAAAAATTTCCGTCATTTAATTCGTCAATTGATGATATTGAAAATGGAAACATTACTTTTAAAAAGTATTTTCATGTTGGTATCGCGGTTGATACTCAACATGGACTAATGGTTCCTAAAATTAGAGATGCTAATCAAAAAGACATCAATGAGTTAAGTGAAGAATTAAAAAAAGTAAGTGATGATTGTAGAAACTTAAAAATTGATAAAAAAGAATTCTTTGGAGGGTCAATGACTATTACAAGCTTAGGTGGCATAGGTGGTTCTTTTTTTACACCAATAATTAACTTTCCAGAAGTTGCTATACTTGGTGTTGGTAGAAGTTATAAAAAACAGGTATTTATTGATGGTAAATTTGTTCCAAGAACCATGCTTCCACTATCTCTATCATATGATCACAGAATTATAGATGGAGCTGAGGCCGCTAAATTTAATAACGAATTAAAAGATAATCTTGGGTCTAATTTTGCATATAACTTGAGTAAATGATTACTAAAATTGAAATATTAGAAGATGATATACACGTTCACTTTAATGAAGAAAATTCTGAAATTTTTCCTAATATTTGGCTAAGAGATCACGCAAAAGATGAGCAAAATTGGGATAAAAGGTCTAGCCAAAGGAAAACATATACAGCAGCATTAGATATAAATTTAAAAATTAAAAAGGCAGAAATAATTGAAAATGGAAAATATTTGAGTGTCTCATGGCCTGATTTAGAAAAACCAGTCAAATATTCATCTGAATTTCTAACTAATAATAAAATAAAAAAGAAAAAAGAAGTAAAATCTAATTTAAAAATCTGGAAAGCTAATGAAATAAAAGAAGAAATTTTTTTAGATTATAATTCAATTTTATCAAATGAGGGATTTAGAAATTTTTTAAAAAATCTTCATGACTATGGATTTTCAGTAATTAAAAACTGTGAAACCAATTTAAAGTCTGTTGAAACAATCGCAAATAGAATTGGTTACGTAAGAAACTCTATATTTGGAGGACTATGGAGTTTTGAGTCAGATGAGAATAAAGCTGATAGTGCATACACTCAAGAAGAACTAAGACCTCATACAGATTCAACATATAGTAATGATGCTCCAGGATTACAATTATTACTATGTTGTGAATATAATGCTAGAGGTGGTGAATCGATTATGGTTGATGGATTAAAAATAGCAGACACAATAAAAAAAGAAAACCAGCCTATGTATGAATTAATGACAAAAATAAATGTTAAGGGAAATTATATCGGTGATGGTGTTTATCTTGAGGCTGAAAGACCAATATTTAAGTTAAATGTAAATAATGAAATAGTTCAAGTTAGTTTTAATAATTATGATCGAGCACCATTTAGATTTGAAAAAGATTTAACATTAAAGTTTTATGAAGCAATAAAAACATTTGATCTTATTGCTAACAATAAAGATTATCAGTGGCGACATATACTTAAACCTGGAGAACTTCTAATATTTAATAATTGGCGAATACTTCATGGTAGAGGATCGTTTAATGGAGTTAGAAAAATGTCTGGATGTTATATTAACAAAGAAGATTTTGACAGCTCTTGTAAGTTAAACAGAATAAATTAATAAATATATTCATCTTATTAAACATAATGACAAAATCCCTTTCAATGGTCTGTGCCTTAGTCACAACTTTTATTTGGGGAACAGCTTTCATTGCTCAAGACACTGGTATGGATAATATCGGTCCATTAACTTTTAATTCAGCAAGATTTATTGTTGGCTTTTTTACAATATTACCACTTGCCTTATTATTTGAGAGGAAGAAAATTAAACTAGAAATACTTTCAAAATCAAAACTTTTTATAAAATATTTAGTTTTCATGGGAGTATCCCTGTTTTTGGGTACTTTTTTACAACAAGCTGCTCTCCAATATACAAATATTGCAAATACAGCTTTTTTTACAGTGTTTTACGTACCAATAGTTCCAATTTTGTTATTTTTCATCTTCTCCAAAAAAGTTCATTGGAGTATATGGCCAGCAATTGGTCTTTGTGTTGTTGGAGTATATCTTCTAAGTGATTTTTCTAACTCAGAAATTATGTTAGGTGATGGTCTAGTTATATTGTGCTCAGTATTTTGGGCCTTGCATATAATTTTTGCAGGTAAGTTCATGGAAGAATTTGATATTCCAATGTTTTATGCTGCACTTCAAGCATTATTTGTTGCAACACTCTCACTAATCTTTTCTTATATTTTTGAAGAAATAAATATTTCAAAAATATTGATGGAAAGTAGTTCTATTCTTTACGCAGGAGCATTATCAGGCGGTATAGCCTTTACATTACAAATGTATGCACAAAAAAACATAGAGGAGGCACCAGCGGCAATTATTTATTCTCTCGAGGGGGTATTTGCAGCTGTAGCAGGATGGATTATTCTCAATCAATTTTTAAGTACAAATAATATGATTGGTTGTTTATTTATATTGATTGCAGTAATTTCTTCTCAAATTTCACCTAGTACTAAAAATTAGCTATAAGCAATTACAAAAAGAATTAAAGCAAGAAAAGTTCTGTAATAAACAAAAATATTTAAATTAAAATTTTTAACATAAATTAAAAAATATTTTATTGTTAAATAAGAAACTAAAAATGAAAATATTATTGAATATAAAAATAATATGTTCAAATCAATATTTGCATTTACCACATCTTTTAAACTAAGTATACTTGCTCCCGCTAATGCAGGTATTGATAAGTAAAAAGATATTTTTGAAGAGTCTACTCTATCAAAATTTAAAAATCTTGAGACTGTAATTATTATACCTGATCTGCTTACACCAGGTATAACAGCTAAAATTTGAAAAATACCAATAAGTAAAATATTTTTTAAATTTAAACTGGTATCAAATTTATTTTTTATACCAGATCGATCTGCAATAAATAATAGAATACCAAATACCAAAGTTGTCCATGCTATAACTTTTAAATTTCTTAAATTTTCAATTAGCCCTGATGTATAAATAAAATAACCAACAATAACTAATGGTAAAGAACCAAAAATTATAAGTAATAATAAAGACTTATTTCCTAAAATATTTACCAAATCCTTTCTAAAATAAAAAATAATTGCCAAAAGGGAACCTAAGTGAAGACTAATATCAAGTTGAAGCGAACTAATACTAAAGTTCGATAATTTTGATATAATTATGAGGTGCGCAGATGAACTTATTGGTATAAATTCCGAAAAACCTTGAACAAACGCTAAAATTGATGCTTCTATATATTCTGAAATCATTAATGATTTTAATAGATAGTTAAAAGATTACCTAAATAAGGCAATCTTTTAAATGCATATCAATTATGCGTTAAATAGAAAATGCACTAAATTCAATGTTTTTTAAAAATATATGTCAATATATATTACCTAGTAATACTTTAAGGAAATATGCTTCTGGTGTATAAGCCGATTCAAATGACAAATAAAATGCTTAAATTTGTAGATATAGGTCAACAAAATCCACCTAAAAGAGATAAATCCCTGAGAAAAGAGGATTTTGGAGAGATTTATCAAGAGTTTATTCATGAAAAAGCTAAAGAACAATCGAGCAGGTGTTCACAGTGTGGCGTTCCTTTTTGTCAGGTTCACTGTCCATTAAGTAACAATATACCTGATTGGTTAAAGTTAACTGCAGAAGGAAGGTATGAAGAAGCTTACCATCTATCCCAAAGTACTAATAATATGCCGGAAGTTTGTGGAAGAATATGCCCACAAGATAGGTTATGTGAAGGAAACTGTGTAATTGAGCAATCGGGACATGGAACAGTAACAATTGGTTCAGTTGAAAAATATTTAACTGATAAAGCATGGGAAAATGGCTGGGTAAAACCAATAAATGTAAAAATTGAAAATGAACAAAGTGTTGGAATTATTGGAGCAGGACCCGCAGGACTAGCTTGTGGTGAAGAATTACGAAAAAAAGGATACCAAATAACAATTTATGATAGATATGACAGAGCAGGTGGATTGTTAATCTATGGAATACCAAATTTTAAATTAGAAAAGCATGTAGTTGAGAGAAGAATTAAACTTTTAAAAGAAGGTGGAATAAAATTTGTTCATAATTTCGAGGTTGGTAAAGATTCAACATTAAAAGAATTACAATCAAAACATGACGCCTTGTTAATTTCAACAGGTGTATACAAAGCAAGAGAAGTTAACTTACCTGGAAATGATCTAAGTAATATTTTTCCTGCAATGGAATTCTTAACAGCTTCAAACAAAAAAGGTTTAGGCGATAAAGTCGAAATGTTTGATAACGGAACATTAAATGCTGAGGGTAAAGATGTGGTAGTAATTGGTGGTGGAGATACTGCAATGGACTGTGTAAGAACTTCTGTAAGACAAAAAGCTAAATCTGTAAAATGTCTTTACAGAAGAGACAGAGAAAATATGCCTGGATCTGCGAGAGAAGTAGGCAATGCTGAGGAGGAAGGTGTAGAATTTATTTGGTTAAGTAACCCAAAAGAGTTTAGAGGAACTAATAAAGTAAATAGTATTATTGTAGATAAAATGAAATTAACGGATCCAGATGAAAGTGGCAGAAGAAGACCCGTTGCAGAAGAAAACTCAGAATTTAAAATTAATGCTGATTTGGTTATTAAATCCTTAGGTTTTGATCCAGAAGATTTACCAGTTCTATTTCAGGAACCTAGATTACAAGTTTCACAGTGGGGAACAGTAAAAGCTGACTTTGATACCTTGGAAACTAGTATACCAGGTGTATTCGCGGCAGGAGATATAGTAAGAGGAGCCTCATTAGTTGTATGGGCTATTAAAGATGGTAGAGATGCTGCCACTTCAATTGAAAGTTATCTTCAATCAAAACAAAAAATGAAAGTTGCATGATGGATATCCAAAACAAAAATCGTAAACTTTTAAAAAAAAATCATGTATATGATGAAACATTGGAACATGATGCATGTGGAGTAGGTCTTGTTGCATCAACTGAGGGTCTAAAATCAAGAAAAGTAGTCGAATACGGTATCGAGGCTCTAAAAGCTGTATGGCATAGAGGTGCAATTGATGCAGACGGTAAAACTGGAGATGGAGCAGGTATTCACATTGAAATACCAAATGATTTCTTTGCAGAAAAAATTGAAATAACAGGTCATGAGCATGACAACTCAGATTTATGTGTGGGAATGATTTTCTTGCCAAGAAATGACTTTGGAGGACAGGAGCAATGCAGATCAATTGTAGAAAGTGAATTAACAAAAAAGAATTTTAATATTTATGGATGGAGACAAGTACCCGTTGATCCTTCTGTATTAGGTGAAAAGGCAGAACAAACAAGACCTGAAATTGCGCAAGTTCTTTTTACCCATAACGATAAGTCAATTCATGGTAAAGATTTAGAAAGAGCTCTTTATGAAACTAGAAGAAAAATTGAAAAAGAAGCTTTAAGAAATCAATTAAACAACTTTTATATTTGTTCATTCAGCTCGAAATCAATAATTTATAAGGGAATGTTCTTAGCAGAGTCTTTATCTGATTTTTATCCAGATTTAAAAGATGAGCGTTTCATTTCACGTTATGCAATTTTCCACCAAAGATTTTCTACTAATACAGCTCCAAGTTGGGACTTAGCCCAACCTTTTAGATCAATTGCTCACAATGGAGAGATAAACACTTTAAAAGGAAACATAAATTGGATGAGAATTCACGAAGAAGAAATGTTTAGTCCTATGTTTGATGATATGGAAAATTTAAAGCCTGTAATCCCTGCAGGTAATTCTGATTCTGCTTCATTAGATAATGTATTTGAATTATTAAATATTTCTGGACATTCAGCACCTCTAGCGAAACTTATGCTAATTCCTGATGCTTGGTCAAAAAAAAGTAAAGTTCTTCCAAAAGATCACCAACAACTTTTCAACTTTTTAAATAGTACAATGGAACCTTGGGATGGACCTGCTGCTATAGCTGCAACTGATAATGAGTGGGTTATTGTAGGTAGTGACAGAAATGGACTAAGACCTCTTAGATATACCATCACAAGAGATAAACTTTTGTTTGCAGGTTCTGAGACAGGAATGATCGACCTTAATGAAAAGAAAATTGTTTCAAAGGGAAGATTGGGACCAGGTGAAATATTAGGAGTAAGAATTGAAAAAGGAAAAGTTTATACAAACAATCAAATAAAGAATTATTTGTCTAAAGAATACAAACACTTTAATAATCAAATAATTGAATTAGATAAATCATTAACTATAGAAAATGAGAAAAGTGAGTTTTCAGGTTCTGATCTAAAAAAGATTCAACATTGTTTTGGTTATAGTCTAGAAGACCTGGAGTTAATTTTGCATCCTATGGCTGAGGATGCTAAAGAAGCAACTGGGTCTATGGGAGATGACACTCCACTTGCAGTTTTATCTGATAAATATAGGCCTCTTTATCATTATTTTAGACAGAATTTTAGTCAAGTAACCAATCCCCCAATTGATTCACTTAGAGAAAATAAGGTGATGAGCTTGAAGACTAGATTTGGAAATTTGGGAAATATACTAGATTTTTCTAATCTAACTGAGGAAAATATTTATGTTTTAGATAGTCCAATTTTATCAAACACACAGTTTGAAAAATTTATAAAATATTTTGGAGATAATTGTAAAATTTTAGATTGTACATTCAATACTGATCAAAGTTTAGAAGAGGCCATTGAATTATTAAAAAATAACGCTGAAAAAGCAGTAAGAGAAGGCAGTACTCAACTTATTTTGTCGGATAAAAATATATCTGAAACAAAATTACCAATGCCAATGCTGCTATGTATTGGTGCAATAAATACTCATTTAATTAAATTAGGTTTGAGAGGCTATGCATCAATTAATGTACAAACAGGAGATGCCCTAGACACACATTCATTTGCAACATTAATAGGTGTTGGAGCAACAACTGTCAATCCCTACTTAGCATTTGATAGTTTACATCAAAGATATTCAAAAAAGCTTTTTGGGAATTTCTCTTTTGATGAGTGTGTGGGTAGATATATAAAATCAGTAAACCTTGGACTATTAAAAATAATGTCAAAGATGGGTATATCAGTTTTAAGTTCATATAGAGGTGGATGTAATTTTGAAACTGTTGGATTAAGTAGAACAATTGTAAAAGATTATTTTCCTGGAGTATTATCTAAAATTTCTGGAATAGGTTTAACTGGTATTGAAAAAAAAATAAGATCTATACATAAAGATGCATTTGATATTCATTCTAATATTCTTCCTATTGGAGGAATTTACAGATATAGAAAAAATGGTGAAACACACCAATATCAAGGAAAATTAATTCATCTATTGCAAGCAGCCGTAGGCTCAAATTCATACGAAACTTATAAAAAGTATACTAAAGGTATTTATGGTTTAAAACCAATTAGTCTAAGAGATTTAATCGATTTTAAAAATCAAGAGGCAATTGATATTGACCAAGTTGAACCAATAACTGAGATTATGAAAAGATTTGGAAGTGGAAGTATGTCTCACGGCGCTTTATCAAAAGAGGCACATGAAACACTTGCCATGGGAATGAACAGAATTAAAGGAGCTTCATGTAGTGGAGAAGGTGGAGAAGATGAAAAGAGATTTAAAGTTTTAGATAATGGAGATAGTGCAAATTCTAGAGTTAAACAAATTGCTTCAGCAAGATTTGGAGTAACTATTAACTATTTAAATAATTGTAATGAGATTGAAATTAAAATTGCTCAAGGAGCAAAACCTGGCGAAGGTGGACAATTACCAGGATTTAAAGTAACTGATGAAATTGCAAGATTAAGACATTCTACTCCCGGTGTAACCTTAATATCGCCACCACCGCACCACGATATTTATTCAATCGAAGATTTAGCTCAGCTTATTTATGATTTAAAACAAATTAATCCTAAGGCAAGAGTTGGTGTTAAACTTGTTGCCTCTTCTGGTATAGGAACAATTGCTGCTGGTGTTGCGAAAGCAAAAGCAGATATAATCTTAATTTCAGGCCATAATGGAGGTACAGGTGCTACCCCACAAACAAGTGTTAAATATGTTGGTATTCCATGGGAAATGGGACTAACAGAGGCTAACCAAGTATTAACTTTAAATAAATTAAGACACTTAGTTACACTAAGGACAGATGGAGGAATTAAAACAGGAAGAGACGTTGTAATAGCTGCAATGATGGGAGCCGAAGAATTTGGCGTAGCAACAACAGCGCTGGTTGCAATGGGTTGTATAATGGTGAGACAATGTCATTCTAATACATGTCCAGTTGGAGTTTGTACCCAAGATGATGAATTAAGAAAAAAATTTACTGGCACCCCGGACAAAATAGTAAATCTATTTTCTTTCATAGCTCAAGAAGTTAGAGAAATTTTATCAAGTTTAGGATTTAAAAACTTAAATGAAGTAATTGGGCGAACAGATTTATTAAGACAAGTCAGTAAAGGATCGCCGAATTTAGATGACCTAGATTTAAATCCTTTATTTGTTCAAGCTGATCCAGGCACAAATAAAAGATATTGTGAAGCTCCTATAATAAATGAAGTACCAGATACTTTAGACCAAAAAATTTGGCCTGAGATAGAAAGTTTAATAAATAGAAAATTACCGCTTGATAATATTTATACAATTAAAAATACTGATAGAGCTGTTGGAACAAGAATTTCATATAATCTTTATAAAAAATTTGGAAATAATAAATTAGAAGAAAATACTTTTGCAATTAACTTTAAAGGTTCAGCTGGTCAATCTTTTGGTGCCTTTGGTGTTAAAGGACTAAAATTAATTTTAAAAGGAGATGCCAATGATTACGTTGCAAAAGGTCTTTCAGGCGCATCTATAGTAATTAAACTTCAAGATGAGAGTAATTTAATATCAAACGAAAATACAATAATAGGAAACACAGTTCTGTATGGAGCAACATCAGGATATCTTTTTGCAGCAGGACAAGCTGGTGAAAGATTTGCTGTTAGAAATTCAGGTGCAACTGCAGTTATAGAAGGTTGCGATTCAAATGGTTGCGAATACATGACAGGTGGGTCAATAGTAATATTAGGTGAAGTAGGCGATAACTTTGGAGCTGGTATGACTGGTGGTATGGCATTTATATATGATCCAAAAAGTCAGTTTGTAAAAAAAGCTAATCCTGAAACAATAGTTTGGCAAACACCCGAGACAGAATATTGGAAAAATTATCTAAAAGATTTAGTTTTAAAACATTCTCAAGAAACTAATTCAAATTTGTCAGCAAAAATTATTGAAAATTTTGATGATGAATTAAATAATTTTCTTCAGGTTTGTCCTAAAGAAATGCTAAATAAATTAGAAAACCCTATTACAAATAAAAGTTTAGTTGGAAAAGCTAGTTAATCTTTTTTATTATCTTTTCTAATTCTTTACAAATTATATTTAAATTCTTACTTGAGGAGAGACTATGATCTCCATTCTTAATTATTAAAAGTTTTTTATCTGCTTTAGGAAAAGTTTTTAATACCATTCTTGAATATTTAACAGGAACCACCTCATCTTTTTGTCCATGAACCATTGTGACAGGTATAACGTTATTTAATTTTTTATTAAGGACTTTATTGGTAGCTTTTTTTCCATCTAAAATAAGCTGTTTGGTAATTAAATATTCATAATCACCATTCGTAATTTTAGATATTCCTTTTCTGATTATTTCATTCTTTATTTTTTTTGGAAATTTTCTCCACATAATTCTTGTAAGAAACTCAGGCGCAGATCCAATACCTAGGAAACCTCTAATTTGAGAACTAAAATATCTATGCATTATCATCGAAATCCATCCACCCATACTGGAGCCAATGAGAATAAAATCATTTTTTTTTACGATTCTATGAATTGCATTCTTTGCATCATTTGACCATTTTGTAATATTACCTTTTGTAAATTCTCCCGAAGACCTTCCATGACCAAAATATTCTAAAGCCAAAAATCCTAATTTATTTTTAATGGTAAAGTTTAAAAATTTCTTAGGTTTATCACCATCTATATCTGATGCAAAACCTGGTAAAAAAACTATGTAAAGATTTTTATTATAATTATTTGCGATATATCTTAGTTTTTTATATTTAGAAATTCTTAGAAATTTATTTTTTTTCATATAAAGTATTAAAGTTGACTAGGTATATATTATTATTATCACATGCAGCCTAAATTAAAAGTACTACAGGTAATTCCTAAATTAGGTTATGGAGGTGCAGAAACAGGTTGTTATGATATCGCACATTACCTACCAGAAAATAATGTTGGCTCATATTTAATTACAAGTGGCGGTGAACTTCTACAGTATATAGATAGGAAAAAAGTTAAAGTTATAAGACTTCCTGTCCAATCAAAAAATCCTTTATTGATACTAATAAATTCAATAATTATTTCTGCAATTATCTTAATAAATGGAATAAATATTGTTCATGCTAGAAGTAGAGCGCCTGCATGGTCATGTTTAATTGCAACAAAAATTACTAGAAGAAAGTTTGTTACAACTTTTCATGGAACTTATAACTTTAAAAGTAAATTAAAAAAATTTTATAATTCTGTTATGGTTAGATCTGACTTAATTATTGCTGGATCTAATTTTATATTTACACACATTAAACAAAATTATGCAGAGCATTTATCAGATAAAAAAAAATTGCTGTCTATATTTAGAGGTATAAATACAGACTACTTTGACCCTTCAACAACTCTTGAAGCTGATGAAGATAAATTATTTAAATCTTGGAATTTGATAGTTGGAAAAAAAATAATTTTATTACCTGGAAGACTTACAGCCTGGAAAGGTCAAGAGATGTTTTTAGAAGCATTAAATAATGTAAATATTCAATTAGGCAATGACTCTTTCATTGCAGTAATTTTAGGTAATGACCAAGGTAGAAATCTTTATAAAAAAAAATTAATCAGACTTGTGGAACAATATAGACTTACCAAGCAAATTAGATTTATAGATCATTGCAAAAACATGCCATTAGCTTATAAAATTTCTGACATAGTTGTCTCCACATCAGTTGAACCTGAAGCCTTTGGGAGAGTTGCGGTAGAAGCGCAATCTATGCAAAAATTAATTCTTGCAAGTAATATTGGTGGATCTACTGAGACAATTATTGATGGAAAGTCTGGAATATTATTTGAAGCGGGTAACCCTGATGATTTATCAAAAAAAATTATACAAGTAATGAACTTAGATGTTAATGAACTTTCAAAAATGGGTAATTTTGGAAGAGAAAATGCTCTAAAGAAATTTAATGTTGAAAAAATGTGTTTTTCTACTTATTCAGAGTACAAAAAACTATTTAATTAATGCCAAATATTACATTACCTGATGGAAAAAAATTGAACTTTGATAAAAGCGTAACAGGTTCAGAAGTTGCAGAAAAAATAAGTAAATCTCTAGCTAAACAAGCTTTAGTGATGAGTGTAAACGGTGAATTAAAAGATTTATATTCAATCATAGACAGAGATAGTTCAATTAAAATTTTTACTGCAAAAGACCCCGAAGGTTTAGAAGTTATTAGACATGATACAGCACATATTATGGCAATGGCTGTTCAAGAATTATTTCCAGGAACACAAGTAACGATCGGCCCAGTTATAGAAAATGGCTTTTATTATGACTTTGCTAGAAAGGAACCTTTTACTAGTGATGACCTTAATAAAATTGAAAATAAAATGTCTGAGATAATTGATATGGATGTAAAAACTAGAAGAGAAATATGGGAAAGGGATAAGGCGATAGCTCATTTTAAAAAAATTGGAGAGAAATATAAAGCTGAAATAATTGAGAGTATACCAAAAAATGAGATGCTTACCGTTTATCATCATGGTGATACATGGCATGATTTGTGTAGAGGGCCCCACTTAGAATCCTCTAGTAAAATTGGCAAGGCATTTAAATTAACAAAAGTATCAGGAGCTTATTGGCGAGGGGACTCTAATAATGAAATGTTGCAAAGAATTTATGGAACAAGCTGGGCTAATCAAAAGGACCTAGATTTGTATCTTCAAAGAATAGAAGAAGCAGAAAAAAGAGATCATAGAAAAATTGGAAAAGATATGGATTTATTTCATTTCAGAGAAGAAAGCCCTGGTTCAGTATTTTGGCATCAAAAAGGATGGAACTTATTCCAAAAACTTATTTCTTATATGAGAATGAAACAAGAAATAGCAGGTTACCAGGAAATAAATACTCCAGAAATATTAGATCGCTCACTTTGGGAAAAATCTGGACACTGGGAAAAATTTGGAGCAAATATGTATACATCTAGGACACCTGATGAAAAAGTATTTGCTATAAAACCAATGAATTGCCCTGGTTGTGTTCAGGTTTTTAATCAAGGCTTGAAAAGTTATAGAGATTTACCACTTAAAATGTCAGAATTTGGAAAGGTTCATAGGTATGAACCATCTGGAGCACTCCATGGATTGTTGAGAGTAAGAGCTTTTACTCAAGACGATGCACATATTTTTTGTACGGAAGAACAAATTACTCAGGAATGTTTAAGCGTAACAAACCTAATTTTAGAAATTTATAAAGATTTAGGATTTGAAGATATAATTCTGAAATATTCTGATCGACCAGACCTAAGAGTCGGTGATGATGAGGTATGGGATAAATCTGAAGCAGCATTGTTGGAGGCTATAAAAGCAACAAAATTAGAGTACTCTATTAATAAAGGTGAAGGGGCTTTTTACGGTCCAAAAATAGAATTCGTTTTAAGAGATGCTATTGGCAGAGATTGGCAATGTGGAACATTACAAGTAGATTTAAATTTGCCAGGCAGACTAGGTGCTTCATTTGTAGATAGTGATGGAAATAAAAAAGTTCCTGTCATGCTTCACAGAGCATTATTTGGATCTTTGGAGAGGTTTATTGGAATTTTAATTGAAAATTATTCTGGAAAATTACCTTTCTGGCTTTGTCCAATTCAAACAATAGTTATTCCCATTTCAAGTGATTTTGATAATTATGCAAAAGAAGTAAACAGCAAAATAAAAAAAGTAGGGCTTTCTTCTGAAGTAGATTTAAAAAACCACAATTTAAATTATAAAATTAGAGAACATTCATTAACCAAAGTCCCTATGCTACTTATATGTGGAAAAAAAGAAGTTGACAGCAACACAGTAACTATTAGAAAATTGGATTATAAAAAACAAGAAACTATGGATTTAAAAGAATTCTTAAAAAAATACTCTGCTCTTAATAAAGCACCTTCAATCTAAGTGGCAGATTTTAAACAAAACTATTTTCAGAAAAGAACTAAACCTAGAGGCCCTAGAACAAATCAAAGAATAACTTCCCAAGATGTTCAAGTTATTGCAAGTGATGGTGATAACTTAGGTATTCTAAATTTACAAGACGCGATTAATAGAGCCAAAGAAGAAGGTTTAGATTTAATTGAGATAGCACCTAACGCAAAACCTCCTGTGTGTAAAATTATGGATATGGGAAAATATAAATATGATGCACAAAAAAAAGCTAATAAAGCAAAAAAAAAACAAAAGAAGATAGAATTAAAAGAAATTAAATTAAGACCTGTTACAGAAGTTCATGATTATACCTTTAAAATAAAAAATGCACAAAAATTTATTTCAAAAGGAGATAAAGTAAAATTTACAATTAGATTTAAGGGAAGAGAGCTACAACACTCTAGTTTGGGAAATGAGTTAATGGATAAGATCAAACAAGATATGGAGTCTGTAGGTCGTGTAGAACTACAACCCAAGTTTGATGGTAAGCAAATGATAATGGTTATTCAGCCTTTATAAGCTATATTTGTAGTTGTAAATTAATAGCAATATTTGTATAACCCCTCAAAAATTATGCCTAAATTGAAAACAAAAAGTTCAGCTAAGAAAAGATTTAAAATCTCAGCCAAAGGAAAAGTTATAACTGCTCAGGCTGGAAAAAGGCATGGAATGATAAAACGAACAAATTCACAGATTAGAAAGCAAAGGGGTACAACGGTAATGTCAAAACAAGATAGTAAGATTGTGAAATCTTATATGCCGTATAACCTAAGAGGATAATATGGCTAGAGTAAAAAGAGGTGTAACAAGTAGAGCTAAACATAAAAAAGTATTAAAAGCTGTTAAAGGTCAATGGGGAAGAAGAAAAAACACTATAAGAGTTGCAAGACAAGCTATGGAAAAAGCCATGCAGTATGCCTATAGAGATAGAAGAAATAAAAAAAGAGATTTTAAATCACTTTGGATACAGAGAATAAATGCTGGTGTTAGATCTGAGGGATTAACTTATTCTAAATTTATAAATGGCTTAAATAAAACAGGCATCAAAATTGATAGAAAAATTCTAGCTGAAATTGCTTACGATAATCCAGAAGCATTTAAAACTATAGTTAAAAAAGCTCAGGCAGCATTAAATTAATTTTCATTGTTGTTTTTCTAGAGTTAACAAATATTCTACGAATATGTCTGATATAAAAAAAATTAAAGATGAATTTTTAAATAAACTAGACAATGATTTAAATGTTGAAAGTGTAAATCAGATAAAAACACAGTTATTTGGTAAGAATGGACAAATTTCTAATTTGTTTAAAACGTTAGGATCTTTACCAACCGATGAAAGAAAAAAATTTGCATCAGACTTAAATTCAATAAAAAATGAACTACAAGAAAAAATAAATTCTAAACTTCAAGAAATTGAAACAAAAGAAATTAATTCTAAACTTGAGAATGAAAAAGTAGACATAACTTTACCTGAAAGAGAAATTTATCAAGGAAAAATACATCCTGTTTCTCAAGTGATAGATGAGATATCTTCAATATTTTCTGAAATTGGCTTTAGTGTTGAGGAGGGACCAGATATAGAGAATGAACATTACAATTTTACTGCATTAAATACACCTGATAATCATCCAGCGAGAGATTTGCATGATACTTTTTATTTAGATAATAATAAAGAATTATTACTAAGAACTCATACATCACCAGTACAAGTAAGAACAATGTTAAATGGCAAACCTCCATTTAAAATTATAGCTCCAGGCAGAACATATAGATCTGATAGTGACCAAACTCATTCTCCAATGTTCCATCAAGTTGAAGGACTTCACATTGATAAAGATATTAATATGGGCCATCTAAAAGGATGTTTAAACTATTTTATAAAATCATTTTTTGAAGTGGACAAAATCAAAATGAGATTTAGACCAAGCCACTTTCCTTTTACTGAACCATCTGCAGAAGTAGATATTGGTTACGAAATAAAAAATGGAAAAATAGTTATTGGCGATGGAGATAAGTGGCTAGAAATTCTAGGTTGTGGGATGGTACATCCAAATGTGCTTAAAAATGTAAAAGTAAATCCAGATAAATACCAAGGCTATGCCTTTGGTATTGGAATAGATAGACTTGGAATGCTCAAGTATGGAATAAACGATTTAAGAGCTTTTTTTGAGACTGACTATAGGTGGCTTAACCATTTTGGTTTTGACCCATTAGATGTACCATCAAATTATAGAGGCCTTAGCAGATGAAATTTACAATAGGTTGGCTAAAAGAACATCTCGATACAAAAATACATGATAATGGCTTAATTGATAGATTAACAGATATTGGGCTTGAAGTTGAAAGTTTTGAAAAATTAAATTCTGATTTAGACAATTTTAAAGTAGCAAAAATAATTAATGCTGAACAGCACCCAAATGCAGACAGACTTCGAGTATGTGATGTTGATA
>QBZW01000012.1 GCA_003282205.1 Pelagibacteraceae bacterium AG-337-G04
TGAATTAAATTGTTTTTTTTCCATAAGTCGAGCATAAATTTAGTATTTCCACCTCCAACATAAACAGCATCTAAATTTGAAATCCAGTTTTCAAAACCTTTTACGTTAGAGGTAAGATCGAAATGAGAAACTTTTAAGTTAATATTCTTAAATCTTTTATAAAATAGTTCAGTTTTTTTATAATCATCATTACTTGCTGTTGGTAAAAATCCAATAGAGCTCTTATTCTTATTTATTTGATCTAAAAAAAATTGATCAAGATCTCTATCCTCGCTATGAGTAAAGCCCCCACCACCAATTGCTATTATTTGTTTTTTACCCTTCACTAAATGGTTGATTAATTTGTGGTTTTAATACCAGTCCAAGGATTAGGTTCTCTAGGAATATTCCTATTTATACCTCTCACAATTTCTCCTTTTTCGTCATACATGGGCAATTTACAGAGTTCACCTTTATGTACTTTTCCATCGGTGCATTTAACTTCAACAACATCCCCTGGTCCGTTTTCATGATTGTCAAGATGCACGATACCAACTCCACAAATTTGATATGGAGACCAAGTACTCGAAGTTACCTTGCCAATATTTTTTTCATTTATTTTTATACTTTCACCTTTAATAGCTGTACCTTCTGATATTCTTATTCCCCATGTCTTACATTTTTTGTCTATTGTCATTAGCGCTTCTTTACCAATAAAATCTCCCTTATCAAAATTTACAAAACGCCCAAGACCAACAGAAAAAGGATTTGTTTTTTTTGAAAAGTCTTGTCCTGCAGATAGTAATCCTGCCTCAATTCTTCTACATCTAAAACCTGGAGTAGCTACTAAAATCATTCCTAACTTTTTTCCTTCTTCAAGAATAAAATCTCCAATTTTTTCAGTTTCATTTTCAGGTCGAAAATAAATTTCCCAACCAAGCTCATTTGTGTATCCACTTCGGCTTATAATTACTTTTTGATCTAAAATTTGTAATTCTTTCCAATCAAAATATTTCCAGTTATTTTCAGAAAATTCTTCAGCTATGTTTTCTAAAAGTTTCATTGATAGGGGCCCTTGGACTTGACTAACCCAGACTTCAGGATCCTTTATTTCAACATCCATATTTTTAGAATGTGCTTTATACCAAGAAAAAAGATCTCCATCTGCTTGGGCAAACCAATATTTATTTTCATCAATTTTTAGAAGAACTCCATCTGTTATCATTCCTCCATCATGATAACATGCAAACTGGTATGAACATCTGCCGTTTCTTATTTTTGATACATCTCTTGGAAATATTTTTTGAAGTAATTTCAATGAATCTGGGCCAGATATTTCAAATGGATGTTCGCCTGTATGTCTAAATATTATCTCTTGCCTCCCTTTCCAATACATTTCCTCTGGAGTAACATTTGATAATTTCTCAAGTGTTAATCTTCCTGCATAATTAGAATATTCAGGGTCATAAGGAAGCTCTTGATATGTTAATGGATGAACTCTGATAGTTCGTGCAAGCTCTAAAAAATCTGAATTTTTAAGGCTAACAGGCTTTACTGTAAACCTATATTTATTGATTAAATCTTTCATTATTTTCTTTTTAAACAATTAAAATACATCAATAAAACAAATAAAAAAGAACCATTTTCACTGTTGCTATATAAGTTGCTAATTGTTACCTTTTAATTTTTTAAAGAGAGGAAATTATGAAAAACATTTTTAAATTGATATCAGTTTCACTGGTATCACTTTTTGTAACATTTTCTTTTGCTAATGCATCAAGTGGAGTTTTTAAAATAGCACACGATCTTGGCTTTGGAAAAGATACAAATTTAGACGCAATTTCTAAGGGACGACTGTTTCAGGTAGTTATAATGACACAAAATCGTCTTTTAAGAAATAATCTTAAAGGAGTAACGTCGCCTGAGCTCGCAACAGACTGGTCAGGTAACGCAGATGCAACTGAATTCACTTTTAATTTAAGAAAAGGTGTTAAATTCCATGATGGATCTGATTTTGATGCTGAGGATGTCAAATATTCTTTAATGAGAGTTAAAGATCCAGAAATTGGTTCACCTGCTAAGAAAACTATGAGCGCAGTAACAGATATCGAGATTATAGATTCCCACACAGTTAAAATGAAGTTGAATACATCTTTTGCAGATTTTCCACTTTTATTAACTGACTATAGACTAAGAATGATACCTAGTGGATCAGGTGATACTATTGGAAAAACGGGTATTGGAACTGGACCTTTCATAGTAGAAAAGTTTGATGCTGAAGGAATAACAATTCTTAAAGCAAACCCAGACTATTGGGAAGGAGCACCTAAACTTTCTGAAGTTCATGTAATTGCAATTCCAGAAGCTCAAGCTAAAATTCAAGCCTTACTCACAGGTCAAATAGACATGAATAGATATGTTCCATTTAATCAAAAAAAAATATTTGATGGAAATTCTAAATTCAATGTTTCTGTGATACCTACAGGAAACTGGAGAGGTATGGTAATGAGAACTGATGTAGCACCATTTGATGATGTTAGAGTAAGAAAGGCTGTCAGAATAGCAGTAGATAGACAAGAATTAGTTGATCTAGTTATGTCTGGAGCAGCAACAGTATCTTGTGATACTCCTGTTGCCCCTTCTGATCAATATAGAATGAAGAAAAGTTGCCCAGCTCAACCAGCAACAGCAAAAAAATTACTTGCTGAAGCAGGCTATCCGGATGGAATAGATATGACAATTCACGTTTCTACTAAAGAACCAACATGGCCAACTATTGCTGAGGTTTTACAGCAACAATTAGCAAAAGCTAATATAAGAGCAGATATCCAAATGACACCATCAAAAAGTTATTGGAATGAAACTTGGATGAAAAAGGCTGTAGCTATGACACGTTGGAATGAGAGACCTGCAGACAGTGTTTTGCATGAAGTTTATCATAGCGGTGCGAAATGGAACGAGTCATTCTACAAAAGTGAGTCTTTTGACAAAAATTTAGCTGATGCAAGAGCAGAGTTAAATTTTAGTAAAAGAAAAGCGGCATATATCAATGCCCAGAAAACACTATGGGAAGAATCTGGAACTATGATTCCTTACCATGTCTCTAGACTGGTTGTCACAACCTCTAGAGTGAAAAATCTCGACGAAGTTGAGAATTTTTCAATTAGATGGCATTTAGTAAGTGTTGATTAATAATTTTTGTTTTACAGGCCTTTAAGTAGGCCTGTAAAACCTCTTTCATTTCTTTATAAATAATTTAAAATTTAAGTGTTCTTATGCTTTTTTTAATCATTAAAAGAATCCTATTAGGATTTATAACTTTATTTATTGTATCTTTAATCACTTTTGTTGGAACAGAAATTTTACCAGGTGATGCTTGCACAACATATCTAGAAAGACAAGCATTTGGAGAGCAGTTAGAAGCTTGTTACAGAAGACTGGGTTTAAACGTTCCAGCTTATGAGAGATATGTATCCTGGGCAGTAAATGCTATCCAAGGAGACTTTGGATACTCTTTGAGTGGAGAAATGCCGATTAAAGAGGTTTTAGGACCACGAATTAAAAATTCATTAGTTCTTGCTTCAGCCGCAATTTTTATTGGTATCCCAATAGCTTTGATACTTGGAATTGTAACGGCACTTTGGAGAGACAAGTTGCCTGATGTTGCTATTTCGACAGTAACCATATTTGCTATGACTATTCCAGAATTTATCAGTGCTACTTTATTAATTTTGATAATTGCAATATGGTTAGAGTGGTTGCCTGGTGTAGTAATAGTTCCAACTGATGTATCTTTTTTAAAGTTACTGCCAAATATTATTTTACCAGTTATTGCTATTGCTATGATTATGACAGCACACATGGCACGAATGGTCAGATCAAGTGTGATTCAAGTAATGGCAAGCGAATATGTGCAAATGGCAATTTTAAAAGGTGTTCCATATTGGAAAATGGTTTTTAAACATGTTTTACCTAATGCATTATTACCCGCTATTAATGTTGTAGCTTTAACTATTGCATGGTTATTAGGTGGTGTTGTTGTAACTGAGGTTGTATTTAATTATCCTGGTCTTGGCAGATTAGTTATTGAGTCGATTTCAAACAGAGACTTACCTACTGTTCAAGCTTTAGCAATTATTCTTGCATCGATCTATGTAAGTATAAACTTATTGGCAGATTTAATGACATTAATGTTAAATCCAAGACTAAAAACTTTACAGATAAGAAAATAGAATGAAAGTGGACAATATATATAAAGAGGAAAAAAAAAGTGTATTTAAGAAGGTTTCTGAAGTTATCATTACAATGGCATCAAGACCTTCGGGTTTCATTGGATTAAGTATTTTAGTTTTTCATATTATTCTTGCTTTTATTAGCCCCTATATTGCTCCTTATGACTTTAAAGCCGTAAATCCAACTTTAATGCTTCAGGCTCCATCGGCTGAATATTGGTTTGGTACAGATGATCTTGGTAGAGACGTTTTTACCCGAACAATTTTAGGTGGAAGAACAGCTCTAACAATTACCTTCTTTGGATCTTTGATAGCGCTTCTTTGGGGAGGTTTATTAGGAATTTTTTGTGGACTAGTTGGTGGAAAAATTGACGATATAGTAATGAGAATTGTTGATGCATTTTTGTCTATACCCTGGATATTAGCAATGCTATTAATTGTATCTTTGTTGGGTACATCTACTGAAGTATTGATACCAGCTCTCGGTTTTTTTTACGGCAAAGGAATTGTCAGAGTTGCAAGAGCTGCAACACATGATGTTATTGCAAAGGACTTTATTGTATCTGCTAGAGCTAGAGGACATAGTAATTTATCGATAATATGGAATGAAATTATACCAAATGTTCGAGATGCAATCTTTGTTGAAGGAGCGATGAGATGGTCTTGGATGTTACTAGGTTTTAGTTCATTGTCTTTCTTAGGTTTTGGTGTTAGCCCCCCAACTCCAGACTGGGGACTGATGATATCAAATGCTAGAGGTTTAATGTCTTTTGCTTATTGGGCTGTAATAGCACCGATTGTTGGATTAAGTAGTCTAATAATTGGTATTAATTTAACAGCTGATGCTTTTGCTAAAGCACTAGGCATAGATAGATCAACAAAAGCTCCTGTATAATTATGAGCGATATTATCCAAAAAGTAAAAAATTTATCAATTGGATTTAAAAGTAAAAAAGGTGAAGAAATTTTAATTTTAAAAAATATAAGCACAAATATTAAAAAGGGTGAGACTGTAGGTATTGTTGGAGAATCGGGATCTGGGAAAAGTACATTAGCTTTAGCAATGATGGGGTATGTCAAACATGGTCTTTATACCATTGGAGGAGAGTGTGAGTTCAATTCCTCAAATCTATTAAATATCAAAAGTAAAGATTTAGAAAAAATTAGAGGTAGAAAGATCGCAATGATACCACAAAATGCAGGTCAAGCATTAACTCCAAACTTAAAAATAGGCTATCAAATTGATGAAGCTTTACAACTTCATTCTGATTTAAACTATAAAGAAAGAGAAAAAAAAATTTCTGAATTACTAAATAAAGTTAGACTTCCTTCGCCAGAAACAATTGCTCTAAGATATCCCCATGAACTTTCAGGGGGGCAACAACAAAGAGTTGCAGTAGCAATGGCGCTAGCTGGAACTCCTGATCTACTTCTTTTAGACGAACCAACTACAGGGTTAGATGTAACTACGCAAGCTCATGTATTGGAGCTTCTCAATTTTATTGCAAAAGATACAGGAACATCCATGGTTTATGTAAGTCATGATCTAGGAGCTATAGCTCAAGTAAGTGATAGAATTATTGTCATGTATGCAGGAGAAATTGTTTTAGAGGGCCCGTCTAGAGATATTCTTAAAAGACCAATTCATCCTTACACACATGGATTGCTTAAATCCATACCAAAATTGTCATTAGCTGGTCTGCCCGAGTCAATGCCAGGTAGTCAACCACAACCTGGAACAATTCAAGACGGTTGCAGTTTTTTTGATAGATGTAATTTCTCAGAGGAGAAATGTAAAAACAATTCACCACAACTTGAATATTTGAAAGAATTAAATACTAGCGTTAGATGTTTTCATTATAAAAAACTTTTGAAAGAAATTCAGATTAACCAAAGTGTAAGCAAAATTAAGAAAAACTCAAAAGACAAAGAAATTTTAAACTTATCAGAGGTTTCTATAAGTTATGCTAAACAAAAACTTCTGGATCAAATTTTTAATAGAATATCTGATGACAACCCGACAGTGAAAGATATTAATATAAATATTAAAAAAGGAGAAACTATAGCTCTTGTAGGAGAGTCAGGAAGCGGAAAATCTACAATTCTGAAATCTATTGCTGGACTACTTAGAACTAAGGATGGACTAATAAGATTTGATGAAAGTAGAAATTTATCATCTGACCTAAAGGAAAGAGATCCTAATGACTTAAGAATCATTCAACTAATATTTCAAAATCCTGATGAGTCTTTGAATCCAAATCACACTGTTGAAGAAATTGTTGCCCAACCTTTAAAATTATATTTTGGATTAAAAGGGGAGGAATTGAAAAAAAATATTATTGATCTTTTGCAAAAAGTAAGACTAGGAGAATTTTACATGTCAAGGTATCCAAGACAATTGTCTGGTGGTGAAAAACAAAGAGTAGCAGTTGCAAGAGCTTTTGCAGCCAAACCAGATATAATTTTATGTGATGAGGTAACATCTGCATTAGATGTATCTGTGCAAGCTGCTGTGTTAAATCTATTACAACAACTTAAAGAAGATTTTGGAACTACTTACATATTTGTGTCGCATGATTTAGCTGTAGTAAGAGCTATAAGTGATAGAGTGGCAGTCCTCTATCAAGGAAGGCTTTGTGAGGTGGGACCTTCAAATGATGTTTATAAATTTCCGTCTCATCCTTATACTGAAGTTTTATTGGGTGCAGTTTTAGAACCAGATCCAGACATAAAGCCTAAATTAGTTGCTGAAGATATTGTAGAAGAAAAACCTCCAGAAAAAGGTTGTAGTTTTCAAGGTAGGTGCTCAAGAATTGTAGGAGATATTTGCAAAACAGAAATACCACCGTGGCAACTAACTAACACTGGTAATGCCATTAGATGTCATATTCCTATTGAAGTATTACAAAAAGAACAATTTAAATAAATTAAATTAATTATTTTAATATTAATTTAATTGTGCTTAAATACTTTCGTAATGAAAAATAATTCTACGTTAGTAAAAAATTTACTTTCAGACTTTAGAATAAATACATACTTTCAGAATATTTCTTTGATGTTGATTGGCACATTAATTTTGGCCTTATCATCAAAGGTACAAGTCCCATTTTGGCCAGTTCCTATGACAATGCAAACCTTCGTAGTTTTCTTAATTGGAATGTCATTTGGATCTAAACTGGCTTTTTTCACACTTTTACTTTACTTAATCGAAGGGGGTATCGGATTGCCAGTTTTTGCAAAAGGTGGAGGTTTGCTTTACTTAACTGGACCTACAGCAGGCTACCTTTATGGGATGACAATCTCAGCAGGTGTTATCGGCTATTTAGCTGAAAGAAATTTTAATGACTCATATTTAAAAAGTTTAATTTCATTACTCATTGGAACATCTATTATTTTTATATTAGGGGTGGGTTATTTAGGCTCAGTCATAGGTTATGACAAAGCATTAGCTGGGGGCTTGTATCCTTTTTTACCAAGTGAATTGTTTAAAATTGCTTTAGCAGTTGCAATAATCCCATCTATAACAAAATTAATTAAATAATAATTAAAAAGTTATTCAACTGCTTTAAGTTGCTCTTGAAGAAGATATTTATTATAAGTTTTTATTCTCATTATGAAAATTAACAAAGTAGTAGTTATAGGATCAGGTACAATGGGTAGTGGAATAGCTGCTCAATTATGTAACGCAAATGTTCCAGTAACATTATTAGATTTAACAACGGAAATATCTGAGAAGGCTAGAGATAAAATTTTTAAGTCAAGACCTCCTTTATTAATAGATAAATCCAAAATAAATAACATTAATGTTGGTAACATTAATGATAACTTTAATGAAGTTGGTGAGGCAGACTGGATTGTAGAAGCTGTTGTTGAAAGAATTGATATTAAACATAATATTTATGAGAAAATTTTTAAAGAAAGGAAAAAGGGATCAATAATTTCATCGAATACATCTTCTATTCCAATTAAGGTTCTTTCAGAAAAACTTTCAAGTGATGAAAAAAAAGATTTTTGTATAACCCACTTTTTTAATCCAGTAAGGTATATGGATTTATTAGAAATTGTAAAAAATGAGAATAATGATTTAGATCAGATAAATGCACTTAAAAGTTTTTGTGAAAAAAATTTGGGAAAAGGAACATTAATTTGTAATGATACTCCTGGATTTTTAGGAAATAGAATAGGCGTGTATGCTATGCAAGTGGCTATGACAGAGGCCTTTAAAATGAAATTAACAATTGAAGAGTCGGATGCAGTTTTTGGAAGACCAATGGGAATACCAAAAACGGGTGTGTTTGGTCTTTATGATTTAATTGGAATTGATTTGATGGCTGATGTTTTAAAGAGTTTTATTAAAGAATTACCTGAGTCAGATGACTTTCAAATTGTGGCTAAAGAAATACCGCTAGTAAAAAAACTTATAGAAACTGGATACACTGGAAGAAAAGGAAAAGGTGGTTTCTATAGAATGAATAAGTCGAATAATAAAAAAGTTCTTGAGGGAATTAATTTGGAAACTGGTGAATATTCAATTTCTAAAAAGTTCAATTTAGGCTCAGAAAAGATGGATATTGTTGGACTTATAAATAGAAAAGATAAATATGGGGAGTACGCTTGGTCTGTAATTTCAAAAATTATAAAATATGCATCATCTTTAGTTCCAGGTATTACAGATAAGTTTAATGACATTGATGAAGCAATGAGGCTAGGTTTTAATTGGTCTAAAGGTCCGTTCGAAATGTTAAAAGAAATCGGTGTGAGTAACTTTTTTGAGAGAATAGACTCGTTTGAAAACAATAAGTTTCTTGAAAATCTATCTCAAAATAAAAATGAAAATTTTTATGGAGAAAGACAACTATATACGGAACTAGAAACTCTAGGGAAAATAAAACCAAGAGCAATTAAATTAGACAAAAATAATTCAGCTGAAACATATAGATTTGATGATTTTAATATTGTTGAATTTACAACTAAAGCTAATGCTTTAGATTACGATTCAATGGACAGTCTCAAAAATGCAACGGACAAACCTCTTATTATTATAAACGAGGCTATGCAATTTTCAGCTGGAGTTAATTTATCTTACACAATGGATTTTGCTGACAAAGGAGATTTTAAATCTATTGAAAAGTTTGTAAAATATTTTCAAGAGACTTGTAAACACTTAAAATATTCTAAATTTCCAGTAGTATCAGCTCCATCAGGGCTGGCGCTTGGAGGTGGTTTTGAAGTTTTATGTCAAAGTAACTTTGTAGCGTCTCATACAAATATAGTAGTTGGCTTAGTTGAAACAATGGTTGGATTAATTCCTGCTGGTGGAGGATGTAAAGAAATGCTTTGGAGATGGTCTCAAACTGAAGAGGCTAAAAATGATCCTGATTACGCTGCATTAAAAGTATTTGATATTATTGGCTATGCTAAAACAGCTACCTCACCAATTGAAGCTGAACCACTTAAGTATTTAAGACCAGAGGATAAAAAAATAATGAGTAGAAATAGTTTATTACAGGTTTCTAGAGAAATAATTCAAAATAATAAAGGTTTTTCTCCTCCAGCAGAATGCACATTTAACCTGCCAGGAAAAAGCGTTTATGACAAAATGGTAAAAATGTTAGAAAAATTATACAATGAAAAAATTATTCTTGATCATGGAATGGAAGTTGGAAAAGAGTTAGCCAAAGTTTTAAGTGGTGGTGACACTACTTTAGAAAATACTTTATCAGAGGACGATATCTACAAATTAGAATTAGATGCATTTATGAAGCTAATAGAGACTGAAAAAACCCAAGATAGAATTAAACATACATTGAAAACTGGGAAACCTTTGGTAAACTAAGAATATGGCAAATAAACCAACAAAAAAACAAATTGATAATGCTACTAAGATTTTAATATCTTGGAAAAAAAAAATGCCTTTTTATTATGCTACAGCGATCATAATTGTATTATTAATAATTATTTTTTCATCAAAAGTATAAAGATAAAATAGCTTAAATCATGTTAGAAAAAAGAAATTTTTATATTAATGGAAAATGGGTTGAACCAAAATTTTCAAATGATATCGAAGTTATAAATCCTGCAACTGAAAAAAGCTGTGCAATAATTTCACAAGGTGGAAAAGAAGATATTCATGATGCTGTTATAGCCGCAAAATTAGCATTCAAAAATTGGGGATATACAACAAAGCATAAAAGACTAGCACTATTAGAGGAATTTTATGTTTTATATAAAAAGAGATGGAATGACATAACTGAAGCAATCATTCAAGAAATGGGAGCACCTAAGGATTTTGCGTCTAAATTACAGACTGGAACAGGTGCTAGCCATATTAAATCATTTATTAGATATTTAAAAGAATTTGAATTTGAAAAACCTTTAGGAGATCATGCAAAAAACCAGAGAATTTTATACGAGCCAAAAGGAGTTTGCGCTTTGATAACACCATGGAATTGGCCAATGAATCAGGTTTGTTTAAAAGTTATTCCAGCCTTAGCATCAGGTTGTACAATGGTATTAAAACCATCAGAGTTGGCACCACTTTCTTCAATAATACTTGCGGAATTAATTGATGAAGCAAAATTTCCAAAAGGTGTCTTTAATTTAGTTAATGGTGATGGTGCAACTACAGGGGACGCATTAACCAGTCACCCTGATGTTGATATGATTTCATTCACTGGCTCTACAAGAGCTGGAGCATTAATTTCTCAAAATGCTGCAAAAGATTTTAAAAGAGTTAGTTTAGAGTTAGGAGGAAAGGGAGCAAATATCATATTTAAAGATGCAGATTCTGAGGCAATTGAAAGAGGAGCTTTCAGATGTTTTAGAAATTCTGGCCAATCATGCAATGCTCCAACACGAATGCTTGTTGAAAAATCGATTTATGATGAAGCTATTGAGAAACTAAGAAAATATGCGAATGAATTTAAAGTTGGTGATCCAAATAAGGAAGGAGATCATATAGGTCCAGTAATTTCTGAAACACAATTTAATAAAATTCAAACGTTAATTCAAAAGGGAATAGATGAGGGTGCTAAATTAGTAGCAGGTGGACCTGGTAAACCAGAGGGACTTGAAAATGGTTATTATGTAAAACCAACAGTATTTGCAGATGTAAATAATACAATGGAAATAGCTAGGACTGAAATATTTGGGCCAGTTCTATCTGTAATACCATTCGATAATGAGAATGAAGCAATTGAAATTGCAAATGATACTAATTATGGTTTAACAAACTATATTCAAACACAAGATACTGAAAAAGTCCAAAGAGTTGCAAGAAAATTAAGATCTGGAATGGTAGATGTAAATGGAGCTGGTATTGCAGTAGATGCTCCATTTGGAGGTTTTAAACATTCTGGAATTGGAAGAGAAGCCGGAAAAGAGGGTTTGCTTGAATTTCTAGAAGTTAAATCTGTTGGTGGTTGGAACTAATTCAAAGATTTATTTTTTATACCATCTAAAAAGCTAATACACTTTTTAATTTCAGTTAGTTTTATAAATTCATCAATCTTGTGAGCTTGTTTAATTGATCCTGGTCCACAAACAACTGTGCTTATTCCTATTTCCTGAAAAAGACCTGCTTCTGTTCCAAAAGAAACTACATCTCTAGAATTATCTCCAGTTATACTCGAAACAAATTCGCATGCTTCTGAATTTGAGACTCTATCGAAACCAGTAATCTCACCAATTATACTTTTTCTAATGGAGGATTTTGGATAGATTTTTTGCATTTCTGGTAAAAGTATTTCTTTAGCAAATTTATCTATTTCGTTATTTAAAAAAATTCCATCTTCTTTAATCACTGGTCTTGTTTCCCAGTTCACATGGCATTTATCTGCAATTACATTATGCGCTATGCCACCAAAAATTCCACCAATTTGTAAAGTTGAGTAAGGTGGATCAAAAATAGAGTTTTTTAACTGTCTAGATTTAAGTTTTTCTTTTAACTCTAATAGTTTATTTACATATTTTGCTGCAAATTCAACTGCACTAACACCTTTTTCCGGTTGTGAACTATGTCCTGCAAGACCTTCAAAATATGTTGTGTATTCATAACATCCTTTGTGTGCATCTATTATTTTCATGTTTGTTGGCTCTCCCACTATGCAAATACAATCATGAATTTTTCTTTTTTTTAATTCCTCAATTAAAATAGGTGCACCTATGCAAGCGGTTTCCTCATCAAATGTAAATGAAAAGTGAATATCTCTATCTAAATTTGAAGAAGAGAAAATAGGTGCGTATGCTAATGTGCATGCTATAAATCCTTTCATATCACAAGAACCTCTTCCAAATAATTTGTCCTCTTTAATTGTTGCATCAAATGGATCTGTAGACCATCCTTTAGAAACTGGAACTACATCAGTATGACCAGATAAAATTATTGGTTTCTTATTACTTTTTTTTTTAGCTTTTATAGTTGAGAATAGATTTATTCTATTTTCTCCTTCATCATAGGTTCTGAATGAAACTGCACCCAAAGAATTTAAAATATTATCGCAATAGTCAATTAGTTGAGTATTATTTTCACCAGAAACAGTTTTAAATGCAATTAAATCTTTAAGTATTCTAAGTGAGTCACTATAAATTTCTTCTAAATTATTTCCTGTACTCATTTATTTTTAATTATATATTAAAATTATGAAAGAACAAATAACCTACGACATATACGACAAAGTAGACATAAGAGTAGGGACAGTAATATCAGTAAAAAAAAATGAAAAAGCAAGGAAACCATCACTTGTTGTTGAGGTTGACTTTGGAAAAGATGTAGGAATTAAACAATCTTCTGCACAGATAACTCATTATTATAATGAAGAGAATCTTGTTGGAAAGCAAGTTATTGGTATATGTAATTTTCCAGAAAAGAATATTGCAGGGATTGTTTCTCAGGTTCTAATACTAGGTTCTATAGACGAACAGGGGAAGGTAGTCCTTGTTCACCCATCTCAAAAAGTTGATAATGGTTTGCCTGTAGCTTAAAAATGCATCCTGAATTACTGTCTCTGTGCTTGTTTATGTTTGTAACAAGCTGTTCTCCTGGACCAAATAATATTGTTGCATCTCATTCAGGTTTTAATCATGGGTTTAAAAAAACTATTCCTTTAATGTTAGGCGTAATTTTTGGTTTTACATTCATGCTTGCAGTAATCAATTTTGGATTAATTAAAATATTTAATTTTTATCCGATAATTCAAAAAATACTGATAGTTACTGGAACTATTTTTTTAATTTATTTATCTTATAAAATTTCGTTTTCTAAATCTTCAAGTGAAGATGGAAGTTTAAAACCAGTTAGTTTTATAGAGACTTTTTTATATCAATTTTTAAATCCAAAAGGAGTAATAGTTGCAATTATTGCTGTCTCTACCTATATAGAGTCTGGTAATAAGTTTATAATCTACTCTATTTGGTTATTAGGTATTGCCTTTTTATTTGCGGTGATAAGTATTATTTTTTGGACATTAATTGGAAAATATATGAGGAAATTCGCGACAAATGAGAAATTTATAAAATGGTTTAATTATGTTATGTCGACACTTTTACTGAGCTGTATAGCAACTTTTTATTACTAAAAAATATGAAACCAGGAAATCAAAATTCATTTAGCTGTCTAAAAGAATTATCAGTAAATGGAAAAAATTATTCTTTTTATTCACTAAAAGAAGCTGAGAAAAACGGTTTAGATGGAATAAATAAATTACCTAAATCAATAAAAGTCTTATTAGAAAATCTTCTAAGATATGAAGACAACGTAACAGTAAATAAAGAACAAATTTTGGCGATTAAAGAGTGGTTAAATTCAAAAAAATCTAAAACTGAAATTGCATATAGACCTGCTAGAGTGCTTCTTCAGGATTATACAGGAATACCAGCTGTAGCTGATCTTGCTGCAATGAGAGACACAGTTAAAGAAAAGAATAAAGATCCAAATACTATAAATCCTCTTTCTTCCGTTGATCTTGTTATTGATCATTCTGTTCAAGTTGATAAATTTGCCACTCAAAATTCATTAAAAGAGAATGTAGATATTGAGTTTGATAGAAACTTTGAGAGATATTCTTTTTTAAAGTGGGGGCAACAAGCTTTTAATAATTTTAGAATAGTTCCTCCAGGAACAGGAATTTGTCATCAGGTAAATTTAGAATATTTATCAAAAGTGGTTTGGAACGAAAAATTTGAAGACAAAGAGTATTTATTTCCAGATACGCTTGTAGGAACTGATAGCCATACTACTATGGTTAATGGTTTATCAGTACTGGGCTGGGGAGTAGGAGGAATTGAGGCAGAAGCAGGTATGCTTGGACAACCAATATCAATGTTGATACCAGAAGTAATAGGGTTTGAAATGAAAAATAAGTTACCAGAAGGCACAACTGCAACAGACCTAGTTTTAACGGTAGTTAAAATGTTAAGAGACAAAGGTGTAGTTGGGAAATTTGTAGAATTTTATGGAGAGGGTCTAAAAAATCTAACACTTGCTGATAGGGCAACTATTGCTAATATGGCACCTGAGTATGGCGCTACTTGTGGTTTTTTTCCAATAGATGAAGAAACGTTAAAATATTTAGAATTTTCGGGAAGATCGAAAGATAATATCCAAATTGTAGAAAAATATGCAAAAGAACAAAATTTGTGGGCAAGTGATGATGTTATTTTCACCGATACTCTATTTTTAGATATGACTACAGTAGTTCCGACAATTTCAGGCCCAAAAAGACCTCAAGATAAAGTCCTTTTAACTGAGGCATCAAAAAATTTTATAAAAGTTTTTGAAGATGTTTGTAAAAAAACTGAGCCGACAGTAGCAAAAGTCAAAAATACGGATTTTGAAATAAAAGATGGAGATATATTAATAGCAGCTATTACATCATGCACTAATACTTCTAATCCAAATGTGTTAATTGGTGCTGGACTGTTAGCTAAAAACGCAATTGAAAAAGGTTTAACGGTCAAACCTTGGGTTAAAACTTCATTAGCACCTGGATCTCAAGTTGTTACTGATTATTTAGATAAAGCGGGTTTAAGCAAATATTTAGATGAATTAGGATTTAATTTAGTTGGTTATGGTTGTACTACTTGTATTGGTAATTCTGGACCTTTGCCAGATAATATCACAGATGCTGTTAAAGAAAGTAATTTATATGCAGTCTCAGTTTTGTCTGGAAATAGAAACTTCGAAGGAAGAATTTCTCCACTTGTAAAAGCAAACTATTTAGCTTCACCTCCTCTAGTAGTGGCTTACGCAATCGCTGGATCTATGAGAATGGATTTATATAAAGATCCTTTAGGTAAGGATAAAGAAGGAAAAGATATTTACTTAAAAGATATATGGCCTACTAATAAAGAGATAGAAGATACTCTTAAACAATCTTTAAATCCAGAAATGTTTGTTAATAGATATTCAAATGTCTCTGAAGGACCTGAACAATGGCAAAAAATTAAAGTTGATAAAGGAAGTATATATAACTGGGAAGAAAATTCTACCTATGTAAAAAAACCACCATTCTTTGAAAATTTATCAGATGAACCAGAAGGTTTTAAGGAAATCAAAGATGCAAGACCGTTATTAATTTTAGGAGATATGGTTACAACAGACCATATATCTCCGGCAGGAAGTATTCAAAAAGAAAGCCCAACAGGAAATTATTTTATGAAGCATCAAATTTTGCCAAAGGATTATAATTCCTATGGTGCAAGAAGAGGAAATCATGAAGTAATGATGAGAGGAACGTTTGCCAATATTAGAATAAAAAATGAAATGGCTCCAGGTACAGAAGGAGGTTTCACTAAATTATATCCTGAAGAAAAAGTAATGCCTATTTACGATGCTGTAGTTGAATATAAAAAAAGAGGAGTAGATTTAGTTGTATTTGGTGGCAAGGAATATGGAACAGGATCATCAAGAGATTGGGCAGCAAAAGGAACAAAATTATTAGGCGTAAAAGCTGTAATTGCAGAAAGCTTTGAGAGAATACATAGATCTAATCTTATAGGTATGGGAGTTTTACCTTTGCAGTTTGTTGAAAATATGAATAGACAGAATTTAAACTTAAAAGGGTCAGAATTAATTTCAGTGTTAGGTCTTAAGAAAGGAATTAATCCAGGTGATTTTTTAGAGGTAGAAATCAAATATGTAACAGGTGATATTAAAAAAATTAAAATGTTGTGCAGAATAGATACTAAAAATGAATTAGAATACTATAAGAACGGTGGTATTCTACAATATGTTTTGAGGAACATGATTAATGGATGAAGAAATAGAAATTATTAATACAAATACGAGAGTTGAAAAGTTGAAAAATTTTTTAAATTCAAAAAGAAAACAATTAATAACATCATTAATATTATTTATTTTAATAATTATTGCCTTTTTTGGCTATCAAGAGTTCAAGTCAAGTAGTAAAGAAAAACTAGCGAATAGATTCAATTCAATTGTTACAAATTTTGAGACAGGTAAAAAAGAAAACATAAATAATAACTTGATAGAAATCATAATCACCAAGGATAAAACCTATTCTCCACTAGCTTTTTTTTTCTTACTTGATAAGGGTTTAATTACTTCAAGTGATGAAATAAATTCGTATTTTGACATTCTTATAAATGAAGTGTCACTAGATAAAGAAATTAAAAACTTAACTATCTATAAGAAAGGTCTATTTAATTCAGAATTTGTTCAAGAAAATGAGTTATTAAATATACTTAATCCAATAATAAAATCAGATAGCATCTGGAAGCCCCAAGCACTATATCTTATGGCTGAGTTCTATTTATCAAAAAACCAAAAGCAGAAATCTAAAGAATTTTTCAATCAGATAGTAGAAATGGAAAATGTAAGTCCAAAAGTTAAATTAGAAGCTCAAAAAAGGTTACGATCAAATTTCAGTGAATAAAGCCTTTGGATATATAATTATTTTAATACTTTTATCAAACTGTAGTTTTTCAAAAAAAGATGCAGCAGATAATGATAAATTAATAGATATTTTTAAAAAAAATGAACCCATTGAAAAAGAATTTAATCAACAATTAAAGATTAAGAAGTTTAATACTTTTAAAATAAAACCTTTTCAAAAAAATAACAGCAATAGTAATGGAAATATTAATTTTGATACTAATTTTGATAAATTTTTAACATATAAGATAAATAAAATTAAAAAATTTGACACAAATCAGCCTGAATTATTTTTTACTGAAAATGAAAATGTTATTTTTTTCAATGGAAAAGGTTCGGTTATCAAGTTAAGCGAAGACCTTAAGAAAATATGGGAGATAAATAATTATAATAAAAAAGAAAAGAAACTTAATCCTATTTTATATTTTGGTCAAGCTGGCAAAAGTTTGATTGTAAATGATAATTTGTCAAAAATGTATTCAATTGATTTAAACGATGGAAAAGTTATTTGGTCAAAATATAGCTCATCATCTTTTAATTCTGATATCAAAGTTTATAAAGATAAATTTTTAACAATAGATTTCGATAATATTATTAGAGCTATATCTACTAAAGATGGAAAGGAATTATGGAATTTTCAAACCGAAAATTCTTTTATAAAATCACAAAAAAAACTCTCAATAATTTTGAAGGATGAAATTGTTTTTTTTATTAATAACCTAGGAGATGTAACTGCGTTAGATGTAAACAACGGAAGATTAGTTTGGCAAACACCAACACAAAGTAGTTTAATATATCAAGACGCATTTAGTTTAGAAAATTCAGACCTAGTTTTTGAAAATAATACAATTTATTTTTCAAATAATAAAAATGAGTTTTTTGCAATAGATGCAAGAACAGGAATAATTAAATGGACTCAATCGATAAATTCAAGTTTAAGACCAACAATAATAGAAAGTTTAATTTTTACGATTTCTAACGAGGGATACCTTTTTGTAATGGATGATAGAACTGGCAATATTTTAAGAATTACAGATATTTTAACAAATTTTAAAAATAGGGAGGATATAAAACCCACAGGATTTATACATGGGAAATACAAGATATTTGTTTCATTAAATAATGGAAGATTATTAACAATTAACTCAACAACAGGTTTACAAGAAAAGATTATAAAAATACATGGATCTAAAATTTCAAGACCATATGTATTTAACAACAGTATGTATTTGATAAAAGACAATGCTATAGTCAGATCAAATTGATGTTTTTAAAGATTTTAGAAAAGCTTGGTAGAAAAAAAGTTGTATTTGACCGAGGTCCATCACACCCAGAGTTTGAAAAAGCAAAACCTTGGATGAATAGGTATTATATTCTGTTCAGACATAGACCAAAATGGTTTCCATTTAACATTTTGATCCATGAAATGTTAGATGATGATCATGGTGATGGAGTACATAATCATTTATTTCCTTACATCACAATCATTTTAAGAGGAGGGTATTGGGAAACATTAAAAACAGGAAAAGTATGGCGAGCACCAGGATACATCGGATTTAGATCTGCCAATAATTTTCACAGAGTAGACTTAGAACCAGGAACTAAACCAATAACTATTTTTTTAGCAGGCCCATATGGATTGAGAAAAGGACCTAGATCGGAATATGGAAAAGATTTTAAAACAAAAAAATGAGTTTGAAAAAATCTTATCTTAAACACTGCAAAGACAAGGACTTAGAAATAAACAAAAATCAAATAAAAATAGTCCAAAAATTAAGTGAATATTACGATCTTAACTTCAATCAGTCAATTATTAAAAAGTTATTCAAAGATAAAAAAAATAAATTAGGCTTTTATTTAGTTGGTGATGTAGGTGTAGGTAAAACTATGATTTTAAATTTTTTTTTTGAAAGTTTAAAAGAAAAAAAATCAAGATTACACTTTAATGAGTTTATGGTTGAATTTCATAATTTTATATTTGAAAATAAAAAAAAAGGAAATGAAAATGGGTTAGAAAGATTTGTTAAAAATTTTAGCAATAAAACAAAAATATTATATTTTGATGAATTTCAAGTAACAAATATTGTTGATGCTATGATCCTAGGTAAACTATTTGAAAGAATATTTAATAAAAATTTAAAAGTTATTTTTTCTTCAAATACAAATATTAAAGATTTATATAAAAATGGTTTACAAAGAGATCAATTCGTCCCTTTTTTAAATATTTTAAAAAATAATTGCTCTGAATTTGAACTTAATATTGAGGAAGATTATAGAGCTACAAAAAAAAAAAATTTAAGTCGATTTTTGTCTCCAATAGATAATTCATCTAATTTTAAGTTTAATAAATCTTTTAGAAAAGCTACAAAGAATAAAAAACAAACCACTAAGACTTTAGATGTGAAAGGTCGTAAATTAGTATTTGAAAACTTTTATGAAGGAGTTCTTAAGGTTTCTTTTGACGAAATTTGTAATAGAAATCTAGGATCTGAGGATTACATTAAAATTGCTAATGAAAGTGACTTTATTTTTATTGAAAATCTACCTAACTTTAATGATAGTAACTCTAACCAGCAACAAAGGTTTATTAATTTTATCGATATTATTTATGAAAAAAAAATACCATTGATGATCAAATCAGAAGTTGAATTAAATTCACTCGATTCTACTAATAGTATGAAAAAACCTTTTAAAAGAACAGTTAGTCGATTGCATGAACTAACATCACAAAACTTTAATTATAATGTATGAAACAAGAATTTTACAATCTAGAAATTAATACAAATGGTCAAAAACTGTATGAGTTTACTGATGAAACAATAGAATGGATTAATAATAATAACTTTAAAAATGGAATTATTAATCTTAGCATCCAACACACTAGTGCATCACTAATTATTCAAGAAAATGCAGATCCAGATGTACAAAAAGATCTAATAAATTATTTTGATAAATTGGTACCTATGGACAACAAGTTATATGTTCATACTACAGAGGGAAAAGATGATATGCCAGCTCATATCAAATCTGCATTAACAAATAATCAAATCTCTTTAAGTATAAAAGATAAAGAGTTATTGCTAGGAACATGGCAAGGTATATATTTATTCGAACACAGATTAGAGGCAACAACAAGAACAGTAATTCATCATTTTATAGGAGACTAATTAGTTTTCTTAATTGATTGAAAAGCACTTAAAGCATCAGCTCTAGCTTTTTCATGAATAACAATTGGCATTGGATAATTTGTGCCTATTATAGTGTTAATTGCCTCTTGGTGTTTTTTTTCCATTTCCCATGGTTTGTGAATAAATTTTGGAGGAACTTTTGATAATTCAGGTACCCATTTTTTTACATACTCTCCTTCTTTATCAAATTTTTCACCCTGCAAAATTGGGTTGAAAATTCTAAAATATGGAGCTGCATCAGCACCACACCCAGCTACCCATTGCCATTGTGCAACATTATTTGCTTCATTAAAATCTAGAAGGCAGTTTCTAAAATATTTTTCTCCTTCTTTCCAATTAATTCTTAAATGTTTTACTAAAAAAGACCCAACAACCATTCTAATTCTATTATGCATCCAGCCTGTTTCATACAATTCTCTCATTCCAGCATCTACAATTGGATAACCTGTGATTCCTTTTTTCCATGCATTTAAAAATTTAAAATTATTTACCCAAGGAAATTTATCAAATTCTTTTCTTAAGTTTCCTTTAAGCATTTGTGGAAAGTAATTTATAAGACTATGTGAAAACTCTCGCCAACCAATTTCATTGGTATATTTTTTTATACTTACATTATTTGTTTTTAGTTTTTTACACTTCTGCCAAATGTCTCCAACATTAATTTGTCCATTTCTAATATATGGAGAAAGTAATGACGTTCCTTTAATTGAAGGAAAGTCACGGTCTACACCATAATTAATTATGTTTTTTTGAACAAAATTATCTAAATATTCTTGGGCTTTTTGCTCTGAAGGTACCCAATATTTTTCAAATTTCTTGTACCAATCATATTTAGGCAAAATATCCTCAGATTTTATTTGATTTTTAAATAATGTGTTTATCTTTTTACACTTTTTAACTTTATTTATTTTATCAGGCAGTCTTTCTAAATAAAATTGTTCTGCGTTTCTCCAAAAAGGACTATAGACTTTAAAAGGTGTGCCATCATTTTTTGTGATATTATTATATTCATTAAGCACATTTCCTTTAAAAAATTTAAAATCAATATTTTTTTTTGCAAAATTAGCCCCAATTTTTTTATCTTTTTCTAATTCAGTAGGCTCATAAACTTTATTCCAATAAATAGATATTTTACTGTTGGATTTAATTTTCGAAAAAAAACTAATTTCATCATCTTTAATTATTTCTAATCCAATATTTAATTTTTTTAAATCAGATTTAAAATTTTCCAGGGATTTGCTTACCCACCATTTTTGTGCCTCTCTTTTATGATCAAAAATACTACTATTAAAAATAAATACTGCAGTAACAGCATCATGTTGATTTGTAGCATAAGTTAGCGCATCATTATTCTTTAAGCGAAAATCATCTCTTATCCAAACGAGTGCTGTATTAGCCATTTGATAACTGTTCTGATCCCTTAAAGAGAAGTTCTTTATATAATTTTATATCTGTGTCACCTTCACATCCAATTAATAAAATATTCGAATTCATATCCAACTCAAGATCCTTTTTTATTTGCTCGTTATTACAACTAACATTTATACTAATAAGAGCAGGTGCTGAACATTCTCCTGCTACAATACTATCATCACCAAAGTATCCCTTAGCTAACATTGCAACTGACAATGGTATGTCATCATCAGGTATACTTAGACAGTTATTTACTGAGTTTTTTAGAATTTGCCATGGGACTAATGATACATCTCCACACGACATTCCTCCCATAATGCTCTCTTTTTCTATTTCAACTCTAATAATTTTTCCTGCATCAACACTTTTTAAGACACAGTCTGCATTTTCTGGCTCAACAATAATAATTTTTGGGATTCTTTTGAAATATCGGGCAACTCCTGCTATCACACCTGAAGCCATACCTCCAACACCTGCCTGTAAAAATATATGAGTAATATAATGATCAGTTTGTTTGGAAATTTCTTCTATCATCACTGAATATCCAGCCATGGTTAGTTTTGGAACCGTTTGATAATCCTCCCAAGCAACATCTTGTACAATTTTCCAACCATGTTCCTTAGATTGCTTCATGCATTCATTTAAAGAATTTTCGTAATTTCCTTTTACTTTTTTCACCTCTGCTCCAAGTTTTCGCATCTCGTTGGCTCTTGTTTCACTAACAAATTCACTTATGAAAATTTTACATTTAATTCCAAGTCTTTTCGCACCCCAAGCAACTGATTTTCCATGATTTCCTGCAGTTGCCGTCGCAACAACCACATCTTTTCTTCCAGCTGAAACCTCCGATACTGCATAAGCTCCTCCAAGTGCTTTAAAGGATTTAAGTCCAAACCTTTTTGACTCATCTTTGTAAAAGATATTTTTAAGATTAAGGTCTTTTGAAAGTTTATTTAATTCAAGTAGAGGTGTGGGTTCATAATTTTCCCAACTAGATATAGTATTATATGCCTTATCAATAATTTTTTTATTTAATACACTTAGTATTTCTTCTCTACTGAATGAATAATTTTTATTTTTAACGAATGACGAAAATTTACTAATATGACTAAAATTAATAGTCATGTTTTAACAATCTAAAGTATTAGATCTTTCCCAATTTGTAATAGGTTTCAATTTATCAAATTTTTCTTTTAACTTAAAACTTTCAATTTCAGATTTCTTTAATTTGATATAACTGTTTAGAACATTTTTTCCAAAAGCATTTTTCATTGCTGTGTTAAGATTTAACATTTCTAAAGAATCTTCTAATTTATTTGGTAATTTTGGTAGGTTAGGATATTTTTCGTGATCCGTATACATATTACAAAATAATGGTTTTCCAGGATTGATTCTTTTTCTAATCCCATTCAAACCTGCCGCTAAAACTCCTGCTTGAAGTAAATATGGATTTGCTGATCCATCCATTAATCTAAGTTCAAATCTTCCTGGATCTGGAACTCTAATCATATGTGTTCGGTTATTTCCGGTGTAAGAAATACTACTTGGCGACCATGATGCGCCAGATTTAGTTGGTGGCGCATTAATTCTTCTATAACTATTTAATGTTGGATTAAAGAATGCTGAAAGTGAGCCTGCATTCTTTATTATTCCACCTAAAAAATTGTATGCTAATTTACTGAGCCCAAGTTTGTCATTTTTATCTAAAAATTTATTTTTTTTCTTTTCCCACAGAGAAATATGCGCATGACACCCATTACCCGTCAGTTGTTCAAATGGTTTTGGCATAAATGTTCCTCTTAACCCATGCTTTTCTGCTATAGACTTTACCATAAATTTAAAAAATGTGTGTCTGTCTGCTGTAGTTAAGCAGTCAGTGTAGTCCCAATTCATTTCAAACTGGCCATTAGCATCTTCATGATCATTTTGATAGGGGTTCCATCCCATAGTAATCATACAATCACATATCTCTTTTATTAAATCATATTGTCTCATTAAAGCTGATTGATCATAACAAGGTTTAGATTGAGTATCTCTTGGATCAGCTATAGAACTTCCGTCAGGTGATGTAAGGAAGTACTCGCACTCAACACCCGATTTCATGATATAACCTTCATTTGATAGTAATTTTATTTGCTTTTTTAACATCACTCTTGGCGATGCCTCAACAGGTTTACCATTCATCCATAAGTCTGAAGCAAGCCAACCTACCTCTTTATTCCAAGGTAATTGAATTAAACTATTTGGATCTGGAACTGCAAACATGTCTGAATCTGCTGGGGACATATCAAGCCAAGCTGCAAATCCAGCAAACCCTGCTCCATTTTTTTGCATATCTTTTATTGCTTGTGCGGGTACTAATTTTGACCTTAATACACCAAATAAATCTACGAAACTTATTAAAAAATATTTAATTTTTTTGGATTTTGCAATACTAGACAAATTTTTGGGCATTAAAAATATACTACGAATTATTTATTAACTATCAATAACTATTTCTTTTTTATACCTGGCACCCAGCTGGTTCCTGCCAAAGGTACTCTAGCCATTGCTGCAGCTTCAACAGTTAATGCACATAAATCCTCTGGTTCTAAGTTATGAAGATTATTTTTTCCACATGCTCTTGCAATAGTTTGTGCTTCTAAAGACATGACCTTTAAATAATTTGATAATTTTCTACCTGCTTTTTTTGGATCTAATCTTTTCATTAGCTCTGGTTTCTGAGTTGAAATTCCCGCAGGATCATTTCCTTCATGCCAGTCATCATACGCTCCGGCTTTAGTTCCAAGTTTTTCATATTCTTTTTTCCATTTTGGATCATTATCACCAATTGCAATCATGGCTGCAGTTCCAATCGACACTGCATCAGCTCCTAATGCAAGAGCTTTAGCTACATCCGCACCATTTCTAATTCCACCTGAAATTATAAGTTGAACTTCTCTATGAGAATTTAAATCTTGTAAAGCATCTACAGCAGGTCTTATGCAAGCTAAAGTTGGTTGACCAACATTTTCAATAAATACTTCTTGTGTTGCTGCTGTACCACCTTGCATACCATCTAATACAACAACATCAGCTCCAGCTTTTACAGCTAATGCTGTGTCATAATATGGTCTTGCTCCAGCAATTTTAATAAAAATTGGAACTTTCCATTTAGTAATTTCTCTCAATTCTAAAATTTTTATTTTTAAATCATCTGGACCAGTCCAATCTGGATGACGACATGCAGATCTTTGATCAATACCTTTTGGTAGGGTTCTCATTTCCGCAACACGATCATCTATTTTTTGTCCAAGCAACATTCCTCCACCACCAGGTTTTGCACCTTGTCCAATCACCACCTCAATTGCATCTGCCTTTCTTAAATCATTTGGGTTCATTCCATATCTTGAGGGTAAAAGTTGATAAACTAAATTTTTAGATTGGCCTCTTTCCTCTGGTGTCATTCCACCATCACCTGTCGTAGTAGAAGTTCCAGCTGCACTTGCGCCTCTTCCCAATGCCTCTTTAGCTGGACCAGATAATGCTCCAAAACTCATGCCCGCAATTGTAATTGGAATATCAAGCTCTAATGGTTTTTTTGCATATTTTGTTCCTAGAGTTACATTTGTAGTACATTTTTCCCTATACCCTTCCAAAGGATATCTGGACATTGAGGCACCTAAAAATAACAAATCATCAAAATGTGGGAGCTTTCTTTTAGAACCACCACCTCTAATATCATAAATTCCAGTTTCCGCAGCTCTTCTTATTTCAGAATTAGTATATTCATCAAAGGTCCAGGATTGACGAGGATGAGTTTTATTTTTCATAATTAATAGTCAGACACATTATCTATATTAAAATTGTAAAGTTTTCTTGCAGAACCATATCTTTTAAATTTTTCGGGTTTAATATTTGATCCAGCCTTTTTTAAAAGCCCTTTTAATTTTGTCTTATGTTTTTTACTCATTTTTTTTTCTTCACAATCTGCTCCTAAAGATTTTACTTTTCCTTTTACATATATTTCTGTTTCATACAAACTATCACCTAATGCTTCACCCGCATTACCACAAACAACTAGATTTCCAGATTGTGCCATAAATGCCGACATATGACCAACAGAACCTTTTACTATTATATCAATACCTTTCATTGAAATTCCACATCTTGAACTTGCATCACCATCGATGATTAATGTTCCACCATGAGCGGTTGCTCCTGCTGATTGTGATGCATTCCCTTTAACATGAACTTTTCCAGACATCATATTCTCTGCAATCCCTGTACCCACATTCCCATCAACTATTATATTTGCATTTTGGTTCATGCCTGCACAATAGTATCCTACATGACCCTTAATAGTTACATCGATATTATCTGTTAGACCTGCGCAGATAGCATGATTTCCTTCAGGATTTAAAATTACAAAGTCTCTTTTATTTTTTTTTCTATCTATATTTTGAAGTATTTCATTAACAGATCTTAATTTTAATTTTTTTAAATCAAGTATCATTGTTTTCCCCAAGAATAAACGATACCTGGCTCAGGTTCAAAAATTCTTGCATTATTTATATTTGGCAAATGAGTCATTGCTTGAAATTCAGAGGAGATTGCAACATAATCTTTTGACTCAGCTATAACAGCAGGCTTACATGCTATCTCATCTCTAAGTACTGCAAAACCGCTATGTGTTCCTGCAATAAAAGTATAAAACCCATCGAGGTCGTTTAATCCTTTATTTAAAGTTTGTTTTAAATTTCTTTTTTTCAAACTATCTGATATATAACCAGCAGCTACTTCTGTATCATTATCAGAACTAAACTTTGATCCATTCTTTTTTAATATTCTTCTTAAATTATTATGATTAGATAAAGAACCATTATGCACTAAACATTCATCTTCACCCGTAGAGTAGGGATGTGATCCATCAGTTGTAACCTCACTTTCTGTAGCCATTCTCGTGTGACCAATTGCATGTGATCCTGAAAAATTATCTAAATTAAATTTTTTTACAACTTTACTTGGCTTTCCAACTTGTTTAAAAATTTCTATAGATTTTCCGTAACCTACTAATGATATTTTCTTAAAATTCTGTAAAATAGGTAGAATTTTAACTGGTTTTTCAATAGATTTTAATATTACGTGGTCTGAATTTTTATCAATACTTGTTAATTTTACTTTTTTATTAATTTCTTTTTTAAATTTTTCAAAACTTAATTTATTTAAACAAATAGAATATTTGTAAATTTTGTTTTTATCACTTTTATAAATTGCAACTCCAGCACTGTCTGAACCTCTTGTTTCCATACTGACTAACATTTTAGAAAGCATATCCCCTAATGATTTCTCAAATTTTTTAGATTTTAAATAAATTCCAACAATGCCACACATAACACATAAATTTGTGAATATAATTTTTTCTTTATAGTAAAGCACATTAATTATAACAATAATAATGATTGCGGCATAGACACCATATAAGGTTTCAGGCGCCCTTATCCTTTATTCTAACTAATTCTATTGCCTCAGTGGCATATCCTATATAATTATTTTCTCCATATAAAAAACTAATTAGCAGTATCTCCATAAACTAATTAAATCCTTTTTAGCAATTTTTCTTGATGATTTGCTGGAACTCCTTTACCAACAACTCTTCCTGTTATTGATATAAATTAAAAAAAATATATTCAATTTTAATTTATTGATTTTGGCTCTGCCTGGTTAATTAATATATGTTTCTTAATCAGTCTTATTAATCCTTAAGAATTTTTAGACTAAAAAGTTAACAGAAAAATACATCTGTTTAATTAGATAAATTAACTCCAAGGAAATGGACTATTAGATGTTGGGTGTAATTCACCATTCTCGTATCGGTTGAATCTAAATGGTTTTAATAATTCACTTTCTGAACCAAGAATTTCTTTTGCAACAAGTTCCCCAACTCCTATCATTTTATATCCGTGATTAGAGTCCGCTATCATGTAAACATTTTCCAAAAATCTATCAAAAATTGGAAACGAGTCTGGCGTCATACATCCAAGCCCACCAGAAGGTCCTTTTCTATATAAATCTGATTTTCCTTCAAATCTTTTTTGACAATGAGCTAATGCGGAACACCACATATCATTAAAAGACTCTGTTGTTTGATATTCAGGAGACTCTATTCCATAAGGGTCAACGTTTACCTGATCAAAATGTTTATCAACAATGTAAGGTGAAGTTCCACCCTGGACACCAAGTCCATCAATATCTGGTTTGTAATATATTCCCCAAATCTTATCTGTAATTAATTTTTTAGTTTTATCTGAGTATAATGGGGTGGTCGAGTCTACATGTATTACAGGTGGTTGCTCACCATTATCCATTTTTAAAAAATCTGGTTCTACGCCAAGCACACCTTCTTGAAGCATCCAATATTTCCACATATCCGTTTCATGAATTCTGCCATCTTTCCCTTTAATATTTGCAGTTTTAGGAAGCTCTAACATATTCCAAATATCTCTTACCCATGGGCCAGCTCCAACAACAACTTGTTCGCATTCTATTGTACCCTTATCAGTTTCAACTCCTGTAACTGCTTTGCTGTTACTTCCTCTTTTGAAACCAGTTACTCTAACGCCCTTCATAATCTCAACACCATTTGATGTAGATTTATTTTCAAGCGCTTTTATAGAGTCTTTATTGAAAGCATATCCACCTTTTTTTTCATGAAGAACAGAAGTTATACCTTGTGCTTGCCAATCATCAAACATACTTTTCATGTATTTCATACAATCTTTTTCACCTTCAATAAATTCTGACTCGTAACCAATTGCTTTTTGTTGTTCATATACAGTTGCAACATCTGCATGCATTACTTCTGGTGAAATTTGTAAAAAACCAACTGAATTATATTTAAATGCTTTAGGATCACTTTCCCAAACTGAAACAGAATGAGACATTAATTCTCTCATAGCAGGTTGAAAATAATTATTTCTAACAACACCGCAGGCAATTCCACTTGCTCCTGCTGCAGTATCTTTTTTTTCTAATACAACAATGTCACCTGGTTTTTTATAAGTTTCAGAAAGTTTCCAGGCAGTGCTTAGACCGTGAATACCTCCACCAACAATTACCACTTTCGCTTTTATCGGTAATGACATAATAATATTTTTTTTTTATAAGTATTAAATATATAGTTTTTTTTTATATATATAATTAATAAGTAAAAACTTATACAACTTTATATTTGTTAATAATTAAAAGCTTAAATTCTTAAGAATAGATAAATAATCCTAAAATTCCTCAATAAATGAAACACTTGGCTTAATGTGTTTTTCTTTGATTTTCAGCGGTCTTTTCTAAATAAAAAAAACCTTTTTCACATGCTTCATTAATTATTTATGCAGATTTTGGTCTATAGGTCTTAAATAATTTAGTTTTTAGTTTCTCTACTGATAAAT
>QBZW01000013.1 GCA_003282205.1 Pelagibacteraceae bacterium AG-337-G04
ATTCCTTTTGGAACTAAGTTGTATTCAGAAAACCAATTTAAAAAAGTTATAATTTCTTTTTTAAGTGGTTCAATTTTTATTTTTTTAAAAATTTTTTTTATCTGAAAATTTTTGTTATTTTTTTTTTCAAATTCATTCCATACGACTCCAGTTATTTTTGATTTTCTAAAAGGAACATAAACATAATCTCCAACTTTAAGATCTAAGTCACTCTCATATGTAAAAGGAAAGTTAAATTTATTAGGTATTAGGACAGGATATTTCATAAATAATTTATGAAATATATTAAGAGTGAATTTGTCTTTTATCTACAGATAAAGCAGCTTCTTTTATAGCTTCCGAAAAAGTAGGATGAGCGTGGCATGTTCTTGCAATATCCTCAGAACTAGCGCCAAATTCCATTGCTACAGACATTTCTGCAATCATTTCTCCAGCGTGAGGTCCAATGATATGCACACCTAGCACTCTATCCGTTGTGCTTTCAGCAAGTATTTTAACGAATCCCTCTGGCTCATTTATAGCTTTAGCTCTTGAGTTTGCCATAAATGGAAATTTACCTACTTTGTAGTTTATTTTTTGTTCTTTTAATTCTTCCTCATTTTTTCCAACATAAGCTACCTCGGGCGAAGTATAAATTACTCCAGGTATAATATCGTAATTTACATGACCAGACTGTCCAGCAATTAATTCTGCTACAGCTATTCCTTCCTCCTCTGCTTTGTGGGCCAACATAGGTCCATCTATAACATCTCCAATTGCAAAAATATTTTTTACATTAGTTTCAAAATTTTTATTAACTTTTATTTTTCCTTTTTTATCAACATTGACACCTATTTTTTCTAAATTTAATTTATCTGTATATGGTTTTCTTCCCACCGAAATCAGAACTACATCAGCTTCAATTTTATTTTTTGAACCTTTGTTTGAGGTTTCTATTACTACACCCTGATTATTTTTAGTAATTTTTTCAACTTTAGTATTTAATTCAAATTTAATATTCTGCTTTTTTAGTATTTTCATAAATTCATTTGAAATTTCTTTATCAAGACCTGGTGTAATATGATCTAAATATTCTATAATCTGAACTTCAGTACCTAATCTTGACCAAACAGAACCCATCTCTAATCCGATATATCCACCCCCCACTACAACCATTTTCTTCGGAAGTTTAGAAATATTAAGAGCTCCTGTAGATGAAAGAATTCTTTTTTCATCAAAGTCTGCTCCTGGAAGCGACAAAGGTTCTGATCCAGTGCTAATTATAGTTTTATCAGTTTTAATTATTAATTCTGATTTGTCATTTTTGACTAAAATTTCATTTTTTCCATTAAAAGATCCCACGCCTTTAATGTAAGTAACTTTGTTCTTTTTAAATAAAAACTCCACTCCTTTTGTAAGTGATGAAACTGAGCTATCTTTGTTGCTCATCATTTTTTCTAGATTTAACTTAACTTCTCCAGTTTCAATACCAATATCAGAGAAATTTTTGGCTCTATAAAAGCTTTCTGACATGTTCAAAAGGCTTTTAGATGGAATGCATCCTATATTTAAACAAGTCCCACCCAAAGACCCTCTGGACTCTACACATGCAGTTTTTAATCCTAATTGTGACAATCTAATTGCACAAACATATCCCGCAGGTCCACCTCCAATTACAGTAACATCAAATTTATCAGCCATTAGATATTTAAAAATAATCTTCTAGGGTCTTCTAAATTTTCTTTAACAGTTTTTAAGAACGACACGGACTCCTTTCCATCAATAATTCTATGATCGTATGACAATGCTAAATACATTATTGGTTTTATTTTTATCTCACCATTATCATTAACTGGTCTTTCAACAATATTATGCATACCTAATACGCCTGATTGAGGAGGGTTTAATATTGGTGTTGAAAGCATGGAACCGTATACACCTCCATTGCTAATTGTAAAAGTACCCCCTTGTAAGTCCTCAATTGTTAAACTTCCTGAGTTTGCTTTTTCAGATAATTTTTTTATTTCTTTTTCTATTTCAGCAAATGACATCTCATCTGCATTTTTAAGAACTGGAACTACTAAACCTTTTTCGGTTCCAACGGCGAAACTAATATTATAGTAATTCTTATAAATTATATCTTGATCTTCAATCTCAGCATTAATTGCTGGAAACAATTTTAGTCCAACAACACAAGCTTTAACAAAAAATGACATTAGACCCAGCTTTATTTCGTATCTGGTTTTGAAATCTTCTTGGTTATCTTTTCTCATTTTCATAATCCCAGACATATCTATTTCATTAAAAGTAGTTAACATAGCTGCATTTTCTTGAGCTTGTTTTAATCTTTTTGCAATCGTTTGTCTTAAACGTGTCATTTTAATTCTCTCTTCTTCACCGTATTTAATTCTTCTTTGATTAGGTTGTGGGTTTGTTCCCATCATGGTAACTAGATCACCTTTTAAAATTCTTCCTGCTTTGCCTGTTCCCTTTACATCATCTAAGTTGATATTTTTTTCTGCAACCATTTTTCTAACTGCAGGTGAAAGAATAATTGGCTGTTGTGAAATTTCTTCATCTTTAACTTCATCAGTCAAAAGTAACGGTTCTTCCTCTAATAGCGCCATAGAATTATCTTCTTTCAATACTGAAGGTTCCTCTATTTTGATTTGAGATTTCTTTTCTATTTCTAAATTTATTATGTTACTTTTCTTATCTGTTAGTTCTTTCTCTTCATTATTTTCAGATTGTTCTTTGGTCTCAATCTCAGGTACTTTTTTTATATCTACACTCCCTTCAGAAATTGAGCCCAATACAGCTCCAACTTCGACTGTATCTCCATCTTTAAAACTAATTTCCGATAATGTACCACTAATCGGGGAAGGAACTTCTAAGTTTACTTTATCGGTTTCCAACTCTACTATTGGCTCATCTGCATTAATTGTTTCACCTTCTCTTTTCAACCATTTAGAAACTGTTGCTTCTGTAATACTTTCACCTAGCGCAGGAACTAAAATTTTTTCACTCATTAATCAAATACTTCATTTATAATTTCTTGTTGCTCAATTTGATGCCTTTTAGCATATCCTGTAGCTGGCGATGCATCAGGACTTCGTCCAATATAAGAAATTTCATTATTTTTAGCTTCAATAGTATCCAATGTCCATTGTATATAATCTCTCACTGAAAACCATGCACCCATATTTTTTGGCTCTTCCTGACACCAATAGAAATTAGCATTTTTAGCGTATGGTTTTAGTTCTTTTACTAAACTCTTCACTGGAAAAGGATAAAGTTGCTCTATTCTAAACATTACCACATCATCTCTTTTTAATTTTTCTCTGGCATTTAAAAGATCAAAGTATACTTTGCCTGAACATAATATAACTTTTTTAATTTCACTTAATTTCTTTAGTTGAATGAAATGTTTTGACTCATCACTTAAAGCATGATCCCACATTATTCGGTGAAATGATGATTGCTTACTAAAATCGTCAATATTTGACACACAAAATTTATTTCTTAACAAAGATTTTGGTGTCATAATTATTAATGGTTTTCTAAAATCACGATGTATTTGTCTTCGTAAAGCGTGAAAATAATTTGCAGGTGTTGTACAATTCATAACTTGTAAATTATCATTTGCACATAACTGTAAAAATCTCTCAAGTCTTGCAGAAGAATGTTCGGGTCCTTGACCTTCATAACCATGAGGCAATAACATCACTAAGCCTGAAGCTCTTTGCCATTTTCTTTCACCAGATGATATAAATTGATCGATGATAACCTGAGCACCGTTTGCAAAATCTCCAAATTGAGCTTCCCAAATTGTAAGAGTATTTGGTTCAACTAAACTATATCCATATTCAAAACCTAGAACTGCGAGTTCAGATAAAAAACTATCTACTATTTCAAATTTTTTCTGCTTTTTTGATATATTATTGATAGGAATATATCTGGAATTATCCATCTGGTCTCTTAAAACTGAATGTCTCTGACTGAAAGTCCCTCTACCAGAGTCCTGGCCTACAAATCGAACAGGAAAACCCTCATCTAGTAATGAACCAAATGCTAGGGACTCAGCAGTAGACCAATCAATATTTAAACCATCATCAATCGATTTTTTTCTAGTTTGTAATATTTTACTTATAGTTTTATGAATATTGATCTCGGGTGGAATAATATTTATTTTGTCTGATATACTTTTAAGTATTTCTTTGTCTACTCCAGTAATGCCTCTTTTATCTTTTCCTTTTTTGGGTTTATAACTTGACCATGCTCCTTCAAACCATTCAATTTTAGGATTGTAATCTTTTGCTGTTTTAAATTGGTCGTCTAAAAGGTCTTTAAACTTTTTTATTTGATCATTTAAATCATTTTCAGATATTAGATTTTCATTAACAAGCTTAGAACCATATATCTTTGCTGCCGATTGATGGGTTCTTATTTTTTTATACATTAATGGTTGGGTAAAAGATGGTTCATCCCCTTCATTATGTCCAAATCTTCTATAACAAACTAAGTCAATTACTACATCTCTATTAAACTTCAATCTAAACTCAGTTGCAATTCTTGAGCCATAAACAACTGCTTCTGGGTCATCTCCATTAACATGAATAATAGGTGCATCAACCATTTTAGCAACGTCCGAGGGGTGAGGCGAAGATCTTGCAAATCTTGGACTTGTAGTAAATCCTATTTGATTATTTACTATTATATGAATAGTACCACCAGTGTTGTGTCCTGGTAATCCCGACATTGCAAAACATTCAGCTACAATACCTTGTCCAGCAAAAGCTGCATCCCCATGTATTAAAATTGGAATTACTTTATTTCTTTCAGTATCTTTATGGAAGAATTGTTTTGCTCTAGTCTGACCTAATACAACTGGATTAACTGCTTCCAGATGTGAAGGATTATCAGTTAAACTGACATGAACAGAATTTCCATCAAATTCTCTGTCAGATGAGGCACCCAAATGATATTTAACATCCCCAGCACTATCCTCATCTGTATTATTTATTTCACCAGCAAATTCATTAAATATTCTTTTGTATGATTTTTGCAGAACGTTAGCTAGAACATTAAGTCTCCCTCTATGAGACATTCCAATTTTAACCTCTTTAATTTTAGACTGACCTCCAATTTTTATAATTTGTTCTAAACCTGGAATTAAACTTTCACCGCCATCTAAACCAAATCTTTTTGAACCAACATATTTTGTATGTAAAAATTTTTCAAATCCCTCAGCTTGTATCAATTTATTTAGAATTGCATTTTTTCCATTTTCTGTAAATTTTAAAGCATTTTCATCTTTTTCTACTCTGTCCCTGAACCATTTTCTCTCTGTTGGATTTGATATGTGCATGTATTCATAACCAATTGATCCACAATAAGTTTTTCTAAGAATAGATAGAATTTCTCTTATGTTAGAATACTCTTTATTTAAAACACCATCTAAATATATTTGCTTATCATAATCTTCTTTCTTAAAACCATAATTTTCTGGGTGCAATTCATCTAAATACTCACTTTCTCTTATTTCAAGTGGATCTAGTTTAGAGAGTAGATGACCTCTTTGTCTATAAGATCTAATAAGTGAAACAGCTCTTATGGAGTTACTATTACCAGCCACAACATCTACTTTATTTACATTTAGAGTAGAGACTTCTTTATTTAAATCTGTATTTTCATTAATTTTTACTTTTTTTGGACTCCAGGAAGGGCCTTTTATTTCTTTGACTACAGACTGTAAATCTTCACCAATATCAATAAAATATTCTTTCCATCCACTTGGTAAGCTTGGATCTTTATTTATAAACTTCACATACATTTGCTCAATAAAAGCATTATTTGACTTGTTTAAAAATGAAGTTTTTTTGTACTCAAGATTTTTGGAAGCTGACATATTTTTTATTTAAATATTATACAAACAAAATGTTATCAATTAGACAGTTTATTTAGTAGGGTTTTTCCAATATCAGAGGGAGAATTTGCAACTGTTATACCACAATCCTGCATGGTTTTTATCTTTTCTTCAGCATTTCCTTTGCCACCTGAAATAATAGCACCAGCATGTCCCATTCTTCTTCCTGGTGGAGCAGTAACTCCAGCTATGAAACCGACAATTGGTTTTTTTATTTTATGATTTTTTACAAATTCTGCAGCTTCCTCCTCAGCTGTTCCACCTATTTCTCCAATCATTAATATAGACTCTGTTTGATCGTCATTTAGAAAGAGATCAAGACAATCAATGAAATTGGTTCCATTAATTGGATCGCCTCCGATACCAATGCAGGTGGATTGACCAAGGTTATTTTCTGTTGTTTGAGCAACTGCTTCATAGGTTAGAGTTCCTGATCTTGATACAATTCCAACTGAACCTTTTTTGTGAATATTCCCTGGCATTATTCCAATTTTACATTCGTCAGGTGTAATAATTCCTGGACAATTTGGACCAATTAGTCTGGAGTTTGAGTTTTTAAGTTTTTTTTTAACTTTTAGCATATCTAGTATTGGTATTCCCTCGCTTATACACACAATTAATTCAATAGAAGCATCGACAGCTTCGATGATTGCTGAAGAAGCAAATTTTGCAGGTACATATATCATCGAAGCATCTGCACCTGTGGCCTCTTTTGCTTCTTTAACAGTATTAAATACTGGTCTTTCCAAATGAATTTGACCTCCCTTTTTAGGTGTAACTCCACCAACTAGATTAGTTCCATATTTAATAGATTGCTCAGAATGAAAAGTTCCATGAGCGCCAGTGAAACCTTGGCAAATTACTTTGGTATTTTTGTTTATTAAAACTGACATTATTTTAATTTTATTGCATCAACTATTTTTTTTGCTGCATCAGATAAATCATTTGCAGAAATTATTTCTAAACCAGAGTTCTCTAATATTTTTTTTCCTTCTTCAAAGTTTGTTCCTGCTAATCTAACTACTAATGGAACATTAATTTGAATTTCTTTTGCTGCGTCTACAACACCTTGAGCAAGAACATCACATCTCATAATTCCACCAAAAATATTAATCAATATTCCTTTTACATTTTTGTCAGATAATATTATTTTAAAAGCAGCTGAAACTTTTTCTTTGGATGCACCACCACCTACATCTAAGAAATTTGCAGGTTCTTGTCCGTACAATTTAATAATATCCATTGTAGCCATTGCTAATCCAGCACCATTTACCATACATCCTATATTTCCATCCAATTTGATGTATGCAAGTTCATGTTTGCTTGCCTCAATTTCTGTCTCTTCTTCTTCATTTAAATCTCTAAGTTTTTGAATTTCTGGATGTTTAAATAATGCATTTTCATCAAACGTCATCTTTGCATCTAAACATACAATTTTGTTTTTTTTTGTTAAAATAAGAGGATTTATCTCTACTAAGTTTGCATCTGTATCAATGAACATTTTGTATATTGATTTTATTAGATTGATCGCTTGTTTGCTTGCATTGTTGTCTAAATCAAAAATTTTAATGATTTTGCTACAGTCTCCCTCTGAAATACTTTCATTAAAATCTACTTTAGTAGTGATTATTTTCTCTGGTGATTTTATGGCAACTTCCTCTATATTCATTCCACCCTGATCACTAGAAATAAATGCAATTTTTGCGGAAGCTCTATCAATAAGACAGGACAGATAGAATTCTTTTTCTATTTCTGATACAGTTTCAACATACAATCTTTTTACCTCTCTTCCTGATGGTCCAGTTTGATGAGTAACTAATGTTTTTCCAAACAATTTATTTGCTTCATCTTCCAAAAGAGTAATATTATCAACAATTTTTACTCCTCCAGCCTTTCCTCTGCCTCCTGCATGAATTTGAGCTTTTAATACATACTTATCAGCTTTAAGATTTTTTACTTTTTCAATTAACTCATTTACATTAAGAGCATAAACGCCCTCAGGAACAATCGCGCCATACTTTTTAAGTATTTCCTTTGCCTGGTGCTCGTGAATATTCATTTAGTCTTTGTTTAAGTCAGGGTCTATTTTAGATGCCGCATCCCATAATTTAATTACTGCTTCTACTGAATTATTAAACTCTGTTTTTTCATTTTCATTTAGGTTAATTTCCTCAATTTTTTCGACACCTTCATTTCCAATGATAACAGGAACACCTGCATATACATTATTAATTCCATACTCCCCATGTAAATATGCTGCACATGGTAAAAGTTTTTTTTGATCTTTTAAAAATGCTTCAGCCATTTCAACTCCAGATGCTGCAGGTGCATAAAATGCCGATCCTTTTTCTAAATATTTTACAATTTCCGCACCACCATCTCTAGTTCGCTGATTAATGCTTTCTAATTTTTTCTCAGAAATCTTTCCTTCTTTCACTAACTCTATTAATGGTTGACCAGAGACTTTTGTAAATCTTGGAAGAGGTACCATTGTATCTCCATGCCCACCCATAACCATAGCATCTATTTCTTTAACAGGCACATTTAATTCTTCAGATAAGAATAGTTTAAATCTTGAACTATCCAAAATACCTGCCATCCCTACAACTTTATGAACAGGAAGTCCTGAATATTTTTGAAATGCCATTACCATTACATCCAATGGATTTGTAATACAAATTACAAAAGCATTAGGCGCATTAGTTTTTATTCCCTCTGCAACTTGTTTAATAATTTTTAAATTAATTCCTAATAAATCGTCTCTGCTCATCCCAGGTTTTCTAGGAACACCAGCTGTAATTATAATAACATCTGATCCTTTTATATCTTGATAGTCATCTGTTCCTGAAAATTTTACATTAAATCCATCTATCGAAGAAGATTGTGCTATATCTAAACCTTTTCCCTTTGCCACTCCACTTGCAACATCAAATAAAACAACTTCATCCACCAGTTCTTTTAAACCGATTAAATGAGCTAATGTTCCTCCAATTTGACCTGCACCTATTAAAGAAATTTTACTCATTTTTTATTTCATTGTTGGCATAATAAACTCAGCATTAGATCTAATTCCTGATGGCCATCTGGAGGTAATTGTTTTTAATTTAGTATAAAATTTTACCCCTTCCATACCATGCGTTCCACTATCTCCAAATAAAGACCTTTTCCATCCTCCGAAACTATGAAAAGCCATTGGAACTGGTATTGGAACATTTATTCCTACCATTCCAACTTGAATTTTGCTTGCAAATGTTCTCCCTGCATCTCCATCTCTAGTATAAATGCTAACTCCATTTCCGTATTCGTGCTCATTAATCATTTTTGTAGCCTCTTCAAATGTTTTTACTCTAACGACAGATAAAACTGGTCCAAATATTTCCTCTTTGTAAATTCTCATGTTAGTAGTCACATGATCAAAAAGACATCCACCAATATAAAAACCATTTTCATAGCCCTGCAATTTCAAATTTCTTCCATCAAGAACAAGTTTTGCTCCTTCTTTAACTCCTAGATCTACATAGCCTTTTACTTTTTCCAAATGTTCTTTGGTTACTAAAGGGCCCATCTCAGATGATTTATCCATACCCGGTCCAATTTTTAATGCTTCAGCTTTTTTTGATAGTCTTGAGACTAACTCATCACCTATATCACCGACCGCTACTGCTACTGACTGCGCCATGCATCTTTCTCCAGCTGAACCATATGCAGCACCCATTAAACCATTCACTGCACTATCTAAATCACAATCTGGCATTACAACTAAATGATTTTTTGCTCCACCTAATGCTTGGACTCTTTTTTCATTTTTAGCTGCATTTTCATAAATGTACTTAGCAATAGGAGTTGATCCAACAAAACTAACAGCTTTAATATTTTGGTTTGTTAATATCGCATCAACAACCTCTTTATCACCATTTAGAACATTAAAAACACCTTCAGGAAGACCAGCTTCGTGAAGCAGTTCTGCCAATTTCATCGGACATGAGGGATCTTTTTCTGATGGTTTTAAAATAAAACTATTACCACATGCTATAGCTAATGGAAACATCCACATCGGTACCATAGCTGGAAAATTAAATGGGGTTATGCCAGCTGCAACACCTAAAGGCTGTCGCATTGAATAACTATCAACGTTTGTTCCAACATTTTCAGAAAACTCTCCTTTGAGCAAGTGTGGAATTCCACATGCAAACTCTACAACTTCTAACCCTCTTATCAATGATCCCTTTGCATCTTCATAAACTTTTCCATGTTCTGAGACTATTAATTTTGCCAATTCGTCGAAATTTTTTTCTATAAGCTCTTTGAATTTAAACATTATTCTAGCTCTTTGAAGTGGAGGATTTAATGACCATGTCTTAAAAGCTTTTTGTGCAATTTCTACTGTACTATCTAAATCTGCTTTTGAGGCTAAATTAACCTCCGACTCTTGTTCCCCAGTAGCAGGGTTAAAGATTTTTCCTTTTCTCTCTGAATTACCTGATATTTCTTTTCCACCAACAAAATGTTTGATTAAATTCATGATTGAAATTATTTAATTAAGTAATCAAGCTGTTGCAAGCATTTTCTTTATCTCTGCAATAGCTTTTGCAGGATTTAAGCCCTTGGGACAAGCATTTGTACAATTCAAGATAGTATGACATCTATAAAGTTTAAGTTCGTCAGCAACCTTTTTAAGTCTTTCTTTTCTATCTTCATCTCTACTATCAATTATCCATCTATAAGCCTGAAGTAAAACAGCTGGACCTAAATATTTTTCACCGTTCCACCAATAACTTGGGCAAGACGTTGAACAACATGCACACATTATGCATTCATAGAAACCATCCAATTTTGCTCTATCTTCTTTTGATTGAATGTTTTCCTTATCATTTTTTTTTGTGGTTTTTAACCAAGGTTCAACTGATTCATATTGTTTATACAATGTGCTAAGATCTCCAATTAAATCTTTTAAAACTTTTAAATGTGGTAAAGGATAGATATCAATATCTCCTTCCAACTCTGAATGAGCTTTAGTACATGCTAAACCATTTTTTCCATTCATATTCATTGCGCAAGATCCACAAACTCCATGCGCACATGATCTTCTATACGCAATCGAAGGATCAATTTCATTTTTAATTTTATTTAATATATCCAAGACTTTTGACGAGCAGTTATCCATATCAACTTCATAAGTATCAATTCTTGGATTTTCGTTTTTAGATGGATCCCATCTATAGACATTAACTTTTCTAATGTTTTTTGATCCTGTGTTATCTTTGTAGTATTGTCCTTTTTTTACCTTTGAATTTGCTGGTAAATTAAATTGGACCATTAATATACTCTTTCCTGTGGAGGAAAATATTGTACATCATTTGTTAGTGTTGATCTATGAACAGGTCTATAGCTAATTTTAGTTTTTGAACCATTGCACCATGAAAGTGTATGTTGCATAAAATTCTCGTCATCTCTTTTTGGGAAATCTTCTCTTGCGTGAGCCCCTCTACTTTCTTTTCTATTATAAGCAGAGTCCATTGTAGTGATTGCTTGTCTTATTAAATTATCAAATTCTAATGTTTCAACTAAGTCAGTATTAAATATTAATGATTTATCCTTTACTGATAAAGAATCCATGCCTTCATAGGGTTTTCTGATTTCATCTACACCTTCTTTTAGAGTTTTTTCTGATCTAAATACAGCACACTTAGATTGCATTGTTTTTTGCATAGAAAGTCTTAGTTCAGACGTTGGATTTGAACCTTCTGAATTTCTTAGGGAATCAAACCTTTCTAAACATCTGTTCGTTTCACTGTTATCAATCTCATCATGTTTCATTCCTGGTTTTACTAACTCTGCTGCTCTTTTTGCTGCAGCTCTTCCAAAAACAACTAAATCGATTAATGAATTTGAACCTAATCTATTTGCTCCATGAACAGAAACACAAGCTGCCTCTCCAATAGCCATTAATCCAGGAACGGTTTTTTCAGATCCATTTACTGTTAAAACCTCAGCTTTATAATTTGTTGGTATTCCACCCATATTATAATGTACGGTTGGTACTACGGGTATAGGTTCCTTGGTTACATCAACATTGGCAAATAATTTTGAGGCCTCTGAAATTCCAGGCAATCTCTCATCTATTACTTTTGGATCTAAGTGATCTATATGAAGATGTACGTGATCTTGTTCTTTACCAATACCTCTGCCCTCGTTAATTTCTACTGCAATTGATCTACTTACAACATCCCTAGATGCTAAATCTTTTGCATTGGGAGCATAACGCTCCATGAATCTTTCTCCTTTGGAATTTACCAGATAGCCACCTTCTCCTCTAACTCCCTCAGAAATTAAAGTGCCATGACCATATATCCCTGTAGGATGGAATTGTACAAATTCCATATCTTGTAAAGGCAAACCAGCTCTTAAAGCCATAGCGTTACCATCACCGGTACAAGTATGCGCTGAGGTAGCTGAGTAATATACTTTCCCATAGCCTCCAGTTGCTATAATTGTAATATGAGATCTAAATCTATGAATTGTTCCATCATTCAGATTCCAGGCAATTATACCCTTACATGCCCCATCCTTCATTATTAAATCTAATGCAAAATATTCTATAAAAAATTCTGTATTATGCTTTAAGGCTTGCCCGTACAATGTATGTAGTATTGCATGTCCTGTTCTATCAGCTGCAGCACATGTTCTTTGTACAGTTTCATTTCCATAGTTTTTTGTCATACCACCAAACGGTCTTTGATAAATTTTGCCATCTTCTGTTCTACTAAATGGAACTCCATATTTTTCTAATTCTAAAACTGCTGCTGGAGCTTCTTTACATAAGTATTCTATTGAATCTTGATCCCCTAACCAATCTGCACCCTTAACAGTATCGTACATATGCCATCTCCAGTCATCTTCACCCATATTACCAAGTGCTGCTGAAATTCCACCTTGCGCTGCAGAGGTATGGCTTCTTGTTGGGAATACTTTGGATACACATGCTGTTTTTAATCCAGCTTCACTTAACCCTACAGCTGCTCTTAATCCAGAACCACCTGCACCTAGAACAACTACATCATATTCATGATCAATAATTTTATACGCACTCATAACTATAAACTAAATACTAAGATAATGATTAATAATGGAAATACTATAGCAAAGATATTTAAAGATTTATTTGCGGCATTTTTGATTTTTTCATCTTCAATATAGTCCTCAAAAACCTCGCTGATGCTTAATGCAGAGAAAAAATAAGCAAAAATCAAAAAAAGACTTATCAATAACTTCGAAGGTTGAGATGAAACAAATATTAGCACCTTTTCAAAGCCTTTATCATATATAGAAGCTAAATTTATGGCAAACCATAACATTAATGGTACCAGTATTGCCGAACTTACTTTTAAAAATAACCATTTTTTTGTAACAGATCCCATCAAATTAAAACTCTCCCAACAACAAAGATAATTACAGTTAGTGGAAATGATCCAACTAGCACTATTAGTCCAGTTATTTTAGTTATTTTTGGCTCAAAACCATAACCTAAATCCATAAACAAATGTCTTATTTCACTAAGCATTTGAAATGAAAATGACCAAATGATTCCAAGACAAAAAAATTTACCAAAAAAAGATGATAAGAATAAATTAATATACTCATAGTTTTGTTCACCCAATAATAATGATGCTATCCATATACCAATTAAGGTTATTGTAAAAAAATTTATAACTCCAGTTATCCTATGTGATATTGAAACCAACGAGGAGATATGCCAATTATAAATTTGTATATGTGGAGATATTGGATTTTTATTTTCCATAAAATTCTTTTTCTACCAAAGCCTCAGCAATTTCAACTGCATTAAGTGCAGCACCTTTTAGTAAATTATCGGACACAACCCACAAATTAATTGAATTTGGTTGAGAAGAATCCTCACGAATTCTTGATATAAATGTTTCAAATTTGTCTTCAGCTTCTACAGGGGTAATGTATCCTCCATCTTTTTGTTCATCAACTACCTTACATCCTGGTGATGACGATAAGACATTTCTTATTTCTTCTAAGTCATGTTTTTTATTAAATTCAACATTCATACTTATGGAGTGAGAAACAAGAACAGGAATTCTTACACAAGTAGATGTTATATTAATTTTACTATCTAAAATTTTTTTTACCTCATCATGATTTTTTTGCTCTTCTTTTGTGCTTCCATTTTCAAGAAAACTATCGATGTGTGGTATGGCATTAAAAGCAATTTGTTTCGTAAAATTTTTTGACTCAACATCTTTATTTTCCAACACTTCTTTAGTTTGAGATATAAGTTCATCCATTCCTGCTTTACCTGCTCCTGATACAGATTGATAAGTTGATGCAACTATCCTTTTTACATTATACAAATCATGTAATGGTTTGAGAGCTACAACTATTGGTATTACTGAACAATTGGCATTTGCTACAATATTCTTATTTTTAAATTTAGGTAACTCTTTAGAATTTACCTCTGGAACAATTAAAGGAATTTCTGGATCTTTTCTAAAGAATTTTGAATTATCAATTACAATTGTTTTTTCAGCTGCAATGGGTGCCCATTTTTCAGCAATTGAAGAACCAGCTGCAAAAAAAGCAATTTTTACTTTTGAGAAATCAAATTGTTCTAAATTACTAACAGTATGCTCTTTTCCTAAAAAATTAATTTTTTTTCCTTCACTATTTGAAGAAGCAACTAAATAAGCCTCTGTTATTGGAAAGTTTTTTTTTTCCAAAACTTCCATTAATTTTCGACCTACGTTTCCTGTCGCTCCTACTATTGCTATATTCATGATATTTTAAAGTTTTATACTAAATGAAAGGTAAATCACAAACTTTTCCATTAAAATCAGAGCCATTTATATTGATTTTAAAGGATTTCGAAGTCTCAAAGTGTGGTTTGTTAATCATTGCAATCCCAATGACTTGCTCAAAGGTCGGATTGTAACAACCAGATCTTAATTCTCCGATTATATTATTATCTTCATCTACTAGATCCATTGAGCCATTAACACTTATTTCCTTGGCATCAATTTTTACTCCCATAAGTTTTTTTTTAATTCCTTCAGCTTTAATTTTTTTCAGTTTTTCTTTACCTAAAAAATCAACATCACTATCTATATTTACATACTTATCAAAACCACATTCATATGGATTATCTCCATTGTCCATATCATTACCATGGGAAAGTAAACCACTCTCAATACGTTCGATAAGGTTTGGTCCACCTGGTCTAATATTGAATTCCTTACCAATTTCAAAAAGATGATCGTATAGTTTTAAACCTGTCTCGTTGTGTTCCATATAAATTTCATAGCCACCTTGTTTAGACCATCCAGACTTTGCAATAAGATGTTTATCTCCACCAAATTCAAAATAATCAAAACCAAAAAATTTTAAATTTACAATTTTTTCTCCAAAAACTTTTTCCATTAATTGAAATGATTTTGGTCCTTGCACTGCCATTATATCAACATCAGGTTCAGAAATTTTTACATCAAATTTATTTCCAATCGCTAATCCTTTAGCAAATAAAATTACATCTGAGTCGGCTAAAGAGACCCACCACCTATTTTCATTTAATCTTAGAACTACAGGATCATTAATTAAACCTGCATTATCATCAATGATTGGGCAATAATAACATCTTCCATCTTTGGATTTTGATAAATCTCTGCAAGTCATTAATTGAACTAATTTAGCTGAATCTTTACCTGAAATTTCAACTTGTCTTTCAGCGGCAACATCCCAAATTTGAACATACTCTTTTAAGTGATGATAAGCATCTTCTACAGAACCAAATGCTGCTGGCAGCAACATATGATTATATATAGTATAAGCAGTTACACCTTGTTTTTCAATTCTAGAGGTGTACGGTGTACCTCTAAGCCTTCTTGATTTAGCTATTAAAAAAGTTTTCATTTTTTTTGAGCATTACTGCCATCTTATTTGATTTTTGTAAAGAAACTATATTAGTTTATCTCTTTGGCTTGTTTTCTCAGTTCAAACTTTTGAATCTTTCCAGTGGATGTCTTTGGCAACGGTGTAAAAACAACTTTCTTTGGAAGTTTAAATCCAGCAAGAGTTTCTCGACAAAATTTAATAATTTCTTCCTCTGAGCTTGATTTTCCTTCGATTAATTCAACAAAAGCACAAGGTGTTTCACCCCATTTCTCATCTGGTTTTGCTACAACAGCTGCGAGTGATACAGCAGGATGTTTTGAAATCGTATTTTCTATCTCAATAGATGAAATATTTTCTCCTCCTGAAATTATAATATCTTTTGATCGATCTTGTATTTTTATGTAACCACTTGGATGCGTTACAGCTAAGTCCCCGGAATGAAACCATCCTCCATCCATTGATTTTTCTGTCGCTTCTTTGTCTTTAAAATACCCTTTCATTACAACATTTCCTCTAATCATTATCTCACCCATTGTTTTTCCATCATGAGGAACAGGCTTCATGGTTTCAGGGTCCATAACAATTACGCCTTCTGTATTGGGATACCTTACACCTTGTCTTGCTCTAATTTCATTTTGATTATTTTGATCTAATTCATCCCATTCCTGATTCCATGCACACTGCAAAATATGACCATAAGTTTCCGTTAGACCATATACATGCATTACTTCAAAGCCTAACTTTTGCATTTTTTCAAAAATTATACTAGGAGGAGGAGCGCCTGCTGTTAATACATAGACCTTTTTTTTTAACTCTTTTTGCTGATCCTCAGGTGCATTAGCTAACATGTTTAAAACTATTGGTGCTCCACCAAAATGAGTAACTTCATATTTTTCAATTAATTCAAATATCTTTTTTACATCAATATTTCTCAGACAAATTACTCGACCGTGAATCATTGACATTGTCCAAGGATAGCACCAGCCATTACAATGAAACATTGGTACTGTGTATAAAAAATTTAACTGATTAGGCATGTTCCATGCAACCGCACTTCCAGTTGCCATTAAATATGATCCTCTATGATGATAAACAACTCCTTTTGGATTACCGGTTGTACCTGAAGTATAACCCAAAGCTATAGCTTGCCACTCATCTTTTGGCATTTTCCATTTAAAATTTTCATCCCCAGAATTTAAAAATTCCTCATATTCCAAAGATCCAATATTTTTAAAGTCGGTTAAGTTTGCGTCTTTATCATCAATATCTATTATTTTTATTTCTTGTTTAACATCTTCTAAAGCTTTTTTTACTACATCATGAAATTGTCTGTCAACAATTAGCACCTTTGCTTCACTGTGATTTAAAATGTAACTAATTGTTTTTGAATCTAGTCTTGTATTAATTGCATTAATAACTGCTCCAACCATAGGTATTGAATAATGCGCTTCGAATATTTCAGGTGTGTTAAAAGCCAAAACAGATACCGTATCACCTATTTTAATTCCTAATTTATCTAATGCACTGGCAAACTTAATACATCTTTTGTAAACTTCACTCCAAGTGTATTTCCTACTTTCATAAACTACTGCTTCGTAGTTTGGATAAATATCTTTTGCTCTTTCTAGAAATGATAAAGGAGTTAATGGAACATAATTGGCTTGGTTTTTGTCCAAATTTGTTTCATAAGGGTTCATTCTAATTGAATTTGTAATTCATAATATAATTACTTCCAGTTGTTGCAGTAATATAACTACTTTCTATCCTAGGAAGCACTCTATTAAAGAAAAAGTTGGCTGTTTGGATTTTGTCCTCATAAAAATCTTTATTACTCTCATATTCTTTGAATGAGACTTCTAGAACCTTTAACCAAGCATGCCCAGTAGCAACTAAACCTAGAACTTTTAAATAGTCATTACAGGCTCCGCTTGCATCTTCTGGAGAATTTTTTATCTTTTCCTTCATCCAATCAGTAAATTTTGATAAAATATCAATATGATAGTTAAGTTGTTTTACAAAGGGTTCAGCTTTTTTGTCAGTAATTTTAATCTCGTCTTTTACTAAGTTTAGATAGTTTTCAATAATATCACCATTTTTGTTGATTAATTTTCTGAAAACTAAGTCGGCAGCTTGAACAGAATTTGTTCCCTCATAAATAGGTGTAATTCTATTGTCTCTATAGAATTGTTCAATACCTTGATCTTTCGTAAATCCATATCCTCCATGAATTTGCATTGCTTCACTTGTTATCTCCATTGCATTATCTGTGAAAAGCGATTTAACAACTGGTGTCATTAATGAAACAAGATCTGAGGCTTCTTGTTTTATTTTTTCATCAGAATGATTTAAGCTAACTTCAATTTGTTGAGACAGCCAAAAACTCAAGGCTCTTTGCCCCTCTATCATAGATTTCATACTCAATAGTGACCGTCTAATATCAACGTGATCAATAATAAAATCTGCACCATTATTTGATTTTGAATTAAATGCCTTACCTTGTTTTCTTTCTTTAGCGTAAGTAAGGGAATTTTGGTATGCAATTTCAGAAATGCCTAGACCTTGAATTCCAACAATAATTCTCTCCAAATTCATCATTGTAAACATAGAGTTAAGGCCTTTGTTTTTAGGTCCAATCATATAACCAACAGCATCATCAAAATTTAACACACATGTTGCAGATCCTTTAATACCCATTTTGTTTTCTATTGAACCTGTTGAAACTCCGTTTCTTGGCCCAACTGATCCATCTTTATTTAAAACAAATTTTGGAACTAAAAATAAACTAATACCTTTTGTTCCTGCTGGTGAGTCTGTTGATCGAGCTAATACTAAATGAATAATATTTTCTGTTAAATCTTGATCACCTGAAGTAATAAAAATTTTTTGACCACTAATTTTGTAAGTTCCATCATTTTGATCTACTGCTTTGGTTTTTAGAAGACCTAAGTCTGTTCCGCATACTGGTTCTGTTAAACACATTGTGCCGCTCCATTTACCCTCAACCATTTTAGGTAAATAAGTATTTTTTATTTCATCATCAGCATGCCTTAACAAACAGTTATATGCTCCTATAGTCAATTCACTGTAAAGTTTAAAAGATAAACTTGCAGATGATAACATCTCATCAAAGAAAGTGCTTACTGTTTTAGGCATTCCTTGACCACCATATTTCGGATCACAAGATAAGGAAATCCATCCATCTTCTATAAATTTTTGATAAGCTTCCTTATATCCTGGCGGTGTTCTAACCACGCCATTTTCTAAAACAGCTGGAGTTTCATCTCCACTTTTTGCAAGAGGTAAGATTAAGTTTTGAGTAATTTTTGCTGCTTCATCTAAAATATCTTTAACTAATTCTGTATTAACTTCTTTATATTTCTCAATTTCATTATATTTTTTATTGTTCCTCAATTTATCAAAGAGAAACATCATATCATCTACAGGTGCATTATAAGTTGGCATAAATATACTTTAGAATAAATGTTTAATTATTGCAATTTTGAAATTATCGCATCTCCTATTACTGATGTTGATACTTCTTTCATTCCTTTTGATATTATATCTTTAGTTCTAAGACCCTCATCAAGCACACCTTGAACAGCTTTTTCTAAACTATCTGCCTCTTTATCTAGATCTAAAGAATATCTTAAAGCCATTGCAAAACTCAGTATTGTTGCTATTGGATTAGCAATACCTTGACCTGCTATATCGGGTGCTGATCCATGAACTGGCTCATATAAAGATCTCATATTACCGTTTTTATCTTTGGCTCCAAGGGACGCAGATGGCAAGAGCCCTAGAGAACCAGTCAACATTGCAGCTTCATCTGATAACATGTCGCCAAAAAGATTATCTGTTACTATCACATCAAATTGTTTAGGATTTCTAACTAACTGCATTGCACAGTTATCTGCTAGCATATGTTTTAATTCTACATCACTATATTCTTTTTCATGAATTGCTTGAACTTCTTCTTTCCATAATTGACCTGCCTCCATGACATTCGACTTTTCACAGGAAGTAACTTTATTATTCCTTTTTCTGGCTAGATCAAATGCAACACGGGCTACTCTCTCGATTTCACTAGTAGTATAGACATGAGTATTAATTCCTTTTCTTTCACCATTATCAATTGGTTTTATCCCTCTAGGTTCACCAAAGTAAATCCCACCCGTTAATTCCCTAACAAAAAGAATATCTAAATTAGAAACAAATTCAGGCTTTAAACTTGAGGCATCAACGAGTTGTTTAAAACAAATTGCAGGTCTCAAATTTGCAAATAATTTTAATTCTTTTCTTAATTTTAATAGAGCTCTCTCTGGTTTTTTTGAAAAATCAATATTATCCCATTTTGGTCCACCAACAGCACCTAGTATTACTGCAGCACTTTCTTGTGCCTTATAAAATGCTTCATCAGTTATTGGAGTTCCATGTTTATCATAAGCAGCACCTCCAACCAAATCTTGATCAATTTCAAAATCCAAGGATTTATTTGAGTTAAACCATTCAATTATTTTTTTGACTTCAGCAATTACCTCTGGTCCGATACCATCTCCTGGTAATAATAAAATTTTTCTTTTTTTAATTTTAATCATTAAATATCCAAGGTTTTGCCTCTTTAATTTTATTTTCGTATGAAACTATTTTTTCAGATTTTTCTAGAGATAACGCAATATCATCTAATCCCTCTATTAGACATTTTTTCTTAAATTGATCTATTTCAAATTTTATTTCTTTATTACCAAAACTTATTGTTTGCTCAGGCAAATTTACAGAAATTTCCTCTTTTCTATTCGAGTACTCTGAAATTTCTTTGATTTGATCCTCTGAAATTATAATTGGGAGAATCCCATTCTTAAAACAGTTATTATAAAATATATCTGCATAACTTGAACTAATTACACAAGTTATTCCAAAATCCATTAAAGCCCAAGGAGCATGTTCTCTAGAAGAGCCACATCCAAAATTCTTTCCTGCAATTAAAATTTTAGAATTATTATACGGACTATTATTTAAAATAAAGTCATCTATCTCTTTACCACTTTGATCATATCTCATTTCAAAAAATAAATTTTTCCCTAGTCCAGTTCTTTTTATAGTTTTTAAAAACTGTTTAGGAATTATCATATCTGTGTCTATATTGACGATAGGTAGATAAGCTGGAATACTTTTTATTGAGATAAATTTATTCATTTAATTTTGGTATTTTCTAACATCATCTAAGTTTCCAGAAATTGCAGCTGCTGCAGCCATTGCTGGACTAACTAAATGTGTTCTACCACCTCTTCCCTGTCTACCCTCAAAATTTCTATTAGAGGTAGATGCACATCTTTCTTCAGGTTTAAGCTTATCCGCATTCATTGCTAGACACATTGAACAACCTGGCTCTCTCCATTCAAAGCCTGACTCTAAAAATATTTTATCCAGACCCTCTTGCTCTGCTTGTTCTTTAACTAAACCAGAACCTGGAACAATCATTGCATGTACATGAGATGCAACTTTTTTATCTTTTAATATTTTAGCTGCCTCTCTTATATCTTCTATTCTCCCGTTAGTGCAGCTTCCTATAAAAACTTTATCAATCTTAATATCTTTAATTTTCGTATTTGGTTTTAATCCCATATAATTTAATGATCTGTTAATTGAATTTTTTCTATCTGGGTCAGTTTCACTTTCAGGATTTGGAACTTTACCGTCTATTTCAACCACATCCTGGGGAGATGTTCCCCAAGTTACCATTGGCTTAATTTGAGATCCATCTAACGTTAATTCTTTATCAAAGTTTGCATCCTTATCAGATTTTAATGTATGCCAATATTCTAAAGCTTTTTCCCAGTTTTCTCCTTTTGGTGACATTGGTTTACCTTTTAAATATTGGAAAATCTTTTCATCTGGTTGAATTAATCCTGCTCTTGCCCCACCTTCAATCGTCATGTTGCAAATCGTCATTCTTTGTTCAACACTTAGATTAGATATAAGGTTACCGGCATACTCAATCACATAACCAGTACCACCAGCTGTTCCTATTTTTCCAATTATCTGCAAGATGACATCCTTTGATGTTACGCCAATAGGTAATGAACCATTTACGCTAATTCTAAAGTTTTTTGATTTTTTTTGAACTAAAGTTTGTGTTGCTAAAACGTGTTCTACTTCTGAAGTTCCAATACCAAAAGCTAAAGCTCCAAATGCTCCATGAGTTGCAGTATGACTATCACCACAAACAATAATATTTCCAGGCTGTGTAAAACCTTGTTCAGGCCCTATGATATGGACAATGCCTTGTCTTTTATCATCCATTCCAAAAATCTCTACTCCAAATTCCTTACAGTTTTTGTTCAAAGTTTCAACTTGAATTCTCGAGTCTTCATCTGCGATACCTTTTGACCTGTCAGTTGTTGGAACGTTATGATCTGCAACAGCAAGAGTTAATTTAGGGTGTCTTACTTTTCTGTTTGAATTTCTTAAGCCTTCAAATGCTTGAGGGCTTGTAACTTCATGAATCAAATGTCTATCTACAAACAAAAGTGATGTACCATCAGGTTGTTCATCAACTAGATGATCGTTCCAAATTTTATCGTAAGTTGTAAAAGGCATTTAGAAAAAAATTATTTTTTCTGTTCTTGATTTTCTTTCGGTTCTTCTTTTTTTGCAGGCTCAGCTTTTAATTCCACTTTTGGAGCTTCTGCTTTAGCTTCCACTTTTGGAGCTTCTGCTTTAGCTTCTTCTTTTGGAGCTTCTGCTTTAGCTTCTTCTTTTGGAGTCTCTGTTTGAGGATCAATAGATGACATTAAGTTTTCCTTAGTAACTTCACTAATTTTAGTTTCTAAATCAATACCAATCGTCTTCTTAATTTTTTCAGCTATTCTAGCAGATTTACCAGTTCTATCTCTTAGATAGTATAATTTTGCTCTTCTTACTTTTCCTGATCTTACAACTTTTATTGTATCAACAATTGGGCTATATAATGCAAAAGTTCTTTCTACTCCCTCACCAAAAGAAATTTTTCTAACAGTAAAAGATGAATTGAT
>QBZW01000014.1 GCA_003282205.1 Pelagibacteraceae bacterium AG-337-G04
GACTTTAGAGGTGTAATTTATGATGTTGATTTCGAGTTTAATAATTCTGAGGAATGGTACCAATCTATACCAAAAAACGTAAGACCTAGAAAAGACCAACCATTCTATCATTTGTTAGCTGAAAATGATGAAATCACTTACGAAGCTTACGTGTCTGAGCAAAATTTATTAGTGGACGACTCAGACGAACCAATTAAACACCCTCTAATCAACGAGATATTCTCAGGAAAAAAAGGCTCTGGTTACTTTAAACCTTCTAATTAAGCAAATTTACATTATTTAAACACATTTCGTGCAAACCTTCGTCATAGATTATGTCTAGAATGAATTATATTTTGACCAAGGATGCTATAATCCCCATTTATTTTATCTCCCTCTGTGTTCTTGGTCAGAATAACCCACCAGAAAAATTTTCATAATTTAAATTTGTGTTATAGATAACAGAAAATGTTTAACTATTTAAAACCGAACAACTTTTTAAAAATAATAAATAAAACACAAAAGTTTGTATTTATTATTTTTTTAGTAATTATAAGCATTGGCCTTGTTGAGGCATTAATACTTTCTCCTGAAGACTATAAACAAAGCGATTCAGTTAGAATTATGTATGTCCATGTCCCAGCAGCTTGGATTTCTCTTGGAATTTTTTCTTTAATTGCTGTTTTGTCATTTGGTATTTTAGTTTTTAAAAATAAGAATCTTTCTTTAATAACAAAAAGCTTAGCACCATCTGGTTTTGTCTTTAACATCATTGCCTTGGTTACAGGGTCTATATGGGGTAAACCTACGTGGGGAACCTGGTGGGCATGGGATGCAAGAATAACATCAATGTTATTACTTGCCTTTTTCTATTTGATGTTTCTTCTAAGTTGGAGGGTAACTGACAATGAGGAAAAAGCTGTAAAGATTAGTTCGTACATAGCAATAATAGGTTTAATAAATGTCCCAATAATCAAATTTTCAGTTGAATGGTGGTCAACATTGCACCAACCTTCTTCAGTAAATATTTTTACTGAAACTTCTATTCATACATCCATGTTGTTACCTTTAGGTATAATGACTGCGGCATTTGCACTTTTTTCGCTTTTGATATTTTTGATGAAATATAATACAGAACTGATAAAAATAAAAAACAAAGGATTAGATAGATTATGATTAACGAAGTTTTATACATGAATGGATACGGTCTCTATGTATGGTCTTCTTTTGCATTTACTCTTTCTTGTTTCTGTATTTTATATTTAGTAATCAAACTTCAATTAGTTAAAGAGCAAAAGAAATTTAAAGTTCGTTTTGAAAGTTTAGAGACTGATAAAATTGAAATAGCAAAAAAACAAGAAACCTACAAAGAAATACTAGCTACTTCATCTGCATCTAAAATTTAATTTTTATTTTCATGTATGGTAAAAAAGTTAAACTAAGAGCCATTTTCATATTATCTATATTCTTTTCATCGGTCTTAATTGTATTTTTAATTTTTAAATCACTTGAGGAAAACGTTGTTTATTTTAAATCGCCTACAGAAATAAAAAATTTAACAGAGTTAACATCAAAAAAAATAAGAGTTGGGGGCATGGTTAAAGAAAAATCAATTAATGTAAATCAGTCAGAAGTTAACTTTGTAATCACTGACTTCAAAAATGAACTAATTGTAAATTATAGTGGTTCAGTTCCAAATTTATTTGAAGAGGGAAAAGGTGTAGTAGCTGAAGGTTTTTTAAAAGATCGTAATTTTTTAACTGCTGTAAAAATATTAGCAAAACACGATGAAAACTACATGCCACCTGAAGTTAAGGAAGCCATAAAAGAGGGTAATTAATGTTAAACCAAATCGGAAATTATTCGCTCTACATAGCCCTACTATCTTCAATTTTAATAATTATTCAGTCTCCAATTTTATTAAATACAAATAATATAAATGTTAGTGGGAGAATTTTTTCATTAATCTCAATTCAATCATTAATGATTATAATAAGTTTTATTGCACTTATAACGGCTTTCATAATCTCTGATTTTAGTAATGAGACCGTATTTAATAATTCTCATACCTCTAAACCATTATTCTACAAAATTTCAGGAACCTGGGGGAACCACGAAGGAAGTTTACTTCTTTGGTTATTAGTATTATCAATTTTTTTATTTATCTTTACAATTACTTCAAAAAATCTTTCAAACAAATATAGGATCTTAACTTTATTTTTTCAGGAAATAATAATTTTAGGATTTTTATTGTTTATTCTTTTAACATCAAATCCATTTATGAATTTATTTCCAGTTCCAAAAGAAGGAACTGGATTAAACCCTATACTTCAAGATCCTGCACTAGCTATCCATCCACCAATTTTGTATTTAGGATACGTTGGAACATCTATTATTTTTTCTTCGTCACTTGCAGCATTAATATCAGGTTCAGTAAATAAAACTTGGGCTAAGCACATAAAGAATTGGGTATTAATTTCATGGATTTTTTTATCTATTGGAATTTTATTAGGATCTATATGGGCTTATTATGAGCTAGGATGGGGAGGTTTTTGGTTTTGGGATCCAGTTGAAAATGTATCCCTTATGCCATGGTTTTGTTTAACAGCATTATTTCATACGATTTTAATTTTAGAAAAAAGAGAAATATTTCATTCTTGGGCAGTAATTTTATCAATTACCACATTCTCTTTAAGTATGAGCGGAACATTTTTGGTAAGGTCTGGAATTTTAAATTCAATTCATACTTTTGCAAATGATCCTTCAAGAGGAGTATTTATACTATGTTTTTTATTTATTCTAATTACTTTGTCTATCTTTATTTATTTTATCTATCAAAATAAAATTAAAAATAATTTTATAAAAACTTTTATCGTAAGCAAAGAAACAGCTGTATTAGTAAATAACTTGTTCATGATGTTTTTTTTGTCAGTTGTCTTAATTGGTACAATTTATCCAATATTTCTAGAAGTAGTAAATAATGATAAAATTTCAGTTGGTCCACCATTTTATCATAAGTTAATTGTACCTTTTATGATTCCTTTTTTAATTTTTATGGCAATTGGACCGAATTTGAATTGGATAAAAGATAAAATAGATAAAATTAATCTACAGCAGCTTTTATTCTTTATTTTATCAATAATTATTTCTTTTATTTTTTTAAAAAGAGTTGGAATTTCATATCTATTTTCACTCCCACTTTTTATAGCAAGTATTTTTCTTTTCTTAATTACCATTAAAGATTTTTCAGTAAAAAAAACAAATTTATCTCAAAAAATATCTCATTTCGGTTTTAGTTTGTTTATTTTAAGTATTTTAGTCAATGGTGTTCTTGCAAAAGAATACTCTTCAAATATGAAAGTTGGAGATGAAAGAAAATTTTTAAATAAAACAATTAAATTTGAAAGCCTCGAAGTAAATGAAAGTAAAAATTACCAGTCTTTAGAGGCAAATTTTAAAATTTCAGACAAAAATAATTCGATCAATCTGAAACCAGAAGTAAGAGTTTATGATCAGCCACAAACAATTACTAGTGAGGCCGATATTAAATCGACATTATATTCTGATAATTTTTTGGTGTTTAATATATTAAAAAATGATGGATTTTATAATGTAAGATATCAAATCAAACCTTTTATGATATGGATTTGGATATCTGTAATATTAATTTCATTTGGAGGCGTATTAAGTATTGTAAAAAAAAATGATTAAAAATATTAAGCTCATAGCACTAGTTTTTTTAATTATTATAAGTTTTTTTATTCTTCTTAAAGGTCTGAATAAAACAAATAATTATTCCCCAAATTTAAACTCAAGTAATATTGATTTTAACTTTAAAGCTAAGTTTCTTTATTCTAATGAGGAGACAACATTAAACGAATTGATAAATGATAAAGATTTTTCATTAATAAATATATGGGCTTCTTGGTGTCTACCATGTCGAGATGAGCATCCTTATTTATTAAATTTAAATTCGTTAGGTAAATTAAATATTATTGGAATTAATTATAAAGATAGTGAGGTAAATGCAAAAAAATTTATTAAAGAATTTGGAAATCCATATTCTAAAATAGTAGTTGACCCAACTGGAGTCAATTCAATTGAGTTAGGCGCATATGGTGTTCCTGAAACACTTCTTATAAATAATAAAACTCAAACTATTTTAAAAAAATACATAGGTCCACTTGATAATGAAAAATTTGCTGAACTTAAAAAGATAATTAAAAATGAAAATTAAATTCTTTTTTTTTACATTTATTTATTTATTAAGTTTTTTTAATTTTTCCTATGCAGATAACTCTGAAAAGGTTGATCAAATTTCCAAAAATTTAAGATGTTTAATTTGTCAAGGTCAATCAGTTTACGATTCCCAATCGGATTTTGCTTTAAGTATGAAAATTTTAATACAAAATAAAATCGATGAAGGTAAAAATGACGAACAGATTTATAACTTTCTTAAGAGCAAATATGGAGAGTGGATAGTTTATGATCCAGAAATTAACAAAAACACGCTTTTGCTTTGGGTATTACCTTTGATTTTGTTTGTTTTTGGCGGTATTTTAATTTTTAGAAAAGTATCTATAAAGTAGATACACATTTTTTATGCAAACCATTTTAAAAATATTATTTATTTATTTTTTGCTGGGATTTAATATAGCAAATTCAGATGCACATAGCTCTAAAGAAAATTGGAGTTTTTATACTGGGACTTTTGATTTTAGCGATGATGGAAAAAAGTCAACTTTATTTGGTATACAGCACATTAACACTGGAAAAGATAAAGAAAGTTTTTTAGGAGTTCTACAACCAGTAACAGGCCTGATGGTAACGACAGATAACGCAGCATATATCTACACAGGATTTCAGATTTATAATGAGGGTCCTTTAAAATTTACTCCAAGTTTTACGCCTGGGCTATATTCTGAAGGCGACGGAAAGGACTTAGGTCATGTAGTAGAGTTTAAAACAGAGATACAAATATCTTATGAATTTTCACCAAATAGCGAAATAGCTGTGTCTTATAATCATATATCTAATGCGAGTCTTGGAGATAAAAATCCTGGGGCAAATAGTTATATGTTTAATTATATAAAAAAATTTTAATTTGATAATATGAACTTAAAAAATTGTCACAATTATGGTGATTTTAGAAAATTGGCTAAAAAAAAATTACCTTCTCCGATTTTTCATTACATAGATGGTGCAGCAGATGATGAGATAACGTATGCTAGAAATACTAGCGCTTTTGACGATGTTGATTTAGTTCCAAATGTTTTAAGGGGAGTTGAAAATGTTGATCTCTCAACAACAATTTTTGGAAAAAAATTAGATTTACCATTTTATTTATCACCTACAGCATTACAAAGACTTTTTCATTATGATGGAGAAAGAGCAGTTGGAAAAGCAGCTAAAAAATTTAATACTATGTTTGGTGTTTCAGCTTTGGCTACTGTCAGTGTAGAGGAAATTTCTTCTATGATTGATACACCAAAAATGTTTCAATTTTATTTTCACAAAGATAGAGGTTTGAATGATTCTTGTTTAGAAAGGGCTAAAGCAGCAAAGTTTGATGTAATGGCTTTAACAGTAGATACTATTACAGGTGGAAACCGAGAGAGAGATTTAAGAACTGGTTTTACATCTCCACCTAAATTAACTTTATCAAGTTTGTTTAGTTTTGCTACTAAGCCAATGTGGGGAATAAACTATCTAACAAAAGGTAAATTTGAATTACCTCATCTTCAAGATTTTGTAAAAGAAGGTACAAGTACTAACTCCTCGATTGGAAAGTATTTTTCTACCATGTTAGATCAATCTATGAATTGGAAAGATGCTGAAAATCTTTGTTCTAAATGGGGAGGTCATTTTGCACTTAAAGGCATTATGAGTGTTGAGGATGCTAAAAGAGCAGTAGATATTGGTTGCACTGGAATTATGGTTTCAAATCATGGAGGCAGACAACTTGATGGATCTAGATCTCCATTTGATCAATTAGCAGAAATAGTCGATGCAGTTGGAGACAAACTTGATGTCATATGTGAAGGAGGAATTCATAGAGGAACTCATATGCTTAAAGCATTATCTATGGGTGCCAAAGCTTGCTCAGGTGGAAGACTTTATCTTTATGCATTAGCAGCAGCAGGTCAAGCAGGTGTAGAGAGAGCGCTAAATCAATATAAAACTGAATTGCAACGTGATATGAAATTAATGGGTTGCACAAAAATTAGTGACCTAAACCGAAGTAATTTAAGATTTAGGGGACAATGAGTTTAAGCAATTGTTATAACTTTGATGACTTTAGAAAGTTAGCAAAGAAAAAACTTCCAGCACCTATATTCCATTATATAGATGGAGGAGCTGATGATGAAGTTACAATGAATAGAAACACTGATTCATTTAATGACTGTGATCTTATTCCAAATATTTTAAATAGTGTCGGTGAACCTGATTTAAAAACAGAGGTTTTTGGGACAAAGATGGATATGCCAATTTTTTTATCCCCTACCGCTATGCAAAGTTTATATCACCCGGATGGAGATAAAGCTTCTGCTAGAGCTGCAGAAAAATTTGGAACGATCTATAGTATGTCTACGATGGCATCTTTTTCGATTGAAGAAATTGCAAATCTTTCAAGTGGACCGAAAATTTTTCAATTATATATTCATAAAGATCAATCAATAACTAATGATTTAATTGATAGATGTAAGAGAGCAAACTTCAATGGAATGTGTATTACAGTTGATACAATTGTTGCTGGGAATAGAGAAAGAGACCACAGAACAGGTTTTACAACACCACCAAAATTTACTTTAGATAGTTTATTGAGTTTTGCTATGAGACCTCAATGGGTATTTAATTATTTTACTCATAAGAAATTTGAATTAGCAAATCTTAAAGATAAAGTTGATAAAGGTACTAATATTGCTCAATCTGTTATGGGATATATAAATGAACAATACGATCCTGCTATGAATTGGAAAGATGCAGAGTATTGTATAAAGAAATGGAATGGTCCAATTGCACTTAAAGGAGTTATGTCAGTTGATGACGCTAAAAGAGCAATAGATATTGGATGCACTGCTATAATGATATCAAATCATGGTGGAAGACAACTTGATGGATCTAGATCTCCATTTGACCAAGTAAAAGCTATCAAAGATTCTGTAGGAGATAAATTAGAGGTAATTTTAGATGGTGGAGTTAGAAGAGGAACACATGTCCTTAAGGCATTAGCTGCAGGTGCGACAGCTTGTAGTTTTGGTAAAGCATTTTTGTTTAGTTTAGGAGCTGGTGGACAAAAAGGGGTCGAGCGATTATTACAAAATATGCATGATGAAATAAGAAGAAATATGATTTTGATGGGATGTAAAAGTATAAAAGATCTAAACGAAACTAAAATTATATATCGAAGATAAAAAATTTTAATTAATAGACATAGTTACTCTTTTCAGCTAATTTCCACGTTCAAAAATTTTTATGAGACTTGCTAAGAATTTAGAAAATTTAGGAACCGAATCCGCTTTTAGTGTGTTAGCTGAAGCTAAAGCATTAGAGGCTAAAGGTCAGCCAATGATACACTTGGGTTTAGGACAACCAGATTTTAAAACTCCTAAACATGTAGTTGAAGCAGCAAAAAAGGCTTTGGATGACGGTCATCATGGATATGTCATGTCAAATGGAATTCCAGAATGCAGACAAGCTGTAACTAGATGGATAAAAAAACGTTATAATGCTGATATAGATTTTGAGAGAATATTAATTATGCCAGGTGGAAAACCTACAATGAGTTATGCAATTCAGTGTTATGGTGAGCCTGGGGCAGAGATAATTCATCCTACACCTGCTTTCCCAATTTATGAGTCAATGATTAACTATACTGGTTCTACTCCAGTGCCATATGATTTAACTGAGGATAAAGATCTTAAATTTGATCCAGATAAAATATTGTCACTTATAACTGATAAAACTAGATTATTAATATTAATTAATCCAAATAACCCAACAGGAAGTTTTGTTGAAAAACCGGTCATAGATTATTTTGCCAAAGAATTGGAAAAACATCCACATGTTACGATCCTAAGTGATGAAATCTATAGTAGACAAATTTTTGACTACAAAGAAATGCCATCGTTTTTTCATTACGAAAATTTAAGAGATAGATTAATTGTATTAGAAGGTTGGAGTAAAGCATATTCAATGACTGGATGGAGATTAGGTTGGAGTTTTTGGCCAAAAGAATTAGTTGAGCATGTAAATAAATTATTGATCAACAGTGTATCTTGTGTAAATGCTGCAGCACAATTTGCTGGTATAGCTGCTTTAGATGGTCCAGATGACTCAATTAAAGATATGTTAGATAAGTTTACTTTAAGAAGAAATTTAATTCATAAAGGTTTAAATGATTTAGCAGGAATTGAATGTAGTCTTCCAGGTGGAGCTTTCTATGCATTTCCAAATGTAAAAGGCACTGGAATGACAGGTGCAGAATTTTGCAAAAAAGCAATGCATGAAGCTGGAGTTGCAATAGTTCCAGGCACTGCTTTTGGTAAGACTTGCCAAGATTACGTTAGATTTAGTTTTGCTGCATCAAGAGATAACATACAACAAGCCTTAAAAAATATAGGTAAGATGCTTTCTAAATAGACTGTATTTTTTAAAGAATTTTCTGTAATATTTAATTATGAATGAAATTGCACAAACAGAATTAAAAAAAATTTTTAATGGAAGATTTTCAACATCAGAGTCAACTCGCGCAAACTATGCGAGAGGCGAAGATACTTATGATCCAATCCTTTCAAAAGCTGTAGTATTTCCAGAGACAAATGAAGAAGTTTCTCAATTATTAAAGTTATGTAATGAGCATAAAATTCCAGTTGTTCCATTTGGTACAGGTACTTCTTTAGAAGGTCACGTTGTAGGAAATCAAAACGGTATTACTATTTCTCTTGAAAAAATGAACAAAGTTTTAAGTGTTAATGCTGAGGACTTTGATTGTAGAGTTCAAGCAAATGTTACAAGAAAACAATTAAATGAATATTTAAGAGAAGATGGAGTATTTTTTCCAATTGATCCAGGCGCAGATGCAGCTCTTGGAGGAATGGCTGCTACCTCAGCTTCTGGAACAATGGCTGTTAAATACGGTACGATGAGAACTGTAATTTCAGGTCTTACAGTTGTTCTTCCTAATGGAGATATTATTAAAACAGGAGCTAGAACAAAAAAAACGTCAGCAGGATATAATTTAACAAATTTATTCATAGGATCAGAGGGAACTTTAGGTATTATCACAGAAGTTCAATTAAGATTGTCCCCTATACCTGAAAGTATTATGAGTGCAGTTTGTTACTTTCCAGATTTAGATTCTGCAGTTAAAGCATCTCAAGAAGTGATTCAGTATGGTGTTCCAATTGCAAGAATCGAAATGCTTAACAAAGATCAGATGGAAATTAGTATTAAATATTCAAAATTAGAAAACATAAAAGCATCACCTACATTATTTTTTGAATTTCATGGGAGTGAGGCCTCAAACAATGAAAATATTGGCATTGTAGAGGAAATTTCTAAAAGTAATGGCGGAAGTGATTTTCAATGGGCATCGTCACCAGAAGAACAAAAAAAATTATGGAAAGCAAGGCATGATGTTTATTATTCTGTCAAAGCTTTAGGAAACGACATGAAAGTTTATTCAACCGATGTTTGTGTTCCAATTTCAAGATTAGTTGAGTGTATATCTTGGGCAGAAAAAGAAGTGCAAAAACTAGGTTTAACTGCTCCAATGGTAGGTCATGTTGGTGATGGAAACTTTCACTCTATTGTTCTTTATGACCCAGAGGATCATGAAAAGCAAAAAAAAATCCGGCAATACAGTGATGACTTAATAAACAAAGCGCTCGAGCTTGAAGGAACGATTACTGGAGAACATGGTATAGGACTTCAAAAGAAACATTACTTACTTAGGGAACATCCAGACAATGTACCTGTTATGAAATCTATTAAAAGATCTTTAGATGAAAATAACATAATGAATCCTGGTAAAATTTTTGATTTAAATTAATCATATTTCTATGAAAAAAATTTTGGTAACAAGAAGATTGTTAAGATCTTGTGAAGAAAAGGCCAAAGAAATTTTTGACGCAAATTTAAATTTAAATGATGAACTATATTCTCAAAAAAAACTTGTTGAAATGAGTGAGGGTTGTGATGGAATATTATCAGCACTAACCGACAAGCTAGATACTGAAACAATTAAAAAATTACCTGACAGTGTAAAAATATTATCAAATTTTGCAGTTGGTTTTGGAAATATTGATTTGGATGCAGCAAGAAATAGAGGAATTGCAGTAACTAATACTCCTGATGTTTTAACAGATGCAACAGCTGAAATTGGAGTTCTTTTAATATTAGGAGCTTGTAGGAGAGCCTCAGAGGGAATTGAAAGAGCCAGAGAAGGAGGCTGGATTTGGTCAGCTGATCTATTGATTGGAAAACAGTTAACTGGGACTAGATTAGGAATTTTAGGAATGGGTAGAATAGGACAAAAGATTGCAAAAGTTGCTAAATCTCTAGGTATGATTATTCATTATCATAATAGATCAAAGCTAAGTGAGGACAAAGAGCAAGGAGCAGTTTATCATGATAATCTTAAAGATTTGTTATCAGTTTCGGATGTACTGTCTGTTTGTTGTCCAGCATCAAAAGAGACAATTAACATGATTAACAAAGATACTATTGAATATTTACCGAAGGGAGCAATTGTCACTAATGTTGCAAGAGGTGATATTATTGAGGATGAAGCAATGGTTGATGCTCTTGATAGAAGAAAAGTTTATGCAGTTGGATTAGATGTTTACAAAAATGAGCCAAATTTAAACAAAGGTTATTATAGACATAAAAGCGCATTTATTCTTCCTCATTTAGGTAGTGCAACTAAGGAAACTAGAACAGCAATGGCTAATTTAGCCATAGACAATCTTGATGAATTTTTTAAAACGGGAAATTGCAAAAATAAAGTCAATTAACAATCACAAGTTGTATTTAGCCTATTTGTCCTAATTTTTAAAATGACTCTAAGTTACATTTATGTTTAATTGTTAACAGTTAATTAACTAATGAGGAGAAATAAATGATTAAAGACAAAAAACTAATGAAGGTAAAAAAAACGCCTTCAAGACGTAAGTTCTTTAAAGCTGCTGCTGCAACAGGTGTTGCTGCTGTAGCTGCATCATCTTTGTCTGCTCCAGCTGTTGCCAAGGACAGAATTGAAGTTTCAATGGTAGCAACTTGGGGAAGAGATTTCCCAGGTCTAGGTACTGGTGCACAAAGATTTGCGCAAAGAATTGGTGATGTAAGTGATGGAAGAATTCAAGTTACTTACTACGCTGCTAACGAAAGAGTTAAAGCATTTGACTCATTTGATGAAGTTGCTTCTGGTAACTCTCAGATGTATCATGCTGCTGACTATTACTGGGTGAAAAAAGATCCTGCTTGGGGATATTTTACTGCAGTACCTTTCGGTTTCACTTACACTGAAATGAATGCTTGGATTAGATTTGCTGGTGGTCAACAATTATGGGATGAACTAGCTGATAAATTTGGTCTTAAGAATTTCATGTGTGGAGATACAGGAGTTCAAATGGGTGGATGGTTTAATAAGAAAATCAGAAGTCCAAATGACTTTAAAGGTTTAAAAATGCGTATGCCTGGATTAGGTGGTCAAGTAATTGGTAAACTTGGAGGATCTCCAGTTTCACTTCCTGGTGGACAAATTTATGAAAACTTAGTTTCTGGTGCAATTGATGCAACAGAATGGGTTGGTCCATGGAATGATGAGGCAATGAAGTTCCAAGAAGCAGCTAAATATTACTACTATCCTGGTATGCATGAACCTGGTTCAATGTTAGCTTGTGGATGTAATAAATCTTGGTTTACAAGTTTATCAAAATCAGATCAGTTGTTAATCGAAGCTTGTGCATCTACTGAAAACGACGTTATGATGTCAGAGTACAATGCTAAAAACGGAGCAGCATTAGCTAGATTGATAAACGACCATGGTGTTAAACTAGAGAAGTTTAGTGATAAAGTTTATGATGGTTTTGGTAAAGCAGCAGAGGAAGTTTTTGAAGAAACTAGAGCAAGTAGTGGTCTCGCTGAGAGAATCCACACAAGTTTCTTAAAAGCTAGAAAAGAAATTGGTGCTTGGACAAACCTATCAGACTCACCTTACATTCAGCAAAGAAACAGAGTGCTAGGAATGTAATTACGTCTTTTATGTAATTAAAAGGGCCCTTAATTGGGCCCTTTTTTTTAGTTTCAATAAAAGTAAATTTTTAGTATTAAAAAAAGCCTATGGACCCCGAAAGTAAGATTACAGCACGTTATTTAAGAATTTTAAGCTACTCTGTGTTAGCTTTTACTCTAGCATTTTTAATAAATAATGTTCTTACAGTTTGGGTCGACTGGCCAGGAGTAAAAAAAATTTTTTCTCATTACGAGTTATTTGGTTTTAAACAAAAAGCTCTTCAAGGAGCAGAATTAAATTATGGTTATTTGCAAATTGGAATTTATTTGATTTGTATTGCTGGAGTTATTTTATACGTTTTTAAAACATATTCTCAAACACTGGAACATGATTCAGAAATATTATCAAAATTTTCTGCTTATTTAGTTAGATCATCTTTTTGGGCAGTATTTTTAGTTGGTGTTGCTGATTTTATAATCTCATTCATGGTAGTTGAAAGACTTTGGGAAGCAATTTTTAGTCCTGAGGTTAAAGCTTTTATGGTTAAAGCACCTGAAAGAATTACATTTATACATTTTCCTATTATTTTAGGATCTTTTATCATTGGATATTTTACAAAATCAGTTGGATTTATTTGGCTTGCAGTTCTCGTTGTGTTAAGCGAATTTGTAATAGTATTATCAAGATTTATATTTTCTTATGAGCAAGCTTTTCAAGGAGATCTTGTTAGATTTTGGTATGCAGCATTATATCTATTTGCTAGTGCATATGCTTTAATACATGAAGGTCATGTAAGAGTAGATGTCCTTTACTCTTCTTTTAGTGAGAGAAAAAAAGCATGGACTAATTCGATAGGTTCTGCACTTCTTGGAGTTCCACTTTGTTTGATTGTTATTTTTTATGGTTTAAACGGTAAGGCAAGCATTATTAACGGACCAGTAGTTGCTTTTGAAGTAACTCAACAAGGTTCTAATGGATTGTATCTACTTTATTTAATGGCAGTTTATTTAGCAGTTTTTGCAGTTACAATGTTATTGCAATTCACAAGTTATTTTATGAGTAGTAGTCACAAACTCCTTCAAGACGAGGAAGAAATGAATATTTCTAAAGTAAATAAGACTAATGACGTAAGTATTGAAAATATTGAGAGCAGCAAATAATGGAATTATTTTTTTTAGCTATACTAGTTTTAATAATGATTGCAGCACTAGCTTCAGGGTATCCAGTTGCCTTTGCTCTTCCAGGTTCAGCAATAATATCAATAGGTTTAGCCGCTTTTTTTGGTTATCTTTTTGCTGGAGATGTTGATGCTTATTTTGCTGTGGACGGTCCAACTGAATGGCTTGTTGCTGGTATCACAAATTTTAGAAGTAATTACTGGGACGTCGAGACCGATACTTTAATTGCAATTCCCTTATTTATTTTTATGGGAATTATGCTTCAAAAATCAAAAATTGCTGAGGATTTATTAATAACTATGGGTCAATTATTTGGTCCAATTCCAGGAGGTTTAGGTATTTCAGTAATTTTTGTTGGTGCGTTGTTAGCTGCAACCACTGGTATTGTTGGGGCTACAGTTATTGCGATGGGATTAATTTCATTACCTACAATGTTAAATAACAATTATGACAGAAAACTTGCAAGTGGAATTGTTTGCTCTTCTGGAACTCTAGGACAAATTATTCCTCCATCGATTGTATTGATTATTATAGCAGACCAATTAGCGAGTGCGTCAGATGTTGCCAATAATATGAGGCAGAACGACTATAAAGCTTTAACTGGCGAATTTAATATGCCAGGTGAATTTAGAGTAGGTTCATCTAGTGCCGGTGACATGTTCCTTGGAGCACTTTTACCAGGATTAGTTCTTGTAGCTTTATATATGATCTATGTATTTTTCTATGCAAGAATAAAAAAAGGAGTTGCTCCACCTGTTCCATTTAAAGGTAAATTTGATTTTAAATTTTGGATGAGAGTTATTGTTATAATTATTCCTCCACTTGCGTTAATTTTTGCTGTTTTAGGATCAATTCTTATGGGTATTGCAACTGTGAACCAAGCTGGTTCTATAGGAGCAATTGGAGCAACATTAATGGCAGGTTACCGTTTATTTCAAGGTAAGAAAAGTGCCTTCTATCCACTTATAATGATAATTGGATCATTAATACCAATTACTTTTTTTGCATCAAATTATGAACTTAACATAAAAAATATAGAAGAAAGAGATTTAGGAGCAATTTACATAACTGGTATTTTTGTAATCACATTGGTTTATGGAATAGCATGGAGTTTTTGGAGAACATATAAAACTGAAAATGTTCTCAAAGAAGTTGTAACCGAAACATGCGTTACAACTTCGATGGTATTTATTATTCTATTAGGTGCTGCCATGCTTACATCAGGATTTAGAGCATTTGGTGGTGAAGAATTAGTAAGAGACTTCCTTCAAGACTTACCTGGCGGCTTTTGGACTCAGTTTGTAGTTGTCATGATTGTAATATTCTTACTTGGGTTCTTTTTAGATTTTATTGAAATCGCTGTTGTGGTTGTTCCAATAATTGCACCTATATTATTAGCCGAGACAGGAGCAAACGTTACGGCGGTCTGGTTAGGAGTTATGATCGGTGTCAATTTACAAACCTCTTTTTTAACTCCCCCGTTTGGTTTTGCCTTATTTTATTTAAAAGGTGTTGCTCCAAAAGTGGTACAAACATTAGATATTTGGAAAGGTGTTGTTCCATTTATAATTTTACAACTCATTGGCCTAGCAATTGTAGGTTCGTATCCAAGTCTTGTAAATTATCTTCCAAACAGAGTTTATCTGACTTCAAATGTTGCTCCACCTCCTATGAACCCGAAACTTCAATATTGTTTGCAAGAATATAAATTTGCAAAATATACAAACAATGCAGATGAAATAAAGGGTAGCATAGATGATTTTGATTCAATAATACTTGCGAATTTACCAGCTGATAAGTTAAGTTACTTCCAACGTCATGTTGATAACTCAAATTATACATTTGAATTAGTTGATGATGTAAAAAGTACCGAAGCTATTTACAATGATTACGCTGTTGATTACCGAGATCTACATTTTAAAACGAGAAAAAAACAAAAGAAAATTTTTAAACTCAATAAAAAAATAGATAAATTTAAAGCCGAAATTAGAAATTTAGATGATGATGAAGTTTCTGAAAAAAATAAAATTGAACAAAGAATTGAGAACACAAAACTTGAAATTGACGAAATAGCAAACTCAATTTCTAAAGATTGGAAATCAAGAAATGATGAATTTAACAAGATTAATAAGGCAAAAAACTTAGCTGTAAAAAAATATCGTAAAACTGCTGACAATGCGTACGATGATTTAATGTTGATAAAATTATTTATTTTAGATGCTGAAAAATTTGAAGAATTGAATGAAGATATTAAAATTCTTAAATCTAAAATTGACAATAGAGGCTATTTAGATGCCATTGATCATATTGATAATATGTTCGATAAAGTAGGAGAAATTTCCGGATCAGATGAGTTTGCAGATAAATTAGATTATCTAATAACTATAATGGATGAAGATGAAAAAGATACAGAACAAATTCAAAAAATAGCTAGTGATACTTATGCACATTTTGATCAAGAAGTAAGTTGGAGAAATGAATTTGACAAAAAATATATGGATAGAATAAATAATCACTTAAATGTATTAAGTGAAACTATTGGGTTAAGGTTACAACAAAAACTTACAAAAGAGCAAGCAATTTATGTTTCAAAATGTAATTCAGTGCACAGAGATATTTCTCTAAATTTTTGATTAACTTGTAATCTGTTCTATTATTTTAGTCCTTTGATATAAACCAAGCTTTTCTGCTTTGTCTTTTAATTTGTTATACTCAGTTTTTAATGTAGGAGTTTTTACATTAATTTTATTTCCAATTTCAATTATTGATCCAATAATTGGATCTATTTCTAAAGGACGTTTTGCATGTAAGTCCTGCGTTGTCGAGGGTTTGTGACCAACAATAGAGATAGCAGCTTTAATTCTATGATCGATTGAGACGTTAAATTTTACACCTATTTTCTCTCCTACTAACTGACATTCTTCCATCAATTTTCTAACAGTTTTTAATAATTCTGAGTCATTACCAATTTCATCTAAAGTCTTATCATGTAGTGCGCTTACTATATTAAATGAGCAATTACCCCAAAGCTTTATCCATATTTCGTCTCTTAGATTACTTTTTTGTGGAGCTTTTAAACCTCCCGCAATTAACAAATCTGCAATAATTTTTAATCTTTCAGATTTTGATCCATCTGGCTCACCTAATGTAAATCTTTCACCACCGTTATGCTTTATAACGCCAGGTTTTGTAATTTCAGCCGCAGGGTAAACCACACATCCGAGAGCTCTCGAAGGTTTTAAATAATTCCAAATTTTACCATCAGGATCTACACTATCAAGATGTTTTTCGTCCAAACCAGTTCCAGTTTGAGCCTTATGAAAATACCACCATGGCAAGCCATTTACAGCTGAAATAATAGTTGTATTTTTTCCAATTAAGCTTTGGATAGTTTCAACAATATTAGAAATTGCATGAGCCTTTACTGAAATAAAAATATAATCTTGTATTTCAAGTTCTTTAGGATCATCAGTTACTTTTAATTTAAAGTTTTCAGATTTACCATTTTTAATCAGTGTTAAACCATTTTCATCAATTGCCTTTTTATGTGGCCCTCTTGCTATTATAGATAAATCTATATTTGTTTTACTTAAACAAGCTGCTAAATATCCTCCAATAGATCCTGCACCAAATATACAAACTTTTATCATTAACTATTTAAACCAAATTTTTTTGCCAAAACGTTTCTTTGTAATTTACCAGTTGCTCCTTTTGGGATTTCATCTACAAAAAAAATTTTTTTTGGTATTTTGAACTTTGCAAGTTTTTCCTCGGCATATTCTAAAACATCACTTTCTGAACATGTCTCACCATTTTTAATTATAATTGCACTTGCAATATTTTCACCAAGCATTTTATCTTCATAACCAAAACAAACAGCCTGGTCTATTAATGGATGATCCATTAATACATTATCAATTTCTAATGGAGATATTTTTTCTCCACCTTTATTTATTATTTCTTTCAATCTGCCTGAAATTTTTAAATATCCGTCTTCATCAAAATATCCTTGATCACCAGTTCTAAACCAACCATTTGTAAAACTTTTTTTATTTGCTTCATCATTATTTTCGTAGCCAAGTGTTACGTTTTCACCTTTTATACATACTTCACCTTCTTTACCTTGTTTCATTACATCACCATTTTCATTCATAATACATACCTCTGGCCCTGCTGGAAGGCCTACAAATCCAGCCTTTTGTTGCTTTGGCGGCAATGGATTAGAAGTCATCTGGTGTGTAGCTTCAGTCATTCCATATGCTTCAATAACAGGACAGTTAAATACTTCATTTAAATCTTTAAATACTGCTGGGGGTAAGGATGCAGATGATGATCTAATTAATCTTAAATTTAATTTGTTTGCTACTTCTCTATTTTTATTTGCTCTTAATAAAATTGCTTGATGCATTGTTGGCACACCTGAATACCATGTAATTTTTTCTGATCTAGCTAAGTCAAGAAATTTTAATGCATTAAAACCATTAGAAGTGCATACTGATGCACCCACTTTCATTGATGTTGCTAAAACTGCGATAAGTCCATGAATATGAAATAATGGCATTATATTTAAACAATGATCATTATTTGTAAGACTTAAACTTTTTGAAATATTTTCAGAAGATGAATAAATATTTTTATTTGTTAATGGGACAATCTTCGGTCTAGATGTAGTTCCTGATGTATGGAGTACTAAAGCTTCATCATTTTCATTTGGTGTTGAGTAATCACTTTTATTTTCAAATAAATTAAACAAACCTTCAGGCTCATTTTTGTTAATTTTTATTTCGCAAATTTCTATTTTCAGTTTTTTTGCAATTTCTATTGATGAATTGTTAGAATTTTTCTTAACAATTATTATTCTAGGATTTAAATCCTTAAGATAAAACTCATACTCTTCTGATTTGTATGATGGATTAAGTGGTGCTGCAGACATATAACTTGAAATACCTAAAAAACTAGTAGCCATAGCAGGTCCATTTGGTAGGACAATAGCTGCTCTATCTTTGTTGGTTATTCCAGCTCCTGATAATTGTTTTGATATATCTTCAATAAAATTTTTTAAATCTCTGAAATTAATTTTTGAATTATTCTCTGACGAAATTGCAATTTTATCATCTTCAGCATTTTTAAAAATGTTTCTAACAATACTTTTTGATACCATTTAATATCCTTTTGCGTACCCATCTTTTCTAGGATCTGATCCACCAAAGAGATCACCATCACTTCGATTAATTTTTATTGCTTGTCCACCACCATGTGTTCCATCAATGTATTCTACATTATGGCCTATTTCTTTAAGACCGTGAAAGATCTCATTGTTAATAGTTTTTTCAAGCTTATAAGTATTATTAAAATGAAATGCTCTTGGAAAGCTTAAAGCTTCTTGAGGTCCCATGCCATAATCAATCATATTATTTAAAACATGCACCTGCCCTACTGGCTGATATTGTCCTCCCATCACTCCATAACTCAAAGTTGCGTTGTTATCTTTGTCAATAATCATGCCTGGAATAATAGTGTGCAATGGCCTTTTTAATCCCTCAATACAGTTTGGATGTCCATGCTCTACTCTGAAATTTGTGCCTCTATTATGTAAAAGTATTCCACTTTTGTTTGTTGTGATACCTGATCCAAACACATAACAAACCGAATTAATTATGGAAACACTATTTAAGTCTTTATCTACAACCGTTAGATAAATTGTTTCTGGATGAGCTGGAATATTTAAATCTCCAACATCACTACATGAATTTAGATTAATTTTATTAAAAATATCCTCAATATTTTTATCACTTAAAATTTCATCTAAATTAAAATTTACAAAACTTGGATCACCTAAACTTGTTTCTTTAACTTTATAGGCTTGTTTTGTAACTTCTGCTTCAAGATGAAATCTTTCAGTACTGTTGAATTTATAGTTTTGAATATTTAGTTTTTCTAACAACTTCATCATAATCAAAACAGTTACGCCTGGACCATTTGGAGGACATTGATGTATAAAATCACCCTTATAACTAGATTTTATTGTTTCTGATCTTATTGTATTCTGTTTAGAAAAATCCTCAAAAGTATGTACACCGCCTAATTTATTTAAACTTTCAATTATATCTTTAGCAGTCTCTCCCTCATAAAATTCCTTACTTCCTTTTTTACTAATTGCCTCTAATGTTTTTCCTAATGGAATATTTTTCATTAATTCATTTTCTTTAAAAGTGCGACCATCTTTCAAGAAAATTTTTTTGGTATTTTCATTACCATTTATTTTATTTAAACTATTGTGCCAAGCATTTGACACTACTTTAGTAATTTTATGACCATTTTTTGCTATATCAATTGCGCTTGAAAATAATTGTTCAAAATCTAATTTACCAAATTCTTTATGAATTGTTTCCCAAGCATGTACCGCACCTGGAATTGTAACTGAATGTGGACTTGTTAATCCAATTTTATCAATATTTTTATCTTTAAAAAAATCATAACTTAATTTTTCCGGAGCTAAACCAGAGCCATTGAAAGAAACTGCATCCTTATTATTCATTTTGACAATTGCAAAACAATCTCCACCAATACTTGTGGCGTTAGGTTCAACGACAGATAAAACAATCGAAGCTGCTAAAGACGCATCTACCGCATTTCCACCCATTTTAAGTATTTTTAAGGCTTCTTCTGTCGCTAAAGGATGAGAAGTTGCAGCCATAGCATTCCCTGAGCGTGCATCTTTATCTTTTGTTGATTGATTATTCATAGTACAGATTAAATCTCGAAAATTTATAAATGATTACTAAAGTAAATAAAAGTATTATCATATTCTGCATTTTTGCTTTTGGTTTTCTATTATCAAATTTAGTTAGATCTATAACTGCAACCTTAACACCAGTTCTGACATATGAATTCGATTTAACCGCCGGAAATTTAGGCCTATTAGCAGGTGGCTATTTTATTGGCTTTTCAATTATGCAAGTCCCAATAGGACTACTTCTTGATAAATTTGGACCAAAAAAAGTTGTTGGGTATTTTTTAGTAATTGCATTGGTAGGAACCATATCATTTGCATTAGCAAAAAGTTTTTCTGGGTTACTTATTTCAAGAATATTTATTGGGATCGGCGTGAGCGCTTGTATGATGGGGCCTCTAACAGGATACAGAGTTTGGTTTGCTGAAAAATATCAACAGCGTGCTAATTCATGGATGTTAATGGTTGCAAATATAGGTTTTGTATCATCTACTTTACCCGTTCAAATTTTATTACCATACATAGGATGGAGATGGATTTTCATTTTAATAGCCATACTTATTTTAATAAGTATTATTTTAATTTTCTTATTCACTCCTAATTGGGAACAGAAAGAAAACTTTACCGTTACTGAAGAAAAAAAAGGTTTAGTTCAAATTTGGAAGAATAAGTTTTTTATCAGCATGGTGCCATTAGCATTTATTAATTATGGTGGTATACAGGCAATTCAAACGCTTTGGGCTGGTCCTTGGATGCTAAATATTACAGGGTATTCTCCATTTGAAAGTGCTACAGGCTTGTTTTGGATCAATGTGACTATGTTAGCATCATACTTTTTATGGGGCTATATTCTCCCCAAACTCTCTGATTATGGAATAAGTAGTGTTAAACTAATTAAATTTGGACTCCCAATAAGTTACTTTGTTTTTTTTCTAATAATCTTTTTCGGTCCTAAGGCTGGAGCCATTTTATTTGCAATATACATCATGACTTCAATTGTAATTTCTCTAACTCAACCAGCAATAGCTTTAAACTTTTCACAAAGTCTAGCAGGTAAGTCACTCACTTCATATAATGTATTCATTCATTCAGGAACATTCTTTATGCAATGGGGCATTGGGTTATTTATAGACTTATTTAATTCTAAAGGATTTGATATTGTAAGTAGTTACAGAATTTCTTTTTCAATTTTTTTAATTCTTTGTATACTAAGTTATATTTTTTTCATTTATCTGAACAGAAATAATGATTAATAAAAAAATGACACTAACAAATATATTATTGTTAATATTAATAATTTATATATTTATTTGTGTTTTTATTTTTTTTTATCAAAGAAATCTTCTTTACCATCCAGGAGAAAATAATTATTTAGACGAAGGACCTTTAAATCACAAAATTGAAAAGGTATATATTAGCTCTCAAGGTAGCTTGGTAGGATGGCACTTTCAAAAGAACCAAAATTATAAGACTTTATTACTTTTTCATGGCAATGCTGGCAAGCTTGATAATCGTATTTATAAGTTGAATGAATTCTCAAAAATGAGTGTTAATTATTTGATATTTGCTTACAGAGGGTTTAGTGGAAATGGTGGAAAACCCTCAGAAATAGGTCTTTATGAAGATGCTTTGGCAGCAAAGAAATGGTTAAATTCTAAAAAAATTGAAGATAAAAATATTATCTTGTACGGTGAGTCGTTGGGTACAGCTATTGCATTAAATCTAGCCAAAGATTATTCTTTTAGTGGTGTGATATTAGAGTCACCGTTCACATCTATGGAAACACTAGCAAAAAGTTATTATCCATATTTGCCAGTTAAATATTTGTTAAAAGATAAATACAATTCGATTAGCAAATTAAATAAAAATACAGCTCCAATTCTTGTAATGCATGGCATGAAAGATAAAATTGTACCATTTAAAATGGGAAAAGAAATTTTTGATAAATTTAATGGAAAAAAATCAAGTTTTTTTGTTGAAAATGATGATCACATGATGGATTTTAATGAAAATCTCATAAACTCAATTGAGTTATTTATAACAGAATTAAATTAAGACACAATTCAAACAAATATTTAGCAACTTTATATTTTTAAGGTCATATATGAAAAGAGTCTTAATTATATTAATTTTAATTTTTTTTTCAAATTTTTCTTACGCTGAAATTAGTAACGAAAATAGAAATAAATATTTTTATGTTGGTAAAATGAAATCATATAATAGTCAATTTACCTTATATTTTAAAACAA
>QBZW01000015.1 GCA_003282205.1 Pelagibacteraceae bacterium AG-337-G04
AAAAAAAATGAAAATAATATAGCAATACAAATTTTTACAAAGAGTGGACCACTTGCATTTCTTCCATTATCTAACTCTCAAACTTCAATAGTATTTTCAAATAACTCAAATAAATTGATTAATAAAAAAGAATTTTTAAAAATCATAAATAAATATAATGACAAATATATTGTAAAAAAAATTAGTAATATTGAATCATTTAGTATTAAATTCTCTCATTTAAGAAATTACGTTTATAAAAATATTTTATCATTTGGGGATTTAATTCATAAGGTTCATCCATTGGCAGGTCAAGGTTTTAATATGACTATAAGAGATATTAAATCATTATCTCTAATTTTGGATGAAAATATAAAATTGGGAATTGATGATGGTGAAACAATAGCTCAAAAATTTCAAGAACATAATAAACATTTAAACTTCATGTATAGTGTTGGAATAGACTCGATTAATTCCTTTTTCAAATTTGACAATAAATTAAAAAATAATCTGTCTGAGCCTATTTTTAAAATACTTAAGGGTAATAAATTTTTAAATAATTACGCCACATATTTATCCAATTAGCTAATTTTAAATAAATTTATTGTAATGTTTTGTTATTAAAGTTGTCTAAAATATAAGTGTTTAAAATTTCTTCTAATTTTTCTTTTCTCATATTTAAGTCTTTACTTTCAAGCAAAACTTGCTTTTCTTCGAGTGAAAATGGTGATGCCATTGAAAGAGTGTTGATTGTTTGATCTAAACTTTGTTTCTCAATTTCTTTCCAGTTAATTTCATACCCTTGTTTTCTAAAAAGACTCTTTAAATTTTGAAATATTAATTTTAAATCGGAAAATTTTATTTCATCTGATTTTTCAACTAAATCATTTGAAAATTCTTCATACTTAACTTCACACTCTCTGTACAAATTTTCATTTTTTAATTCATCCAGAATTTTAAATCTACAAATTCCGTTCAAAATTATCAGATATCGTCCATCATCTGTCTCATTAAAACTAGTTATTTTTCCAGCACATCCGACACTATGCAGGTCAGGCTTTTTTAATTCTCCTGTTTTTTTTGGCTGAATCATACCTATAATTCTGTTACTTTTCATGCTCTCATCTATCATTTGAATATATCTAGGTTCAAATATATTCAAAGGCACTGTGGTTCTCGGAAAAATAATAAAATTTGATAATGGAAATATCGGTAAAATTTTTGGAAGTTCTTCTTTTTTCATAACTTTTAAAATATAACAAATAATTTATGAATTCAAATAATTTTGAAAAAGAAAAAAGAAATTTAAAAACTCTTTTTAAGGAAAAAAAATTTTTAGATTTGGTAAAAAATGGAACTAAATTACTCCAGCAGGTACCTGATGACATTCAAATCATCAATATATTGGGGATAACTTCAATTCACATTCAAAATTTTAATGAGGCAGAAAAATATTTCAAAAAACTTTTATTAATTAAAAAAAATGCGGCTAATTACTACACTCTTGGAAATATTCAAAAAAAACAAAATAAATTTAATGAAGCAATTATATCCTTTGAAAATGCGATAAAAATGAATCCTAACTTTTCAGAGGCACACAATAATTTAGGAAATACAAAAAAATCACTTAATAAAAAAAACGAAGCTATTTATCATTACAAACAAGCAATAAAATTAAAAAATGATAATATTGAAGCACTAATAAATTTATCAAGAATTTTAAAAGAAAAAAATAATTACGAGGAATTACTTGATATATATCAAAAAATTTTAAATTTAGATCCAAAGAATATAAAGACACTTTATAATCTTGGTACTGCTCATCTTTTTTTAGGAAATACATCAAAAGCTAGAGAATATTTTGAAAATACAATTGAAATTGATAAATTCAATATTCCTAGTTTCAGAAATTATGTTTCAACACTTAAGATAGATAAGTCAAATAGAATATTTAAAATTTTTAAAAATATAGATTTATCAATATTAAATTACGATAATAAAATTTTGCTTTTGGATGCATTAAGCAAATGCTACTTCGACTTAGAAGAGGTTGAACTTGCATTTAATTGTCTTAATAAATGTAATTTATTAAAAAAAGAAAATTCAAAATTTTCGATGGATGATCAAAAAAATTTGTTCAAAAAAATAAAATATTTTTTCTCAGAAATGAATGTTAATGATATAGAATTTAGTGGCAAAATAAAAAGTAAACCTATATTTATTATTGGCATGCCAAGATCAGGCACATCTCTTCTTGAACAAATTTTATCCACACATTCAAAAATTTATGGTGCAGGTGAGCTTAATTTTTTACAAAAAATAATTGACAAATTAGGATTTGAAGACCGAACTAATTTAAAAAGTTATTTCAGCGAAGTAAGAAAATACTACTATGAGGAAATTACTAAAATTTCTAACGCTAATTTCATAATTGACAAATTGCCATCGAACTTTAGATGGATTGGTTTTATTGTTAAAGCATTTCCTGAGGCTAAAATTATACATATACAAAGAAACCCAATGGCAGTTTGTTGGTCTAACTATAAAAATTTCTTTTTAGATAATGGTTTGGATTTTAATTTAAGTCAAAGGGATGTTGCCGAATATTACTCTATGTACTTAAATTTAATGGATTTTTGGACATCTAAATATAAAAAAAACATTCTAGATATTAATTACGAAATCTTTGTTAAAAACTTTCAAGCAAATACCAGAAAAATTCTAGATTACTTGAATTTGCGGTGGGAAGATCGATTACTGCAATACCAAAAGACTAATAGACCAGTTACTACAGCTTCACATCAACAAGTGAGAGAAAAAATAAAAATGAATTCTTCAGAAGAATGGAAAAAGTATAAAAATTATCTTGAACCTATGCAGGTAGTTTTAAGAAATAAGAAAATAAAATACTAAATTTAATTTAATATTTAAGTTTCTTTAAATCCTCACCAAAAATATTATTAATTGTATCCATTTGCTTTGGAGAAAGTAGTTTTTGCCATCTATTCTTTTTACCTAAATAAAAAAAATTAATTTTTTGTTTCTCATTATTCATTATTGCCTCTGGAAAACCTTCCACATTTTCTTTTTTTTTTAGCGTTTCAAAACTGATTGTATCTATTATTTTGATAATTCGATCGATATCAATTTTATCTTCTTTAATAGTAATTTTATTCACAAATTTAACAATTTTTTTGAATGTGTTTAATGTATCATTTTCTAGATCTTCGTATTTTATAAAAAGTAAATTAAACTCCTTGGTATATAGCCAAGATTTGTAGTGTTCAGACCAAGAATTTAAAAAAGTAAAATTACCAAAATTTGATAGATCATTTTTTTTTAATAGAAATTTTTTTTTGTTTGTCATAAATTCTAAAGACTCATCGAATGTCAATTGATAATGATTAGATAGTGAAGTGACAATATTTCTAGGATCCCTTACAATATAAATTGCTCCTAGTGTGTGTTTATTGTTTGTAAAAGGTATATTATTAATTTTTACAAGTGCCGCATGAGTTTTCAGAAATATCAATTTATTTTTTAGGTTGATATTATTCTGAGCTAAATCCCAATTATTTATTGCTGAGTTCATATCACTTATTTTTTTGTTAAAGAATTTTTCATGCGGAAATTGTCGAATATTCTTCAGCATACTAAAATCAAACTTATCATTACTACTTAAATAGTAAGTTGATATAAAGGTTCTAACCCAAGTGTTTCCACTTTTTGGATAAGATGAAATCCAAACAATCATAATATTGTAAAATTAATTTTTGTTTTTTGACTTTAAATGGTCTTTATATCATTTAATTCATTATAGATAGATTAAAATTGTATTTCGACTTATTAACTTTCAAATTTTAAAATTGTTGTTTTCTAAAATTTATTTGAGTTTTTAGTATTTGAGATAAAAAATTTGAAGAAACATTACTAGTATAAATCTTTTCAAATGAATTGTCTCCGACTATCTCAGCATAATCTAACCAATTTTTAATAATCAAAATATCAGATAAATTAATATTATTTATTGTTGGGTTGATAACTCTTTCGCTTACAGTGGGTGAATTATCATCAATAAATTTCTCATACTTTTTCCATGATAAATCATAAAACATTTCTTGTTCACCATTGTAGTTGATTTTTTTAAAATCAGGATGTTTTTCGTAATATTCAGTACATCCATGCTTAATTTCAATATTTTTATAATCAATTTGATTTTCAATTAATTTTTTTTCCGAAATTTTTAAAACTTTTTTTGCTTCATCTAAACCTCTACAATAAATAAATCCTTTAAAATTTTCTTTAACATTATTTCTAGTTTCAACCATACATTTTCTAACATTATTATTTTCTAGATAATTTGAATTAAAAATAAAAAATAGTTTAATCAGGCTAGATACATTTTTTGTACTTATTTGAACCTTGTAACAGCTAAAACAATATTCAGGTATAACGCTAAATTTATTAAAAACTTTAAAATGTCTTGCACAATTCAAATTTTCATTATTTCTTCTGAAAATTTCGGTTTTGTTATAAATAATATTATTCTCCTCTTTACCTAAATCGTCTTTAATTATATCAATTAGTTGAATTATTACTTCATACTTTGGTATTTTGTTAAATTTTTCTTTACTAAAATTATTTAGTATTTTTTCGTTTAATATTAATAAGTGGTTATTTTGTTTTGTTTTGGGAACTATATAATTCAAAATATCTATCAACATTACTTTACAATTATTATTTTTATTGTTTAAAGAAAGTGCATTTGTAAAACAGTCAATTGCTTTTTCATAATTTCCAAGGTGTAAATATGATGTACCAAGGTTTTGGTAGGAAAGTTCTGCTTTATTATTAATTTCAATACATTTTTTAAAATAAGTCGTAGCTTCTATTATCCTACCAAGGTTGAACAATGATACTGCTAAATTGTTATAATCTTCAAAACTTGCTTCATTTTTCGCTATGATTTCATTGTGACATTCAAGAGATTGCTTCCATTTTCCAGTAAGAAAATATATTGAAGCATAGAGTTTAATTTTAAACCTTTCGAATTCTTCTTTTTTTGGTAGATCGTTCAAAAGCTTAAGTGCTTCATTAAAATTTTTGTTATTATAATGAATTATAATATCTTTAAATTCATAAGGAAAATTCATGGTCAGTATAATTATTAATGATAGTATTTAACATTATATTATATTCAAGATATTTTACAAAATTACTTTAAATATTTTTTTTAAAAGGATGATCATTACTATTTTTAACTTTAAATCTTTTCCAAACTCCACTTAGTTTAATTCTTGTATTTTGGTGAATACATAACATATTACAAGAAATTATTTTAGGAAAAATATTTTTGCTATTTTTTAAAAAATTATTTTGATTATATAGCGGTGGAAGGTGCCAAAACATAATATACCCCATGTTTTTTATATTTTCTATTAGTGATTTTGAAGTATTAATGTCATCATTTTCTAAATAAAGAAATGGTTTGTATGCATTTATAATTTTCTTTGAACCCAAGATAATATTAAGTTCTTGTCCTTGCGCATCACATTTTATTAATTTTATTGGTTTTTTTTCGTTATTATCTTCATAAAATAATTGATCTAAAGTTTTCACTTTTACATTTTCAGAATTTTGAAAATTATTTTCAAAAATTTTAGAATCTCCATAATTATTTTTTAAATTCTCATTAAAAATATTCATATATGCCTCACCTTGTTTTGATGAAATTGCTAATTTTAAAATTTTAACATTTTTTAATTCATTATCCTTAATGTTATTTGATAGAAGTTTGTAGTTTTGAGATTGTGGTTCTATTGCATATACCATGCCACCGTTGAATACATGTTTTGCTAAAGGAATTGTATGTGTTCCTATGTTTGATCCTATCTCTATTATGTTTTCATTATTTCTTACAAGTTTTTTTAATAAAATAACCTCAGTTTCTGACCATTCGCCATATTCTGATAAACTTTTTCCAATATATTCGTCATTTGTATAATAGGAAAAAATTCCATGCTTGAATTTTTGTTTTTTTATAGTGTTCAATATTGATAGTTATTACTTTTTTTTTAAAAGATTAATATTGATGTCTTTGCATTTCAAATGCAAATTTAAAAAAATTAAAATTTTCAGTCAGTATTTTTACAAAATTCTAAGAAGAATTAACTCATTCAGTGACATAGCTGATCAAAAATTTAGTCTAATTTAATATTACTTGCATTATAAAAAATCGCTATCTATAATGTTTATAAGGCGGGTATAGCTCAGTGGTAGAGCGTCTCGTTGCCAACGAGAAGGTCGTGGGTTCGAGTCCCATTGCCCGCTCCATTATATATCAATATGATAATTTGGATCGCCTCTTATCCCAAAAGTGGGAATACTTATTTGAGATCTTTTATTTCCTCATATTATTTTTCCAAAAAAGGTAAATTTGATTTTAATTTACTTCTAAATATTCTTCAGTTTCCATCTTTAAAATTTACAAAAAAAAATATTTTTTCTGAAGATGAGGCAAGTCAAAATTGGATTTTTAATCAAAATCAATTTTTCTTAAATAATAAAGTTCACTTTATTAAAACTCATAACAGTTTAGATAAATTTAGAGGAAATAAATTTACTAGTAATCAGCAAACTCTAGGAGCAATATATATTGTAAGAGACCCTAGAAATATACTTAGTTCTTTAAAGCATCATTATTCATTAAATTATCATCAAGCATACCAAAAAATTATGGATGAAAATGCATCTTTACTAGAAAAGTCTTCAAATAACGACCATAGTAATTTTACTTTTCTTGGATCTTGGTCAAATCATTACAAATCTTGGAAAAATACGACAGAATTTAAAACTTTATTTATAAAATATGAGGAATTAGAGGACAATAAATATGAGACATTTAAAAATGTAGTAAATTTTATAAATAGAATTAAAAATAATGAATCAAAAATAGATGAAAAAAAATTGTTAAATTCAATTAGATCAACAAATTTTACAAACCTTAAAAATAAAGAACAAAATGAGGGATTTGAAGAGAGTGTAATCTCTAGTAATGGAGAAAAAAAACCATTTTTTAATCTTGGTTTTAACAATAGATGGCAAAAAATTTTACCAAAAAATATCCTTACTCAATTAAATAAAAATTTACAAAAAGACTTAAATGATTTAGGTTACAATATTAATGAGTGATTTAGCAGACAAAAAATGTATACCCTGTGAAGGAGGTATCCCTAGCTTTAAGCTAGATGAAATTCATAAATACCTTAAAAAAGTTGATGGGTGGGACGTGTTATCTGATAACAATAAAGATTATTATATTGTTAAAAATTATAAATTTAACAATTTCTTAGAAAGCCAATCTTTTATTAATAAAGTTGGTGAAATTGCTGAACAAGAAGGACATCACCCAGATATTTGGTTTGGTTGGGGATATGCAAAAATTAAAATACAAACTCATGCCATAAATGGTTTGCACGAAAGCGATTTTGTGCTTGCAGCAAAAGTTGATAGAATCGACCAAGTTAATGTTTAAAGTGCCTTGTATTTGAAAAAACCAATATAATCCCTAATTTATCAGCAAATTTAATAATTTCTTTATCGCGAATAGATCCTGACGGTTGGATAACTGCACTAACTCCATTTTGAGCTAAAGTTTCTATACCATCAACGAAAGGAAAAAATGCGTCAGATGCACCCAAAATTAAATCATTCTCATTAATTTTTTGGAATTTTTTCATTTTTTCAATTGCTATTCTACAACTATCTAATCTACTTGGTTGACCTGAGCCAATTCCAATAGTTGAGCTATTTCTTGTTAACACAATTGCATTTGATTTTACATTTCTACATACATTAAATGCAAACATAAGATCATTTAAAATTTTCTTTGATGGCTTAATTTTAGATACAACTTTAAAATTATCTTTTGTAAAAATCTTTTCATCCACACTTTGAAGTAATAATGAATTAAAATTACTTGTTATATTGAATAGATCATCTCCCTTTAATTTAGATGCATCAATTAATCTTAAATTCTTCTTTTTTTTTAAAACTTTTTGAGCTTCTTTATCAAAACCAAGCCCTATTACTACCTCTAAAAATATTTTATTTAACTCTAAAGCTATTTTTTTTTTTACTTTAAAATTGCATGAAACAATTCCTCCATATGCACTTATGGGATCACATGCTAACGCTTCTTTGTAACTGTCTATTTTACTTTTGTTGACTGATACACCACATGGATTGGCATGTTTTACAATCACAGTCCCTGTATCTTTTGGGAGTGTTCGAGAAATATTTAAAGCTGCAAAAATATCGTTATAATTGTTATAACTCAGTTTTTTTCCACTTAATTTTGATAACTTTGAACTATTGTTTCTATAATAAATTGCTGATTTTTGATGAGGGTTTTCACCATATCGTAATACTTCTCCCAAATTTCCATGAACAGTTTTCTTTTGTGAAAAATAGTTTTTATTCTCATTATTCAAATATTCTGAAATTACAGAATCGTAGTATGCTGTTAAATTAAATGCTTCTTGAGATAGTTTTTTTCTAAACTCCAAACTTGTAGAACCTTTATTTTTTTTTAAATCCAAAATAAATTCTTTGTATTGATGTGGAGAGGTAAGAACAGTAGTATTATTATAGTTTTTAGCTGCAGCCCTAACAAGAGTTGGACCCCCAATATCTATATTTTCAATAATTTTATTGTGGTTTTTTATACTTTTTAATGTTTTTTCAAATGGATAAAAATTAACTATAACCAAGTCTATTTCATTATAATTATACTTTATAAGTTGTTTTTTATGGTTCTTGTTTTCTCTTTTGCTTAAAATTCCTGCATATATTTTTGGATGTAGTGTTTTAACTCTACCATCTAAAATCTCATCTGTATTTGTATATTCTGATACTTCAGTACATTTAAAGCCTAATTTTTTTATTATTTTAGATGTACCTCCTGAGCTTATAACACTCACTTTATATTTTTTAAGTGTATTTAATATTAATTTAATTTCTGATTTGTCTGATAAAGATACAATTGCTTTTTTAATTTTTTTACTCATATCTTGCTAATTTGCCACTGAATTAATTGTTCATTGTTTTGTGTAATACCTGAGATAAAAATATTCTGGTTCTCAATGTAATTATTTTTATTACCGAAATATAACCCAGTTTCAACACCTATCAATCCATCATTTGAAAAGAACTTCCAACCAGAATTCTCTAATTCAATTAACACAGATTTATTATCTTGAAGCTTTGTAACTTTAATATTTGGTAGAAGATGAAACCTTATTTCAAAGCTTGTAACTTTAAAATTATTTTTTTTTATAAGTTTTTCTTTTCCAAAAAGAATACTTTTATCATTATCAAATTCCAAATTCCTTTGATGAATTACCCCATATCTTGATAAATACCCATCATGTGAACATTTAATACTCCAATAATCTTTTTCATATGTTACGTTATTATCAAATGTTTTAAATCCTTTGCTTACTATACTAGGACCTTTACTATTTTTTTTAAAATTACAAGTTGATGAGTTGTCTAAAATTAATGTCGAATGAGTTGCAGTTGATTTTGAAATTGAATTCAGTTGGTGGTTGTGATTTTGAAAATAACCAGAGTTAGTAATTAGTTTTTTACCTTTAAAAAAAAATTCAAATGATAATGCTCCACTTTGATAATTTTCTGAGTAATTTTTTGTTGGGCTATTCCCTGTATCCATAGCAAGGATTACGTCTTTATTTTTTAAGATTGTATAGCCAGATATATCAAATTTATCATTCCTAAACTTATATCTGAAAAGAGATAGATATTCATCAAAGCTTTTATTATTTGAATTGTTATTTCCATTAAATAACAAACTCTGCCTTATTGACCCCCAAATAAAATCATAAGATTTACCAAGAAAATGAATTATTTCATTTAAGTATTCTGGGATATCATTATAAGAATCTTTTAAAAGTTCTCTTATTAAAATAAAATATTTTAAATAAAAAACCATCTGTCTTATGTTTCTTGATTTTGGAAAGTAGTTATTATCAAAAGAAGTATTAATAATTCTCTTAAGTAAATCTAATCCATACTCCAAAAACCTACTGTTTTTGTATGCTATTCCTGTAAGTGTTATCGCTGTACACCCTATCATTTTGTTATTTAAATCAGAGGATCTGTCAATTTCATTCATTAAATGATTTACTTGCTTACTAATTATTGCGTTAAAACTACTTTTATATTTATTTCCAGACTCGTCATAGGTAATTTTTGAATTTGATATCCAAGCTATCACTCTTTTAGAAAGAATATCTATTTCCCAACTTTTAGTCTCATAGTTTTGATTCTTTTGAATCCAATTTTCAATAATTGACTGAGTAACTTTATTAGAGGATTTAAGATCTATTGAAAACAACCAATAAAAACTGTGCAGTTTTTTAAAATCATTATATTTTAAACTTTTATTCCCCCAAATTGACTGAATATTAAAATCTTCAATTTTCTTTTTTTGTTTTTCGTATTTTATTAATGAACTAAGTATATTAAGGCTTGGTTGATAAACCAAAACATTTTCATCAACTCTTGAGATTTTTTTATTATAAATAGATGAGTTTAAATAAATTTTTCGTATTTGGTTTTTAAAAATAAAATAAAATTCATTGACATAGTTTAAAGAACTTTTTAAAAACATTTTACATTGATTTTAGTTTTTCAATATTAGTTTTAATATCTCCACCGTTCTCCTTAAAAACTGTGGTTCCAGATACCAAAATATCAGCTCCAGCTTCTAAAACTATTTTTGAATTACTAAAATTAATTCCTCCATCTACTTCAATATCAAAGTGATATAGGTTTTTATCTTTTATTTTTTTTAATTCTTTTATTTTATCTAATACTTTAGGCATAAATTTTTGCCCACCAAAACCAGGATTAACACTCATAATAAGAACTAAATCAATATTGTGGATTTCGTCAATTAAAGTTTTTATTTCAGTTTTTGGATTTAAAGATACACCAACTTTTTTACCAAACTTTTTTATCAGACTTATGGACTCTTTTAAATTTTTAGTTGCTTCAGGATGAATAGTTATTATATCAGCACCAGCATTTGCATAATTTTCAATGTATTCATGTACTGGAGATATCATTAAGTGTACATCAAACGGAAGCTTGGTATATTTTCTTAAGTTTTTTATTACTGGTGGTCCTATTGTTAAATTCGGAACAAAGTGACCGTCCATTACATCAACATGAATTAAGTCTGCTCCACCTTCTTCTAACTTCTTAATTTCACTGCCAAGCTGACTGAAGTCAGCAGATAATATAGATGGAGAAATTTGAATTTTTTTCATTTGATACTAAAAATATTAGTATCAATTTTTTGTTTTATTTGAATTAGTTTTTACTAAATATTCTGTATAATTCTTGAGCTATTTCACTTTCTAGAGGAAAAGAAAGCATACCCATCACTGAATAACCAAGCAAATAAGGCATTAAATAGAAACGAGCCATATAAAAAAACCAAGCAACGTAAAGTGGTACCAAAGGTCCGATTATAAACGTTGGAGTTATAGGTCTGAATGCATTTATGAGGGGATTAGTAAGCTTAACGAAAACTTTCATAAAGAAGAAAGTTGAGTCTTCTCTCTGAAAGATGTTCATCGCAACTCTACCAATTAAAGTCCACATAACAACTCCCAAAATATAATCGATTATATAGACTAGAGGGTGAAAGTTAGCAGACATAATTTTAAGAAAAAAAAAGGGGCGAATTAAATCGCCCCTAAATTTGAATTATTTATTTTTGTGCTAGTACCGTTTTACCACTTGGTATACGTACATCATCAACCATCTTCTGAGTAGCTGCGTCTGGTGCTGCAGTTATTAAACTGACAACAACCATAGAAACTAAACTCACAGCTGATCCAACTATTCCAAATGTTAGTTGAGTTATACCTAAGAAACCAGATCCACCACTTCTTACCCAAATTAGGTAAGCAGTTCCAGATATTAGTCCTAACAGCATTCCTGCAACAGCCCCTGGTGCATTAGCTCTCTTCCACCATACTCCAAGTACAAGTGGGAAGAATAGCCCAGACATTGCAAAGTCAAAAGCCCAAATAACAGAACCCAAGATACCTTGTATCTCTAGTGCAGCTATTGTTGCTCCTGCAAAACCAATTAATACAAGTAGAACCCTTGCAACGATTAGTCTTTTTGCTGTCTCAGCTTTTGGATTTATTATTTTGTAGTAAATATCATGAGATAACGCATTTGATATTGCTAGTACTAATCCGTCTGCAGTTGACATGGCAGCAGCCATACCTCCAGCAGCAACCAGACCTGAAATTACATAAGGTAATCCAGCAATCTCTGGTGTTGCTAATACAACAGCTTTACCACCCATAAAGAACTCGTTAAGCTCTAGAGTTCCATTACCATTAAAGTCACTGATAAACATTAAGTTTGCTTGGTTCCAGTTTTGATACCAATCAATAGATTGAACTTCTGCAATTGTTTTACCAATAATTCCAGTTGGAAGGGTTGGATCTATTAAGGATAGCTTAGATAATGTAGCTAACATCGGTGCAGAAGAATAAAGTAGGAAAATAAAGAATAGTGACCAACCTACTGATCTTCTTGCAGTTCTTACACTTGGAGTAGTAAAGTATCTCATCATGACGTGAGGTAATGATGCAGTTCCTGCCATCATACATACTGCTAATGAAATAAACGCCCAAGGAGTTGCATTAACTGATGAATGCGCTTTAGTTATACCAGCTAAACCTTTTGGAACTGTTGCTAAATCAGCTGCAGAATTTTTAACAAAACCAAATTGACCTTCTAGTTCTGCAATTCTTGCAACTTCATCAGCTAGCATAAAGTGTGGGAAGAAACCTGCCCCCAATTTACTGCTGATCCAAAATACTGGAAGTAAGTAAGCTATAATTAATACAATATATTGAGCTACTTGTGTCCAAGTTACAGCTCTCATTCCACCAAGCATTGAGCACATCAAAATACTTGCTAGCCCAACATAAACAGCTATTCCAAATGGAATATCCAATGCTACAGAAGCAATTGTTCCTGTTGCATTAATTTGAGCTGTTACATAAGTGAATGAAGCAACTGTTAAAACTATTACTGCACTAAATCTTGCTAAGTTACCACCGTAACGAGTTCCTATGAAATCTGGAACTGTATAACATCCAAATTTTCTTAGATATGGTGCTAACAAAGAAGCAACTAGTACATATCCACCAGTCCACCCAACAAGTAAAGCCATATATCCATAGCCTTTGAAATAAATTCCACCTGCCATAGCAACGAAAGATGCACCTGACATCCAGTCAGCTGCAGTTGCCATACCATTAAAGACGGTTGGAACTTGTCTGCCAGCTACATAATAAGCATCAACTTGAAGCGTTCTAGATAACCAACCAATTAAAGCATAAATCAAAACTGTAAAGGCAACAAAACAGATACCAATCAATTTTGCAGACATTCCAGCTTGTTCAGCTATAGCCATCAGAATAATAAATACAAGGAAACCTCCAGTATATATTCCGTAGACTTTTGGTAGATTATCAATAAATTTACCTTTTATCATTGATCACCCTCTCTTTCAGAAAACCCAAATTCATCATCTATTTTTTCTTGTCGACCTGCAAACCAAAAAATGAGAATGACGAAGATTGCAAGTGATCCCTGACATGTAAACCAATACGTTAAAGGATATCCAAATGGTCTAATGCTTGATTCTTGCATTTCGGCTCCGAAAAGAAAGATGCCAATTGAGAAAACAAACCAAATTGCTAATGTAATAAAGAGCAAGTTCCTGGTTTTTTCCCAGTGTTGTTCTTGTTTTGACATTTTTTCTCTCTCCTATAGGTTAAAAAAATAACCATACCGATAATCAAACATATTTAAACCCCTAAAAACGCTCGATATTGTGTCATTTTTACATTATACATCAACATATTAGGTAGATAAATGGCCCTTAAATACAGATTCAACTTAAAAGATATAAAACTTGAGGACTTTAAAGTTTATCTAGTGGCAATGTTTAAAGGCATTCTGCCTAAAAAAAAAATTAAAAATATTGAAGATCTAAGAGAATTTATTCAGCAAAAATCAGCATGGGTATCTCAAGTTACTTTATATAACTATTTGAAAACAAGGATGGGTACCAAATGGGTTCTTCATTTTGACGACGAAACATTTTTAAAATCAATTAACACTGCTAAATGGAATATATATGCTATCTCGCTTCAGGATTTGTCATTTTATACAATTTCATATTTAAATGTTAATTTTAATTATAAAGAAACAAATAAAGCTTCTGAAATCTATAACAATATCTTGGACAAAGAATTAGAAAATGGAATGCCTAAAGAAGTTGTTGATGAAGCGAGAATAAGTTTTCAGAAAAGATTAGATCAAATTAAATGGGATGACTATTATAAATCTTGGCCATTTAACGAAAGCGCATTAGCTTTATATAATTGGGCTCCAGTTGCTAACGAATTAAAATCTTTAGATAGAAAAATAGTCCTTAATTCTATGATTTTAAAATGGGATAATATTAAGGAAGAGTTTTCTAAACTAATAAAGATTTAAATATTTTTTCTATTTTCCACTAAACTTTCAACAACCGAAGGATCAGCTAAAGTGGTTGTATCTCCTAATTGACCATGCTCATTAGCAGCAATTTTTCTGAGAATTCTTCTCATTATTTTACCAGATCTTGTTTTTGGTAGTCCTGGAGCAAATTGAATTAAGTCTGGAGTTGCAATTGGTCCAATTTGTTTCCTGACCCAAAGTTTTAAATCTCTTTCTAGATCAAGAGTGCTTTTTTCTCCTACATTTAAAGTTACATAACAGTAAAGTCCATTTCCTTTTATATCATGCGGATAACCAACCACTGCTGCTTCAGCCACTTTTGGATGAGCTACAAATGCACTTTCGATCTCTGCTGTGCCTAAATTATGTCCTGAAACAATAATTACATCATCTACTCTTCCAGTAATCCAATAATAGCCATCTTTATCTCTTCTGCATCCGTCACCAGTAAAATATTTTCCATCAAATTGTGAAAAATAAGTATCTATAAATCTTTCATGGTCACCATAGACAGTTCTCATTTGTCCAGGCCATGATTGTGAAATACAAAGTCTACCTTGTGCTTCTCCTTTTAAAACTTTACCATCTTTGTCTAGGATTTCTGGTTTTATTCCATAAAATGGTTTGGTTGCAGAACCAGGTTTCAAGTCTATTGCTCCAGTTTGAGGACTGATCAAAATCCCACCTGTTTCGGTTTGCCACCAAGTATCAACGATTGGGCATCTACTATCACCAACACTTTTGTAGTACCATTCCCAAGCTTCAGGATTAATTGGTTCACCAACAGTACCTAGAAGTTTTAAAGTTTTTCTAGATGTTTTTTTTACAGGTTTATCACCTTCTCTCATTAAAGCTCTAATTGCTGTTGGAGCTGTGTAAAAAATATTTACTTTATATTTATCAACTATTTGCCACCATCTAGATGTATCAGGATAAGTAGGTATTCCTTCAAACATAATTGTGGTCGCGCCATTAGCAAGTGGACCATAAATAATATAACTGTGTCCCGTAACCCATCCTATATCAGCTGTACACCAGTAAATATCTTTATGTTTATAATTAAAAATATATTGGTGAGTCATTGATGCATAAACCATGTATCCGCCAGTTGTATGTAGCACACCTTTTGGTTTCCCAGTTGAACCGGATGTATAAAGAATGAATAATGGATCTTCAGCACTCATTTCTTCAGGCTCACATTTTGTTGAGACTTTACTTGTCATTTTGTGATACCAAACATCACGATCATTATACCAATCAATCTTTTTAGTACCTGTTCTCTTTACAACAATACATTTCTTCACGTTAGGACAGCTCTGTAACGCATCATCTGTAATAGATTTTAATGGTATTGTTTTGCCACCTCTTACTCCTTCATCAGCAGTTATCACATAATCAGATTCACAATCATTAATTCTACCTGAAATACTATCTGGTGAGAAACCGCCAAATATTATGGAGTGAACCGCACCTATTCTTGCACATGCAAGCATTGTGTAGGCAAGCTCTGGTATCATGGTAAGATAAATTGTTACTCTATCACCTTTTTGGACTCCCAGATTTTTTAATCCATTTGCTGCTTTTGAAACCTCTTTGTGAAGTTCTCTATATGTAATTTTTTTCTGAACTTTTGGATCGTCTCCTACCCATATAATTGCAGTTTTGTTAGCATTTTTTTTAAGATGCCTATCAATGCAATTCGCTGAGGCATTTAAAGTACCATCATAGAACCATTTGATATGAACATCATCTTTACTATATTTAACGTCTTTAATTTTTTTATAAGGTTTAATCCAATTAATTCTTTTTCCTTCTTTTTTCCAAAAACCATCATTATCTTTTATCGACTCATTATATTTTTTTGTATATTGAGACTTATTAACTGTAGCTTTACTTATCCAGTCTTTCTTAATTTTATAAATTATCTCTTTGGGTTTTTTAGAGATTATTTTTTTTTTAAGTATTTTTTTCTTAGGCATGAATTTTTTTTAATTAATTCTACCCATCTTCAAAATTATTTTCCAGCTTTTAGTATCAATAGGCATAACAGACAGCCTACTTTGTTTAATTAGAGATAAGTTCTCTAAAGTCTTTGTTTTTTTGATGTTTTCAAGTGTTACAGGATTTTGAAGTTTGCTTTTAAATCTTACCTTAACTGCAACAAACCTTTTTTCCTTATCTGTTGGATCAACGAATGCTGTTTTAATAACCTCAACTATACCAACTATCTCTTTTCCTATGTTTGAGTGATAAAAAAAGCAAAGATCTCCTTTTTCCATTTTTTTTAAATTATTTGCTGCTTGGTAATTTCTCACACCATCCCAGTCAGCTCCTTTTTCTCCAGCTTTGATTTGTTGATCAATTGACCACACGTCTGGCTCTGATTTCATTAACCAATATTTCATTTAATTCTTCGAGAAGTTATAATTAACTTCTTTTGAAATATACCATGCATCAAAAGCAGTGAACTCTTTAAATATTCTAACATAATCATTTTTAAACATTAGATTATCAATTTTATTTTCAATTTCAGTAAAGTTATGTTCAATAGTAAAAACAATTGGTCGGAATTTTTTAAAATTGAAAAATCTTAAGATCTCATATTCTGATCCTTCGGTATCAATTGAAATATATGATGGCGCAACAGAATTAAAAAATTTATAAACTACATCATTTAAGCTAATAGTTTTGACTTTAACTAACTTACCACTTTTAAGTCTTTCAAAAGTATTTCCTGGAATTGAAACTTTGTCACTTTCCTTAAATTTATTAATAGTTGATAAAGCCCCTACATCAGACTCAAAAAAATCTAACACTTCTCCACTTTTAGACCAGATGCATTTAGTTATAATTTTACTATTTGGTCTGTTATTTTTTAGATCAATATGCCACTGGGGACTTGGTTCACTTAAAGACCCATTCCAGCCAAAGTTTTTTTCAAGAACATACGAGTTTGATAAGTCTATACCATCGGTTGCACCAAATTCTAAAAAAGTTTTACTATAATATTTATCGATTATAAATGAAGCAAATACATCTTGATATAGTTGAGATTTAATCTCAACAACTTTTGAAAAGTGGTTAATAAAATTTTTTAATAAATCTTTATTTCCCCCAAAAAACATATTCTGATCATATGCTTGTTTTAATATATTTCCATGATCAAGATTATTTTGATTAACATAAGATGAAACTTTAAAAAAATTAATATTTTTTCTTTTTTTGTCTTGCATCTTAAAAAATTTTTAAATTTATTATTTAATTTCTATTATAAATACTTAAAACAGCTTCTTTAAAATCATCAGCAAAGTTTTTTGCGTCAAATAATGGAGTATTTAATATGTTATTAAATAGTTTATCTCTCTCAAACTCTAATTTTTCAATATTTTCAGACAAATAAATGCATTTTTCAGCATATTCATCTTTATTAGATGCTAAAAAAAAATTTAAATTGCCATTAATTAATATGCTTTCTCCACATCTAGAGTTAAAATTAAAACCCTTTAAAGACATTACTGGAACTCCAGCCCATAAAGATTCAAAAGATGTTGTAACCCCATTATATGGAAAAGTATCTAAGGAAATATCTATTGAATTATAAAGATTCAGATGCTCATTAACATTAGGATAATTTTCTCTGTTTAAAATTTTTATTGAGTCTGTAACACCTTTTTTTTTAAATTTTCTTAAAATAGATGAGGCGTCATATTTGTACGACGATTTTAATATTAATTGTGAATTTTTTATTTTCTTTAAAATTTTGCTCCAAACATCAACTACGTCATCAGATATTTTTAAAAAATTATTAAAGGATCCAAAAGTTAAAAAATTATTTTTTTTATATGGTAAGGACGGTTTTTTTCTTTCAAACTCAAACCCAGAATGACAATTCCAGATATTTTTTAGTCTTAATATCTTTTCAGAGTAAAATTGTTGTTCATCTTCGTATATCAAATTATTATCTACCAAAATATAATCAATGTTATCGAAACCAACTGTATTACAGAATGCATTCCATGAAATTTGCTTAGGACTTATTCTATTTTTAAAAATTTCAATTCTTGTAGCTTGAGTTAGCCCCATTTGGTCAACTAGAATTTCTATTTTCTCATTTTGAATTATATTAATGATCTGTTGATTGCTATGATTCTTTAAATTTAACCATTTATCAAAAACATTAGTAATATCATAAGAAGAGTTACTAATATCACTACTTTTTCCAAGATATATTCCATAAGTTTCAAATTTTTTTTTATCTAAATTTTCAAGAAGTGGTTTAGTATTGTAACTAACTGAATGATTTATGAAATCACATGAAACAAAGCCAATTTTAATTTTTTTATTATTATCAAAATTTATTTCATTAAGCTTTTTTGTTTCATAAGTTGGAAAAAACTTCTTAAATTTTAAAGAGTAATCATAATAATCTTCTTTATCCCAATCATATAAATAATTATTAAAAAAACCATATGTACACAAAATTGATTTTGATTTTGTACCATTTAATACTAAAGAACTAAGTATTAATTTCAGCTTTTCATGTTCACAAAAGAAATTGTATAAATCTACACCATGAATAAATAGTTTTTCATGATATCCAAACTTTTTTTCAGTCTTTCTAAACATTTTCTTTGCTATGGATAAATATTCTAATAAATCTAATTCTTTTTGATGATTATTTAAAGAGCAGCTTATGAAATTACATAAGACCTCAATAGTAAGATTTTTGTCATTTGATTTTTCAAAGGCATTTATAAAATCATTTAAACCTAATATTAAATCTTGCTTTGATCTATTAATTTTTAATATTCTACATATACCCAATATAGATGACATGCCTGGTACTCTGTCCTCGAAAGTAGAAATTTTTTCAATTTCTTTTATTAACTTGTCATATTTCTTTTCTGAAAAAAGAATTCTTATATTGTCTTCAATTATTTTATTTAGCATTCTTATTCTTTTTTTCTTTTTTTATTTTTCTTTTCTCCTTTAAAGACAATTTTGCTCTTTTCATTACACTCGAATCCTTAAATGATTTACCACTATATCTTTTTGACATTTATAATCTAACTCCTGCCCCTTTTAAGAATTTTGCTCTTTCATCAAGAGGTAGTCTTGGACTTGCTGGTAAATCTAAATTATCAAATTTTTTAATTTTGTACTTTTCAAGACCAACAAGTGCAATCATAGCTGCATTATCCCCACACAATTTTGGTTCAGGAAAAACTGGTCTAAAATCATTCCTTTTACATACTTTTAACAGTTTATTTCTAATACCTTTATTAGCAGCAACACCACCAGCGATTACAAAAATTTTATTTTTCATTTTGCTAATCTTGTTGAATTCATGAAATGCTATTTGTGTTTTTACTTCTAAAATTTCTTCAATAGTTTTTTGAAAAGATGCTGCAAGATCGTATTTCTCTTGTTTAGTTTTTATATTACTTGATATTTTTAAAATTGCAGTTTTAAGTCCTGCAAAAGATAAGTTACATCCCCCTTTATTAATTATTGGTTTAGGGAGTTTAAATTTATTTGCATCTCCCTGCTTAGCAAAACCTTCCAACTTCGGTCCACCCGGAAATTCAATTCCTAAAAGTTTTGCTGTTTTGTCAAATGCTTCTCCTAAAGCATCATCAATTGTTGTTCCTAATCTCTTATATTTTCCAAGTCCATTCACACTTAAATATTGAGTATGACCTCCTGAAATTAATAATAATAAATATGGAAAATCTAAGCTTGTACTTAGTTTTGGACTTAACGCATGTCCTTCAAGATGGTTTACACCAATAAAAGGTACATTTAAGCCTGCAGATAGTGCTTTCCCAAAATTTAAACCAACAGTAAGGCAAACAATTAAGCCTGGACCAGATGTCGAAGCAATTGCAGAAACATCACTTAAATTCACACCGCTTTCATTAATTGCTTTTTTTGCAATTAAATCAATTTTTTCAACATGAGATCTTGCTGCAAGCTCAGGAACTATACCTGAAAATTCTTTGTGAATATCAAATTGACTTGATACCATATTAGATAATATTTTTATCTTTCCATTTTTATCTTCTTCTATGATTGATACTGCAGTTTCATCGCAACTTGTCTCAATTCCAAGGATTACTTTTTTTTCATTCATAAATATTTATAATTAATACAATTAAACTATAAGAATGTAATAAAAATTAAGAATTATGAAAAGAGATAAACTTATTGTTGGTACTCGTGGAAGTCAGTTAGCTCAAATTTATACAGAAAAAGTGATAAACCATCTTAAAAAAGTTTCTTCCACTCACATAGAAACAAAAAAAATAGTCACTAGCGGAGATCAAAACCAAAAGGATAGGCTATCAAATATTGGAGGAAAAGGACTATTTTCAAAAAAAATCGAAATAGAATTAATTAATCATAATATCGATATAGCTGTTCATGCTTTAAAAGATATGCCATCGGTTGAAACAGAAGGGCTAATGACAAATTTCTATTTAAAAAGAAATTCACCCAATGAAATTTTTATTAGCAACGACAATATAAGTTTCCAAGATCTTAAACCTAATTCAATAATTGGTACTTCTTCTTATAGAAGAGAATATCAATTAAAAAGTATTAGATCGGACCTAAATTATAAATTATTAAGAGGAAATGTGGATACTAGAATAAAGAAATTAGAGAATGGAGACTACGATGCAATTTTACTTTCCAAAGCTGGCATTGAAGCTTTAGGTTTGACAAATAAAATTACACATGAATTTAATACTGATGAACTAATACCATGTGCTGGTCAAGGTATTATTGCCATACAATGCAGAGAAAATGATCAAGGAATAATCAATATCTTGGAAAAAATTAATAATGATCAGTCGAGAGTAATCGCAAATGCTGAAAGAAAAATTTTAAAAATACTAGAGGGTGATTGTGATACAGCAGTTGGCGTGTATGCAAAAATTGATAAAGATCTCGTAAATATTAAAGCTGAACTTTTTTCAGTTAATGGCAAACAAAGATTTTTTGTTGAAGAAAGTGTAAATAAAAAAATGATTAAAGATTTAAGTATTAAGATTGGAGAAAAATTAAAATCAGACTCAAAAGGATCTTATAAAAGGTAAAATGCATATTTTATTAACAAGAC
>QBZW01000016.1 GCA_003282205.1 Pelagibacteraceae bacterium AG-337-G04
AATTTTGTAAACAAACCTTGTTGAATATAATTTGCTTTTATTCTTTAACTCATTAGACTCAATTGAAAGAACAATATGAAATTTTCCATCTTCGTTAGATTTGTGATTTTTATGTAAGAAAGACTTGTCCTCTATATAAACTTTTGAAATACAATCCTGCGACAAAATTTTTTTTTCTATAATTTCAATTAGTTGATTAATGTTCATTTTATAAAGTATTATACATCATGAAAAATATTTGCGATTGGAATAATTGCTCGGAAGAAGGTCTTTTTAAAGCACCTAAAGAAAGAGATAATAGCAAAGATTATAGATTACTATGTTTAAACCATGTTAAAGAATTTAATAAAAGTTGGAATTATTTTACAGGTATGAGTGATCAACAAATAATTGATTTTTTAAGGTCTGACATGACTTGGCATAAACCAACACAAAGTTTTAGTTCATCTGATAATTTCTTCAAAGTTCTATGGAGTAATGCTTTAAAAGATGAGATGGATAAATTTAAATTTAATAATGACTTTAATAATATGAATAAATTTAAATTCAATAACAATGATATAAAGGCCTTTAATATATTAGGGATTAGTGTTGGATTAAAGTGGGAAAAAGTTCAAGAAAAATTTAAAAAGCTTGTCAAAAAATTTCACCCTGATATGAATTCTGGAAATAAAAAATTTGAAGACAAGCTTAAAGTAATAACTTTGGCTTACACTCAATTAAAAAATACATATAAGGACAAAATTGACACCAAATATTAACCATACCCCTGACATTAAGTTATCTATTAAGCAAACTTTTGGTATCGAAAGTAACATGGAAGTTGATGCATTTTCAAAATCAAGTGATTACGTCCCTGAAATCGACAAAACTTATAAGTTCGATAAAGATACAACATTAGCTATTTTGTCAGGATTTTCTTTTAACAAAAGAGTTTTAATTCAAGGATACCATGGAACCGGAAAATCAACTCACATCGAACAAATTGCTGCTAGACTAAACTGGCCTTGCATAAGAATTAATCTTGATAGTCATGTAAGTAGGATTGACTTAATAGGTAAAGATTCAATTGTAATAAAAGATGGTAAACAGGTAACTGAATTTAAAGAAGGAATATTGCCTTGGTCAATTCAAAATCCTGTGGCCTTAGTTTTTGACGAATATGACGCTGGAAGACCAGATGTAATGTTCGTTATTCAGAGAGTACTTGAGTCAGAAGGTAGCTTTACTCTATTAGATAAAAATAAAGTAATTAAACAAAATAAATTTTTTAGGCTTTTTGCAACAACAAATACTGTGGGACTAGGTGATACAACCGGATTATATCACGGGACACAACAAATTAATCAGGGACAAATGGATAGATGGAATATTGTATCTACATTAAACTATCTTAGTTTAGATAAAGAAATGGAAATTATATTAGGTAAAAACAAAAATTTAAATAATACTAAAGGTAAAGAGCAAGTTTCAAACATGATAAAGGTAGCTTCACTTACAAGAAAAGGATTTATGGCAGGTGATATATCTACAGTAATGAGTCCTAGAACAGTTTTACATTGGGCAGAAAATTCTGAAATTTTCAAAGATATCGGATATGCATTTAGAGTAACATTTTTAAACAAATGTGATGATGCTGAAAAAAACACTATTGCTGAATATTATCAAAGATGTTTTGGGGATGAACTACCGGAGTCAATGATCAATATTCAAATTTAATGAACAAAGAAGACAGTATTAAAGAAAAATTCAAACAAGCCCTTCAATCAACTTACAAAGTAATTTCAGATGACTATAAGGTTGTCAAAAATAAAAAAAATGACGAAAAAGTTTATGATATTGGGGAAATTGACAATATTAATGATAAAAATCAATTTAAAAAACTAAGGGCTGAAACAGACTCTGAGGCTTTAAAAAGAAGATTTTCAAACAGAAAATTATTGGATAAAAACAATCCACAAAATCCCTCTTGCAGAACACTCTACCAGCTAGCAGAAAAGGTGAGATATGAACTACTTGGTTCAGAGATGTTAAAAGGAATTTCCAAAAATTTTAAAGAGAATTATAAAAATAGACTTCAACATCTTAAGCAAGAAAAAATAACAAAAAAAGAAGATACAAATATTGTTGATGCTTTTGAAATTTATATGACAAACAAATTTTTTAATGTCGAATTATATCCAGAAAATAAAGAAATTCTTAAATTTTGGGAGAAAGATTTTAATAAGTCAATAGATAAACATTTTGAATTTTTAAATCAAAATCTAGAAAATCAAGAAGTGTATAATGCTAAGTTTTCTGAAATTTTAGAAAGTATGGATATATTTGAAAATGATGACACAACTGAAAAAGAAAATGATGAAAATGATGATCCGCAAGATCAAAATAATAATAACAACAATGAAAACAATGAAAATAATGACTCTAGCAAAACAAGCGAAGATGAAAATATAAGCCAAGGAATGGACAGCGAGGATGATGTAAATGAGTTTAGACTTGAAGATCAGCTTGGTAGTGAAAATAACGATGATGCCGAGTCAGAAAATGTTATACAAAAAAAAAATTTAAGTGCAAGCGATAAAGAATATAAAATATTTACTACCGAATTTGATGAAGTTGCTAAAGCAGAAAGTCTAGATACAGCTGAGGAAATTCAAAAACTGAGAAAAAATTTAGACCAACAGCTCACAAGTTTTCAAGATTTAATTACAAAGTTAGCAAATAAATTACAAAGACAATTAATGGCAAAACAAAATCGATCATGGGAATTTGATCTAGAAGAGGGATTGTTAGATAGTTCAAAATTACCTAGGATTATCATTGATCCATATAATTCCTTATCATTTAAAAAAGAAAAAGATTTAGACTTTAAGGATACAATTGTGACACTTTTAATTGACAATTCTGGGTCAATGAGAGGTAGACCAATAACAATAGCTGCAATATGTGCTGATATTTTATCCAGAACTTTAGAAAGATGCTCGGTTAAAGTTGAAATACTAGGTTTTACAACGAAAAATTGGAAAGGTGGTAAAAGTCGTCAGGAGTGGAATAGATTGGGTAAAACAAAAAATCCAGGAAGACTTAATGATTTAAGACATATAATTTATAAAGGTGCTGATTCTCATTGGAGACAATCAAAAAAGAATTTGGGTTTGATGCTAAAGGAGGGTTTATTAAAAGAAAATATAGATGGTGAAGCTATAACATGGGCTTTTAATAGATTAAAAAAAAGAAAAGAAGAAAGAAAAATATTGATGGTTATTTCAGATGGAGCACCTGTAGATGACTCAACTTTATCTGTAAATTCAGGAGATTTTCTAGAAAAAAATTTGAAAAAAATTGTAAAATTCATTGAAAATAAAAGTGAAGTTGAAATATTAGCTATTGGAATTGGTCATGATGTTTCGCGATATTATAGAAAAGCTATCAAAATTTCAGATGTACAAGAATTAGGAGATGTTATGATAGATCAGTTAAGTGGGCTATTTGAAAATAAAAAACTTCACTAAATACTAATTAAATCTTTATTTGCCCATTCTATTTTTATTTCAGCACCACCTCTAGTTTCTGAATTTCTAATTAAAAGTTTTGCTTTATTTTTTTCTAACAAAGTTTTACCTATAAATATTCCCAGGCCCAACCCCGCTCTTGATTTATTTTTAGATTGTAAAGATTTAATATATGGATCACCTATCTTAGATAATATATCTTTAGGAAATCCTTGACCATCATCTTCAATAGATATCGATGAGGTTTCGCTATCACTTGTTATTGAAATGTAAATATTTTTTTTGGCAAACTTATTTGCATTTCCAATAAAATTTCTTATACCATAAACAACTTCAATTGATTTTGAAATTTCGAAGGAATTATAATTTTGCTCAATATTTACAATAAAATTTTTATCAGATATTTCATTAAAAGAATTTACAATTTCTTTTACATAATTATGTAAAGTAATGTTCTTATCTATAAAATCATCTTCCACTACAGGATTAAGAGATAATCTTTTTAATATTTCGTTGCATCTATTTACTTGACTCACTAGCAATTCAATATCTTTTTTTAGATCCTTATTATTTTTAAAATTATTATACAAATCTTGCGAAATAATTTTAATTGTAGAAAGTGGAGTACCTAGAGAATGGGCTGCTGCTGCTGCTTGTCCTCCCAAGGATACTAGTTCATTCTCTTTAGAAATAACTTCCTGGATTTTATCTAATGCGTCTTTTCTGACTTTGGATTCATTTCCAAATGTTAAAGCAAAAAAACTCAGAAAAATAAGTGCAATAATTAAGGCAATAGGAACTGAATAATAGTAGTAATTACTAAAAATATATTTATTTAATGGTGAAGGCAACTCTTGGTGATAAAAAGTGAGTAAGATAATTGAGAAAATTGTTAAAAATATCAATAAAATATTTGTTTTTATACTCAAACTATTTGAGGCAAAAATACTTGGTATTATCAAAAATATTGAAAAAGGATTAATAGTACCACCAGTTAAAAAAAGTAAAAAACTCAATTGAACAATATCAAGTGTAAGAAAAATCAATGATATTTTTTCAGGTAATTGATTTTTTTTAAAGTAATAGATTAGAATAAAATTACTTAATACGCCTAACAAAACTACAAAATTTGCTAATATAAAATTAAATTCAAATTTAAATAAGAAAGCGACAGAATTTATTGTAATAAATTGCCCTAGTATACCTATCCATCTTAAATTTACGTATGTAACTTTGTTTAAGTAGGAAGATTTGGAATTGGCACTTAACTCCATTAATTAAATATCTAAATTAACTGCATTTATAGCATTGTCTACAATAAAATCTTTTCTAGAAGCAACATCATTACCCATTAATGTTTGTATTAAATTTTGGTCTTTTTGTAGATTTTCTGAGTACTGCACTTGTAGTAAATTTCTTGTTTCTGGGTTTAAAGTTGTATTCCATAATTCTTCTGGGTTCATCTCTCCAAGTCCTTTAAATCTCTGAATACTTAGTTTTGATTTTTCTATTTGTATAATTTTTTCGAATTCTTTGGAATTTTTCTTAATTTTTTTAAGATCTTTTGAATTCTTAATTATGTAGTTTTCAAGATCTTTCTCATCTTTTATGTAAATACCTTTAGAACCTTTATTAACTTTGAAAAGAGGTGGTTGAGCTAAATAAATATGACCTTTTTCTATTAATTTATTAAAAGGCATATTATTAAAAAAAGTCAAAAGCAAAGCTCTAATGTGTGATCCATCTACATCTGCATCGGTCATGATTATTATTTTTCCATATCTTAAATCCTGTAAGTCTATTTCATCTGTTTTAGGGTCCAGACCTAGAGCATTTATCAAAGTAACTATTTCATTTGAAGAAATCATTTTTGATAATGATTTTGTTCTTATATCAGTATGGCTACCATTTTTTGTAGAGCCATTTAGTTCAGTAAATGTATTTAATATTTTTCCTCTTAAAGGCAATACTGCTTGATATTCTCTGTTTCTTCCTTGTTTGGCTGATCCCCCAGCTGAATCTCCCTCTACTATAAATAATTCAGTTCCTTCTTGTTTTGAATTTTGACAATCAGCCAATTTACCAGGTAATCCTGTTAGCTCTAGTGCTCCCTTTCTTCTCACATTTTCTCTCGCTCTCTTAGCAACATCTCTTGCTACAGCAGCCTGAATTATTTTTGTTAAAATTATCTTAGAAACTGAGGGATTTTGATCAAACCAAATTGATAGTTTTTCATTAACGATACCTTCAACAATATTTCTTACTTCTGAAGAAACTAATTTATCTTTTGTTTGAGAAGAAAATTTAGGATCTGGAATTTTTATAGATAGAACACACGTTAATCCTTCTTTCACATCATCTCCAGATAATATAACTTTATTTTTTTTTAATAAATTTTGATCTGATGCATATTTATTTACAACTCTAGTTAATGCACTTCTAAAACCTAAAAGATGAGTTCCTCCGTCTTTTTGATATATATTATTAGTGTAAGGGTACACATCTTCGTTATATCCCGCATTCCATTTTAACGAACACTGTATATCTATATTATTCTTTATCCCATCAATATAAATTGGTTTTCTAAATAAATCATTATCATTTTTATTTTTTAATTTTTCCCTTTTTTCATCTAAAAACTCTACAAACTCATTTATTCCTCCCTCGAATTTAAATTCTTCAGACTTTATTTTTTTTTGAGTTAAATCGTTAAGTATAATTTTAATTCCTTTATTTAAGAAAGCTAACTCACGCATCCTTTTTTGAATAATAGAAAAGCTAAACTTCGTTGAAGAAAAAATATCTTTAGATGGTAAGAAATTTATTTTTGTACCTGTATTTTTTGATTTACCTGTTATCTTTAAAGGTGTTTTAGTTTCACCATTTATAAACTCAACAAAATATTTTTTTCCATCTCTTTCAACATGTAATTCTAATTTTTGAGAAAGTGCATTTACTACTGAAACACCTACCCCGTGTAAGCCTCCTGAAACTTTGTAAGCATCATGATCAAATTTACCTCCTGCATGAAGTTGGGTCATTATAACTTCTGCTGCTGATTTTTTTTCTTCTTTATGAAAGTCAACAGGTATTCCTCTACCATCGTCTTCCACTGTAATAGAACCATCAGAATTTATACTTACTTCAATTTTTTTACAATAACCTGCTAATGCTTCATCAATAGAATTATCTACAACTTCATAAACCATATGATGTAAACCAGTTCCATCATCTGTGTCACCAATATACATACCAGGTCTTTTTTTTACTGCTTCAAGACCTTTTAAAACTTTAATGGCGTCTGCTTGATAAGTATTAGTATTATTTTTTGTCATTAATTTTATTAGGAGTAATCTTTTATACCATTTTTGAAATTTTTAATAAAATCTCTTAATACCTTAAGCTTAAATTAGTAAGCATTATCAACGATAATATTAGATTTTTTAAAAAAATTTTCTATTTTTTAATTTTTTTAAATAAAAGCCTTTTTTAGATTGATAATTAATGGCGGAGAGAATGGGATTCGAACCCATGATAGAGTTTCCCCTATACACGCTTTCCAAGCGTGCGCCTTAAACCGCTCGGCCACCTCTCCATTTATTTCTCTTTAGATATTTTAAGCACACCTATAAATGCCTCTTGTGGAATCTCAACTTTTCCAAATTGTTTAGCCCTTGCTTTTCCTTTTTTTTGTTTTTCAAGTAACTTTCTTTTTCTATCTGTAGCTCCACCACCATGGATTTTTGTTAAAACATCTTTCTTAAAACCTTTAATTGTTTCTCTTGCAATAATCTTTCCACCTATTGCTGCTTGAACCGGTATCATAAAATTATGCCTTGGAATTAAGTCTTTTAATTTTTCACATACCTCTCTCCCAGTTTTTTGAGCAAAATCTTTATGTATCATCATAGCTAAAGCGTCTACTGGTTCTGTATTTATAAGAATACCCATTTTAACAAGATCACCCTCTCTATGACCAATTATTTCATAATCAAAACTTGCATATCCACTTGTCATTGATTTTAATCTATCATTAAAATCAAACACAACTTCGTTTAAAGGTAATTCATAATTTACAACAGCTCTGTTTCCAGAATAACTCAAGTTTGTTTGAACCCCTCTTTTATCCTGACATATTTTTATTATGGGACCTAAGTACTGATCTGGTGTAATAATTGTTGCTTTGATCCATGGTTCTTCAATAAATTTTATCAAAGTTGGATCTGGTAAACTTGATGGATTTTGAAGATCTTTTATCTCTCCATTGTTCATATGGATCTTATAGACAACTCCTGGAGTTGTGGTTAATAGATTAATATCAAATTCCCTCTCTAGTCTTTCAGTAACAATTTCTAAATGTAACAACCCTAAAAAACCACATCTAAAACCCAATCCTAAAGCAGAAGAGGACTCGGTCTCAAAAGAAAAACTAGAATCATTTAATTTAAGTTTAGCTAATCCATCTTTTAGTTTTTGATACTCAGAGCTATCAACAGGAAATAATCCACAAAAAACAACTGGTTTACTTGGCTTAAAACCAGGTAGTGACTCTGATAATGGCTTAGCAGCATCACAAATAGTATCTCCAACTTTTGTTTCTGATAAAACTTTTATTCCAGTTGTTATAAATCCAATTTCACCAGAATTAAGTTCGTCAATATCTTTTGGTTTAGGTGTAAATACACCGACCTTTTCAACAAAATACTCCTGATTAGTAGACATCATTTTAATTTTCATGTTATTTTTAATTTTCCCATCGATTACTCTTACTAAAATCACTACTCCTAAGTAACTGTCATACCAACTATCTACTAATAAACACTTAAGTTTTTGATCTTTTTCACCTTTTGGTCCTGGCAAAGTTTGAATAATTTGTTCCAAAATCTCATCAATACCTTCGCCTGTTTTTCCAGAACAAGGTACAGCATTGGCAGTATCGATGCCTATCACATCTTCGATTTGTTTGTTTGTTCTATCTATATCAGAGGCAGGTAAATCAATTTTATTTAATACTGGAATTATTTCATGATTTATATCTAATGCTTGATAAACATTTGCTAATGTTTGTGCCTCTACACCCTGAGTACTATCTACAATTAATATCGAGCCCTCACAGGCATATAAAGATCTACTAACCTCGTAACTAAAATCTACATGACCTGGTGTATCTATAATATTAAGAATATAATTTTTTCCATCTTTCGATTTATAATTTAATTTTACAGTTTGAGCTTTTATTGTTATGCCTCTTTCTCTTTCAATATCCATGGAGTCTAAAACCTGTGACTTCATTTCTCTATCTGTCAACCCACCACATCTATGTATAATTCTATCAGCAATGGTTGACTTACCATGATCAATGTGAGCAATGATTGCAAAGTTTCTTATATTGTTGATTTCTGTAGACATTTAAGATCTAATTTTTGCCCCAGACTTAGTTTCAACTGTCGAAATAATTAATTTATTTATTTTTTCAAGATCACTCTCCTCTAGTGTTTTTTCAGATGATTGAATTATAACTTTTATAGCTATTGACTTTTTACCTGCTGGAATATTTTCACCTTCATAAATATCAAAGATTTTAATTGACCTTATTAAATTTTGATCAATTGATGATATAATTTCAATCAAATCCTGTGCTTTAAAGTTTTTATCAACTGTAAAAGCAAAGTCTCTTTCTGATTTTTGGTAGTCAGAGTACTCAAAATTAGGTTTTTGATCTTTGAGTTTAATTTTATTTTCTTTTAAATGATCTAGATAAATCTCAAAACCTACTAGACTTTCAGTTTTTATATCAAGCTTTTTAACTATATTTGGATGTATGTCTCCGAAATAAGCAACAGGTTCAATATCATCCTTATCAAGATAGACCGAGCCAGCTTTTCCTGGGTGATAATATGAGGGAGATTTGTCTCTTATAAAGAAACTTTTCCTATCATATCCAGCTTCAACTAGTGTCTGAATAACATCCTTTTTTACATCAAAGACGTCAACTGGTCTTTCTTTTTCGTTCCAATTTAACCTTGATACTTTTCCTGATTTTATTGCTCCTATTACCGTCAGTTGCTCACCTGGTTTATTATTCTTAAAAATTGGTCCAATTTCGAATAGCGAAACATCTTTAAATCCTCTGTCTAAATTTTTCTTTAAGTAAAAAGTCAAATTTGTAAAAATCGAATTTCGTAAAACATCTAAGTCTGAACTTATTGGATTTACTATTTTAATTTCTTTAAGATTTTCTTTAAAAAGGTTATTTATTTTAGAGTCTGTAAAAGACCAAGTTACAGTCTCAAAATAACCTTTTGATGCAACAGATCGTTGTAAAAAGTGAAAGAGTTTTTGTTGTTTATTTAATGTATCTTTTATTTTAGTTTTTTCTGGCTCTAAGGTTTCTATTTTATTATATCCTTTTATTCTTACTATTTCTTCAACTATATCTATTGGTTGAGTTATATCAGGTCTCCAGGTAGGTATTTTTAAATCTAATTCAAATTTCTTCTTAGAAACCTCAAATCCTAAATCGGTTAAAATTTTTACAATTTCATTATCATCTACTTTAAAACCAGTTATTTTTTTAAATAAAGAAATATTAAATTTAATTTTGTTTTTTTCATGCTTATCAATTTTTTGAACATCAAAATTACTAATTTTACCATCACAAATCTCAGACATTAATTCTGCAGCTTTTGATAAACCTAATTCAATCGATTGAGGATCAATTCCCCTTTCAAATCTAAACTTTGCATCTGTATCAATATTTAATATTTTTGAAGTTTTTCTAATTGATTTAGGAATAAAATAAGCAGATTCTAATAAAATATTTTTAGTATTAATTTCAGTTCCAGAACGTGTTCCTCCAATAATTCCTCCCAAGCCTAAAACTCCAGATTTATCAGAAATTACACACATATCATCACCTAATTTATACTCTTTGTTATCAAGGGCTTCAAAAGTTTCACCCTTTTTTGAGTTTCTTACTATGATTTCTTTGTCAATTTTATCTGCATCATATGCATGAAGTGGTCTATTTAAGTCTAACATTACATAATTTGTAATATCAACAATTGCTGAAATTGGTTTTTGACCAAGTGAAATAATTTTTTCTTTCAGCCATTTTGGACTTTCTTTATTTGTAACATCTGTAATTAAACAACTACCAAATACAGTACAACCTTGATTTTTATCTTTTGCAATTGAAACTTTGATTGTTTGAGGTCCATTTTTTTTAATATTTTTGTTGGAAGTATTTTTTAATTTACCAGCTCCAGCAGCTGCAAGATCTCTAGCTATACCTCTTACTCCCAAGCAATCAGGACGATTAGGAGTGATTGATAAATCT
>QBZW01000017.1 GCA_003282205.1 Pelagibacteraceae bacterium AG-337-G04
TTTATTTTGAATATCAGACTCTACACCATCAAATAAGTCTTCTACAATTTTTGTAGAAATATTATATTCATCCATTAATACCCACATATTTTTAATTATAGGGTTCTGAAATTCTTTATTGATAAAATTATTTTTGAAGTTTAAAAATCTTCTTAATTTAACATCAATCGCACCTTCATCGTCAGCTATATTGTCTAAAGTTCTACAAAAATCGTATAAATTAGAACATTTCAAATAAGTTTCTTTTGGAAGAAAAAAACCAGCCCAGTTAAATGATTTTGCGTATATTGATAGAAAACTCTTTTTCTCCATTACAGAATTTTGTCTAAGACTTTTGCTGAAGATAGTACTCCTGGCACACCTGCTCCAGGATGAGTGCCTGCGCCAACAAAATATAAACCATCAAAAATCTCTGATTTATTGTGAAATCTAAAATATGCTGATTGGGTAAATTTTGGTTGAATAGAAAATCCCGAGCCATATTTTGTATTTAATTCTTTCTCAAAATAATCAGGAGTTAAGTAAAAATCCTCAATAATATTTTCCTTTAGATTGGGTAGTAAACTTTTCTCCATTTTTTTTAATAACTAAGTTTTTCATTTTATCTCCCTCAATAGACCAGTCTATACCAGACTGGTTGTTAGGAACTGGCACTAACACATAAAAACAATCATGATTGTCAGGCGCCATAGATTTGTCTGTAGCTGTTGGTCTATGTAAATAATAACTAATATCGCTATTTAATTTTTTATTGTTAAAAATGTCGTCCAAGTGTTCCTTGTACTTATCTCCAAATTTGATTGTATGATGTTCAACATTGTCGTAAACTTTTTTGGTTCCAAAGTAATAAACAAACAAGCCCATTGAATATTCCATTCTTTTCATTTTCCAATTAAAAATAGAATTACTAATATTTGTTTTTGCTAATTTTGAGTAAACCGCAGGTGGATCTGCGTTACAAATAACATTATCTGCTTCTATTTTATCCCCATTGTTTAATTCAACTCCAGTTATTCTATTTTTATTTGATATGATCTTACTTACTTCGCAACTTTTTAATATTTTTATATTTTCTTCATTCATTAGTTTTTCCATGCCATTTATTATTTGACCAGTACCACCCATTGAATAATGAATTCCCCATTTTTTTTCTAAATATAAAATTAATCCATATATTGATGTTGTTGTGAAAGGATTACCACCTACTAATAGTGGATGCATACTAAGTAATCTTCTTAATTTTTCATTTTCTATGAAAGAAGAAACTAAACCATAAACAGATTTATAACTCTTTAAATTAAATAAAGAGGGTATCTGCTTTAACATAAAAGAGAGTTTATCAAATGGGACATCTGATAGTTCAGTAAAACCTTTATCAAAAATCTTTTTTGTAAAATTAACTAAATTTTTATATCCGTTTACATCTTTTTCGTTAATCTTTTTTATTTGATTAACCATTTCTTCTTCATCACCAGAATAGTCAAACTTAAAACCATCTTCAAAAACAAATTGATACCAAGTTTTTAAAGATTTTATTTCTAAATAATCTTTTGAATTCTTGTTAAAAAGCTGAAATAATTCATCAATCAAGTAGGGCGCTGTTATCACAGTCGGACCACCATCAAATGTAAATCCATTTTTTTTAAAGACTCTTGCCCGTCCACCTAAATCTTCATGTTTTTCAATCAATGTTACATTATGGCCTTTAGCTTTTAACCTTAATGCTGCAGCCATACCGCCAAAACCTGATCCTATCACTATCGAATTCATAATTTGGATTTTATATTATTTTTAGAAAATGTAACGTAATTTAGTTATGAATTAATTTTTTTTAATTCAGTCTTTGCTTCTTCAAGATTTTTTTCAAACAGATTATCTAATTTAGATTTATCAACTGTAGTTGTTATAATTTTTTTCACTGACTCCAGTGCAATTTTGACAGAAGTATCTTTAATTTCTTTTATTGCTCCCTCTTTCATCTGATTAATTTTTGTTTGAGTTATATTCTTCTTTATTTCAGAAGATTTATGAAATTTTTCATTCATGCTTATTACAAGTTGTTCAGACTCAGTTTTTGCTTGATCGAGGATCTTTTGGGACTCTCCTTCAACGGAATTGAGTTTAGCCTGAGCTTCGTCTAAAAGTTTTTTTGACTCAACTCTTAACTTTTCACTTTCATCGATTTCTTTTTTTATATCTCCTATCATTTTTGTTAGGAGATTGTTTATATTCTGAGGTATTTTAAAATATACCAATAAACCTATAAAAATAAAAAACGATATTGCTACCCAAAAAGTTGCATCAAACATCTTTTCTCTCTTTGTTTATTTTTGATTGGTCTTCTACAATTGCTGCTATGCTACTACTATTTACTTCTTCACCAATTAGCTCTTTTATTAACTCCGCTGATGTTTCAGCAGCTATTTTATTTATTTTTTCTCCTGATTTATTCTTTAGATCAGATAATTCCTTTTCTACTTCACCTATTTCTTCATCAAGATCTTTCTCTAATGCAGCTCTTTTTTTATTGATATCATCTAAAATCTTTTCTCTAGCCTCATTAAAGTAACTTTTAGCTTTAAGTTTACTGTCTAAAATAATCTTTTCATATTCGCCAATTTTTTTTTGACTTTCCTCTTTTTGTTTATCTGCTGTCTCAATATTTTCAAGTATTTGTGATTTTCTAGTTTCCAAGTTATCACTAATCTTAGGCAATATAACTTTAGTCAAAACAATAAAAAGTATTCCAAACGTGATGATAAGCCAGAAGATTTGAGAAATCCAAAACTCTGGATTAAGTTGAGGCATACCATCACTTTCAGTGGCAAATACTTTATTAATACATGCAAAGCATGTAACGAATAATAAAAAAACTATTTTTTTTAACATCAACTAAAATGCAAATAAAATAATCAACGCAACTACTAGACCAAACAATCCAGTTGCTTCAGCCAAAGCAAATCCTAATAACAAGTTCGGGAATTGTTTTTGAGCTGCAGATGGATTTCTCATAGCACCGGATAAGTAATTACCAAAAATAATTCCTATACCAACTCCTGCACCCGCTAGTGCAATAGCTGCTAAACCAGCTCCTATCATTTTTGCTGCTTCTAATTCCATTTTTCCTCCTTTTTTTTTAATGGTGTAGATTTAATGCATCATTTAAATAAATGCATGTTAAAATTGCAAATACATAAGCTTGAAGAAAAGCAACTAATATCTCCAAACCTGTAAGTGCAACCGAGAAACTAAGTGGAAGCCACCCACCTACAATTCCTAAGCTTATAACAAAGCCTCCAAATACCTTCATCATCGTGTGACCTGCCATCATATTTGCAAATAGTCTGACCGATAAGCTAATAGGTCTGCTTAAATATGAGATAATCTCAATAATGACTATTAATGGAAGTAGAACTATTGGAACTCCACTTGGCACAAACAACTTCAAATATCCCAATCCATGTTTCATAAATCCAATAATTGTAACTCCGACAAAAATAAATGCTGCAAGCACAAATGTAACTATAATATGGCTTGTGACTGTAAATGCGTAAGGTATCATTCCAAACATGTTACAAAAAAGTACAAACATAAATAATGAGAAAATAAATGAAAAGTAGGGCTTTGCTTTTGATCCTGCTGTATCACTAATCATTTTGGCGACAAAGGAATAACTTAGTTCTGATAATAATTGTAGTTTGTCAGGTATTAGAGTTTTTTTCTTCGCTCCTAGATTAAAAATTATCAAAATAGCCAGAGAACTAATGACCATAAATAAACTTGCATTAGTGAAAGAAATATCAACTGAGCCTAATTTAATTTCCGGACCAATTCTATAAACATTGAATTGGTACATTGGATTTGATGCCATTTTATTCTCTTATTTTTTTTGCATTTTTTTCGCTGATTTAATCACATTCATAATTCCTGCAATTACTCCTACAAAAAAAAATGTTAAAATTAACCAAGGCTTAGTACCAAACCAATTGTCTAAAATAAACCCAATAATTGTCCCAACAGCTACTGCTGCAACTAATTCTGTGCTCATTTTAAAAGCATGACCCATTCCAGATGTTGATGGCTCATTGCTCTCAGAATATTTGGATTTTGCTTTATTTTTTGCACTTTTAAGGCGAGTTTTAAAATCTTCTTCTTCCATTAGCCTAAGCTACCATGCTCTCAGCTTTTTGAAGATCAACAGCAACTAGTTGACTTATTCCTTTCTCTGGCATTGTAACCCCATATAATCTATCCATTTTTGACATAGTTAAAGCATGGTGGGTTACTATTATAAATCTTGTAGAAGTAATTTTTGTAAGTTCATTTAAAAGATTACAAAATCTTGTTACATTTGCATCATCTAATGGTGCATCTACTTCATCAAGTACACAAATAGGGGATGGATTAGTAAGAAATACAGCAAATATCAATGATAATGCTGTTAAAGCCTGTTCACCACCCGAAAGCAGAGTAATCGACTGAAGTCTTTTTCCTGGAGGACTTACTAGCATCTCCAAACCAGCATCTAATGGATCGTCCGAGTCTACTAGTTCTAGTTTAGCGCTACCCCCATTAAATAATTTTGTGTAAACCTCATTAAATTTTCTATTCACTCTCTCAAAAGCGTCCAACAATCTTTCCCGACCCTTTTTATTAAGTTCAATTATGCTCTCTTTTAACTTCAATATTGCCGTTACTAGATCCTGCCTATCTTGTTCCATTTTTTTTATTTCAATTTTATAATTTTCAGTTTCATAATCTGCTCTTAGGTTAACAGATCCAAGTTTCTCTCTTTCTCTTTTTTTTTCATCTAGTAATTCTTCTTGGGTCACTAAATCTGGAAATTCACTTTCTTTTTCTAAATTCGAATAATTAAGTATATTTTTCTCTTCAACGTTTAACTCTGTCATAACTCTTTCCAAGAGTTCACCTCTTCTTTTATTTAAACCTTCAATTGTTGCTCCTGAGCTAGCTTTCTTCTCTCTAGTTTCTATTGAATTTTCTTTTGTATTATTTAACTGAACTCTAATTGCTTCAATATTATTATCAATTTTTTCAACTAAAATTTCATTTTCATTTTTTTCTTTTTCTGAAATTCTTAAGTTTTCGGAAATCTTTCCTTTTTTTTCTGCTTTAGACTCTGGCTGTTTTTCTAGATCGCTTAATTTATCTACAAGCTTACTCTTTCTCTCATTGAGTTCATTAACCATTTTTTCAGAATTACTTAAAAGACTTTGCCAGCTCTCAAATTCCTGATCAATTATACTTATTCGCTCTTTTCTTTTAACAGACTCTTTTTTTATACTTTGGTTTTTACTATAAGTTTCAGCATAATCGTCCTGTAATTTTTTTATTAGATCACTTTTTGATGTAAGAGTTGGAATCACATCGTCATTCTCTGCTTCTTTAACTTTCATAGTCAAAAAAGACAAGTTAATAACGCATTCATCTAAAATTTTTATTGTTTGATGATTTCTATTTTCTGAAATTAGTTTTTTAACCTCTTCGATTTGACTTTTTATTTTGCTAATAATTTCGTTATTTTTTTGCAAAGATTCAGTACTGAAACTCTCCAACAACACATCCATTTTGTCTTGTTCATTCTTTAATTTTAATTTAGAATTTTCAAGGTCTTGATTTGAGAGTTTTTCAGTCTCATAATATTTCGAGTCTGTCTCAATTAGGATATTTCTCTCCTCTTTTAATCTTTTTTCATTTGAATTTGCATCAATTACTATGCTTTTTTCCCTATCAATATCTTCATCTATAACCTTTATAGAACTTTTTATTGTGTCAATTTCCTCATTTATCCTTGTACTCTCCTCATCTAAAGCCTTTAGCTCAAGATTTAATCTTTGTATCTTAGATAAATTTTCTATATTTTTTTGTCGTATAGGTTCTACTCTTTCAATTTCATTTTTTATTTTAGTTTCTAATTCATCAATTTGTTTATTAAATTCCTCAACTTTTGCATCTGCTTCATTATTCACTTCATTTTCTAAAGTTATTTCTTTATCAATTTCTGTAAGTCTTAAATAATAAAGTCCTGCCTCTACTTTTCTAATTTCTTCAGAAATTAATTTATACTTCGCAGCTTCTTCAGCTTGTTTTTCTAAGTTTGCTAATTGTTTTTCTTGTTGCCTTCTTAGTTCGTCTGCTCTTTTTAAATTATTTTCTGCTGCCCCTAATCTAATTTCTGCTTCATGCCTTCTAACATGCAAACCCGCTATCCCAGCTGCCTCTTCCAGGATAGCCCTTCTATCTGATGGTTTTGCTGTAACCAATGCTCCAATTCTGCCTTGACTTATTATTGATGGTGAATGAGCTCCTGTGGACATATCTGCAAAAAACATTTGAGCGTCTTTTGCTCTAACTTCCTTGTTGTTGATATAAAATTTTGATCCTTTATCTTTTTCAATTTTTCTACAAATTTCTATTTCATCTAAATTGTTATATTGGTGTGGCCCATCTTTATTTTCATTATTTAAACTTAAAATTACTTCAGCAATATTCTTAGATGGTTTGTTTGAGGTACCTGAAAAAATTACATCCTCCATCCCAGACCCTCTCATACTTTTAGCAGAAGTCTCACCCATGCACCATCTAATAGACTCAACTATATTTGACTTCCCACAACCATTAGGACCTACAATTCCAGTAAGACCTTTTTCTATTAGAAAGTTTGTTTTTTCTGCGAATGACTTGAAGCCATTTAATTGGATTTTTTTGAACTCCATTCAATGACTTATATCAGTTTTTCAATATATTTTTTTAATTTTTTATAGTTGGAGGTATTTTCGAACTTTTTACCATTGATTATAAGTGTTGGTGTTGCCTCTATTTTGTAGTTTTTAGCTCCATTGATTCGGTCTTCTAAAATAAAATCTTCAACTTTTGAGTCTGCTATACATCTATCAAAATCTAATTTGAAATTTGATTCTTGAATTACCTTTTTTAGATTTTTGTTTAAATCTTCAATTGTGCTTCCTCTCACCCAGCTACTTTGATTTTTATATAAATGATGAAGAATTTCTGAATTTCCATCATTCTTACAATGAGCTATTTTAGATGCATTAAATGCAGCCATATCTAATGGAAAATTTCTAAATTCTATTAAAATTAATCCTTTGTCTATAAAATCAGTTTTTAAATTAGGATAAACATTTTTATGAAAATCTGCACAATGACTACATGTTAAAGACTCAAAAACCATTAGTTTTACTTTTGCATCAAAATTACCCTCAGTAATCGACTTAATATCTGCTTTTGCATAATGGATTACAAAAAATAACAAAATTATAATTGTTTGTAATAGTATTTTTTTCATTTTGATTTAAATATTTTATTCAATTCTAAAAGTGATTGTTTGATTTTATCATTCTTAATATTAGTAATCTTCTTAATATTTTTGCTTATTGACGCATTTTTTGGTTTATTTTCTTTTATTTTTTCAAACTCTCCTTCAAAAGTTTTTAATTTTA
>QBZW01000018.1 GCA_003282205.1 Pelagibacteraceae bacterium AG-337-G04
AAAACAAAAGAAGATTGTACTCGCCTATTCAGGTGGTTTGGATACGTCTATCATTCTTAAATGGCTTCAAGAAAATTACGATGCTGAAGTTATAGCCTACACTGCTGATGTTGGGCAGGAAATGGATAGAAAAAAAATAATAAATAATGCAAAAAAATTGGGAGTTAAAAAAATCATTATCCAAGATCTTAAAAATATTTTTGTTAAAGATTATGTTTACCCAATGATAAGAGGTCATGCTCTTTATGAGGGTGTTTATTTATTAGGAACATCTATTGCAAGACCACTGATTGCAAAAGATCAAATTAGATTAGCAAAAAAATTTAATGCTTATGCTGTCTCACATGGTTCAACAGGAAAAGGAAATGATCAAGTTAGATTTGAATTGGGATATCATTATTTTGGTCCTAAAATTAAAATAATTGCACCATGGAGAGTTTGGAAATTAAAATCAAGAACAGATCTAATCAATTATGCAAAAAAACATGGAATACCGATTCCAAAAGACAAAAAAGGTGCACCACCTTTCTCAGTTGATGATAATTTATTTCATACTTCAACAGAGGGAAAAGTTTTAGAAAATCCTAAAAATTCTGCACCTGAATTTATTTTTCAAAGAACAACTTCTCCTGAAAAGGCACCAAATAAAGCAAGTTTTATAACAATTAATTATAAAAACGGCGACCCAGTTGGTTTGAATGGAAAAAAATTATCTCCAGAAAAAGTATTAGATAAACTCAATCAAATAGCAGGGAAAAATGGAATAGGAAGAGTGGATTTAGTCGAGAATAGATTTATTGGAATAAAATCAAGAGGAGTTTACGAAACCCCAGGAGGAACATTATTGCTTGTGGCTCACAGAGCTATTGAATCTGTAACTTTAGATAAAGACACAATGCATAAAAAAGATGAAATTATGCCAAGATATGCAGAGCTCGTTTATAATGGTTATTGGTATTCTAAGGAAAGATTTAAACTACAAAAAATTGTCGATCTAAAAAGAAATAAAGTGAATGGATCAGTTAAACTAAAACTTTATAAAGGTAATATTACAATTCAATCAAGACAAACTTCCAGTAATGCTTACTCAATGAAAAAAGTGTCTTTTGAGGAAAATAAAACTTTCAATAAATCAAACGTTGAAAGATTTATCAACTTCCATAAGAAAAAATTAAGATAAAATAAAGAAATTATTTTCCAATAATAAAGGAATCCATTTAGGTTTTTTTGAGCTCTTTACATTTTTCAAATTTAAATTATTAAAAATAAAATTTAAAATTATGAATTTAAAACCAACAAGACAAACAGCTATTGAAAATCTCAATACCTTTATTGAAAAGAATTTAGAGGAATATTCAAGGCTAAGAAATTTTGATTTTGGTCCCGATAAACGATCTAATACATCTTGCTTATCACCATATATAACACATGGAGTAATTAATGAAAAAGAAGTGATTAGTAAGTCACTGGAAAGATTTTCCTTTTCAAAAAATGAAAAATTTATTCAAGAAGTTCTATGGAGAACATATTGGAAAGGTTGGATGGAACTTCGATCTGGAGTATGGGATGATTATTTAATCGATTTAAAAAGAATTAAAGAAGAGTTTAAAGATAATAAAAATTACTTAAATGCCATTGAGGGTAACACCGAAATTAAATGCTTCAATGAATGGATAAATGAATTAAAGACTTATAATTATATGCATAATCATACTAGAATGTGGTTTGCAAGCATTTGGATTTTTACACTAGAATTACCTTGGCAACTTGGTGCAGAGTTTTTTATGCAACACTTATATGATGGTGATACTGCATCAAATACTTTAGGTTGGCGTTGGGTAGCAGGTATTCAAACTCAAGGAAAACATTATCTTGCAAGTGAATGGAATATTAAAAAATTTACAAATAATAGATTTGAATATATAAAACTTAACGAAAATGCACCCCCAATAATAAGCGATAAAAATTATACTATTCTTCATAAAACTTTTGAAAATCCAATAAATATTGAAGAGAAAAACTTACTAGTTTTTGAAAATAACTTAGCATTTGAAATCACTGACTTTGCAATTCAAAAATTCAAAAGAATTCTTCTTATTGATAATAAAAATGAAAATAGAAAAATTAAACTCAGTGAAAATGTTCTGAATTTTAAGTTTAGTTTAATTGAGGAGCAAAAGAAAAGGTTAGAGGAAAAATCAATTAATTGTGAGATTATTGATATAAACGAAATTAAAAACTTAGAAAGTTGTTACTGCCTTTATCCAACTGTTGGAGAAAATTTAGATTACATAAATCAAAACTCACTAAAAAATATTGAGTTTCTTTATAGAAAATTAGATCAAAATTTATGGAAGTTTTGTAACAAAGGTTTTTTTAACTTCAAAAAATATATTCCTAAAATAGTTGAAAACTTTGAATAAATTATAATTGAAATTTTTTTAATTTATGAGATAAAAATGATATGCAAAACCCACAAATATTAGAAATAATCGATAATTTAAAAGGTAGAAAAAATTACGAAGAAAAAAAAGCCTCTAAGTTAGGGTTTAAATCTCTTTATGCATATTTTGAAAACAAACTTTTACAAGAAAAAATTACCCTAGAAGAAAGTGCTAAAGAGCTAGAAATAGCAAAGGCTGAAGCGGAGTTATTAAAAGAAAAGAAAAACGAGCCAAAAAAAACTTGCGGCTGTTGTTAAATTCCTAAACTTTTTAAAGACTGAAATTCTCCAATTTTAAAAATAATAACATCTTCTTTTTTGAAGCCATAATTTTCTGCATTATCTTTAAATCTAACTGGAGGTTCCATAATTGGCTCTAAAGATAAAACGAAAGTTCCCCAATGCATTCCTAAAACTTTTTTACTTTTTAGATCTCTAGCAATGCTTAAAGCTTCTTCAGGATTAGTATGATAAGAAGATTTATCTTTATTGGGAGACAATGGATAAAAGTTATAAGCACCAATATTGATAAAAGTAAGATCAATAGGACCATATTTTTCACCTAATTCTTTATAAACATTTCCTACACCAGTATCACATGCAAAAAGTATTTTTTTGTCCTTGTACTCAATTAAAAAGTTTCCCCATAAAGTTTTATTTGTGTCTGTTAAGCTTCTTTTTGACCAATGAATTGCGGGTAATAATTTTACTTTTAGAATTTCATTAACTTTTATTTCATCATACCAATCCATTTCATTGACATCTTTGTATTTGTTTCTTGTAAAATATTTTCCAAGTCTTAAAGGAAGTAGAACCTTTGCATCTTTGAAAGGAAATTTTCTTATTGTTCTCATATCTAGGTGATCATAATGATTATGTGTCAAAAGAAATAAATCTGTTTTTGGAATTTCGTTCAAATTTAAGGCTGTTTTAGCAAATCTTTTAGGGCCAAAAATTAAAGGACCAGCATTTTTTGAAAATACTGGATCTGTTATTATTATTGTGTTTCCAAGCTTTATTAAGAAAGTTGCATGTCCTATCCAGCCAATATAATCGTCATTTTTTAGATTTTCTAAATCTGAAAGCACTTTTTGTTTTTCAACAATATGATCTTCGGGAATATTCATATCAAGTTTTTTCTTTTCCTTATTAAATATTTTAAATGACCACTTAAAATTTGAGTTTCTTTCTGGAGATCCTTCAGGATTCCTAAAACTACCGTCAGGTAAATGATGATAAGGTGTTTTTTCCATAGCTAATATAAAAGAATTATAGATAAGAAATATAACAATTAAAATTGTTAACTTTGACAATAATCTTTAGTTGTTTAAGGTTCTTTTGAAACACTCTATTGTATTTTTCAACAAACAAGCAATTGTCATTGGTCCAACTCCTCCTGGAACTGGGGTTAAAGCTTTAGCAACTTTTGAAACCTCTGCAAAATCAACATCACCTACTAAACCATTCTCTGTTTTGTTTATTCCAACATCAATAACTATTGCATCTTTTTTCACCCAATTACCTTTTATAAGTTCAGGAATTCCAACGGCTGCCACAATGACATCTGCCTCTAAACATTCATGCTGAAGGTCTTTTGTTTTTGAGTGAGTAATTGTTACTGTACAATCTTCTTGAAGCAATAATTGTGCCATCGCTTTACCATTTAAGTTTGACCGCCCAATCATTACAGCTTTTTTTCCTGTTAAGTTAGGTTCAATTTTTTTTAATAAATAATAACATCCAAGAGGTGTACATGGAATTGAACCTTGGTATCCAGATGAAAGATTACCAACATTCATAGGGTGTAAACCATCAACATCTTTATGTGGTGAAATAGTTTCTATAACGTGTTGCTTGTTAATATGTTTTGGAAGCGGCAATTGAACCAAAATTCCTGAAACAGTTTCATCTTTATTAAGTTCTTCAATTTTATCTAAGACTATTTTTTCATCAATAGTATCTGGGTATTTAATAACTTCAGATTTTAAGCCAACTTGTGTTGCTGATTTTTCTTTATTTCTTACATAAATTTGACTTGGTGCCAAATCTCCGATTAAGATTACTGTAAGACCTGGAACTTTGTTATATTTTTCTCTAAGGCCATCTACTTCTGTTTTTAATTCTTCTCTAAGTTCAGCCGATTGTTTTTTTCCGTCTATTAAAATCATGATTATTAAAAAATAAGTGGTGCTATGTAGAGTTTCATACACATTTCTACAAACCAGATCAACAAAAGAAGAATGATAGGTGATATATCAAAAGCACCTAGACTGGGCAAAAACCCCCTTATTTTATTAAGTATTGGATCAGTAAGCTTATAAGTAAACTCTAATATTGAATAAACAAATCTATTTGAAGTATTTAAGACATTAAAAGCTATTAACCAGCTTATAACAACGTTAGCGATTACTACATAAGAATACAATTTTAATAATTGTAAAGCTAAATAAAAAATAGCTATCATTTCTTCTCTACATACACAGATGTACTTGGGAAAGCAAAAGAAGCGTTATTACCTTCAACAATTTCTTTAATTTTAATTGCAAGTCTTTCTTTAACTAACAACATTTCAGTCCAACTATTTGTTTTTGTATAACATCTTACATACATATCTATTGAGCTATCTGCAAATTTATCAACTCTTACAGAAACACCAACAGCAATATTATAATCTTCTGAACTATTGATATAATTTTCTATCTCATTTCTTATCGTTTTTAATTGATCAACTGTGGAGTCATATTGAAGGGTTATCGTCCAACTAATTCTCCAATTTGTGATTTGACTTTTATTAATTACAGCATTTTCTGCAAACTGGAAATTTGGAATAATTGCTAAAGATTTATCAAATTTTCTTATAACAGTTGATCTAAAACCAATTTTTTCAACTACACCCTCGATTATTCCTTCTACTTCAATCCAATCACCCATTTTAAATCTTTTTTCTACAAGTACTAAAATTCCTGAAATTAAATTTTTAAATAAATCTTGAGCTCCTAAAGCAACTGCAACACCAAATAAACCAAGACCTGCAATAATTGGACCAATTTTTATTCCCCATAATTCTAAAACAGCTGCAGCACCTAAGATTAAAATTAAAATTTTTAATGATTTGATAATCCAGCCAATTAGTTCTCTTGTTAAAATCTTGTCGAATCCACTTAATACATAGGAAATTGGCTCAATAATTTGATGAATAATCCAAAAGAGTAATATTGTGATCAAAGTTCTATTTACATTATCTAAAAATAACCTCGTATCCTCTGCAAAAGACATGTAATAGCTTGCAAAAAAAACTCCTAACACAATTGGAAGAAATCTAGCTGGCCCTTCCATTGCCTTAACGAAAGTATCATCAAGTTTGTTTGTTGTTCTTTTTGATATTAATTCTAATTTTTTAATAACTAATTTACTTATTAATCCTCTAAAAACTAAGAATATAAAGAATATTCCGAGGCCAATTAAGATCTCAACAAAGTTAACACCTAAAATTCCTTTTTGCCATACAGATAAAAAAAGTCCTGAAAAATTCTCAAAAACACTCATGGCTAAATTTTATATAGTAAAAACTCTTCTTCACCAGAGTTAAATAGAAAAATTTTTTTCCATTTAATCTCATTTAAAATTGCTGATGCCTTTTCACCCATACACATCAAATTGGTATCCATCCAACAGTCTAAAAAATCATATTTTTTAAGTAAATTTAATAAACTCTTAGCACTATTTTCAGAGTAGACATAAATAATATCAGGAATTGAAGCTCTTAATTGTACTCTAAATTCCTCTTTTATTTCTTTAGTTGATATAACAGTATAATTAATCAGCCTTCTTAAAGAATAACCTTCGGAAATAAGATCTTTATCTAGCCTACTAGAAACTAATTCACCACTTACATAAAGAAGTGATCCATTCTTTGGGTCAAAGTTTTGTAATATTAATTCTTTTAAGTTGTTTACGTTTCCTTCTGCAGAAATAATATTTTGAAAACCGTTTTGTTTGGCAACTTTTTCTGTTGCAGAGCCAAC
>QBZW01000019.1 GCA_003282205.1 Pelagibacteraceae bacterium AG-337-G04
TTAAAATTACCTGCTTTTAAAAATAACAAACAGTCTAATTTAGAAAATAATTTTTTGTATTTAGATTGCAACTGAGCATTTACATATTTTCTCCATCTTAAATTTTTATCTTCTATTCTTTCCAGAGAATTAATTGATTTTTTTAAGGTTATATTTTTTTCTGCTCTAGCTCCTACACACCATCCTTCAAATATTATAACATCTGGTACCTTTTTTACTAGATACCAAGACTTTCTTTTTAATCTGTCATCTATTGCCTTATTAAATTTAGGAAGCCTTTGAGGATTAAATCTCTTACTTTTTGTTTTTTTTAGAAGATCAGAGATAAAATTTATGTCGTGAGTGCCCGGAACTCCTCTGGTCATTAATAAGGGATGAGTTTTTTTTGACAATTTTATTCTATCTTTACGAGTTTTATACAAATCGTCAATTGAGATTTTAAAAACATTTAGCTTAAAATATTTTGTCAGAATGATTTTTATAATAGAGCTAATTGTTGTTTTACCTGTACCCTGGCCTCCCGCTAGGCCTATTAAATATGGTTTAGATTTTTTTGTTCTATTTGAAATCCAGAAACTAATTGGAATTAAAAAAGATTTTATCATCTTTTCTTTATTTTTGAATTTTTCTTTAGATGTTTCTTGTAACTGAATAAATTTAAAACAGTCTTTGCTAACTTTTCTATAACACTCAGTAATTGATTGCATAACAAATTTATTGTTTTTGATCTAATGGATGATTTTTGCCATCATTTACTGGTACATCTTCAATTTCAAATGGTTCCACACCTTCAATGCAAGCAATATTTACGCCAAATATTTTTGGATTACTTCTAGGTCTGTTGTGAGTGTGAATTCCACAAATTGAGCAAAAGTAATGTTTAGCAGTATTAGTATAAAACTGATAAAGTGATAACTTATCTTCTCCTTTTGTAAGTTTAAAATCATCAGGACCAAGTACTCCGATAATGTAACCTTTTTTTTTGCATATTGAACAATTACAGCGCATAATTTTTTCAATACCACCCAATGGCATCTTAACCTCTGCTTCAATTGCACCACAATGACAGGATAATTTTTTCATATTTTAATCTCCTAAAAATTTATCTTTTATTATCTTTTAAATAATTTTTATATCTTTCGTAACTTTCTTTTGGCCAAGTATTTTTTAAATCATACATTTTTGCAAAACAATTTACATCATCTGTAAGTTTTAACCATGGATCTTTATCTTTTGTAAATATATGTGCTTCAGGAGGAAAGTTTTCTGAATTATCTAAAGTTTTAGTTCTAACTGTTGATCGACCAACTGCTGTAGCATAATCTGTATAAATATAAGTACCACATTTGTTACAAAAATAAGCTCTCGAAGTAGCTCCACTACCTGTTTTAAGTTCAGTTGAAGAGATATTGCCCTCTATAATTAAAGTATTGTCTAGAACGCTCGTATTAATAACATAAGAAGACCCAGTTATAATTTTACAATCTTTACAATGGCATGCCTGAGTGAATAAAGGCTTTTCTGTAATACTATATTTAACTTGGCCACATATACATCTGCCGGTTAAATACTTATTTTTATTCATCTTTATCTTTTTTTATTTTTTTTCAATATTTTTGAAATCTCATTTACTCTTATCGCAATTGCCAAACTAATTCCGAGTATTCCTAGTAACAACCAAGTTTCTAAATTCATATACTTAATCTATTTATGGTTAAAGTTATCCACATGTATACAATATGTAGTTTCGATGTTCACGTTTTGATTCACTTTTGATTCAGTTACAGACTCAAAATACAACCTAATTGACACTATTGAATAACTTAGATATTAATTAGAACAAAATAAGAACATTTATGAAGCTAACTATACCTTATTATTTACATAAAGCTGGCGCGGGTTTTCCATCCCCTGCTACGGATTATATTGAGGAAGACATCGATTTAAATGTTCATTTAATCAAGAATGTTCCAGCAACTTTCATCATAAGAGTTCAAGGAAAATCAATGGTAGATGTTGGAATTAATGATGGCGATCTATTAGTTGTTGATAAAAGTTTAACACCAAAAAATTTCTCAACAGTTATTGCAAATGTTCATGATGAACTAGTTGTTAAAAGTTTGGTTCAAGAAAGAGATAAAAAATTTTTAACATCAGGTTCTAAAGAATTCTCAGATAAAATTTTAATCAATGAAGAAGCAGATGTCTTCATATGGGGAGTTGTAACTTATGTCATACACTCAGTACACTAAGAAGATAGCACTAATTGATTGTAATTCTTTCTATGTTTCTTGTGAAAGATTATTTAATCCCAAGATAAGAAAAAAACCTGTGGTAGTTTTATCGAATAATGATGGTTGTATTGTTTCTAGATCAACTGAAGCAAAAGCTTTGGGGATTAAAATGGGTGAACCTTATTTTAAAGCAAAAGATGTTATAGTTAAAAATGACGTTCAGGTTTTTTCATCTAATTATTCTTTATACGGAGATTTATCTAGGAGAGTTATGAGGACTCTAAAAAGATTTAATTCTGATATTGAAGTCTACTCTATTGATGAAGCTTTTATGGATTTATCAAATTTTTCTGATAATGAAGTAGAAAATGTTGGAAGAGAAATTAGAGAAACAGTTTTAAATTGGACAGGTATCCCAACTAGTATTGGTATCGCAAAAACTAAAACATTAAGCAAGGTAGCAAACCATATTGCAAAGAAAAAAAAATCAGGTGTAACAAGTTTGATAGGAATTGAAAATATTGATCCTATATTAGAAAAAGTTGAAATTAACGATGTATGGGGTGTAGGAAGACAGCTAACAAAATTTTATCATAAAAATGGAATTTATAATGCAAAACAACTGAAAAATAAGTCAAATACATGGATAAAGAAAAACTCTAATGTTTTGGGTTCAAGAACTGCAATGGAGTTGAGGGGTGTTCCTTGTATTGATTTGGAAACAACGCAAACAAAAAGAAAAAGTTGTGTAGTATCTCGTTCTTTTGGTCAAAGAATTGAAAAATATCAAGAATTAAAAGAAGCAGTTGCAAATTATTGTTTGAATGCGTCTGAAAAAATAAGATCTGAGTCTTTAATTGCAAAATCAATTACAGTTTTTGTTAGAACAAGTCCTTTTCAAAGTAGATTTGGATATTATTCAAACTCAAAGACCATAGATTTTGCAATTTCAACAAACAACAGTATTGAAATAGTTAAAACTGCTTTAGTTGCTTTAGATTCTATCTTTAAAAATGGCTACCGTTACCAAAAAGCAGGTGTGATGCTGACTGGCTTATCCAATGAAGATGGTAGTAACAACCTATTTTCTTCTGAAAAAGATGAGAAAATAAAGGGTTTAATGAAGTCTATTGATAATACGAACTATCGATATGGAAGATCTACTCTAAGTCTTGCTAGCGCTGGTGTTCAAAAAAGATGGAATATGAGAAGAGAGCATTCATCAAAAATAGATACTGCAGATTTTTACTTACTGCCAACTATTAGAGCTTAATCATTTTTCTTCATACTAACATGCCACTTTTTTGCATGTGAAAAAGATAAAAATAAAAAATTAATAAAAAAAATAATTATTAAAATTCTTTTTATTAATTCATACACTTTGGTTCAAACCCGAAGTTTCTATCTACAAAATAACCTGACTTTTTAGATTTCCACATCCTATCATTTGCAACAATAGTATGATCTCTATCTGTATAATTCTCAATTAACCAGTCTAGAGAAATGGCCATCTGGTGTGCATGATATGTTGCATGTGCTTGATTTTTTGTAAAGTTCTGCATTCCTGATGGGTCTTTACGTTTTCTATAAGTTTCAATGTCTGTCAAACCTAGGTTTAGAACATCGACAGTTTTATCTATTTTTTTCTTTAATTTTTTTGGAAACTTATTGTAACCCCACAGTTTAGCTATAGCATAAAGTCCAAGCAAATTGTTTACACCTTGTGAATGATACCAGACATCTCTAACACCCCTAAAACTATTATTATGAATGTAGCCATCTTCGTATACAACTTTGTTAGCTTTGCCAATTCCTTTTTTAATCCATTTTGTGACTTTTTCTGGTTTATCCTTCCAAGCCAAATATGATAATACAGAAATTGTTCCATCAGCCATTTGTATAAAACCTCTCGCATATTTTTTTGTTGTTAATTCTTTTGTAGCCCACGGCTTGATATACTTTTTGTATAAAGTATCAATATACTTATCAATAATTTGAAATTGTTCTTTAGTAAATTGATCTTTCATTAAATATGCTTGTTGAATATAAGTGGCTCCATAAATTTGGGCTTCATGTGGCCTGTGAGAAATACAAGGTTTGTCACCTTTTGCTTTGCCACCACCGTAACATAGTTTATCAACTTTGCCTTGATCTTTTAGTATACTAATTTCTTTAGAAGTTAATGTATTTAACATCACACCTGCTTCTGCCCAGGCCACCATAACTTCTGCAATAATTGGACCATGTTCATCCATTTTGTTATTTACGATTGCATAAACAATAGTTCCGTGTAATAGCGCTAACCTATTAGTATGTTTTTCATGATTCACATATATACTGTTTGATCTTAGTTCGTGATCTTTGTTCCAATTATATTCAGTAAGTTCCATTAAATGATCATAATTATTTCCTTGAAGTTCAGGATTTTTTTTTTTGCTTACATGTGTTATAGCAAGATCCATTTCCCAATATTCTTTACCCCAACTGCCTTTGCCATGCACACCCTCTAGTGAACAAGTTTCTTTTGTAAGTTCGTTTGCAAAGAAATATTTTGGAATAACAATATCATTTTTCTTTGCGTAAGCACTACAACACAATAACAAAACCAGAATCACGATCTCTAAAAGTTTTTTCATTTCAAAAATGATTTTGGAACCTTATGAATGTGACTAGGATTAAATTTTTTATCATTTTTTCTATATGAATAAACTTCATATTTTTCAACATTTTGAGACTCAAGTTTTTGACATTCAGATTTGTTAAATAATTTTTCACATTTTTTTTCAGATCGTACCCCGTCAAAAAAAATAATTCTTTGAGGCATTTTGTTTGTCTCAAACATATTTTTATATCTAGACATTGAGCTATTATATAATCCATATCTTAAACTTTGCTCCTTACCTTTGCTTGGGTGATTTGAGATACCCTTAAAATCAATCTTTAATTTTCCATCTATCCAGATTCTCATATAACCCTTATCAGGGTCAGGGTGCCAATTAGTGTTAAAAATAATTTGAGTCCAATTTCCTAATAATTCCTCATTTTTTTTTAATAGTACATACGAGTCTCTAAATGTATCCCCATTTCTGTTAAAAGTTAAACCGGCATGCATATGCTGAAACATTACTAATACTTTTGAGGGTTTGTGCCTTTTCCATTGTATTAAAGACATTTTTGATGGTGCAACGGAATTGTAATCTTTTGGTAAGAAAATATAAAATTGATACCATCTCTGATATTTAGAAGGATATCTTTTGTAATATAATTCAGTTCTTTCTCTATCATTTTCACAATCATTCCAATTCGGTTCATAACCACACTCTCCATCATTAAGTTCAAATCTAATTGATTTTTCTCCAACAATAGAAAATTCAGATACAGAAATAGGATTAACTGCATGTCTCGCATTTAGAAAGTGAAATTGTTCAGGAATTGCTTTTCCGTATTTATCCTCTTTTAAAGCTTTTTTGACTTTTGAAAATTTTATTTTAGAAAATGCATTCCCATTCAAAATTGTAAACATCATAAAAAATAATAAAAATTTTTTTAGCATTAAAAAGGTCTTGGGTTATTTGGGTAGCCTAAATTTTTACAAGTACCAGATTGTGGAGCAGTTTTACATAATACTACAACCCTAACTCCATTAAGTTGAGATTGATCTGATAGTTGGCTTATAATTTCATTACATCCACTCCACAAGTCTTCACATTTATCAGCTTTACCAACATTAGAATATCTAATTTTAAGATCTGGAACTTCTAAACCTTCGTTCATTGCCTCATGCATATGGTGTCTGTATGGTCCAAATTTAAATCTAACACTTGAAGCACCTGCCAAAGTATCCCCAAAATAACTGGATCTTAAAGTGCCATCTATCCATAAATGCATAAAACCTTTTTCAGCCCAATTAATGTTTAATAAAATATTAACCCACTTACCTTTTAGTGGAGAAAAGTTAGGATCAAGATTAACAACATAATGTTCTGGATATAAATATTCAGAGCCCATTTCATTTTTATATGCTGTATAATTTGGAGAGTTAAAATTCCATGTAAAACTATTATTTATAATGTTAAAGGCTCCATCATGTGTTTTTTCACCTTTACCGTAAAGTTTTTTAAAATCAAATAAAGAT
>QBZW01000020.1 GCA_003282205.1 Pelagibacteraceae bacterium AG-337-G04
TGGACATTTTTTTCATCATTTCTGACATCATCTTAAATTGTTTAAGCAATTTATTGATAGTGGCTACGTCTGTTCCTGAGCCATTAGCAATTCTTTTTTTTCTAGAACCATCTATAATCTTAGGGTTTTCACGCTCTTTTTTAGTCATAGATAATATTACCGCCTCGTTTTGAGTAATTATTTTTTCATCCACTCCAGCTTGATCCATTTGAGATTTAACTTTTGAAACACCAGGCAAAAAAGACATTATACCTTCAATACCACCCATTTTTTTCATTTGTCTTAGCTGAGTAAGATAATCCTCTAACGAGAACTGACCTTTTTTTAATTTTTCCTCTGTTTTTTTTAATTTTTCTTCATCTAGATCTTCTGCAGCCTTTTCAACAAGGGAAACAATATCTCCCATACCTAAAATTCTATTGGCAATTCTGTCTGGGTGAAAAACTTCAAAATTTTCTATCTTTTCACCAACTCCTAAAAATTTAATTGGAACATCTGCAACATATTTCATACTTAATGCTGCTCCACCTCTTCCATCGCCATCTGATCTTGTAAGAATAATACCTGTCAGATTAACAGTACTTTTAAATTCTTTAGCAACATTAGCTGCTACTTGGCCAGTCAAAGAATCTGCGACAAGAATTGTTTCTGACGGGTTTATAATACTTTCAACTTGTTTAATCTCACTCATCATTTGTAAATCAATCTGAGTTCTTCCGGCTGTATCAAATAGAATTACATCTGCTCCATTAAGATTAGCAGCACTAATCGCTCTTCTACAAATATCTGCAGGAAGTTGATCTTTGATGACTGGAAGTGTTATTATATTATTTTGCTCACCCAAAAGTCTTAGTTGCTCTTGTGCAGCAGGTCTGTAAACGTCTAGACTAGCCATCATAACTTTTTTCTTTTTGTTAGCCTCTAAAAATCTTGCTAACTTAGCTGTAGTTGTAGTTTTTCCAGAACCCTGTAACCCAACTAACATCACTGGAACAGGAGGTACTGCATTTAATTCAATATCAGAATTTTTATCCCCTAAGAAAGAAATTAACTCATCGTTAACAACTTTAACTACCATCTGTCCGGGTGAAGTAGATCTGACGATCTCTTGACCAAGAGCTTTGGGTTTCACTCTATTTATAAATTCTTTTACAACTTCTAAAGATACATCCGCTTCTAAAAGAGCAAGCCTAATCTCTCTTAAACCCTCATCTACTTGTTTTTCATCAAGCGAAGGTGCCTTTTTTAAAGAAGAAAATATTTCTTCAAATTTATTTGTTAAATTTTCAAACATAATCACATCCAGCAAGTATCGCACCAGTGGGCGAACTCTCGCTGACTGGTGTCGATCTCTTTGTTACCAAAGACACCGCAAATTGCTGTATTTTGCGGAAACGGCGATAAACTATAATAGAGGTTCAAAATGTCAATAAATAAGTTAAATACTGAAGTATATGGAATTTAAAGCTTTTAAAATGGATGGTCTTGGAAATGATTTTGTAATTATTGATAATAGGTCAAATAATGTGGAATTAAACAAGGATCAAATTATTAAAATTTGTGATCGAAACTTTATTGGTTGTGACCAACTAATCTATATTAACAACAGTGATAATGCTGATGCTGATCTAGAATTTTATAACTCTGATGGTTCGGAATCTGACGCATGTGGAAACGGTACAAGATGTGTGGCCTTCTTATTATCAAAAGAAAAAAATACAAAAAATATAAGCGTTCAAGTAGCATCAAAACAGTTGAATTCAAAATTACTTGATGATGGTCAAGTTGAAACAATAATTGGTGTACCAAGAACTAACTGGAAAGAAATTCCTTTATCTAAAAAACTCGATACCAAAAATTTAGGAATAATTATAGAAGATAACAATAACCAAAAAGTGAGTGGTGGTATAGCTATTAACGTAGGTAATCCTCATACTATTTTTTTTGTTGATAATGTAGAAAATTTCAATTTAGAAAAAATTGGACCTGAGATCGAAAATCATGAACTGTTTCCAAAAAAATGTAATTTCACTCTTGCTCAAAAATTAAATAAAAATCATTATAAAATTAAAGTTTGGGAAAGAGGTGCAGGTTTAACGAAAGCATGTGGGACTGCTGCGTGTGCAACAGCAGTGGCTGCAAATTTAGAAAAGTTAGAAAATTCTATAACTGAAATTGAATTCACTTTAGGAAAATTAATAATTTTTATAGATGAAAGTCGACAAATTCACATGAAAGGACCTGTATCTAGTATCAAAGAATTAGATATAAATATCTAATGGGTATTTTCGAAAAGTTTAAATTGGGCTTTAAAAAAAGTGCTGATAGCATTTCTACTGGACTTAGAGAAATAATTGTAAAAAAGGAAATTGATGATGAGACATTAAACAAAATAGAAGAATTTTTGATTAGTTCTGACGTTGGTATTGACGCTTCAGCTGAAATAAAAAGTATTATCTCTCAAAAAAAAATTGATCCAAAGAAAAATGTGGTTGAGGAAATAAATTCTATTTTAAAAGAATATATTATGGAGTTAATGGTGCCCTTAGAAAGAAAAGACTTTTTTGAAGAAAAAGAAAATTTAAACGTAACATTAGTTTCTGGTGTAAATGGAGTAGGTAAGACAACAACTATTGGTAAAATTGGTAAAATATTTAAAGATAACGGGTCGGAAGTAATATTTTCTGCCTGTGATACCTTTAGGGCAGCAGCAATAGAACAATTAGAGTCTTGGTCTGATAAGATTGGAGCAACAATTATAAAATCAAATCCAGGGTCTGATCCTGCTTCAGTTGCTTACAAGGCGATAGAACATGCAAAAAACAACAATATTAGGCGGGTACTAATTGATACTGCTGGCAGATTGCAAAATAAGAAAAATTTAATGGATGAATTCAAAAAAATTGCAAATGTTATAAAAAAAACAGATGAGAGTGCACCGCATGATGTTGTTTTAGTTCTAGATGCAACTTCAGGACAAAATATAATCAATCAACTTGAAGAATTTGATAAAATTATAAAAATAACTGGTTTAATTATGACAAAACTTGATGGGACAGCAAAAGGAGGAGTACTAATTGCAATTTCAAAAAAATATAAGGTTCCAATTTTAGGCCTTGGACTTGGAGAAAAAGAAGACGATTTACAAATTTTCAATGCTGAACAATTTGCAGATGCATTTACTCAATTTAATTAATTAGATTTTTAGAAATTAAAGGTTTTTCAATAGAACATTCAAAATTATTCTTATTTGTTTCATATCCGCAAACTTTTGCATAACTTGAAATAATGAAATTTAGTTTACCATTATTCTCTAAATTTTTTAATTTTTTAGACTGAATATTATATTCTAAATTTTGATGAAAATTTTTTTTACCACTTACTAAAATTAAAGTATTATTATC
>QBZW01000021.1 GCA_003282205.1 Pelagibacteraceae bacterium AG-337-G04
GGGTTCCTTGGAGTAATGCCGCAATTCTCTCTAAACCCATTCCAGTATCAACAGATGGTTTTGGTAGATTAATTCGCTTATCTTTAGAAATTTGTTCATATTGCATAAAGACTAAATTCCAAATTTCTATAAATCTATCACCATCCTCATTTTTTGTTCCTGGTAATCCACCTTCTAAGTGGTCTCCGTGATCATAAAATATTTCTGAACAAGGACCGCAGGGTCCTATTTCGCCCATAGACCAAAAATTATCAGATGTTGCTATCCTAATGATTTTATCTTCACTAAAGCCAGCAATTTTTTTCCAGTAATTAAAGGCTTCATCATCGTCATGATAGACGGTTACATAAAGCCTGTTCTTGTCTAAACCAAATTCTTTTGTTATTAAATTCCATGCAAGTTCAATAGCTCTTTCTTTAAAATAATCGCCAAAAGAAAAGTTTCCCAACATTTCAAAAAATGTATGGTGTCTTGGAGTATAACCAACATTTTCAAGATCGTTATGCTTACCGCCTGCTCTTACACATTTTTGAGATGTTGTAGCTCTACAATAGTCTCTCTTTTCTATTCCAGTAAATACATTTTTAAATTGGACCATTCCAGAATTGGCAAACATCAATGTTGGGTCATTATTTGGGACTAAATTGCTAGACTCAACTATTTTATGATCATTTTTTTCAAAATAATTCAAAAATGCTGACCTTATTTCATTTAATGTTTTAGCCATATTTAACCAAAATACAGCATTTTTATATGATGTCTACATTTCTGAAGGGAAAAAAGGCGCCCAATAGAGCGCCTTTTTTAGTAACTAAAAGTTATCTGCTAATTCTTCTTAGTAGGAACTTCTTCCTCTTTTTTCTGAGCTTCAAGCTTTTCTTCGCTTAAGGGATTGCCTTCAATCTTCTTTGAAATAACACCAGCTTTTTCTCTGATAGCCATTTCAATCTCAGCCGCAGCTTTTGGGTTTTGTTCAAGGTAAAGTTTAGCGTTCTCTCTACCTTGGCCAATTTTTTCACCTTTATAAGCATACCAAGCTCCAGATTTTTCAACAATCTCAGCTTTGGCACCAAGGTCGATTAGTTCTCCTACTTTACTAATTCCTTTTCCATACATTAAGTCAAACTCAACAACTTTAAATGGTGGTGCAACTTTGTTTTTAACAACTTTTACTCTTGTTGTATTTCCAACAATTTGCTCTTTATCTTTTATTGCTCCAATTCTTCTAATATCCATTCTTACTGAAGAATAAAATTTCAAAGAATTACCTCCAGAAGTTGTTTCTGGACTTCCAAACATTACACCAATTTTCATTCTAATTTGGTTAATAAATATAACCATTGTATTAGTTCTTGAAATTGATCCTGTTAATTTTCTAAGAGCTTGAGACATTAATCTTGCTTGAAGACCAACATGATGGTCTCCCATATCTCCTTCAATTTCCGCTCTTGGGGTTAATGCTGCAACTGAGTCGACTACTAGAACTGACATTGAGCCAGATTTAATTAAAGTATCAGTTATTTCTAATGCCTGTTCACCGGTATCTGGTTGTGAAATAAGCAACTCCTCAGTATTAACACCTAATTTCTTTGCATAGACTGGGTCCAATGCATGTTCTGCATCTACAAATCCACAAATTCCACCTGCTTTTTGTGCCTCAGCAACAACTTGTAATGCTAATGTAGTTTTACCAGATGACTCTGGTCCATAAATTTCTACAATTCTGCCTTTTGGTAATCCACCTATTCCAAGTGCCAAGTCTAAACTCAAAGATCCAGTGGAAATGGACTCAATATCCATTGCTTTTTGTTCTCCAAGCTTCATAACAGAGCCTTTTCCAAAGCTATCTGTTATCTGGCTGATTGCTGCATCTAGTGCTTTATTTTTTTCTTTATCTTCCAATTCTTTATCTTTTGTGGATTTCACCACTTTTAAGTTATTTTTAGTCATTTTTTGCCTCGTTTTTTTCATTTATTAACATTCGAATCATGAAAATAAATGTACACATTTTGTTCTCATTAGCAATATTTTTTTAAAATTAGAGCTAGAAGTCCTCATTTATCTAAGTTTTAAGTACTCACTATTAAGTAAGCCAACTGACTTTATTAATCTGTATTGAGCTAAAAGATAGTTTCTCTCAGCTTCAGCAAGATTTATTTTAGCATTTATTAGATTTGACCTTGATTGCAGAACATCAAAAGTAGATCTGTTCAATCCACTCTCATATTCAAAGCTAATTCCCTCGTTTGCTATTTCTGCAGCTTTAACTTGTGACTGTACGGCTCTTAAAAAACTCTTTGATGACTCTAATGACGACCAAGCAGCAGTTACTGACTGCGTATTATTTCTATATGCATTTTCAAGTAACAATTTTTTCATACCTTTTACTTGAAGATTTTTATTAACATTCGATTTATTTTTTCCACCAAATTGAAAAGGCCAACTTACTGTTGCTTGAAGAACATCTTTTTCTCTTTCGTCATAAGTTGCGCTCAAATCGTCAACATAAGTTCTCTCTAAAGATAGCTTTGCAGTTGGTGATAGATCTGAACGAGCAATCTTAACATCTAATTCAGATTGCCCATATTCAATGTCTGCAATTATAAGTTCGGGGCTTTTTTGTTCAGAAGTTTTTTTTGCTTCCTCTAGACTTGGTGGAATTGAAACATCAGCATTATATATTTTTTTTAATTTTTCGTTATTATTAATTGATCCAATAATATTTTCATATGCTAGCTTACTAGTTACTATACTATTTTGTGCTCCAATGTATCCAGCTTGCGCTCCAGCTAAAGATGATTGAGATTGAGCTAAATCTGTTGCTGTTATTTGAGCTCTTGAAAGCCTTGCATTATCAATTTCAAATTGTCTTTGTAGTAGATTTACATTTTCTTCATTTATACTTAGTTTTTCATAAGCTAGAATTAAACCTGTATAAGCCTCAATAGCTTTTAAGAATACTTCTTGCTCTTTTTTAATAAGTTTTGCTTTAGAAAGGTTAAGTCCTAATTTACTTTTTTCGTATGTAGAGTCCCTACTATTGCCATCTAACAGTGTTTGCTCTAGTTTCACAGAGGATGTCATGGTATCTGTGTCTGTTATAGAAGCATCAGTACCATCTTGATTTGTTAATTTATTAGTTTCTTCGAAACTTTTAGTACCTGAAAGAGTTAAAGTTGGAAAAAAATCACTTTTAGAAATATTTAACACTTCCTTTTGAACTTCTAAATTTTTCCTCTCAGCTTTAAGCTCTAAATTGTTTTGATAAGTCTGTTTTAATGCATCACTTAAAGTTGCTGCATTTACT
>QBZW01000022.1 GCA_003282205.1 Pelagibacteraceae bacterium AG-337-G04
TAAGAACTTTTGTTGAAACAGCTAAAGGATGTAAAGGAAGTGCAGATTTTAAAGTTACTCACTCATCTGAGCACAACAAAATAGCTGTACCTGCTTTAACTGCAAACCCTTCTGAGTTTTCAGCAAGAATTGCAGCTAATAGTTCTATCGTACCTTTGATGAACCAGGATTTAATTAGACCTATGGATGATCTAGTTAAAAAATATGGAAAAGGAATTCAAGATTCACAATTAATTTTAATAGATGGAAAAGTAATGGCTGTTGCTTTTATGGCTAACACTCAACATCTATATTATAGAGAAGATGTTCTAAAAGAGTTAGGTATTCCAGTGCCTAAAACTTACGAAGAAGTTGTTGCTGCATCTGAAAAAATAAGAGCATCAGGTAAAATGCAACATCCTTATGCAGCTGCATATAAAGCTGGATGGAATTTAGCTGAGGAGTTTGTAAATATGTTCATTGGTCATGGTGGTGAATTTTTTAAAGCTGGTACTGCTGAGCCAAATATAAATAATGCAAAAGGTGTAGCTACATTAAACATGCTAAAAAAATTAGCTAGTTTGAGTAACCCTGATTATCTTACTCATGACAGTGAAGCTATTAAAGTTGAGTGGGAATCTGGAAAAGTTGCGCTTATGACATTATGGGCATCAAGATCTGGAACTTTATTAGATGATGAAGGAGATGCAAAAATTACTGCAGCTACTAAATTAACTGGACCAGCAACTGTTGGTGGAGGAAATATTCCAGCTGCAACATTATGGTGGGACGGATTTACGTTAGCAAAAAATAGATCTGACAGTGATGCAGAAGCATCTTTTATAGCTCTAGCTCATGCTGCTTCAAACAAAAAAATGGTTGCAGATGCAGCCGACCAAGCTGTATGGTTGGTTGAAGGCTTTGTACCAGGACCAAAATCTATTGGTGTGATTGAAGCTGTAAAAATGGGAGCAAAACCTTACCCAATGTTACCTCAAATGGGTTTAATGCATGGAGCATTAGGAAGTGAAATAGTTGAGTTCTTACAAGGTAAAGAGTCTGCAGAACAAGCGCTAAAAGATGTTGAGGCTGCTTATATTAGTAAAGCTAAAGAACAAGGCTTTCTATAAAATAAATTTTTAAGTGGGGATCAATCCCCACTTAATTGTAAATGCCAAATAAAACTTTTTTCTGGTTTTTTTTGCCAACTGGTTTGGCAATGATCTTATTCATTGGCCTACCAATAATATCTACTGGTATTCAATCTTTTTATGCACAACATGATCAAGTAGTAAAAGAAGTAAAAAAGTGTGATCCGTTCGGGTGTACAGTTTCAATTATTGTTGACCAAGAAGAAACATCCATATTAAGAGATGAGAGGCCATTAGGAAAATTTAATGGATTTGGAACATACGTTGATAGAAATCATTTAGCAATTGAACAAATATCAGAATTTTGGGATGAGACTGACACCTTTGGAGATTTTATTGACCAAGTTACAAATTTACCTTTTTACAAAGCACTATTATTTACTTTAACATACTGTTTGTTTGTAACTCCTAATGTTTTATTACTAGGTTTCATCATTGCATTAAGTTTAAATGCAATATCAAGGAAAATAAGAGGTCCATTGATATTCGGTACAATATTACCAATGATAGTTACTCCATTAGTAGGATCACTTGTTTTATTCTGGATGATTGATGCAGAAGGAATTATAGGTGCGAACTTACAATTAATGATGGAAGATCCATATCTTTCATTGAAATCATCTAGAACACTTACTTGGATAACAATTATAATTTATGGAATTTGGCATCATTCTCCTTTTGCCTTTGTAGTTTTTTATGCAGCATTACAAACAGTGCCACAAGAACCAGTTGAAGCAGCAATTATTGATGGAGCATCAAGATACCAAAGAATAAGACACATTGTGCTTCCTCATATATATCCAGTTGTTACTTTTGTAGCTTTAATATCATTAATGGATAATTTTAGAGTGTTTGAACCAATAATTGGTTTTAGTGCTGAAGGAAGTGCACAGTCTTTATCTTGGTTAATTTACGATAATTTAGTTAATGAGGAAGTAATTTTATTTGGATCAGCTGCAGCAACTTCAATGATGACTATAATTGGAATTGCTATTTTGCTTGCACCAGTATTAATCAGAACATGGAAAGAATTTAGGACTGCTAGATAATGGAATATGGATTAGACAAAAGATCAAATACGTTAAAAACATTTAATACAACTTTTATAATCATATGGTTGTTAATTGCGTGCTTCCCGTTTATTTGGACTTTTTGGGGATCTTTTAAAGTAAGAGCAGATTTTTTTTCAAGAGCAGATTGGTGGTACGCAATTTCTGCTTTTAATACTCTAATAGAAACTGGGGGGCAATTTACATCAAATGCATACTCTGAGGCTTGGACTGAGGGTGAGTTTTGGAAAGCATCAAGAAATACAATAATAGTTACAGTCTTTGTAGTTACAATATCACTTTTCTTAGGAACATTAGGAGCTTATGCTTTATCTAGATCCACAGAGAGATATGCATTTTGGATACTAATTGCTGCACTAATTTTTAGAGCAATGCCACACATAACATTGGTCTCGGGTTACCTTTTTCCCTTTTTTGAATTGCAGATCTGGGGAATTTTACCAACTACAATTGTAGTTTTAGTTGCAATTAATCAACCTTTTACTTTGTGGTTGCTCTATTCTTTTTTTAAAACAGTACCAAAAGAATTAGATGAAAGTGCATTAATAGATGGTTGCTCATACTTTCAAGCATTTAGATATATAATTATGCCTGTAATGTGGCCTGGCGTTATTACTGCTGGTTTGTTTAGTCTAATGTTAGCATATAATGATTTTACTGTAACAGCGCTACTTCTAAATCAAGAAAATCATACAATGGTACCCAAAATTCAAAGTTATCTTGGAACAAATCAACATGAAGGTAATTTGATGTGGGCAGTATCTGCAGTTGTTTCTGCCACTGCTCCTCTATTTATGTTAGTAATGTTTTTCCAAAGACAAGTTATAAGTGGATTAACAACTGGTGCCGTTAAAGGCTAATGAAGATTAAAGCAGTTTTATTCGGTTCAATTGGCACAATTGTTGAAACTTCAAATATTCAAAGACAATCATTTAATAAAGCTTTTAAAAAAAAAGGTCTTGATTGGTATTGGACGAAAAAAATGTATCGATCAAT
>QBZW01000023.1 GCA_003282205.1 Pelagibacteraceae bacterium AG-337-G04
ACTATCATACAACATCTAGTTGTTTTACTAAATTGAGTATAGTACAAAAAAGGAGCTAAATGAACAAGATTTTATCACAAGCTATTAGGAAAGCTGTCTCTGATTATAGTCCACAAGTGAGTCAGGATCTTAAAGATAAAAGACTAGATTTGTTCTCTCTTAATAGTGAAACAGAATTATTTCAAAATTCTAAAGGCATAACAATTAAAATCGATAGAACCAGGGATGATAATTTAACAGATTTTGGAAAAGCTACTCTTAAGGATAGATATTTAGGAGCCAATGAATCTTTCCAAGATTTATTCGCAAGAGTTGCAAGTCATTATGCTGATGACAATTTACATGCTCAAAGATTATATAATTACATTAGCAACCTTTGGTTCATGCCAGCAACTCCAGTTTTGTCAAATGGAGGAACAACAAGAGGATTGCCAATATCTTGTTTTCTAAATGAAGCTAGTGATAGCCTTAATGGAATTCTCGATCTTTGGAGTGAAAACGTTTGGCTTGCTGCACGTGGTGGAGGTATTGGAAGTTATTGGGGAAACCTTAGATCAATAGGTGAAAAAATTGGTAGAGTTGGTAAAACTTCAGGTATAATTCCATTTATTAAGGTAATGGACTCTTTGACAATGGCAATTAGCCAAGGCTCGTTAAGAAGAGGTTCAGCTGCTTGCTATATACCAATAGATCATCCAGAAATCGAAGAGTTTATTGAGATGAGAAGACCAACTGGAGGAGATCCAAATAGAAAATCATTAAACTTACACCATGGTGTTTTAGTTTCAGATGCTTTCATGAGAGCTGTTGAACTTGATGAGCAATGGGGTCTTAAAAGTCCAAAAGATGGAGCTGTTCAAGCAACTGTTTCTGCTAGAAATTTATGGATAAGATTATTAACAGCTAGAATTGAGACAGGAGAGCCATATATCATATTTATAGATACAGTTAATAGACAAATTCCCCAACACCACAAACTTGCTGGTCTTACTGTTAAAACTTCAAATCTTTGTAGCGAGATTACACTTCCAACAGGAATTGATAAAGATGGGAGAGATAGAACAGCTGTATGTTGTTTATCATCATTAAATGTAGAAAAATATGATGAGTGGAAAGATGATGAAAACTTTATTCAAGATGTCATGAGATTTCTAGATAACGTTATGACTGATTTCATAGAGAATGCACCTGAACAATTTAGTGATGCCACATATTCAGCAATGAGAGAACGAAGTGTGGGATTAGGTGTGATGGGATTGCATTCTTATTATCAAAAAAAGATGATCCCTATCGAATCTGTAATGAGCAAAGCATGGAATAAAAAGATTTTTGAGCATATTCATAAAAATGTGGATAAAGCCTCAAAAGTTTTGGCTGAGGAAAGAGGATCATGTCCTGACGCAGCAGATTATGGCATTATGGAGAGATTTTCTAATAAGACTGCGATAGCTCCTACAGCTTCAATTTCAATAATATGTGGTGGAACATCTCCTGGGGTTGAACCAATTGCAGCTAATAGTTTTACACATAAAACATTGTCTGGTTCATTTAACGTTCGAAATAAGTATTTAAGACAACTTTTAGAAAAACATGAAAAAGATACAGATGAAGTTTGGTCAAGTATTACAACTAATCAAGGATCTGTTTCACATTTAGACTTTTTAACCCAAGATGAAAAAGATGTTTTCAAAACAGCTTTTGAGCTAGACCAAAGATGGCTTGTAGATTTGAGTGCTGATAGAACGCCTCATATTTCTCAGGCTCAATCAATTAATTTATTTTTACCTGCAGATGTACACAAAAGAGATTTACATCAAATCCATTTCCAAGCATGGAAGAAAGGATTGAAGAGTCTTTATTACTGTAGGTCTAAATCAATACAACGTGCTGAAAATGTTAATGATGCAAATTCAACTGACATTGCAGCAAACGTTTATAAATCAAAAGACAAAAGTAATAACCAACAAGATTATGAGGAGTGTTTATCATGTCAGTAGCAGAAAAAATTAATAAAGAAATAATTCAACCAAAAAAAATGGGACTATTAGTTGAGAACCCAGTATATAAACCATTTAGATATCCATGGTGTTATGATGCATGGCTAACTCAACAAAGAATTCATTGGTTGCCTGAAGAAGTTCCATTGGGCGATGATGTCAGAGATTGGCAAAAAAACTTATCTCAACCTGAGAAAAATTTATTAACTCAGATTTTTAGATTTTTTACACAGGCAGATGTTGAGGTTAACAACTGTTATTTAAGACATTATACAACTGTGTTTAAACCCACAGAAGTTTTAATGATGATGACCGCATTTGCTTCAATGGAAACTGTTCATGTTGCAGCTTACTCACATCTTTTAGATACTATTGGAATGCCAGAGTCAGAATACTCAGCTTTCATGAAATATAAAGAAATGAAAGATAAATATGATTATATGCAAGGCTTCAATGTAAATTCAAAAGAAGATATCGCAAAAACAGTTGCAGTATTTAGCGCATTCACCGAAGGTTTGCAGCTGTTTGCTAGTTTTGCAATTTTACTTAATTTTCCAAGACACAATAAAATGAAGGGTATGGGCCAAATAGTTACTTGGTCAGTAAGAGATGAAACTCTTCATTGTAATTCAATGATCAGAATCTTTAAGGAATTTATTAAAGAAAACCCTGAAATATGGACACCAAAACTTAAAAAAGAACTTTATGAAGCG